>JAGZIW010000018.1 GCA_018366035.1 Butyricicoccus pullicaecorum | reverse complement strand
TCAAGCTTTTCGTTGTTTAATTTACAAGGTACAATTCTTGCGCTTACCTTTCGGTAAAGTGCTTGTTTATTTTACCAAAGTTTATTTTGTTTGTCAAGACCTTTTTCAAAGTTTTTCGACTTTTTTCTACAACAAAGTCGTTTCTCTCTAAACTTTTCACTTCAGTTGACCAGTTCTCTCGAACTAGCTTTCATATAATATCACATTCTTTTTTTATTGTCAATATATTTTCTAAATTTTTTTATCCTGCCAAAATCAGCCCTCCCGTTATATATATATCAAACATTCTTCTTTTTCTTCCAATCCTGCGCAGGGTGCGCTATAATAAATACATTGTTCTTTGGAAAGGAGAATCTCTAATGCCCATCAAAATTGCCGATAGTCTGCCCGCTCGCGCAGTGCTGGAGTCTGAAAATATATTTGTGATGACCGAACGGCGCGCAATCACACAGGATATCCGTCCGCTTCGGATTGCTTTGCTCAATCTGATGCCGCTCAAAATCACAACAGAGACACAGATTCTGCGCTGTCTTTCCAATACACCTCTGCAAATCGAGGTCGACCTTGTTCAAACAGAGACCTACCAATCCACGCATACCCCAGAGGATCATCTGCTTACTTTTTATAAAACCTTTCATGAAATCAAAAACAACCGTTATGATGGTTTTATCATCACCGGCGCTCCGATTGAGCAGATGCCTTTCGAACAGGTAGATTATTGGTCTGAACTGACCGAAATCATGGAATGGACCAAAACCCATGTACATTCTACCCTGCATATCTGCTGGGGCGCACAAGCCGGACTGTATTATCATTATAATGTACCCAAGTATACACTGCCCGAAAAAATGAGCGGCATCTTTGAGCATCGGGTACTGGTGCCGACCGAACGTCTGCTGCGCGGCTTCAATGATATCTTTTATGCACCACATAGCCGTCATACCGAGGTACGTGCTTCAGATATCACGCGACATTCAGAGCTCCGGCTTCTGTCGGTTTCCGATGAGGCCGGTGTTTATATTGCAGGCTCCCACAACGGACGGCAAATCTTCGTCTTAGGTCATTCCGAATATGATCGGGACACCTTAAAACAGGAATACTTTCGTGATTTGAGCCGTGGACTCGAGCCACAGCTTCCACGCCATTATTTTCCAGATGATGATCCGACACAGGAGCCAAAAGTTACTTGGCGGTCTCACGGGCAGCTTCTTTATACCAACTGGCTCAATTATTATGTCTACCAGACAACGCCATACGATCTGGACAGCCGTCCGGCACTGGAGGATCCTTTTGAGGATTATGAAAAATAAGCCGGTCATATTTCGCTCTGTCTCAGGGAACACTAATCCACGAGGTGAGCGAATATGCAAGAAACAAATATGCACGAAAAACAAAAAACACAAATGTCCTGTCTGCGTCTGAATCCAGAAAATCGCCTGTGTCCGCAAACCGACTCGGTTAGTATTCGAAAATTCCGCGTTGCATCAAGAGAGCAAATGGGTTTTCGCGTTGTTGACGATTTCTGCGAGGAGCATATTCAGTAGTATACGCAGATTTGCTGTTCTATCATTATAATATCACAAAGCACTTGCGTCCTGCATATATCATGCCGAATGACCCAAGTGCTTTTTTTATGGTACACAG
The DNA here is from genome assembly GCA_018366035.1 of Butyricicoccus pullicaecorum. GTDB lineage: Bacteria > Bacillota > Clostridia > Oscillospirales > Butyricicoccaceae > Butyricicoccus > Butyricicoccus pullicaecorum_A. The sequence goes on along the minus strand of JAGZIW010000018.1, from coordinate 29,783 downwards.
CTTGTCCAAGGCACAAGTCTTTCCCAATCCGACTGTCTGATTCTCCTATTCTGCTAAGCACATCATATATCATGATTACGTTCTCTATGATTTTCTGTGAAACCTCTGCATATCGGAAAGCAATCCCTCGTCCGATTCAAAAAATTATAGTTGTTAGTTGATTGGAAATTGATGTGGAAAAGCAGGAATATGATATTGCATCTATCGGCTTGTCAAATTTCTTCCCCAAGTGCCTGCTGTCACTTTATATAAAAGGCTCTGTTGTGATTTTGTACAAATTTATTTGAAATATTGTGTCGGAAAATATTGATATTTTAGGAAAATTGTGTTATTATATGTTTAATATAACACTTTACGAGGATAAACATCAAAAGAATCCCTATTTTACTCATCTTACTTCCGCGCTGCATGCGCTGTATATATACTGACCTTAACAAGGAAAGGACTGTATCAAAATGAAAAACTTAAAAATCCGCAATAAGCTCTTTGTGATCTTCGGGAGTCTGCTTGCGCTGTCGCTTGTCATTTCTGCACTGTCCCTCAGTTCCATTTACAGAATTCAGCAGGAAACCGACACCCTCGCAAACACAACACTGCCCAATACATCTGTTATCTGGGAAATGCGCCGCAATTTGGTTTCCACACAGAGATACTCTCTCATGGCATTTGCAGATCACGACCCCGCCCAGATTTCCGCATATCTGAAAAGCGCCGTTGCGGACGTTGAGCAGAACAAAGCTTTTCTCGAACAGTGCAAGCAAAACAAATCCCTCGACCAAACCAAAATACAGAACCTAGAAGCCCTTATGGCACAGGAGGAGTCTCCCCGCAACCGTATGTTTGAGCTCCTTTATGATGGTTCGACTGCTTCCGCAGAGCAGGCATTTCAGATTTTTGAAGAGGAATATAAACCCCTGCAAACACAACAGGCAGATATTATTATGTCACTACGCGATGATCAGATGCAGTTTGCAGAAGATCGTGCCGATTTTTCCCGCAGGATCTATAAAATATCCCTAATTTTCGGCATCGCTGCTAGTGTTTTGCTGTTTTTCATTGGCATCTTTATGCTGCGCAAGCTGATACAATATATCACTATTCCGCTGCACCGTATTCAGAACGCAACCAGTGCACTGGCAGCAGGTGACTTCAGCAAAGAACTTTCTTACGACAGTCAAGATGAGTTCGGCGAAACCTGCCGCAGTATCCAAGCAAGCTTTACCGAGCTGAAACGCATCATTTCCTGCATTGGCGACAACTTCGGACTGATGGCAGAGGGCGATATCTCTTTCTTCCCTCACGGAAACTTCTCCGGAGAAATGAACGAAATTGAAAAGGCCGGCGGTGTCCTGCTCGATAAGCTCAACCTGTTCCTCCATGAAATCAAATCGTCTGCCGACCAAATCCGCACAGGCTCAGATCAAGTTGCAAGCGGCGCGCAGGCACTTGCACAGGGCGCAACCGAACAGGCAAGCAGTATTCAGGAATTGTCTGCTTCGCTAAACGATGTCTCGAGTAATGTACATACCAATGCAGAAAACTCCAAAAAGGCAAATCAGCTTGCAATCACTTCCGGCAAGGTGGCACAGTCTACACTTGCCAATATGCAGGAAATGCTTGACGCAATGGATAAAATTTCCATTTCCTCCGAAAGTATCCGTAAGGTCATCAAGGTCATTGATGATATCACCTTCCAGACCAATATCCTGTCTCTAAATGCCGCTGTCGAGGCTGCACGCGCCGGTGCTGCCGGAAAGGGCTTTGCAGTCGTTGCAGACGAGGTTCGCAACCTTGCGCAGAAGTCGTCCGAATCCGCTAAGGAAATCACCTCCCTCATCGAAAGCACCATCGAATCCGTCAGTGAGGGCGAACAGATTGCACAGACTACCAGCCAAGCATTTAATGAACTCACCCAAAAGATCCAGAGCGTTGTCACAACCGTAAACGAGATTGCAGAGGCATCGCAGGAGCAGGCAGAAATCATCGAACAGATCACATTGGGCGTTGACCAGATTTCCGCAGTCGTGCAAACGAACTCCGCAACCAGCGAGGAGAGCGCTGCTGCCAGCGAAGAACTTTCCAGTCAGGCAAATATGCTCAACGATCTTGTCGGGCAGTTTAAGCTGCGTCCGGAGCACAGCAGTATCCTCACAGAAGATGATGCCGTGACTTACTCTCCCAAATCATCTTCCTTTGATAAATATTAAGCTAAAAACCCCCAGATCCACCAGACCAAGCAAGATTTTATTGCTTGGTCTTTTTTTATTCCTATCTGCTCGATACGTCCAGCCGCATCAAGGGCAGCAGCCGAATCGCCATAAAGAAAACCGTGAGATAACATATTGTCATCTCACGGTTTCCGTCGATTCTTAGATTTCCTTTACAAACTGCATAAGCATCTGCGCAACCTCTGCGCGTGTTGCTGTGCCCTTTGGATCAAGCGTGTGATCCCCCCTGCCAGACAGGATCTTCTTTTGCACAGCCCACTGCATTGCATCAATGGAATAGTCGCTGATCTTATCAGCGTCTGCAAAGCCATCGAGAGTTTGCGAAGCGCTCGGAGAGCCTGCATAGCGGTACAGAATACTTGCCAGCTGCTCACGGGTAATCGAAACATTCGGCGAGAACTTATCCGCACTGATTCCATGTACAATGCCTTTCTTTGCCGCCCAAGCAACCGCATTCGCATAATACTGGTTCGGTGCAATATCCTGAAATGCCGAAGCAGACGCAACCGCAGGTTCACCCTCCAAGCGGTAAAGCACCATTGCCAGCATGCCGCGATTCATAGATTGTGCCGGTGCAAATGTATTCTGTGCCGCACCCATGAACAAGCTGCGTGCAGTCACAAAATCAACCGGATTCTTAAACCAATTTGCATCTGTTACATCAGCAAAGGATACCGCACGGTCTTCAATCTGCACCGTACAGGAACCCGCAATCGTGACAATCATATTGCCGTCCTGAATATAGGATTTCTTGCTCACAGTCTGCGCATCGCCGGAACCAATCACAGCGACTGCACCCATGCCGGTTTCCGATGTTGGCAGCGATACGGTGATACCGCCCTCCAAATCTGTGACTTCCTTGCCGTCCTTGCTGACAGAGAGTACATATCCATCTCCAATCTTCTGTGTTTTGATGGACACAACATCTCCATTATTAGCAGCAACCGCAACCGTCTGATTCACTGGCAGGACAGGCTTATCTATCAGAGGCGCCTTGGTATCCTCATGCTTTTCCTCCTCTGGTCTCGAGGTTTCATGGTGCGTGCCGCCGGAGCTTTCCTCTACAAGGATCCTTTCCGCTGCCTCCATCAACGCAATGGTCGCATCTGTGATTTCCTTGAGGTTGATGCCATCTTTCTTGTTAATAAAAACCGCATTGCGGTACGCACTGTCATTGATAAACTGCTCCCATGAATTCGGTGTATACTTGTATTTCGAATAGCTGTCGAGCAGGTCACGCAGATTTTGCTTTGCAGTAATCAAATCCTCCGTACTGCCCAGCAGCGTTTTATTTGCTGCAAGCAGCTTGGCATATACTTCATTCACCTTTGCCTGTGCATCTATTTTTCCCTGCGCAACGGCTGCAACCATTTCCAGCGCTTCCTTGCGTGCAGCCTCATAGGCAGTCACAGCAGACATTTGATATTTCTGCTTTTCCTCCTCTGTCAGCTCTCCGCATTTTTCGAGCAGGCGCGCAAGCGCAGTCGCATCGACCTCCAGCGCCTCATTTGCAACTACAGCAATTTCATAAATGATTGGCTGTACAGCGCCCCATTCCAGCTTGATTTCATAAATGCTGTCAAAGTTATAGGTATAAATCGAGGTCAGCGGTTCTGTAAGCATACCGATTTCAACCCATTCACCCTTTTCAGCCGCGGCAGCCGTTCTGGCGTCTGCGCCCGCAGAAGGGATTCCACGAACAGACACATGTGCATTGCTGATATTGGCGCTGCTCTGCAAAATATTGATTTGATCGATATGCGTAGAGGCGGACAGCTTATACGTGAGAGAGCCTTGATTTTTTCCTGTCATATCCGGCTTGAATCCCGTGGATACATTGCCATCTGCCACAAAATCAGGAATAAAGTCACCGGAAACCTCGGCAGGCTCCACAACAAAAGTCGGGTTTGCATGTACCGGAATATATTCCCCGTCGTTAATCAAAATTTCGCTCAGGTTAATCCAGCGGTGGTCATAATCGGCAGTCAGGCGAATACGCAAATAACGCGCCGCAGCCGGTGTGTCCAGCGTACCTGTATAGGACTTAAAGTTCGGATAATTGCTGCTGGATTCTCCCCAGCCAACCGAACCCGCAGTGTCCTCATTCGGTGTATTTCCGTCCTCACCCATCTCGTCTATGGTGACAACGGTTGTCCATTCTCCGTCTTTCTCCTGTGCGACCTCAATCACACCCGAACGGATAAAGTCGCGCTGTGCATCTTTCATCAGGGCTTCGATTTTTCGGATTTCACGTGTCTGCCCCAAGTCATAGGTAATCGTACCGCCATTTTTCTGCTTGCGCGCAAAGGTGACATCTGTATTCACATTGCCGTCAAACAGGCTGCCGGTGCGTCCCTGTTCCACTGCGTCGTCACCCTTGCTTGCCACCGGCAGACCTTCGATGCTGTCAAAGTGGATTGCCTTAGGCTCCGTAATCTTGGCTTTCAGCGCGTCCAGATAGAAAGAAATTGGTTGGTCAGTATCATTTTGCAGATAAACATATCGCGCATTGACACTGCCCTCCGTATAAGCGTTCATTTCTTCCAGATTCGCGCCCGCTTTGAGCGTCAGCCCCTCCTGCCCTATGGCATCGACCGTGATTTCACTGAGCTGACGGATACGCGGCAGTTCAAAACCAAAATACTCGTTCGGCTTGAGCGTAATCTCAAACGCCTTGGAAATACTTACTTCTTCATTGTCAATTGTGCCATAGACATTCTGCCTTGCCGCATCGTTGTTTGTAAAGACATGGGCGTCCTTGGTCACGTCAAAACCATCGACCGTGATTTCCGAGAATTTCACCCATGTCGGCGTATCCTCATCATTGACTATACGCACGCGCTGGGCTGTGACTCCACCCAGATTGACTTCCACAATATCCTTGCCACTCTGTGCGCCTGCAAACGGCCGAACAGATACCCAATCGGCATCTCCATCTGCACTTGGTGAGTATTCCAGATGATACTGCTTCCACTTATCTTGCGTATCATTGCCAACAACAAAGCGAACCTTGCCGATTTTCTGCTTTTCACGCAATTTTACGCCAATATATTCACCCTTGCGGCTATGATCCTGATTGACATTGACATCACCATCTGGGTCAAACCAGACCGAGGTGCTGTCGTTGCCATCGATTAGGGCGTCAAGACCGGCATTTTGCTGTATCTTCCACTCTGGTGTATGGATAATTTCTTCTACATTGGACGGATACAGCAGAAAACCGCCAAACTGAACCCAAAAAGGTCGCGGCTCATCATTCACGATACGAACAGCCTTTACGGTCATGCCACCCAGCTCAATGTCCAGAATATCCTTACCGCTCTCCAGACCAGTAATGCTGCCATCATCATTGACGATAACGCCGTCATTGACACGAATCTTTTCCTTTGGCACGCGCTGCCAATCGCTCGTCCCGTTCTTCGAATATTCAACGTGATACCGCTTAAACTTGTCCTTGCTTCCCGTTTTTCCAACAACCGCATGAACCCGACCAACAGCTGCAGTTTGATCAAGTTCCATACCCACAAAGTCACCCTGCTTTGCCGAATCTCCAGCCATCTTATACCATACAAAGGTGTCATCATTGGTATCCGAGAGTGTATTCTCATTGGTATTCTGCGCCAAACTGTAATGCGCCGATTTTATAACACTGCTTTTCAGAGGCGCGGACGTTATACCTTCCGACTCTTCCGGAATTTCATTGACATAGATTTCACGTGCAGCAAACCACTTTCCGGTTCTGTCAGCGGTTGCTTCCAAGCGGATTCCCTTTGCCTTGATCGTCAGTCCATGCGCTTCCACAACAGCACGGCCGTCTGTAAATTCCGGAACATCTGGAACAGGCTTCCATTCCTCACCATCTTCGGTATACATCAGCCTTGCCCGCTCGAAGGTATCCTCCGCATTCTCCTGCCGTCCGGTCACAAATTTTACATCTGTAATCGGAATGGCGCGGTTATACATAACACCGATATAATCGCCGGTATGAATGGCACTGCCTTCCTTAAAAATCACCTCTGTACTGATATCTCCGTCCACCAGATTGCTCAGCGCCCCTGTTGGATTATCGGTGCGGTTGGTAATGGCAGTTGCAATGAGCGCGGTGGGATCTACTGTCAGCTTGGAAAGCATGGCAACATGGTCACGCATGGCACGCATAAACGGCATGATATGCTGCACGCCGACCTCTGCATATTCGGTGTGATCCACATAGGGGAACCCATGTGTCTCTGCCTCCTCCAGCTGCGCCTGCGCTTCTACAAAATAGGTCGGCACCATATTGGCGTCGTCTTCTAAGTAATATGCCTGCAAAGCATTCAAGAGATGATTGGCTGCGCTTGTAATATTTTTCCAAGTATCCAGCCAATAAACGATTTGCTCTGCAATGCGCGGATTGCCCTCTCGCCGATAGGTCTCCGCCGCGTCCTCCAAAAGCGCAAATTCACGGCGCAGCTTGTCGATGTCCTCTTGTGTCAGGCTCCCTGCTGTCATCTTTTCCTTGAATGCGTCCAGCTTCGGCTTGAGCTCTACGGACTCCTCCAGCTTGGTTACACGGTTGTCCATATTCTGGTTTATCATATGCTTAGACAATTCGCGCAGTGCCTCGGACGCCTCTGTTTCTTCATGGGTATCGTGATCTACATAGGAAAAGGAATCCTCCCATGCCTGCTCTGCCTCTCGTTCAGTCCAAATATTCCACGCATAGCAGGCATTGCCAAAGATTGCAACCTTAGACGGTTCGGACTGCTGCATGGGATTGAGCACGATACCCTGAATTTTTTCCGGATTTACCTCGGGGTGCAAAAATGTGGTATACCCGCCCATAATCAAATGGCGTTTGGAATTATCTGTACACGGCCAGTTGATCCACATATAGGGCCCACGGTCTACATTCCCATAAAAGGTATCGGTAAAGCTGTCTGCGACCTCGCCCCATACCTTGCCGCCTGTCATAACAATCGGCACCTCGTCCGGCATCTCCTGCATCCATGCTTCTCCATTGCCCATATACTGAACCGGACAGAAGGGGATTATTTTCTTGAGTCCCGAATATTTTTCCTGCATTTCCTCGGAGGAAACCCAGTCTACAAGATCTTTCATCAGCCGGATATACAGGTCATTTCCCTGATTTGCGGCGTCATCTGCAAGCACCGCGATCTGGCGCACCCCTACGCCCATAACCTGCTCAAATTTTTCTTTGAGCGTCTGAAGGCTTTCCTCATAATTCTCATCGGTGATTGGGCTGTTCATGAAAGGGTGCAGCGCAAATACAAACTGACACTTGGACGCATTGCCCGCCTTTGCAAGCGGCTCAATTTTTTCCCGAAGCTCCTGCTCCGTATACTTTTCGCGCCATTGCTTGTTATGCTTTGGGTCGTCCTTCGGCGCATAGAAATAAGAATTGAGTTTCAGGTTGCCGCCCCAGCGCATCAGTTCCACACGATCCTCTGTGCTCCACGGCTCTCCATAATAGCCCTCAATAAAGCCACGGGAGGCAACATCTGCCCAGTCTGTGATCTCCATAGCCTGAATGAGCTTATCGTTATCTGTCTGCTGCAAAATCTGGCGCAATGTGGTCAGGCCGTAGAAAGCCGCATCGGTATCCTTGCCCAAAACACCGATTTTTCCGTTTTTCACGACCAGCATATAGGAATCTGTTTTTTCAAAGACATCAAAATCTTTTTCGCTCTGTCCGCCCATCTGCTGCTTGAACCAATCATCTACCGCAGTATCCGCATTGTCATAGATACCAACCAGCAAATCGGCAGCCTGTACACTCTCTGCCTGACGCATGCGCACATGCACTTCGTCCAGTGCATCTTCCGCGCGCTGCTCCGTATAGGCATCAACGCCGCTTTCAAAGACAACATCGACCGTGTCCTCCAAGGTCACACCGCCCTCTTGATAGGTAATTTCCTGCGGCTTTGGATAGAACTTGTACGCTTTTTCCTCCACAGGCACGGCTGCCGGTGTCAGCGGCTGCATGGGCACTTCATCGTCTGTCTGTTCCGGCTTTTGCGTCTCAGACTGCGTTTGCTCTGTATCCGACAATTCCCCCTGCTCTGGTGCGTGCTCTGTATCTGTGTCCCCTTGCTGCTCTATTTGGTTTTCTGGTATTTTCATTTCCTCCAGCGCAAAGGCAGGAGCCGATGAACCAAGCATTGCCAACGCCAGCACAAAGGCGAGCACCTTTTTCCATTCCATAATAACCCTTCTCCTTTTATGTTCTGCTGATACTACCAAATTCCTGCCTTGCTCCCAATTTTCGTATAATTTCGGACTTATTTTCCACTGTCACAAAAGGGAATACAAAATAACAGAATCTGTGCAAAAAAACTCTGCGCTTTAATGCTAACACTGCGCCTATATGAAATCAATAGATTCCATTGTACAAGAAACAGCGCATTTTTTAGGCATCTTATACAATCATATTCTATTTTTTCCAACAGTTATCCATCATGTTAATAATTCTTCTTCGACTGTTTATAAAAAAGCAATCATAAAGAGACATGGACAGCGTCTGATTTTTCTTCCCACGTATGCGAATGATAGAGAATTATGTTCCCCAATTTGAAAAGGTATGTTATAATATGGCGGGGCATTCAAAAAAATCAAAGAAAAGGAAGGTTACTGCATGGAAAACTCTAAAAAACTAAGCTGGTATACCCTTGCATTCATGGCGTTTTCAACGGTATGGGGTTTTGGCAACGTGCTCAACGGCTTCGTTTACTTCAATGGTATCCAAGTTATCTTTAGCTGGATCCTGATGTTCGCACTGTACTTTATCCCCTACGCCCTGATGGTTGGTGAGCTTGGCTCAGCTTTCAAGAACTCTGGCGGCGGTGTCAGCTCTTGGATTCACGAAACCATCAACCCCAAGTTTGCATACTATGCCGGCTGGACCTATTGGGCTTGCCATGTCACCTACATCGCAAGCAAAGGCAGCGGCGGTCTCAAGGCGCTCAGCTGGATGGTATTCCAAAACGGATCCACCTACGACACCTTTCCCACCATCTGGGTACAGCTTGCCACACTTGCTGTTCTGCTGTTCTTCTGCTGGGTTGCAAGCCGCGGTCTCAACCCGCTCAAAAAGCTGGCGACTATTGCGGGAACCAGTATGTTCATCATGTCAATCCTCTATAATCCTCATGATGTTCGCTGCACCAATCATCAACCCACAGGGCGGCTATGTTTCCATGGAATTCACATGGGACAAGCTCATTCCGGAATTCAACCTTGGTTATTTCACCTCCCTTTCCATTCTTGTGTTTGCAGTGGGCGGCTGTGAAAAAATCTCTCCCTATGTAAACAAGGTGGAAAACCCCTCCAAGGGATTCCCGAAGGGCATGATTGCACTTGCAGGCATGGTAGTCGTATGTGCGATTCTTGGCACCATTGCTATGGGCATGATGTTTGATCCGACTGTCATCAACGAGAGCACAGAGAGCTTTAACTCCTATGTTTCCAACGGCTCTTACTGGTCTTTCCAGAAGCTGGGTGAGTATTACCACGTTGGCAACCTGCTCTTGATTATTTATGCAGCCTGCAACGCCATTGGACAGTTCGCTGTACTGGTACTGAGCATCGACGCACCGCTGCGTATCCTGCTCGATAACGAGGACGCACGGCAGTTCATTCCCAGCAAGCTGCTCAAAAAGAATAAGTATGGCGCATATATCAACGGCATCTGGATGGTCGTAATTCTGTCCGGCAGCATTATCCTCATACAGTCTTTCGTTCCCGGTGCAGCGACCGTACTTGCACAGCTCAACAAGCTCAACTCTGTTACCATGCCGCTGCGTTATCTCTGGGTATTTACCGCTTACATTGCGCTCCGCAAGGCAGCAGACCGTTTCCAACCGGAATATCGCTTTGTTAAGAATCAGGGCATTGCCTTGACCGCAGGCATTTGGTGCTTCATTGTCACCGCCATCTGCTGTGTCATGGGTATGTATGTAGAGGGTGATATCGCATCGACTGCGCTCAATATCATCACTCCATTTGTCCTGACCGCATTAGGACTGATCCTGCCAATCATCAAAAAACGCGAAACCACTTCGCTCCACAAGTAAACGCCCGATCGTTTGCACAACACAAAAATGCCCAATACATAAAAAAGTCGCTTCGCACCAGAATAAACTGGCGAAGCGACTTTTTTAAGTTTCTGCTGTAATCAAAGCCTTTGACTGCTCAGGGCTCCTTCCTTACAGCGATATATTCCATCTTTTCTCTGAGAAAGGACTGGAATTCGCTGACCTCTCCAACGGTCAAGTCCTTCTTTTGCAGTACCGTGACATTGCCCGCAAAAATCATAAGAAACAGGTCAGCCGTTTCAATCACGCGCTCGAATCGTTCATAAGGTACTTCAGCAGTCCCCTGCTGTCCCTCCTCAGAAAGCGTCATGCCCTCCGAAGAAAACACCGCCCGAAGCCGCACGCCCTCCGGCAAATTCTGCCATCTTGTCAAAATACGCAGAGCCGCCTTCTCAAACTGTGTCAGACGCCTGCGAAATAAGAGCGCAAGCACGCCGACCACAAATCCGGCGGCGCCGAGCAGCAGCAGCTTGCCCATCTGGTCTGTCAATCCAACGACGGTGAAGAAAATCCCCTGCACCATACTCAAAAGTGCAAGACGCGAACGCCCGCCATTCCACATCAGCACAACGCTTGCGGCATAGCTTGCCGCGCCCACCAGCAGCAGTACCGTGAGGTCGGAAACCAAAGCGGGCGCCAAAAGTATCAGTCCCAGCAGCCACTCCACCGCCGATAAAATGCCTCTGCGTTTTTGGCGCTTGCGCTGTACCTCCTCGGGCACTTTATCTGCCTCATTGAACCGGTCGGTCACCTCCCATATTTGCGGGTGACTCTTTCTCGATTCAAGCTCTACCTGCTTTTCCAGACCATAGCTTACCTGCGGAACCAGAGTATCCAAATCCATGGAACTCACCTGAAAGAGAAATTTCTGCTCCATTTTTGCACCTTCCAAACCGTTTTACCTGAAATGATTGTATCGAATTCAGGCACAATTGTCAAGTGCTGTCACTTTACCTTTTGGGGAGGGGGATTCCACTTGTCTCAAATGCAATTTTGAGGTTGGCAGCCATGCAGCTGTCCGTATGGTAGCGCTCCCACATTTCGAGATATACAGGCTCCAGTCTGCGGCATGGCGCATGGCAAGCTGTCTGTAATGCGGTATGCGCCACCCAATAGGAGCCATTTCGCATGAAATGGGAAAGCGTGTCAATCGCCTCCATCTTGTCCGGAACAAATCTTAGAGTATAGAGTGCGGTCTTGATATCGCCCTCTGTCAGGCTATCCTTTTCGAGAAACATCACGATATCCTTTGCCCGAAGCTGCGGGCACTCTCTCAGGCGGTAGAGCAGGATATCATGCAGCGATAAATACCGATATTTCCCTTCCGAGCCATTTTCGATGGTGTAGAGCAGATGCAGCATGGTTTCATAGTATTCCGGCAGACGGTCTTTCGGAACGAGCATACTGTGTGCAAGTGCTGCGGCTGGATTTGTTTGCAGCAAACGAGAAAACAACTGAAGCCCGTTTTCGGTATCATACAGCAGCAAAAGCGGCAGCTTATAATCTGCAAGCGTATCCTCAGGCAGATCTCGGAGAAACCGGATACTTTCAGGCTTTGGCGACAAAAAACGGACAAAGCTGTTGAGAATGGTCTTTCGCTGCTCCAAATCCTCTGTATGGGCGAATGCGTCAATCAGTTCCTGCTCTGTCTTGATGATGCGGGTGCCGTAGGAATCCATGCGGTTGCCTGCAATAATCTCAAGAAAGAAATCCTCATACCATTTCAGAAAGGTCATTTTGGTATCATAGGGCGGGTTCTCATAACTCCAATCGACATCTACATAAAAGACGCGGTTTGCCTCCTCGCCCTGTGCAATGACCATCGTTTCATAGCTGCACCCCTGTGTGCTGACCGGATAAAGCCCCTGTAATATCTCCGCTTCGATCTGCTCATAGAGGTCATCTGGACAGTCCTCCAAATCCTCATTCTCACGTGAAATCGGCATCAGCTTTCCAGTCCACTGCTGCTGCGTCAAGCGGCTCGTGATAAACGGTGTGCCGAGATTGTCAGACCTTGGCTGTTCCAAATCCAGCGGATAGATTCCGTAATAGGGTCCTGCGCCGCCGTTTCCCACCTGTGTAATCAGGAATACATACTCCGAAGGCAGTACAACATGATACTTTTCCTGATATGCTTGTACATCGTCCAGTGAAAGTACAGGATTCAACTTGTATTGATGCGTATTTGCGCCAAATACTTTGCGCTCTGGGTCGGCAAGAGATGCCTTCTGTACAAGATCGCGCAGATATGCCGCATATTCTTGTTCTCTCATCGATGCTGTCTCCTTTGCTGTCATTAACTGCTTTTGCCATATGCTTGCACCTACATTATACTAAAAGTGTTGCAAAATATCAAACTTATTTTTCACGAGCAAAGACCTTCCCGAAAGGCGGGAGTCTGGCAACGCACAGAAGCCGGCACCTTTTGGTGCCGGCTTCTGTTTGCTCTTATCCACATTCCGTGCTGTCTGTTCGACGCCGCTTACATCATAAAATACCACAGCGCAAAAAAGCTTGCAAGGATTCCAAATGCAATCACGCAATCGCGAATCCGTCCCACCTGTGTTATACGCACGATTGGGCGGTTTGCACCCGCATAGCCCCGTCCATCGATTTCGTAGATGATGCCGCCCTTTTTGCTGCGGCTGCGATTGGTTTCTTCCTTGCCGCTCAGCGCGGCAAGCCCGTCCCGAATGGCTGTTATAGGGTCTCCGCCATTGCGCTCGAAGATATGCAGGATTGTCTCATAGATATCCTTGACAAGGCTGCGGTTCAAAGGTTCTTTTTGATTTGTCGTGACATAGGTTTTACTGCCGCTGCGCGAAAGAATACGCGCATCTGCCGCATTCATAACGCCTTCATGGCGCTGCGCTTGCGAGCCCTGCAAGAGCTTCACCATACGGGTACCGACCGTACCCTTGCGAATCTGCATTTGCAGCTTCATATCCACCATGGCAAGATCGGCTGCAAGCTCACGCTCTGCGCCCATTCCGGCATTTTTATAGAGTAGCTGATACCCCTTTGCCAGTTCTCCTGCCTGCCGCATATCAGCAAAGGAAAATTCCTTTCCCCGCAGCTCGTGCAAGGAAAAGCCTGATTTCTGCTTGCCGGCCTCCATCACTGCACTTCTCAGCTGCGCTGCCATATATTGATCGTCCTGCCCTGTCTTTGGGTTTCTGGTCAAATGCGGCTTTGCCTGCTCCGCTATTTTTTGATAAGTCTGCAAGCGCTTTGTGAGCATGGTTTCCAGATTATTTTTGAGCCGTGCGGCATCTGCATCAGATAATTTGAGGGTATTCTGAACACGCTCTACATATCCATCTACCAGCTGTCTGCGTCCCTTGGAAAAGGTGTGCTCCAGCTGCTGCCTCTGGTTTGTTCGGTCGCTGCCCTGCGTATCCATCTGCGTATCCGTTAGACTGCCCAGCGCAACATAGCGCGAAATCAGATACTCAAGTCCCTCCTCCACGTTTCCTGAGCCCATGTTCTGGAGAAAATTCAAAATTTCATCAGATATACTTCCCCAGTCTATATTGCCGCCCAAGGCTGGCATCTGAAATCCGGACATTGGCTGCTGCATTATAAAATCCTTGCTGCCCTGCTGCATTCCGTTGTTTTGCAGCAGCTGATAACTGTCCTTCCATGCCTGTATCAGTTCATTTTTCTTGCTCAGCGCCTCACTCTGGGTGAAGGAATCCTGTAATTCTTCGCCCTTTTCCGGAAGCACGGACATCAGCGAATCCAGCGTCTCATCTGCTGGAATTTCCGGCTTTGCCGCCGCCTGTGTTTCCCCAAGCGCCGCATCGGGCGAAGCCTGTGGACGATTTTGCGGGACGGGTGTGGGAACCGCGGGCCGGCCCATTTCAATATTCAAAATTTCCAGCCTCCTTTCTGGAGCGATTTTTCTGTTCTCAGATCAATTGACCTATTCACACTCAATATCGTCTTGTTCCCAGAAAACTTAACAGAAAAAATCCAGCTTCCAAAAAGGCTCTCCGCAGGCGGCAGTCAGTCTGCATCAAAAATGATTTTCGCAATTCGGACAGCTTTTTCAATGCTGCGCTTATCCAGTCTGCCGCCGCTCATGCAGAATTCTGTGAGGGTCTTGTCCGTCTGGCAGTACACGGTCATGATATTTTTCTTTCCCTCTGCGATGGGGATATCCAGCGTAACCGCGCCGATTGTCTCGACTTCCTCGGTGTCCCCGAACTTGCAGCCATCTCCAAAATACGTTGGCTGTGCAAATACTGTTCTGCCCTTGAATCTGCACAGACTGCCAATCTGATTGTCCTTTCCAATCTCTGTATTGTAGTAGAACGTGCCCTGCTCACCAATGGTACAGCCTGTACCCAAATCTATGTTTCCTCTGATGACAAACTGTCCACCCAAGCGGCTATATGCACCAAGCTCCACCGAGACAGGCTTTTCTCGATCCTCCGGAGACTCCACACGGAAATGCTCGCCAATGACTGCATATTTCCCAAGCTGCATGTCTGCCGTGCTCACACAGTCCTTTCCAATCTGCACGCTCCACCCGAACCGCACCGGAACGGAAAATATTGTCGCATCGCCAAATTTGCAGTAATCTCCAAAGCGAGTCCACCTTTTCGGGCTTATCTGTACATATTCAAATCTGCACCCGTTCGGAAACACACAGCCGTCCGGAAATTCCACGATATCCACATACATGCCATAGGGCATCATACAGGGCTGTGCACTGCTCGTTCGGTTTGCTTTGATTTGCTCCATATCCTGTTGTGTAACAATTCTCATATCATCGTATCCTTATGTTTAGATGTCTTTTTTATTATAGCACCATTTTCATTCGTACACTATACTTTTCTGCCCCCTCGTTTGTGCCTGCTGTCTATCATCAACCCAAAATACAGACAAAAAGCATCTCACAGCCGCACACAAAATCCCGCAAAAAGTCACGACATAGAATTTTTACACAGCAAAGTGCCCGTCCATGGGTATGCCTTTTCTCCAAAGCACTCTGCGCAGTGGACGCTGAAACATAACGCAGCCCTTTACGCAGATGACAGCGCCATAAAAATATGCGCATCTCCAAACTTTTTACGATTTCCGTGAAACTCTATATTTCACTTCATCTCTGGCTTGCCGGTTTCTTTTTTATTTTGACGTCCTGTGCGCCGAAAACTTAATAGTTCAAAATATATAAATTTTATCTTTATATTTTGTACAGGAATTTCCCGTGCGCACATTGACTTTCAGTAAATATTTGTTATAATCTAGGCAAGTCTTAAAAATTTGTAGTAAAAGGAGGTATCTTATCGTATTGCAGGCATCGCACCAGTCTCATCTGCGAATCAATTTATCCATTTATTCGCAGAAAGCTGTTCAAATGAAAAGCGCATGAAACAGCTTTGTTCCTCGCAGCGTAAAACAGGATACTCCCTTTCTTATGGAGCAAGAAATACTTTTATAAACCAGAACATACTATGCAACGCCACAGGAAATGTCACAAAATACAATGGCGGTGAGTTGAGCCAGCCCTGCCGTCACAACGGAACCTGTGGACTAAAATAAGGAGGTATTGTCATGTATGTCGATTTTTCCGGTTTCCAAAGCTATTACCCAGACACTTTCAAGCCCGGGCATGTACCGGATCCTAACAACCTGATTCCGCTTCCCAATCAAGGGTCAAGCTCCTCCTCACAGTCCAACGGCTCGGTTTCCAGACCCTCCAGACCCTCAGTAGACACCTATGAACCTTCTGCAAAGTTTGAACGCCCTGACTCTGTCACATTCACGGTTCCAGACCGCATAGGCTATATTGATTTCTCTCAAAATGGATTGGTTTGGAAAGATGTCACAGAGAATGTAGGAAAAAGCTATACAGTTTCCTTTAAGCCTCCGGAGAAAACTGTGCTAGATCCATATGATTTTTATACAGATGACCCCAACCGAATGCATCTGACAGACAGAAATCCAGAAGAGCTTAATGAAAGAAAACCGCTTCACGATTTCCTGCGCCAAGATGGCGACACACTGGTACAGGCTGCCCTGCACCTCGTATCCAAGGGCGCGATTACATCAGAACGCTGTGAACGTGATTTGGAAAAATTTGCAACAGATACTCTTGACTTCTTCACAGGCGGCAAGTATACCCACGAAGATGTAGAAACACTCAAGGGACAGCTTCATCAGGTCGTTCAGGAACTGGCAGAGCAGCTAAAAGCCGATGAGGACATGGATTTCCACAGCTTAGATATCCAAAAGGTAACCACCAAGCTGACCATCGGCGGCGTGGAAACAACAGCGACTGAGTTATTCCGTCTGCAAAAGGTAGGACGCATCTTCGAGGAAAAATGTGGAATTTATTGCGGTGACCTGATTTGCTCTGACTACGGTGAGACTGGTGTTGCATACGCCGCAGCGAAAAAGGCAGCAGCCGCAAGCGGCGAACTGGGCAAGATGTTTGGTGCAACGATAGATCGTCTGTTTGAAACCTACCGAAAGGATTTTGTAAAGAAGACAACAGACATTGTTGAAAATCAGTTTGGCGAAAAGCACTATGGAAAATATCATGATTCCTTAAAGGCTGGACAGGAAATTTTAGATGCTTATGCCAGCATAGACTTTGGTGACCCTTCCTCTATGGAGCAGGCGCACAAAAAGGCTCAAAAAATCGAACAGGAACATTTTGACCGATTTGGAATTCCCAATAATTATCCTTTCGACCGTGACATCGAAAGCATTGAAAAATACAGCGAATGGGTATATTCCCAAATTTTTGGTTAAGTATCAACGCAAAAAAGCCCCCAAAACGGGGGCTTTTTTCATTTCTTCTTCATCTGCTTTGCAAACTCGGTGAGATCATATTTTTTGAATGTGCGTTCAATCAGCTCCGGCAGCTTTTCCGGCGTGCAGGCAAAGCATGGAATATCCATCTCTGCAATGCGTTTTGCCGTTTTCTCATCATAATACGGTCGGCCGCCGTCCGCGACTGCAAGCAGCACCACAACGGTCACGCCGCTTTCCTTCATTTCGCGCAGATGGTTTAAGAGTCCTGCGCGATTGCCGCCCTCGTCCAAATCCGAAATCAGGAAAAACAGGGTCTTGTCTGGACTTTCTACAAACCTTCTGCAATAATGTAGCGATTTGGCAATATCCGTACCGCCGCCCATCTGGAAGCCAAACAGCAAATCGACCGGATCCTCACACAGATCTGTCAAATCCATAATCTGGGTATCGAACGCAACAACATTGGTTTTGACTGACGCCATAGACGCCAAGATGCACGCCATAATCGACGAATAAATAATGGATTCTCCCATAGAACCGCTTTGGTCGATATCCAGAATGACGTGCCAGCGATTGACCTTGCTGGCGCGGTCGAAGAAATATACGCGCTCTGGAATGACAACGCCAAGGGTCGGGTCATAATTTCGCAGGTTGCGGGCTATCGTGTAGCGGAAATCGATTGCGGACGCGGAGGGCAGAGGGGAATGTTCCTTCTTATTGAGTGCCGCTGTCACTGCCCTGCGCATCTGGGTTTCCATCTTCCGGTTGATGGACTCCACAATCTTTTGGATAAACCTGCGTGCCGATTCCTTGGACTTTTTGGGAATCTGGTCCTTCAGCATCAAAAGTGTAGACGCCATATTCAAATCCGGCTCCAGATTGTCCAAAAGCTCAGGCTCCAGCAGCAGCTGCTTGAGTCCTCGGCGCTCGACAGCATCATTCTGCACGACTGCCACCATATCTGGCTCAAACAGGCTGCGGATATCCCCCAGCCATTTGCTGATATGCGGCGCAGACGGTCCCCTTCCGGCTCCCCTACCGCTGCCGCCGCCTTCCGAAACGCCATAAATTTCAGCCAGCGCCTCGTCCATCAGCATTTGTTCTTTGGAAAGCGCGTCCATTCCCATGCCGGAGAAGGTGTCCTGCGTTTGCTCTCCCAGAATCAGACGCCAACGCGCCATCTGTTCGTTTTGCATTTTGCCTTGTCCCCTTTCCTAGATATCCCCAAAGTCAAAATCGTCCAGTCCGGCAAGGATATCCTGCTCGGCTTCGGTGGGGCTGCGCATCAGGACATCGGCAGCCTGCTCCGGCTCAACGCCCCAAATTTCGCCCAGATTTTCTGCAATATCGCTCTTTTCATTGGCAGTGAAATCGGCAAAGGCACGGCGGAGAAATACCAGCGCACGCTTAAACGCAGTCTCATCGAGGTCTGCCAGATAGTGATCCAGTTCCCGCCAAAGGGACAGGCGCATAATGAGCGAATACCGGTTCTTTTTGGCAAGCCCTTCGAACCAGCCCGCTGCCAAATCTGCCGGAATCCCCTTGGACAGGCGGCGCGATACCTGCACCCGCAGTTCCTCCTCTGTCACCTGTCCGCGCTCGATGCGTGTCGCCATGGCAAAGCCTGCACATCGGGTATTGAGGTCATCTCGCTCCGAAATTGCAGTGAGCACATCGGTCCAGCGGCTTTCCTCCAAAAATTCATGGCTACGCTCCACCTGATTTATGCGTTCTATGCTGTCCATGACCTGTGCGGACGCTGCATCATCACAGCTGCACGCCTCCTCCATCGTCAGGCAGGCACGCAGATAAAGTTGTGACAGCAGCGGTATGAGCGGCGCGGAGGGAAACCTTCTCAAATCGCCATACCGAATGACCGTGGACAGATTAACCGCCGTTTTGGAGACCTCCTCGATTGCCGCCGTATCTGCGGACAGTCTTTGCACAACGGCAAGGGCATGCCCTGCCGCCTGCGGCATGCCGCACAGGAAAGCGTCCTGAAAGACCTCTGCCGCCTGTGAAATCGTGTCACTTTTGTCTGCCCGCTCCTTGAGCGCAAAAGCCGCAGCTCCTTCTATGGTTTCTCCCAGCAGTGCCGATTCCACCAGTTCAATTTCGGTTTCCGGTACCCAGCACAGCGTCCAATATTCTCCCCAGTTCGCGCTTGTCTGCCGGCTCTGCACCGGCGCTGCAAAATGAACCCCCAGCACCCGCAGACGATGCAGGAAAAATGAGCGGTGCAAGTCCAAAAATGCCGATTTTTCCGACTTCACCCGCAGATTTTCGCGCAAATCCAAATCCAGCTGCTGTGCCTGCACGGTGCGGTACCGTTCCAAATTCAGCTCCTTGAGCTGCCTGTAAAAATCGTCCTGAATCGAGGTGCGGCTCACGCCCTCGGGCAGGGCGCCGATTTTCGTACCAATTTCTATCGACGCCGCAGAGACCGAAATCTCTGCAAAATTGCCGTGTCCCATGCAGGTGACTGCTGCGTCCCGCAAGTCCTGCAAGGTCGGATACTGGCCGCCGCGCATATAGGCGAGCGTCTGTGCGAGCCTTACTGCCTCGATGACCTCTGCCGCCGAGGTCAGCTGCCCCTGTCTGCGCTGCTCTGCCGCCAGACGGGCTAAATATTGATAGGTGGTCTGGCTCAAGTCTCCTTGCTGCATCGCCTGCCAAAGCAGTTCAAAATAGGCAGGCGCCTGATTGCCCGCACCATAGCCCGCGCGCTGAGACAGCCGATAATAGGAATATGGCATGAGCGTTGTACTGGACGCCGCACGCGGCAGGCGCTTTTCCTCATCGTCGGTCATGGGTGCGCAGCTTTGCAAGCCGGATACATGGAAGGCACCGCACACACAGAAAACCTGCCCCTCCCGCTCTGCCTGCACAATCATGCGCTTCATATAGGCTTCGCGTATCTGATTTTCCGCAGTCCGCTCTTGTGGGTCGCAGGCGCTCTGCCGCAGCTGCTCGCCAAAGGCTGCCGCCGCCTGTTCATAGTTATGCGTCAGCTGTTCAAAGCGGCGCTCCCAAAAGGTATCATGCGACTCGCCCAAAATCATCTCCAGCTCCCGATACACCTGCTCGGTCGTTTTGCCCTGTGTCTCCGCTGTCTCCTCTGTCTGCTGTGCGTCCCGCTCGCGCAGCGCCAGAAAGACCTCCGACGGCAAATCCATAAATCTGCACGGCACCTTATGGGTATGCGCCCATAAAATCGCCTGATACTCGGGAGAATAGACCGCAAACGGATAGAGAATGGTGTGAACCGGCGCCTTCTGGGTATAGGCAAGAATCGCCGCCGGCAGCTGGGTTTCCTTGTGACAGAGCCATTGCATCTGGTCATTGAGGTCCGAAGGCCCTTCAATCAGCACCACATCGGGCTGCACCCTGTCCAGCGCCAGACACACATGATACGCCGCTGCCGGAGAGAGATGGCGCACCCCAAAATAGACAGGTGTCATATCAGTTCAGCTCCTTGCACGCCTGATAGAGCGGAAGCCAGCGTGCCCCGCGCTTCTTCATGACATTTTCGAGATATTCCTTCCAGCAAACACCGTCCTTGTCCTCGTCCTTGATGACAGCGCCCTGCAATGCCGCTGCAAGGTCACCCGCCGCAATTGTGCCGCTGCCAAAGCTGCCTGCAAGCGCCATGGCATTGGTCAAAAGGGAAATGGCTTCTGCCGTGGACAGAACTCCGCTTGTTGTCTTGAGTTTCTGCTTGCCGTCCAGCGTGCTCCCGCTGCGCAGTTCACGGAAAATCGTAACCACCTGCTCAACAACGTCCTGCTGCGGTGCATTTGCATAGAGGTCAAGGCTGGCGGACAGCTGCCGGACACGGCTTTCTACAATTTCAATTTCGGTTTCAAGGCTGGCAGGTGCGGGCAGTACCACGATATTAAAGCGGCGCTTGAGCGCAGCAGACATATCATTTACGCCCTTATCACGTGTATTGGCAGTTGCGATGACCGAAAAGCCCTTTTGCGCCGGCACCTCTACGCCAAGTTCGGGCACTGCAATGCGTTTTTCCGACAAAATGGAAATCAGAGCGTCCTGCACCTCACTTGCACAGCGTGAAATTTCCTCCACACGTGCAATCGTTCCGGTCTCCATTGCATGATACACCGGACTTTTGACCATCGCCTCCGGACTCGGACCCTTGGCAATCAACATGGCATAATTCCACGAGTAGCGAATCTGTTCCTCGGTCGTGCCTGCCGTTCCCTGTACGACACGCGTCGAGTCCCCGTTGATTGCCGCCGCAAGGTGCTCACTGAGCCATGACTTTGCCGTGCCCGGCTCTCCAATGAGGAGCAGCGCGCGGTCTGTCACAAGGGTCGCAATACAGATTTCTACCAAGCGGCGGTTGCCGACATACTTGGGCGTGATTTCAGTCTGTCCCACCCTGCCGCCGCAGATGTAGGTCAGCACCGACCGCGGGGACATGCGCCAGCCCGTAGGAATGGGGTCTTTCTCGGCTGCAATCAATGCGTCGATTTCATTCTGAAAAAGCTGTTCTGCTGGTAATCTCTGTACAGTCTGCATGTTATGTTCCTCCTGCTTGCTGTAAAAACTCTATGTACTTATTCCGATTCCGGTAAAAAACCATGGGCTTTCAGAATCTGCGCAATGCTCTCCGCGCGTTTTCCGTCCTTGGCAGAGCGGTAAAACGCGACCACGCGCTGTGCCTCCTCCATGGCTGCCTGTCTGCCTGCAATCTCATGATAGGCGGCAAACATATCGAAAACATGGTATTCTGCCATGTTATAGCAAGACTTGCACTGGCTGACCAGAATGTTTTCAAAGTTCTGACAGCCGTACTGCTTCATTCGATAAAGCCTTATCCGCAATTTTCCGATGGAATAATAACTGCTTTTTTCCACCTGCAAGGCCTTCTGATAAAAATATGCGCCTGTCTTGCGCTTCCACGCCTCTGGCATGGCATCAGAATCCATTCTGTTAAACATCTCCTCCCAGTCGTTTTGAATGAACGTATCAATCCAACGCCAGTCAAGCGGCTCTTTGATGGGACGCCTGAGTTCGCGGTAATTCTCCAGCGCCAGCACATCGGGCTCCTCGGTCATTCTTGTGACACACAAAGTGCCCGTTTGCTCGCTCTCGGCACGCCGTCCCAGTGCGTCATAACCGACGTGCTGCAGCCAATACTGTACGGATTTTCCGCTTTGTCCGCCCCATTCGTCATAGACCTCGGCGGCAGATTTTGTAAAGAGGTCTGCCAGAAATACAGCCTCCCCCCATTCTGTACTCTGACCGCTCAGAAAATCGACGAGCGGCTGCGGACAGCTCAGCACGAGCGTCGCGCACAGCTTGTCATACAGATAGGGCAGCATACGAATTTTTCGGGTCTGCTGATTGTAGGTGACCTCCTGTATCTCAGGCAGCGGCTGATCGGCGAAAACCCACTGATAAAAGGCAATCGTCTCCGCAGATGCCTTGCCCAAAAGTGCAGAAATCCAAGGCATTATGGTGTCGTCCATCTGCCCCCGCGAAATATACGGCTGCCCTAAGACTTCGGTAAGCGCCGCCTGCAAGCCCTTTGCCGCCATGTCGCCATAAACGTCTAACTCCGTACTGCTGAGACAGGCTGCCATCTTGGGGGACTTTTTCAGCGTCTTTTCGATAAACGCAGTCACGGACGGGTTGTCCCACCGGCAAAGCACACGATACGCCATTTCCTTTGGCTTGCCGCGCTCCTTTTGCGCCAGCTCCATCAAGAGCGGGATATTTTCCTCCCGATAGCCAAGCGCAAACACCACAAGCGTGCGGATATCCTTTTTCGCACTGTCCAAAAGGGAGAGGTACCAGTCGTTTTCCGCATCGCCTGCAATGGCGCAAATGAGCATCATTCGTCTGACCATATCGGTTTTGCCCGCTGGGTCAAAACCGTATTTCAGGCGGGACAACAGCTGCGTCTTGTCAATCGTCGGCAGGGAATATCGTTTTCTCTGATAGCCATCGAAATCACCGGTTTCCACCGTCTCCCCTGTGACCAGTGCGCGCAGGATCCGGAAGATGAGCGCCCCCATATCCCCATAGGGGTCTGCAAGGTCATCGATCAGTGCGTGAATCACACGGCAATCCTTGAAATATTCCGCATGCTCGCAAACTGTACGGGACAGCACCTCCATGCGTCCCGAACCTGTTGTTGTCAGCGCCTGCATGAGCGCATGCAGCGCACTGTACCGGATCGGCTGAAATTCTCCGGACTCTGCGTTTTCGGGCAGGGCAGCAAGCTCCCCTGCCGCGCCATAGCCCGCCTGCGTATACAATACGGCATCGACAAGCCCCAAAAGGTTCAAAAGCACATGCCCTCTGTGCGCGGGCTGTTCTTCAAACAAGTCCGTCAGTCCTTTGTGAATCTTTGCAAACACCGGATTTTTCGGTGCCAGAGACGCAAAGGTATCTGCCATCTTTTTCAGTCTAAAATCTTCCTCTAAAAGTGCGGTGCCTGCCACCGCGCTGTATGCAAGACGCTCATGCAGCTCTGCCAGTGGGTTCATTTTATTTCACCTCTTAATTTTCTATTTTTCGATTAAAAATCCATACATCTGCATCATATCACGCATTTTTTGAACCATGCTTGCGCTTTTATAGTTGGTCTGTTCATAAAACGCCAGCACGCGCTGTGCCTCCTCGCAGGCTGCCTGTGCGCCCGCATAGTCCCGATACGCCTCAAACACCGGCTGCAAATACCCTGTGGAAATCTGCGGCTGCCGTTTGCACAGCATCAAAATCAGCCCCCGCGGATTTGCAAGCCGGCATTTCTGGAAAATCTGAAAATACCTGCGTGTCTGTTGGACGCAATTGGCAATCTGTCCGAACGCGGCTTGCAGGCTGCGTGCAGGCTCCTGACTGCAATAGGCTTCATGGCACAGCCTGCCCACCTGCTGACAGCGGGAGGCATCTGCGAGCGGGAGCAGCCTTTCGAGTAAATCCAAGCAGTCATTTTGCACCATGTGCGCAAACCAGCGCACATCGAGCGGCTCTCTGAGTGCACGCAGTTCCCCTTCCTCGGGCACAGAGATCAAATATGCGCCGTCCTGATAGACCACATATGCAAAGCATCGAGCCAATGCTTTTTGGGCAGTCTGTGCCCATTTCTCATATACCCTGTCTGCCGGCTGGCTCAAAAGGTCGCACACAAAACACGCCCGCTCCATCTTTCCCGCGTGCGTTTCCGGAAACGCAGTCAGAAAATCGACCAGTCTCTGCGGATACGTCAGGACAAGTGTTTGACAAATTTTGTCCTCAATCCGCTCGCGTTCCTGTTCCAAGCTGTAAAATACCGTTTTTCTGAGATGGTGGATATCGGTCTCCGGTCCAAAGAGCCAGCGATACAGCGCAAATACTTCATCGGAACATTTATTGACCAGCGCATTGCACCAATGTGCAACCTCTTCTGTATCCGGAAAAATACTGTCCTGTGCAATGACCGTTTCCGCAGCCTGCCGGATTCGCTTTGCGACAATATCTGCAACGCCGTCCGACTGTACATAGGTCACATATTCGGCAAACTTTTTGCTTTTGGGCAGATTCTTTTTCCACATCTCATCAAGTTCGGGCGCGTCCATTCTGCCCAGTGCACAGTATGCCATTTCCCTGACCTGTCCCCGCTCGGTCTTTACCAACTCCAAAAGAACCGGCATATTTTCTTTCAGATACCGAAGCGCGAGCACCGCCTGTTCCCTGACCTCCTTGCTGCCCGTCTGTATGAGCGCCAGATACCAGCTGTTTTCGGTTTGCCGCGCAATCTCGCTGACAAGCAGAACACGCCTTGCCATATCCTTTTTGCCTGCGGCATCAAACCCATGCTTGAGCTGACAAACAAGCTGTGTACGGTTCGCCTTGGGCAGCGAAAACCGTTCGGGCGGCGCACTCGAGCAGACTACGGGACTCTGCAAAAATGGTTCCCCTCTGCCCAAAGCCTGCAAAAGCTGCGCAAGCAGCGTTCCGATATGCGGATCGCCCAACTCCGAAATCAGCAAATGTAAAACACGGGGGTCTGTGAAACAATCCGGACGGGCTGACAGCGTGTCCAGCAGCACACCATAGCGTCCTTTTCCCGCCAGCCCTGTAAGGAGAGGAGAGATCTCGCTGTACTTGATATACTGCATTTCGTCCGGCATTTCATTTTGCGCCAGCGGCATCAGTTCTCCCTCTGTGCCATGCCCCGCCTGTGTGTACAGTACAGCATCTACAAAACCCAAAAGGCGCAAAAGGATCTGTCCCCGCTGCGCAGGCTGTGCCGCAAACAGGTCAGTCAGCCCTTGATGGACGTTTGCAAACACCGGATTTTTTGGTGCCAGAGACGCGAAGGTATCCGCCATTTTTTTCAGTCTGAAATCTTCCTCTAAAAGTGCGGTGCCTGCCACTGCGCTGTATGCAAGGCGTTCATGAAGCTGTGCAAATGGATTCATATCCTGTCTCCCTTTAATATTGCAGTCTGACGATCTGCTCGGTCGTTACAAGACTATAGGGGTGCAGGCACAAGCTGGAATCCTGTCCATCATAGTACATCAGCCCAAACATGACCTGTCCCCGCTGCCATTTGCTGCTCACGAGCCAGTCCAGCTTATAGACAGAGCGATGGTCGCTGCCATCTTCGGCGCGGTCTCTCAGCACAATACGTTCTCCATTTTCCATTTGCAGTACAAATTGGTCTTCTACCTTTCCTATGACATCGAACGCAAGCAGAACGGGTACATATTTTTCCGACATGGTGTTTTTGATTTCATTCTTCACTTGTTTGACTGCCTGTGCCAAATCGGTCTGTGCAAATGCGCGAATTGCCTGCACAGCGGCACGGTCTGCCTCCGTCATATCACAGCTGTCCCAACGCACACGCTGACAGCCCATCGCGGGATAGTAACATAATTTCGGTATTTTGACAAGAGAAAAACAGGTGTCCTCTGCCTTGACATACTTGAGCGCCTTCAAAGGGCGATAATTCAGCGTTTGATAGATGGTACCGTCTGCAAGCGCAATCCAATACCCTCTATCAATATACTCCTTTCGCGCATCATCTAAGCGCACATCAAAGGAAAGCTGCACAAGCTGCGCATTTTCCTTGACGCAACCGATTTTTTCCAGTTCCTCGAGCTTCCAAACGCCGCCAAGTGCCTCATAAAGCAGGTTATCTTCCAATTCAAATTCCTTTTTGTCCAGTTTTTCCTGAAGAAATGCCCGCGCTTTTTGCAGCATAGCACTCAGGCGAATGAGGATACGGAGCGCCTCATCATAGTTTGCCGCATCGGGTGATTTTTGAATTTTCTGTACCTCATTGGCAAGCCGGATAAATTCGGTCTGTGCCCCTGTCAGATAGCAGCTTCCCAAGTCCTTGGCGAGCGCTTCATAGGTCTTGGCCGATGTGCCGTGCAGGGTACCCAGACCATGCGAAAGCAGGTCAGAAACCATCTGTTCCGCCTTGCTGATACCCTCAAGCTGCTTATTGATCTTTTTGACCTTGGCAGCATTGCTTGTTTTCTTGGGCTTTGCCGGCGTATCCTTTTCTGTGGCAGCCTGCTCTTTTTTTGCAGCACGCGCTGCCTGTTTTGCGCGCTTGTTTGCCAAATCTTCTGGAATCTCCGACACCGCAAAGGGCTTTTCTCCTAAAATTTCAAACATCAAACCGATTGCATGCTTGCACGGAAATTGACGGCTTGGGCAGGAGCAGCGGCAGGTCGGCGCTGCTTCATTGGTAAAATCAATCGATGTATGATAGGGATTCGTTCCGCTTCCCGCACAGTCTGCCCAAAAAAGCAGCCCGTCCTCGCTTTTCCCAAGTCTTGAAAAACTTCCCTTTTGGGACAGTTTTCTTCCATTTTGCACAGCAGATGCTCCTGATGCCTGCACAATGATCCAATCTTCTGTGAGTTTCATCTCCTATTCGTCCTCCCTGTCTTTCGTCGATTTGGACACGCACTGTATCGCTATGAAACAAAATACAATATCCATTATATGGGTATTATACCAGACAAATCCCGACAAAAGAAGTACCTATTTTTTGTTCTTCAGGGCGGACATGGATACGGTCTGCTCTGCACCAAAGCGTCCCTTTTGGCATAGGCTGTGCTGTGAGGTCCTTCGCCTCAATCTGACAATCAAAGGAGAGATGAAAATGTATTATGATCCTCTGGCACCAAAGCCAGCAGCATCAGGCAGCAGCTGTCCGCTGTGTTCCGACCAGAACAACGGCGACAGTATGCAGCCAGAAAATCCGAATGGAAATCAAAATGGAGGAGGACAGAATGATGGCACCATTTCCCCGCCGGATAACCGTCCTCCACAGTCCGAGCCGCCCATGTCATTGCCCAGCGACACCATCGACCCCAATCTCCTGTCCCTCGCAATGGCATTCGTCCCCTATCAGGCATGGGGAACCCCCTATGCCAACGATGTCGGACTCTCACGCGGCACCATCTTCCCCGGACTTGATAAGCCATTCCTCGGAGAACGCCCCCTGTCCAAGCCAACGTCCAGATGGGAGGTATGAGCAGATGACAGAACGACAAAGATTGATGCGCAATGTCCAGATGTATGACTTTGCTCTGCTGGAAGCCACGGAGTATTTGGACGGACACCCAAACGACCCCAACGCACTTGCGTATTTTAACAAACAGCAAGCGATGTACCAACAGGCTGTCAAGGCTTATACCGATCGCTTTGGACCTTTGCAGTCCAAAAATGCAGTCAACAATACCAACACATGGCTTTGGGTCAGCGATCCGTGGCCTTGGGAAGGAGTGGATCAGTAAGCATGTGGAACTATGAGAAAAAATTACAGTATCCTGTTAAGATCAGCAACCCGAATCCCGCTTATGCAAAAATCATTTTGACACAGCTTGGCGGACCGGACGGAGAAATGGGTGCCACAACCCGCTATCTCAACCAGCGCTATACCATGCCCTATGCCACAGGCAAAGCGATTTTAACTGATATTGCGACCGAAGAAGCGGACCATTATTGCTGCATATCATCAAACAAAAAAGGCAGACACATGGTGAATTTCCTGTGTCTGCCATATTGCTACTGTGTCATACGGGCAAGCTGCATCATGCGGTCAAACGCCAACTGGTCTTTATACCACTTGGAAAGTCTGACTGCATCTTTGTCATTCCAGCCTGCCGCGACAATGGTTTCATGGGTTGGAACCTGTCCGGCTCGCAGCATTTCAAGCATCAACTGCTGTGCACGCTTTTGCCCATTGAGTCGGTGTTCACTTGCCCACTGACTATCCGAAACCGCTTCACGGTCTACTTGATGGTCTGCGCTCCACTTGCCGAAGGCACGGTTGTAATCTCGGTCAGACATCTGTCCGACTGCATCAAGCTGACTCTGTGCCAGCTGCTGGTTTGCACCCCATGCAGAAAGAGCGTCCTGTCCCAGCCCGCGCATCGCGGAAAGCTGATTGAGCAGGTTGTTTCCCTCGTCAGCATACATCTGATATGCCAGTGTATAGAGCTCCGGAATCTTGTCTGCCATCTTTGCGTTATAGTAATCCTGCGCCTGACTTGCGGCATTGACCGCCGCGGTGGAGGGCATGCCGCCCGTCATTGCGGTATAGTTTCCCATGGTGTCCTCATTGGCGCGCTGCCCTTCCCGCAAGTAGGTCTTGCGGTACTGCTGGAACATGGGGTCTTTCTCCGCATCGTAGGAGAACGGGTCACGTCCGGTGATTTTATCGAGTGTGCTGTCGATTTTGTCCTGATAAGGGTTTGTGAATTCTCCGTATCCGAGCAGCTTGTCCAGTGCGGCATTCATCTTGTCCGCATAGGGGTCCTGATGGTTAAAATAGCTGTCGTCCTTCATGAAGCCTGCACCGTCACCGCCCGCAGTGTATCCGCCATTTTTGCGCCGGATACTCTCTGCTTTCTGGTTCCAGTATTTCTTGTCTGCATCGGTCTTGGAGTTCAGGTAGTTCTTTTTCGCGGTATAGATGGACAAGCCTGCATCTGGGTCACGTTTTGCAAGCTCCTTGTCATAGTCTGACCAATATTGCCCGTCTTTCTGTGCCATTGCCAGCACATCTTTCTCTGTCTTAAATGCCATTGATCATCGTCCTTTCTGTTTTATTGTTGCCTTATGAAGGCAGCGGGAATTGTCGCGCCGGCGACAGCAGCATAAGGACTAGAACCTTGCGGTTCTCTGTCCTTATGAATCCTGCACTCCCTCTCCATCAGATATGCCACGCGTCCGCCGCAAGGGTGGGAATGTATGAGCGCCGCCGCAGGGCGGGAGCGTGCAGGCGGGAACGGTACCGAGAAGTGCCCCATTTCATGGGAATGTATGCACGCCGCACCGCGGGAGCGTGCAGCCCTTATCCGCAGTATCCCGTGACCGGCTGTGTCCATGGCACGCATTTTCCATGAAGGCTCGCTTGTGCGTCTGCGCTGCCAGTCTTTTCGGCTTTGTCCCCGTCCGGCGCTCGTGGTTCGCATGAAGAAGCCGCCGCGTACGAATAGGAACCAGTCCGCAGACTGGTGAAATATGAGGGCGGCGATGGACAGGAAAGCTGGGGGATTCCTAAGGGGGCAAGAAAACCATCGATTGTCGTCCCCCTTAGGTTGCCCACGCCAACGCGTGACGTTCTCCTAACCTTTCAAGGTTTATAAATAATTGTGGTATGGAAACTGTATCAGACTGCCTTGTGTAAGGCAGAGGGAATTGTCGCGCCGGC
>JAGZIW010000017.1 GCA_018366035.1 Butyricicoccus pullicaecorum | reverse complement strand
GCACAGCACGGGCGCGCCCAACACAAAGCTGTCGCGGTATGTGGGACCAGATGACGGGCGGCTGGGCAAAAATCCATATGGCAATCACTGGAACCAGCCTAAGCCGGACGGCAGGTCGGTATGTGTGCATGCCTTTATCGGCACGCTGCCAGATGGCAGCATTGCCACATATCAGACTTTGCCTTGGACGATGCAGGCATGGCATGCGGGCGGCTCGGCTAACTCCACACATATCGGCGTGGAAATCTGTGAGGATAAGCTTGCAGATGCTATATATTTTGGCAAGGTTTACCGTGAAGCCGTGGAACTTTTTGCATACTTATGCAGGGAGTTTGCCATGGATCCGTTGAAGCACATCATCTGCCACGCGGAGGGATATAGGCAGGGCATCGCAAGCAACCACGGCGATGTGCTGTATTGGTTCCAAAAACAGGGCAAGACCATGGACGATTTCCGGCAGGCAGTTCGGAAAGAGATGATAAGTCCAACGAAGGAGGAAGAAATGAAGATTTATAAGCATACGACCGAAATGCCCGAATGGGCACAGGGGACGTTCCGTCGGCTGATTGATGCGGATATTGTTAAGGTGGACGCGAAAGGCGAAATTTCTGTACAGGAATCCAGTGTGCAGCCGATGGTGTATCTCGACCGCCTGTGCGGTGGGAAGATTGAGGAGCTGTCGGATATGGTGAAACAGCTGGCAGAGAACAAATGAAAAGTTATGAAAAAGCCCCGTATCGCATGATACAGGGCTTATTTCGTGGTGCCGTCAGCGGGAATCGAACCCGCACAGTATTGCTACCGAGGGATTTTAAGTCCCTTGTGTCTACCAATTCCACCATGACGGCAAATTTTTATCTTAGCTATTATACCAAATACAGGTGGGGTTTGTCAATGTAACAGATAAAAATATATGCAGTCTGTGAAAAATGATATATAAAATTCGATTATCCGCACAAATACAGCATTTTGTGGCGATTCACTAATTGGAAGACCAATTAGTTTATTACGAATTTACCATGATTGAATGAATCTGGATAGGACATCGAAAAATAAGGGAGATTACACAAAAGCGTGCATCTCCCTTTTCTTAGAGAATATATGAAATACTTATGTTTGCATACTTTTGACTTATTTTTTCGTAAATATCTTTTTTTGCCTGCATGAGTGCTCTGTATTTTTCCAGTGTGATTTCCTCGTGTAGAAATAACTTTATATCTATATACATTCCTGTTTTTACAACCTCACATTGAACACTGTTAACAATGGGAGCAGTGCTTCTGCTTACAGCATCATGAATAAAATATAGGATTTCCTTATTTTGTGTTGTACCATTCGTCAATTCGCGCATAGAATGACTCAAAACAGTAATTGGCTCTTTAATAGAAATTGCAGTCAGCACGAGTGTAATGAAAAAATCTCCTGTATACCAAAGGAAACCGAAATCTCCATTAATATCTATAAAATAGAGCAGAATAAAAGCTGCGCCTATTCCAAATGATTGAAAACCATCAATGAAGTTTCCCTTACTCTCTGCTGTTAAAATGGTGCTCATATAATTGATTTTACTATTTTGGTGTCTGTTGAAAGAGCCGAGTCCAAAACATAGAATAACCATAATCACTGTATAGGGCAGAACTGGCGAAATATTCATTGCACTTCCTACTCCATAAATGAAGTAGACATATGCTGATTTTGAAGTTTCTATGAGTGATACAGCAAGTAACAGCAGAATAAGCAAAGACTTTAGAATAGCATAAGATGGTTCTAAAAAATGTAATCCGTTCGGATAACTTTTAGTTTTCCGTTTGCTTGTTGTTGAAATTACGGTCGCTAAAATACTGGACAAGAAACCAACAAAGGAAAATGCACAATCTAAGAACAGGGCTTGAATATCGGTCGCCCAATAAACCCATATGCCAGCGAAAGCTATGATACAGTTTATAATCGAACTGATAACAAGAGCGTTGCTTTCTATCTGCTTCTGGTTCAAATATAATACCTCCTATTACAATTCAAAACCTTGATATATCCAACAAATAAAATTATAATAGACTTAAAGTTGTTTTTCTATATTCAATATCATGATAAATTGTCTGATAAGCAACATTTAATGAGAATTTTGACGTTTTGGAGGCAGAGATGAAAGAAAATGATGTGGACAGACGAGTGAAAAAGACAAAAAGGGCTCTTTGTGAAGCTTTGGCAGATTTGATGACAGAGAAAGATATTCAAAAAATATCAATCAGGGAATTAGCAGATAAAGCAGACATACACAGGGCAACTTTTTACAGCCATTACAAGGATATTTATGATTTGTATGAACAAGTGGAAAACACGACGTTTCTGGAATTAGGGAAAATTATTCGGATAGATTCACTCCACTATTATGATGATATTATTGAGGATTTAGTGGACTATGTGTACACGAATTCTAAAATCATGCACATGTTCTTAAACAAAAATGCAAAGCACCGCTTTTATACTCGTCTTAGCGTATTTTTAGAAACAAGATACTTTACACTTTGGAGAAAGGAAGTTGGCGAAGCAAAAATACTTTCTGATGAATGGACTTTTTTTGTTCGATACCATATACAAGGTTTTTTAGCAGTTTTAACGCTATGGGCTGAAAATGATTTTTCTTTTCCAAAAGAGAAAATTCTTGATATTGCATTAAAGCTGGACATTCACTTTGATAAATTACTTTCTGGCAATTTTTAAGAATATAGCAATTGCTTGAAAGGATAATCAAAAATCGATATGCAGTTTACATAAAAATGAAAAACAAAAAATTTACACAGAATACTTGAAAAAGGGTACGAAAACACATACAATAAAGGGGAACTAGAAAGGAGGCGGTTCCAATGGTTCCTTCATTTGAGTCTGTAACAGCAGATATTTTACTGCATCCTGCATTTGAGGACTGCAAAAATTTTGTGCATCACGGAATAGAGAATTCTGTATATGATCATTCGGTTGCGACCGCACGTGTGGCCTATCGTATGGCGTGCAGGCTGGGCGTATCAGAAGAAGAACTGATTTCTGTGACACGTGCAGCACTTTTGCATGATTTCTTTGGTTATGACTGGAGAGATGAATGGTTTAAGCGCTTTTTGCGGCACTATCGCGGTCTGCGCCGGATAACACATATGCATGCTTTTGTGCATGGTCCGTTGGCAGCAAAGCGAGCATCTCGCTACTTTGCACTTACAAATAAGCAGCGTGATGCAATTGCGTCCCATATGTTTCCGCTTGCTCCTATGCTCCCGCGCTCCCGCGAGGGCTGGATCGTGACTGCGGCAGATAAAGTGGTTGCAGCGAAGGAAATGACACAATGTGTATATCGTGCGATTGCACGTACGATGCTGATAACAGATTAAAAAAACCTGTCCATCATGCGAAAGCAGATGGACAGGTTTTTTTATCACGATGGGAAACGAGGCACAAGCAGACCACCATTGTTCTGAGAAATCAGCATTAAAAAAAGACAGAGTAAAACAGCTGCTGTGATGGCAGACAGCTTGGGCATCGAAGGCTCTCGACGGACGGATACAAAACAGCGGACGATTACGCCAAGTGATGCGGCAAGTGTGAAAATAAGCACACAATAAATGAGAAAAGTCATACGAGCCCTCCTTAAAAAGACTTTAGGCTTCGGGCGGCATGTCCATCGTCATTTGGCGATAGGGCAGATCCTCAAAGCCCAGAATGCGATAGAGTGCAGCTGCACGTGGATTGTCATCCGTAACCTCAAGACGAAATCTGGCAGCATTTTGATATTTTTCGTGTACAGCCGAGATGAGCTTGCGCCCGACGCCTTGCGAACGGCAGGCATCAGAGACCATAATCTCCTCAAGCCAGACACACAGGCCGCCTGCCTCGTTGGACCATGTGAGCGCAAGCAGACAATAGCCAACAGGGGTTCCGTCATCTGCCTCCGCAATCAGGCAATCTGCATAGGGCGTACCATGCATGAGCAGTGCAAAGGTACGCTCTGCGTTCTGCGGCGGAATGGCATGGCAGACAGCGGGAGATTGGTAAAATGACTGGATTGCAGACAGAAAATATGTCCTGTCCTGTTCGCAGATAGAACGAATCTTCAACAAAAACACCTCCAGATTTAGAGCTGTGCAAGTGCCTGATCGAGATCTGCGATGATATCCTCTACATTTTCAAGGCCGACAGACAGGCGTACAAGTCCGGGCTGTATACCAGCAGCTTCCAACTGTTCGTTGGTAAGCTGGCGATGGGTTTCAGAGGCTGGGTGCAAAACGCAGGTACGGATATCTGCGACATGCACCTCATTTGATGCCAGCTTTAGGCTGTCCATGAACTTCATAGCTGTTTCGCGTCCGCCCTTGATATCAATAGACATGACTCCAGAGGTGCCGAGCGGCAGATATTTCTGCGCGCGCGCATGGTGTGCATCGCTTTCCAGAGCGGGATAACGAACCTGCGCGATCTTATCGGAACTTTGCAGATGCTTTGCAACAATCTGTGCGTTTTCACAATAGCGCTGCATGCGAAGTGCAAGGGTTTCCAGACCAAGATTCAGCAGGAACGCAGAGTGTGCTGCTGGATAACAGCCAAAGTCGCGCATGAGCTGCATGCGTGCTTTGATAATGTAAGCAAGCGCTCCAAAGTCGCGGGTATAGACAACACCGTGATAGCTTTCGTCTGGCTCGGTGAAGTCCGGAAATTTGCCGGAAGCCGCCCAATCAAACTTGCCGCTGTCCACGATGACACCGCCGCACTGGAGTGCATGACCGTCCATGTACTTTGATGTGGAGTGGATTACGATGTCTGCGCCAAAGGAAATGGGACGGCAGAGATAAGGCGTAGCAAAGGTGTTGTCCACAATGAGGGGGACACCGTTCTTGTGCGCAAGGTCTGCCCATTTTTCAATGTCGAATACAGTCAGGGCCGGATTTGCCAGCGTCTCTCCAAATACCGCCTTGGTATTGGGCTTGAACAGCTTCTGGATTTCATCTGCATCTGCCTCAGCATCTGCCCAAATACACTCAATACCCAATTTTTTGAGTGTTACGCCGAACAGATTGATGCTGCCGCCATAGATCGTTGTAGCTGCAATAAAGCTGTCACCAGCGGAGCACAGGTTGAGGATAGACAGCAGAGAAGCCGCCTGACCGGAGGAGGTCAGCATAGCGCCTGCGCCGCCCTCCAGTGCTGCGATTTTCTTTTCTACCGCGTCACAGGTGGGGTTGGCAAAGCGGGAATACATAAATTCGGTTGGCATATCGAACAGATCTGCAATATGCGCAGTCGAGTCAAATCTGTATGTTGTGGACTGCACGATGGGAAGCGTGCTTGGCTCGCCGTTTTTCGGCTGATAACCCTCGTGCAGGCATTGCGTTTCAATTTTCATACGATATCCCTCCGGAGTTTTAGAATCGTGATTTGGTTTTATTGTAACATGCGCATTTGAGTCGGTCAAGAACCGAAGACCATCTGAAGAATCAGCCTGCCGGAAAAGCCTGTTTGTGGTTGGGAGTCAAGCAGAAAAAAGGGAGCCAATTTCCATATAGCTGCAAAGCCAGTGATAGATCAGCCCATAAATTTTTTATGCTTTCAAAATCCCATTTTTATTGCGATGCCAGCAGACACCATTTCGGGTAAGAAAAGAGAGTTGCCGAAAATCACAATTGCTTTTGAGAAAAAGAGCATGACACAGGGGAGAGGGACTGTTATAATAGATTTGAAATAGAATGGAGGGATTTTTTATCCATGACAGACGAGAAAATTCAGCGCATCAATGCGCTTGCAAAAAAAGCAAGAACAGAGGGCTTGACGCCGGAGGAAAAAGCAGAGCAGCAGCAGCTTCGGGAGGCCTATATTGCAGGCTTTCGCAGCAGCCTGAAGGCACAGCTTGACAATACCGTAGTTCTCAATCCGGACGGAACTTCTTACCGTCTGCGGCAAAAGAGGAAGGGAAATTGAAAATTCCGGAAATCCAATTGCCGCAGGCAGTCTGTGCGGTGATGGAACAGCTGGAATCCTGTGGTCATACCGCGTGGGTAGTAGGCGGCTGCGTGCGTGACAGCCTGCGAGGCGTGCGCCCCAATGACTGGGATCTGACAACCAGTGCAACACCCGAACAGGTACAAAAAATATTTCCCAATGTGCGGCTGACCGGTTTGCAGCATGGAACCATTACGGTCTTGCACGCGGGCATGGCGCTTGAAGTCACGACCTACCGCGGAGAGAGCGCCTATACCGATGGACGGCGTCCGGACCATGTGCGTTTCTTATCCCGTGTGGAAGACGACCTTGCACGGCGCGACTTTACCATCAATGCAATGGCGTATCATGCGGAGCGCGGATTGTGCGACCCATTTGGAGGGCATACCGATTTGCAAAACGGTGTGCTGCGTGCGGTTGGAGATGCAGATGCACGTTTTGCGGAAGATGCGCTGCGGATCTTGCGCGGTGTGCGTTTTGTGGGAAAAACCGGCTTTCAGATGGAAGAACAGACGGCAGACGCCATGTATCGGCAAATGTATCGCTTGGAAACAGTTGCAGCTGAGCGGGTTTTTGCAGAGCTTGATGCGCTCTTGACCAGCCGGTATGTCGGGCGTGCCCTGCGCAGGTATCGCGCGGTGCTTGCCGTGGTTCTGCCGGAGGCAGCGCCTATGTTTGGACTATGCCAGCACAATCCGCATCATCGCTATGATGTGTGGGAGCACACCGTTCGTGCTGTGGAGGCTGTGCCGGCAGAGTCATGTCTGCGCTGGGTGATGCTGCTGCATGACAGCGGAAAACCGCGTGCGTATACGATTGATGATGCTGGGGTAGGACATTTTTATGGTCACCCAGAAATCAGCCGCACTTTGGCAGAACAGGTGATGGTACGTCTGCATACGGCAAACGCATTGCGCAAAGAGGTCACAAGTCTTGTTTTGCTGCATGACAATCCTATTGGTCAGACAGAACGGCAGGTACGGCGCTTTTTGGCAAAGCATGGAGAAGCGTGTACGCGAAGGCTGCTGGCCATTAAAAAGGCAGACTGCACCGGACAGGACACGTTTTCCATTCATTTGCAGGAATTGCAGCAAACCGAGCGGCTGGTCAATCAGATTTGTGCAAAAGCACCTTGCCTGACCCTGCACGAACTTGCAATTGATGGGCATATGCTGTGTCAGATGGGACTGTCCGGACCCAGTGTGGGTGCGGCATTGGATTGGCTGCTTGCGCAGGTTGTCGAGGGGATCGTTCCGAATGAGCCAGATGCACTGCGGACCTGCGCTGTACAATGGAAGGAGAATCAATATGTCTGATAATAAACAAGAATTTCTGGATCTGTTTCGCGCCAATGTGACTAGACGCGGGGCAGATAAGCTGCTCGAGTGGCTGGAAAGCACGGATTTCTTTTCTGCACCTGCATCCACCCGATTCCATGCCGCCTATGCAGGCGGGCTGCTCGCGCATAGTCTCAACGTATACCATGTATTTCTGGAAAAGCATTATGACCCTGAGAATGATGATTTGGAAAGCTGTACCATCTGCACGCTGCTGCACGACCTGTGCAAGGCAGGATTTTATGATGTGGAGTACCGCAACCGCAAGAATGACGAGGGGGTATGGGAAAAGGTTCCGGTCTATGTCGTCAATGACCGTTTTCCCTATGGGCATGGAGAAAAATCCGTCTTTCTGATCGAACGCTTCATGAAGCTGAAAAATGAGGAGGCGGTTGCAATCCGCTGGCATATGGGCGGATTCGATGATTCTGCACGGGCAGGCTCGTTTGCCATCGCCAACGCCTATGAGCGATATCCACTTGCAGTAAAGCTGCATTTATCCGATTTGGAGGCAACCTATCTGCACGAATCGCGCAGTGAATGAGGAGGCAGCATGAAAACACAGTCCTTTACCCTGCATACAGAACAGCAGGGCTGTTATGATATTACGGCGGCAGTGTGCAAGTCGATCAGTGATGCGGGCATACAGTCCGGCATCTGTACGGTGTTCTGTCCGCATACCATGGCTGGCATTTGGATTGGTGAAAACACAGCAGCACGGTATGGGGAGCGGCGGGAGGATATCAGCCATGCGTGCCGCAGTGCCCGTGCGAGCGAAGTCCTGATGGTTGAGAATGGAAAGCCGCTGCTCGGCACATGGCAGAGTGTTTATTTTGTGGAGTGTGACGGACCGGACAGCCGTACCTATTTTGTCAAAGTGATGGCAGACACGGGAGACTGAGGACGTGTTTGGTGCACGTATTGTTCCATAATCCTGCGATAAATTGAAGCAAAATACATGGAAAGAGTGGAAGTAAATGGTGATTTCCACTCTTTTTTGTCGTGTTTTTCCAAATATAAGAGATGTTTCCATTGCAATTCTGACCTACCTTTCCGTATCATGGAAAACAAGCCGTAAGGCAATCGGGCGGTTCGACATTCTTTTGCCGTATCGCCCAAAATACAGGAGGTTTTTTGATATGAAACGGAAGATTCAAATTTGCACAGCGATGTTGGTCGGAACAGTCTTACTCGCAGGTACATCAGGCGCACAGGCGGCATATGAGGCAGAAAGACCTGCGATTGTATCACAGGCGTATTCCTTTGGCAGACCACAGGGAAATACACAAAGTCAGGGCGCGCAGGCTGTGATTCAGCAGGTCAATGCGGCGCGTGCAAGAAATGGGCTGCCTGCACTGAAGTCGGACGCCGCAATGAATCGAGCAGCCAGCCAGCGCGCAGCAGAATTGGCAAAGAAATTTTCCCACACCCGACCCAATGGCAGCCGTGGTCTCACGATCCTTTCTGAAATGGGGATATCCTATCGCACGGCAGGAGAGAATATTGCAGCAGGGCAAACCAGTGCGCAGATGGTGATGTCTGCGTGGATGGGTTCAAGCGGACACCGTGCCAATATCCTGTCCAGTCGATTCGGACGCATTGGTGTGGGACAGGTCGTAGTCAACGGAAGAAACTACTGGGTACAGCTGTTTGCAGATTAAAAAACTGTCACCCATATCGGGTGACAGGAAGCTGTGGTTAAATTTGTTTGGTATCCTCTAAAAATTCCTGCCAGATTGCATCTTGCAGTTTTTTGAGACGCACAGGGTCTTTTCCGCCGATGGGTTTGCCGTTCAGCTCGCAGGCACGCATACAGAAATCACCGGAGGAAGAAACTATGATTTCATCTGCCTGACGCAGCGTATCGAGTGAAAAGGGCTGTTCAACGACCGGAATGTCCAATGTGCCGCACATCTTAATGAGGTGTGCACGTGCAATGCCGGCCAGAATGTGGCAGTCTGCGGGGTGTGTGTAGAATACACCGTTTTTCAAGATATGGATATTGGAGTGTGCACATTCGGTCACGATACCGTCTCGGTGAAAGACTGCTTCATCACAGCCGCGCGATACTGCCTGCTCATACGCCATAACCGAGGGGATCAGATTGAGTGTTTTGATATTGCAGTGCAGAAAGCGGGTATCAGCAGCCGAAATCAGTCGATATGTCTGCGTCAGAGGGACAGGCTTTTCTGGAGTCAGCATGACCCATAGATTTGCCGGACAGTCTGGAAAGGCATGCCTGCGCAGTGCTGTGCCGCGCGTGACCTGCCAGTATACAAACTGGTCGGGGTCATCGAGTTTGTGTACAAGCGCACAGAGCAGAGTGCGCAGCGCGTCCTTTTCGCAGGGGACGGTAATGTTCAAAAGTGATGCGGAGCGATAGAAGCGGTCTAAATGCTCCTCTAAGTTATGGATATGGTAGCCGGCACACATGGTCGCATCATAAACACCGTCCCCAAAATATGCACCGCGATCGAGCATGGGGATTTTCATTTCCTCCAATTCGCCGATTTGCCCGTTATAATAACCTAAGGTTTTCATGTTTTCTCCTCAAATTCAGTTGCCCGAAGCCCTTTTTTGCGTTTCCGCACGGCTTCTGTCAGCAGAAATTCGATTTGCCCGTTGATCGAGCGGAAATCATCTTCTGCCCATTGTGCAATTTCATTGTATAAGGCAGCAGAAAGGCGCAGTGGCACCTGTTTCTTTGCTTTTTCCTTGTCAGCCAAGCGGCCACCTCCCTTGGTTTCATGATATCAAATCCGGATTACAGGGTCAAGTGGATTTGTGCATGTCAGCTGCTCCTTAGAGAGCCGATGTTGACAAACGAATATGGGTTTTATAGAATGAAGATAAAGAATCCTGATATGGAAAAGAAGTGTGTATGATGAAGAAAACAGGTCTTTTGCTTTTGACGGGCATTGCAGTTTGCCTAGTATGGGCTATGGGAGCGCGGTATTGCACTTTGCCCAAGCTGACGCTGCCCTTTGCGGTGCAAGACGTGGAAGCCGTAATCATGTATCACCATATCGTGCCGGAGGAAACGTACCAAAAGGTTGTGAAAGACCCAACAGCCGTAGAGAAAATTTATCAGACCCTCTATGACTTGCGTGTACGGAAGGGGCGGGGGACAGAGATCAGCGGGGCAGAACATGTAAGCTTTGTCTTTTGCTGTGCCGATGGAACAGAATTTGAGGTGCAGACCACACAGGTGGAGGCGGGTACTCGGATATCCGATACCTACACAACACATCAGGCGGTTTTGCCGCTCTGGTATGAATGTGGAGTGGAGCCGGAACAAAAACAGGCATAGAGCCGGATTGCAAATGCTGCAATCCGGCTTGTTTTTTTAATAGAGAGAACCGCTGTTCACGACAGGCTGTGCATCTTTGCTGCTGCACAGAACAATCATCAGATTGGAAACCATTTGTGCCTTGCGTTCTTCATCAAGCTCTACGATTTGTCTTTCATTCAACTTGTCGAGTGCCATTTCCACCATACCCACTGCGCCGTCAACAATCATTTTGCGCGCATCAATGACAGCGGAGGCCTGTTGGCGCTGGAGCATAACAGCGGCAATTTCAGGCGCATAGGCAAGATGCGTAATGCGGGCCTCCAAAATTTCCAGACCGGCGGGCGCAACCCGTGCGGCAATCTCCTGCTTGAGGTTTTCCGCGATTTCCTGAGCAGAGCCGCGCAGACTCTTTTCATCGCTTCCGTCGTCTGCTACATCGTATGGATAGAGACGCACGATGTTGCGCAGGGCAGAGTCACACTGGATAGACAGGAATTCATGATAATTGTCGACCTCAAAGACTGCCTTGGCAGTATCTGCAACGCGCCAGATGACCGCAATGCCAATGATGATAGGATTGCCCAGCAAATCATTGATTTTCTGCTTTTCGTTGTTGAGTGTCATGGTTTTCAGAGAAATCTTTTTGCTCATGCGGGCAGAGCCTACAACAGCCTTCCCTTTGGAAGCGGCTTCCGTTTCCGCCTTGCCCAGCTGTGCATTGATGCTTTCTGCTGCGGGATTGACAGCCGAACAGAAGGGATTGGTGAAATAAAATCCGGGCGTTTTGAGCGTGCCGGTATAGTGCCCAAACAGGGTCAGGACAAGCGCTTCATTGGGCTTGATAACATGCAGACCCATGAGAAGCAGCCATGAGGGCAGTGAGAGCCACAGAATACTGATGCCCATGAGGATACCAAAGAACAGAGAATTGGTTTCCATATATCCGACACTGATCACGATGGATATGACTGCAAGGACGCAAAGGACGAGGTCGAGCGTTAAAATCAAAAGTCCGCCGATGGGGTGCAGCTCCTTTTCTTCAGGAACCATATGTACGTCGGTTTGCTTACTTGTCATAGAAATCACTCCTTAAAAAATATGATATCAATTTGATATCACAATAATACACCTGACTCTCTGGGTTGTCAAGTGGTATTTTGGGGAGAATGGAGAAAAGTGGAATGTCAAAAAACCGCTTAGATAAGCCTTGAAAGGGCATTGTCTAAGCGGTTTTTGTTTTAATCTAAATGCTCGGGCAGCGTTGCGACCTCATCTTTGATTGTTTTGAGGACAAAGTGGGTCTTGGTCGAGGAAACACCCGGCATACTCTTGATATTGCGGTGAATCTGCTCCAGACTGCTGGAGGAGTCGGTTACGATTTTGAGCAGGAAGTCAAACTCGCCGGTCAGATAATGACACTCCGCAACATTGGGGTGCTGACGAATCATATCGACCAGATCATCATAATATTTGGGGTGCTCCAGACTGACTTCCATGAGTGCGGTTAAATCATTGCCAACCTGCGTGGGGTCGATCAGAACGGTATATTGCCGAATGATGCCCGAAGCTTCCATACGCCGGATACGCTCAATGACAGCGGAAACGGACAAATTTACTTTTTGGCTGATATCGGACGCTTTGCAGCGTGCGTTGATGCGCAGACAGCGCAAAATATCCAGATTGATGCGATCAATCATAAAGGACAACACCTCACTTTGAATCATTGGGACTTAACCAAAGAAAATTTAGAATCATATCAGGATAAGAGGCACATAAAAAGTATTTATGTCCGTGCGGATAGAAAATAAATCATCTTTTTTCATTATAACGCGAACATTCGTCTCTGTCAAAAAAACCTGTCGGGAAGACATAGGTCATGGGAGGGGATTTTATCCCATGAAAATTCGGAAATCAGCTCAGAGGGGTGTACAGGAAAGGGCTTTGGAATGAGCCCAGCAGCACAGGCGAGTGCGCCGGTCAGTTCAGAGGGGGTAAAGCGCTGACGCAGGACACCGAGATCCAAATCGGCATCTCGCTTGGAAAGCCGCCTGCCGTTGGCGTCATTGAGCAAAGGGATATGGATAAACTGCGGCGGTGTAAAGCCAAACAGCCGATGCAGCCAGATTTGTCGGGCAGTAGAGTCCAGCAAGTCCCGCCCGCGCACGACCTCAGTGATGCCTTCGCGTCCGTCATCGACAACAACAGCAAGCTGATAGGCAAATACACCGTCCGAACGCCGAATGATAAAATCTCCACATTCCTGTGTCAGGGATTGCTGACACACACCTTGCAGTCCGTCGGTAAAGGTGATGATCTCATCTGGGACGCGAATACGCACAGCCGCACCGCGCGTTTGGCGCTTTTCGGAAACCTGTTCGGGGGTGAGGCTGCGGCAGGTGCCGGCGTAAATGACCCGTCCATCAGAGAGATGCGGAGCAGAGGCTGCATGCAGAGCGGCACGCGAACAAAAACAGGGATACAGCAGTCCCTGAGCGGACAGCGCGTCGAAATAGGTTTGATAGATTGCTGTGCGCTCACTTTGGTAATAAGAACCGTCTGTGCCGCCCTTCGATGCACCGGCGTCCCAGTCCAGTCCCAGCCAAGAGAGATCATCTTCGATGATGTCGGCATAAGAACGCGGACAACGCTCAGGGTCGAGATCCTCGATGCGCAAAATATAGGAGCCATGCTGGCTGCGGGCAGACAGCCATGAAAGCAGGGCACACAGCACGTTGCCAAGGTGCATACGCCCGCTCGGGGAGGGCGCAAATCGTCCAATCAATGGGCTCAACTCCTTCAGGGGAAATGGGCAGCTGTATGGGACAGTATAGGGGCTGACCCAAAGCCGAATGTTTTTATTATATCATAGGATATTTGATTGCGCATCTTTAGAAAAGAAAAAGTTTTCTGTTTCGTGCCGCTGTGATATAATGTGATATAATAGGAAAAAGAACTGAAAAATATGTCAAAGTACGAAAGGAGAGAGGATAGATG
Organism: Butyricicoccus pullicaecorum; assembly: GCA_018366035.1. Lineage (GTDB taxonomy): Bacteria > Bacillota > Clostridia > Oscillospirales > Butyricicoccaceae > Butyricicoccus > Butyricicoccus pullicaecorum_A. The sequence goes on along the minus strand of JAGZIW010000017.1, from coordinate 23,998 downwards.
AGGCGAAATACTGCAATTTTGTGTGCAGTTTTTCTGGCGGTTGTGAGTGTTGCCGCGTTTGTCTTTATATTTCCGGCTGGAGGTCCGGCGCTTCCGGGAACCAGCATCATGGACGATGCACCAAAAGCTACGCAAGAGGATACTGGGGAAAAAACAGAGCCAAAAGTGGAGGAGGCTGCGCTCGGCGCACATCCGATGGACACGCTGATAGCGTCTATGACACGCGAAGAACAGGTTGCGCAGCTGTTTTGGGTGCGCTGTCCTGAGGAGGGGGCAGCAGAGCTGGTAAAAAAGTATCAGCCAGCAGGTTATGTGCTGTTTGGACGTGATTTTGAAAACAAGAGTCAGGACGATGTTGTACATACCATTCAGTCTTATCAAGCTGCGGCAAAGATTCCGCTGCTCATTGGAACCGATGAGGAGGGCGGTACGGTCGTGCGCGCCAGCGCAAACCGCGCCCTCAGACGCTGGCCGTTCGAATCGCCGCGCGAGGTCTATGAGAGGGGCGGTCTCAATGAGGTAGAAGCAGACACAGCGGAAAAGGATCGGTTTTTGAGGGAACTGGGAATCAATGTCAATCTGGCACCGGTTGCAGATGTCTCTACAAATGCAAAGGATTTTATCTATCCGCGTACCATTGGAAAAGATGCACAGCAAACTGCCGACTATGTTGGCGTTGTTGTGCGCACCATGAAAAACGATGGTATGGGAACGGTACTCAAGCACTTTCCCGGCTATGGCTCCAATGGAGATACCCATACAGGGGCAGTCACGGACACCCGTCCGGCAGAGCGTTTCCATGAAGCAGATTTTTTGCCGTTTCGAGCGGGAATCCGGCAGGGGGCAGATGCCGTGCTTGTGAGCCATACAATCGTGCAGGTTTTTGATGCCGCACACCCCGCGTCTTTAAGTCCGAATATCCATCAGATTTTGCGTGAGGAACTTGGATTTCAGGGCGTGATTGTAACAGACGACCTTGCCATGGACGCAGTCGCCCTGCCTGAAGGGGAGGCAGCTGTGCAGGCAGTACAGGCGGGCAATGATTTGCTGCTGTCCTCGAATTTTGCGGTGCAATATCAGGCAGTTCTTGATGCGGTCAATCAAGGACAGATTTCGGAAAATACGCTTTATCATGCGCTTCGCCGTGTGCTGCAATGGAAATCTGATTTGGGGCTGCTGCAAGCGGAAGGAGCATAAATATATGGAGAGAGAACTGCTGAGAGCCTTGCTGCAACAAAAACAGGATACTGATTATCAGGCGTTTCAATATCGTTTGATTCCCAATGCAGGGCTGGTGGTTGGCGTTCGTATGCCTGCACTTCATGCCATTGCAGACGAAATTGTACGGGAGGACTGGCGTGCATGGCTCGAAAGTGCATGGACAGAAAGCTGGTATGAGGAGATCATGCTGCGTGCACTTGTCATTGCGCGGGCAAAAATGCCGCTTGCAGAGCGTCTGACACAGATACGGAATTTTGTACCGGAAATACAAAACTGGGCGGTATGTGATGCTTTCTGCGCCGCGCTGCACATCGCAGAACGAGATGCACTTTGGACGTTTTTACAGCCCTATTTACAGAGCAAGGCAGAATTTGCGGCGCGGTTCGGTGCGGTGATGCTGCTGCATAATTTTGTTACAGCAGAAGATTTGTCACGCACGCTGTCTGCGCTTGCCGAAATTCCGGCAGCAGGGTATCATGCACGCATGGGGATTGCATGGGCGCTCTCTGTATGCGGCGTTCAATTTCCGGAACAGACACTTTGCTTTTTAGAGACCGCCGAGCTGGAGGATTGGACATATAACAAGGCGCTGCAAAAAATGCTGGAATCGCGTCGCCTGCCAGAAGCATTGCGGCAGGCTGTACGCGCACGGAAGCGCAAAACCCATCGCGGCGCTCAGCATTCAAGTGTATGATAATACTGGACACAATGGAGATTGACAGGGGAAAGAGATTCCAATGCCGAAAGACACTGGAATCTCTTTTTGTGCTTTCATAAAATTTTCGAATATGCTAATTTCTTTGCCGTAATGTCCAGCGATGAATTTTGTATCGATAGCTATATGTATAAAATACTTGAATTTGTATAATCCTTGCCGTATTATTGATATCATACGAAGAATTCATTAGGCAGAGGTGATATTATGTCTGTTACCTTGAAACAGATTGCAGAAATGGCAGGCGTACATAAATCGACCGTAGATAAGGTGATTCACAACCGACCGGGGGTAAGTACGCAAACAAGGCAGCGAATCAAGCAGCTTTTAGAAGAGCAAGGTTATGAATCCAATCCACTGGCGAAAGCGTTGAATTACCAAAAGAAAAAATTAACTGTCGCGGTGGTTCTTCCGCAGGTTGATGCATTGGGTGAAATAAAAAAAGGTATTGAACTGCTGCGTCCAGACTGCACCAGCTTCAATATTGATATTGTGTACCATCAGATTCCATACTCAAATGCCAAGGCGCAGGCGGATTGCTTGTATGAGTTACAGAAAAATGGAGTCTCGGGTGTGATTGTCAGCCCGTTGGAAGATGAAGCGGTACAAGATGCCATTAACAATCTTGCAGAGCATCATATTCCTGTTGTCATGCTCAATTCCGACATAGAAGATGGACAACGGATATGCTTTGTAGGTCGGAATGAACTTCAAGCTGGCCGAGTTGCCGGAAGGCTGATGGGACTGCTGCTCGGACAATCAGGCAGTATCGGCGTGCTTACCAGCACATTGCATGCAGTAAAACAACGTGAAAAAGGGTTTACTGAATATTTGTCACAACATTTTCCTGAAATCAGTATTTCATATGTGGGAGATACCCTAGAGGATCCATACCGAGCATATCATTTGACCTGTGAAGTGATGGAGCAGGCATGTGCGCCAGATGGTCTGTTCATTGCTTGTGGCTGTGTGGCAGATATTTGTAAGGCCGTTCGCGATTGCGGTAAGGTTGGACAAGTGATGATAGTATGTTTTGAACGCTATCCTATCATTGTAAAGCTCGTTCAATCAGGGGAAGTTGCATGTACCATCAGCGGAGATCTGACCGGTCAGGGGCAGAGCGCGATGCGTATTTTATTTGAGTATCTGATTTATGATAAAATGCCGCAGGCCGATGAAGTTTATTTGCAGAATGAAATTCTTTTGCCGGAAAATATTTAATTTTATTCTAAATACGCCACAGAGAGTCCGGTCTCTCTGTGGCGTATTATTGTTTAAAGTGCCTAAAAACTTTTTATTATTTTGTTACTTATCGATATTGAAAAAGAGACCGGTCTCTAGGTGGGGTAACACAATAATACAAACGTGAAAGGATTTGATCAGAATGGATTTAAGAATTGGACTGATAGGCACCGGCGGCATTGGCCGCACCCACATCGAGCGTATCAATAACAAATTACAAGGCGGAAAGGTAGTCGCCTGTGCCGATCCGGCGAGTGCCTTTGGAATGTCAGTTGCAGAGAAGTATGGCATCAAAGGATATGAAGACGCCTTGCAAATGATCGGTGATCCAGAAATTGATGCAATTATGTGTACCACAGCAGACCCTTATCATGAGGAATACGTTCTTGCTGCCATTGCAGCTGGCAAGTATGTGTTCTGCGAAAAACCGCTTGCCCCTAAGGCTGATGCCTGCAAACGTATCGTGGAAGCGGAAATGAAGGCTGGCAAGAGATTAGTACAGGTCGGTTTTATGCGCCGTTATGATGCAGGATATAGGCAGCTTAAAGAAGCACTGGACAGTGGAAAGTATGGAGAAGCACTGCTGCTGCACTGTGCGCACCGGAATCCGGCTGTTCCGGACGATTGGGATAATGCAATGGCAGTTGAGAACTCTATGGTGCATGAGATTGATGTGCTGCGCTGGCTGCTGGGTGAGGACTATGCGACTGCTGAGGTTCGATATGGCAAGTCCACCAACAACGGCCCCAAGGATCTTCACGACCCGCAGATCATGATCCTCACCACAAAGTCCGGTGTGCGTATCGATGTTGAATCCTTTGTAAACAATCATAACGATTACGACATTAAGTGCGAAATCGTATGTGATGGCGCGGTGCTGAATATGCCCAAACCGAACTATATTTTGGTCAATGCCAATGCGACAACCGGTCAGGCTATGTATACTGACTGTTTCCAACGCTTCGCAGATGCTTATAATGATGAGATTCAAGCGTGGATCAATGCTTCTAAAGAGGGCAGGGTAGATGGGCCGACTGCTTGGGATGGATATGCTTGTCAGGTAGCAGCGGCGGCCGCGTCAAAGGCGCGTGAAACCCAGACTATTATTCCTGTTGTGTACGATCCGATGCCGGATTTCTATAAGAATTGATTTGGGAGGTTATCTTACATGAAAATCGCTTTTGACGTTGACGTACTCGCTAAGCAGATGCCTATTCGTGAGTATGTGCACAAAGTTGCGGACTGGGGATATAAATATATTGAGCAGTCCCCTCACCCGCGCATCAATCCTTTCTATAAGCACCCTCTGTTCTCCAAGGAGTGTGAGCAGGAATACCGTCAGGCACTCAAGGAAACCGGCGTGGAGATTTCCTCATTTATCGTTGTTTATCGCTGGTCCGGTCCGACCGAGGAACAGCGTCAGCATGCAGTCGCAAACTGGAAACGTATGATTGAGATTGCGGTCAACATGGGTGTGCCGGTCATCAACACCGAATTCTCCGGCGATCCAAACCAGCAGGAGATCTGCAACGGCATGTTCTACAAGTCTATGGAAGAGCTTCTGCCCATTATCGAGCGTGAGGGCATTCGTATTGAATTGCAGAGCCACCCATACGATTTCTGTGAACTCAATGACGAGGCATGTGATATCGTCAAGTCCTTCCGTTCCAAGAATCTCAGCTATGTCTATTCGGCATCACACGGCTTCTTCTACGATCAGGGCAAAGGCGATGTGCGTCACATGCTCAAGTATGCAGGTGATGAGTTGACGCATGTGTTGCTGGCAGATACATGGAATCAGACCAAAGACTGCCGTTATATCTTAAATCCACCTTGGCTCAACAGCCGCGGCCGCGCTGACGTCACCATTCACCAGCACACTGCAATGGGTGAAGGCGAAGTCGATTTTAATGGCATCTTCGAGACTTTGCGTGAGATGAACTTTGCAAACAAGCAGCTTTCGCCCAACGCACCTAAAGTGGGCGGCGACAATATCATTTGTGTGTCTTACTTCGGATTCCCAGAAAAGATGGATAAGCAGGCACCTGAAGCCCTTGAACGTATTCAAAAGGAACTGCTATAAGACGATATAATGAAAGGATATTCATAATGGAACTTGCAATCTGTACCGATGTTTTTGCTGATCTGTCCTATACGGACATGCTGGATAAAGTAAAAAGCCTTGGCATCAGCGCAGTGGAGATGACTGCGGGGGGCTGGGGTGCGTGTAAGCACGTGAACACTGCTGAGCTGTTGAAAGATGAAAAGAAGCTTGCCGCATTTCAGGAAGAACTGAACAAGCGTGGTATGAGAATCTCAGCACTCAATACATCATGCAACCCGCTGTGGCCTTCTGAAACTGGTATGCAGTATAAGCAGAGTATGTACAACTGCGCTGCACTGGCTGGAAAGCTTGGGGTCAAGAAAATTGTTGCAATGGCTGGTCTCCCTGCTGGCTCTCCTGATGATACTACACCAAACTGGATTACCTCGACTGTATCTTGGCCGGATTTCATGGAACCTGCCTATAATTATCAGTGGGAAGTAACGATTCAGTTCTGGAAGGAATTCGTTGCACACTGCAAAAATTGCGGCGTAGAGCAGATCGCCATTGAGGAGTTCCCGGGAACTATGGTTTGGAGCGCAAGCACGCTTTTGAAGCTGCGTAACGCTGTGGACCCCATGATTGGCATCAATCTAGATCCCTCTCACATGATGGTGCTGGGCGCAGACCCGATTGCTGCTGCCCGTGTGCTGAAAGGGTGCATCTATCATGTGCACGGAAAAGATGCCCGTATTGAGCGCGGTCTGGCCGATGCAGACGGTCTGCTGGAACCTCGTCCAGTGACCGAATCCGCCGATCGTGTCTGGAATTATGTCGCTGTTGGCTGCGGCAAGGATCTCCAGTGGTGGAAGGAGTTTTTCTCAGTCGTTCATATGATGGGCTATAACGGTGATGTTTCTCTTGAAATGGAGGATTTGACAATGACTGTTGATGCCGGAGTACATACTTCCATTGATGCACTAAGGCAGACCATCAGTCAGTAATCTTACTCCCCTGCACCCAGAGCGAGAGCCCATCATCTGTTTGATGGGTTCTCATTTTACCAATCATGAAAAGAAGAAAGGCAGAGGATTATACTATGAATCTAACTGGATACAACCATCTGATTCAAAAAGATCGCGTTACCGGATTCGAAAAATTTGCATTTGGCTGTGGAGAAATTTCAACCAATATCGTTTTTACCATTGCAACAAGTTTGCTCGTTACATTTTATACAGATGCTGTACATGTAAATCCCGCAATTATTGGTCTGATTATCGCTGTTTCTCAGGTCTTTAACGGTATTTCAGATATTACTGCAGGTTTTATTATTGATCGCACCCGTTCCAAATATGGACGTGCACGTGTTTGGATGCTGCGTATGTCAGTTCCTTATGCGATTGCCGCTGTTTTGCTGATGACAGTTCCGGCTCATGTTGGTCAGCTCGCGCAGGCGATTTATATCTTCATCACTTATAATCTGATGCTTACCATTGTGTATACAATGTTCCAGCTGCCATTTGCGACAACGATGACGTATATGACACGCAGTCAGGAAGAGCGCTCCAAGATTAACATTATTCGCATGGCAATGAGTCCCATCGGAAATATTCTGATTACGCTGGTTTATACGAAGATCCTTGCAGTAATGCCGAATGGCGGTGCAGCAAATCAGCAAAACTGGATTATTCTGACAGCAATTTATGCTTCAGCTGCTGCGGCGCTTATGCTGTTCTGCTTTGCCTGTGTACGTGAACGTGTTGAGGTATTAGATGAATACGGAGAGGAAAAGGTTCCTCTAAAAGAGGCGGTTCCAGCACTGTTTAAAAACAAGTATTTTATCATGCTGTTTCTTTTCTTTGTGGCTTTCGCGATGTATCAAACCTTTTCTGGCACAGTCACGACATATTATTGTAAATGGATCATGGGTGACATGACCATTATCGGCAATGTCAATACCGCTTGTTATGGTATTACGATTATCGCAACTCTTCTTTTAGGCAAAGTCATGCACCTGACAACCAAACGCAACTGGTGTATTCTGGGTGCATTGTTTATTATCGCAGGTTCTGTCATCGTTCTTGTCGGCCCAACCAGCGTTACAATTGTAACGATTGGTGGTTTGCTGCGCGGCATTGGAATGACGCCTATTCTTGGCATGATCTTTACTATGATTGCGGACGCGATTGAGTACGGTCAGTGGAAAATCGGACTGCGCACCGCCGGCGCAATTCAATCTGCTGCAACTTCGGGACAGAAGTTCGGTCAGGGGATTGGTTCGGCGCTGATTGGCGGTATTATGGCTTCCAGTGGGTATGATGGAAGCCTGACGGTACAGTCGCAGCCAGCACTGGATATGATATCAAATATGTTTGTATGGGGGGTCACTGCACTTGGTATTCTGATGATTCTTGTTCTTCTGTTCTACAAGTTGGACAAAGAGTATCCGATGATTATGAAGGAACTGCTGGAGCGTGAAGCACAGAAAAAATCTACAATTCAATAAAATATTTCTAAAAACAAGCTTTGCAAAACAGGGACTATATCATCAAAAGATATAGTCCCTGTTTATTATGAGATGATCAGATTTATAAAATGATAAACGATTCAGAGTAGCCTTTTATATCTTCATGAGAGATAACCGATTTCTCGCCTGTCAATGTCTCAAATTAGTATGCAACACCCTGCCACAGCATCGCATCGCAAACCTTTTCAAAGCCTGCGATATTCGCGCCTGCAACGAGGTTGCCCTCCATGCCGTATCGAGCAGCTGCATCTTTACAGGACTTGTAGATATTGACCATAATGCCGTGCAGCTTTTCGTCAACCTCCTCAAAGGTCCATGACAGGCGCTGGCTGTTTTGGCTCATTTCGAGACCGGAGGTTGCAACGCCGCCTGCATTGGCAGCCTTCGCCGGACCAAACTTAACACCGGCAGACTGGAATGTCTCCACAGCCTCTGGCGTACAGGGCATATTTGCGCCCTCGGCGACAGCCTGTACACCATTTGCAACCAGAGCCTTTGCCTCGTCTCCGTTGAGCTCGTTCTGGGTAGCACAGGGCAGTGCAATATCACAGGGCGTTGTCCAAATACCGCGGCAGCCCTCTACATATTTTGCGGACGGTACATAGTCGAGGTAGGTCTTGATGCGTGCACGCTTGACCTCCTTGATTTCCTGAATGACCTTGTAGTCAATGCCGTTTTCGTCTACGATATAGCCGTTGGAATCGCTCATTGCAATGACCTTACCGCCGAGCTGGGCTGCCTTTTGGCAGGCGTACAGCGCAACATTGCCAGAACCGGAGATGACAACCTTTTTGTCTGCAAAGGAGGTATTCATATCGGAAAGCATTTCCTGCATATAGTAGCAGACGCCGTAGCCGGTTGCCTGTGTGCGCGCCAGAGAGCCGCCGTAGGACAGACCCTTGCCGGTCAGTACACCGGTAAATTCATTGCGCAGACGCTTATACTGACCAAACAGATAGCCGATTTCGCGTGCACCGGTGCCAATATCGCCAGCCGGTACGTCGGTATCCGGTCCGATATGACGTGCAAGCTCGGTCATAAAGGACTGACAGAAGCGCATGATTTCATTATCGCTCTTGCCCTTTGGATCAAAGTCAGAGCCGCCCTTGCCGCCGCCCATTGGCAGACCGGTCAGGCTGTTCTTGAAAATCTGCTCAAAGCCCAAAAACTTGATAATGGACTGGTTTACAGAGGGGTGCAGACGAAGGCCGCCCTTATATGGACCAATTGCGGAATTGAACTGGATACGCCAAGCGCGGTTTACCTGCACCTTTCCTGCGTCATCTACCCAAGAAACGCGGAAGTTCAGAATACGCTCCGGCTCTACAATGCGTTCGATAATACCGTTCTTTTCGATTTCCGGACGGGCAGCAATGACAGGCTCCAGAGATTCAAAAACCTCGCGGACTGCCTGAAGAAACTCAGGCTCGTGTGCATTGCGTGCAGCAAGACCTTCATAGACACGGTTCAGATATTCGCTCTTGAACATAATAGTGACCTCCATATTGATTTGAATCACAGAAACAGCAGCTTACTGCTCTGTCAGGTTCATAGTAGATGCCTTTATTTTATCACGCGAGCGGGTTTGAATCAATCACTTTTACCTGATAAAACGTCAAAGATACGATAAAATCTATACGTGATATGCGCCAATTATCAGACAATTTGCATAAAATAAGCGCTGTTTGCATGAATCCCATCATTTTTATAGGAAATTTGGCGGCAGATGCAGGAATGCCGTGGTTTTGAAAGGGGCGGTTTTCCTGCCCTTGGCGCAGGGACTGTGACCAGAGACATAGAGCACGGCATGGAAAATGCCTGCTTCCCAAAGCATCGGGGGGCAGGCATGAAAGGTCACGGTTTTTGCTGCTCTGCTGCACGTGCATCAATGATGGATTGGCACAGGCGCTGGAGATAGGTCGAGGCAGCGCATAGGGCGAGACAGAAAGTGAGCACCTCGTTGGGGTCGGACAAATCGATGTCCAGATACGCGGTCAGTTCCTGTGGAATCATTTGCCGCAAATGCTCCTTGCTGTCTAAAAAGCGGTTAAAGCACTGTTCAAAATCCACATCACTGCGTCCGATCAGCGCCTTGACATCAGAGAGGGAAAGCGTTTGCTTGAGCTGATAGATGCAGAGCATTTGAATGATGTGCTGTCTGGTGTATTTTTTACCCTTTACAGGAAGGAGCAGTTTTTCTTTTGAGTAGTTGTTAATCATGGTTTTGGTCAGCAGCTTGTCCTGCGGATAGCGCTTGTTTTCTGCCAAGCCCTCATTAAACAGGGTAAGTACCTGATCCATATAGAGATCCAGCATGGGAACTGCATCTGGCATAATATCGTGGTCACGCATGACTTCTTCAATGAGTGCAGATAAGTTTTTCATCTAGTCATTTTCCTTCCTGTTTGGACAACAGTGCAAATGATTTTGCATGGTCTTGAAATTATTTTATCGCAAATGGCAAAAACTTGCAAGAGGGTCGTTGCAATTTCGATGAAAAGTGGTAATATAAATAAGATAATATCGTTTTAATAACCGTATGAAAGGGTGTATGTATATGCCGCGTGTATTTCAGAGAGCAAGAGATCCATTTTCTTGTTATTCACACTTTCTTGGGGCAATTGGCGGTGTGATTGGTCTGCTCCTGATGCTGCTGCATGCTGTGGAACAGCGTGCAGATGCGCTGACGATTTGCGCAGTCAGCTTGTTTTGCCTGTCCATTACCGCACTTTATACAGCGAGCGCGGTTTATCACTATGCGCTTGCCGGAGAGCAGACACTGCGGATTCTCAAAAAACTCGATCACAGCATGATTTATGTACTCATTGCAGGCAGCTACACACCCATCGTTCTGCGTTACATGGAGGCGCCCGATTCTTACCTGTTCCTTGCGGTAATTTGGGGGATTGCACTCTTTGGCATTGCGGTCAAGCTGCTATGGATCGATGCTCCACGATTTTTGGGCACAATTTTATATCTGCTCATGGGCTGGGCTGTTCTCTTTCGTTTTGACGTGGTGCTTTCCATGTCACCGCCTGCCATTGTCCTGCTTGCCATCGGCGGATTCTCCTATACCATCGGCGGTGTGATTTATATTTTAAAAAAGCCCAATTTCTCTCCTATGATTGGGTTCCATGAGCTGTTCCATCTGTTTGTGCTTGCGGGCAGTCTGGCGCATTATCTCGTGGTATATTGGTTTGTCCTGTAAGCATATTTTGCAGATGGGCATTGAAACAAAGCCAGCTTTTGTGCAAGCTGGCTTTGTATTTTGGCAGCATCATGTTAAAATAGTTTTAACGATGCTTGTAGAAGGAGAGACTGCCCTGTGTCAAAAAAATCATTGTTTGACAATCACATCAAAAAATACGCATATTATGAGGTGTCAGAAATCTATCAGGCGCTGGGGACATCTCCAGATGGCTTATCGCATGCGCAGGTCGAGGAGATGCGCCAAAAATATGGAAGAAATCGATTGAGCGGACAAAAAAATGATACAATTGTACGGCGGCTGTGGCATGCGTTTGTCAATCCGTTCCATGTGATTCTCTTTGTGCTGGGTATCATCTCCCTGATGTCCGACATCTTTTTGGGTCCCAGCTTTTCCAAAAACAATACAACAGCAGTCATCATTTTTTTCATGATTGGAATCAGCGGCGTTATTCGGTCGGTTCAGGAGCTGCGGGCAAAAATGGCCGCACAAAAACTGGATTTGATGATTCACGAAAAGATTACCGTAAAACGACAGGGAGAACGCCTGCAAATTCCCGTGGAAGAATTGGTGGTGGGAGATATTGTCTGCTTTTCCGTGGGGGATCGTGTTCCGGCAGATATCCGGCTGACAGCGGTCACGGATTTGTTTATCTCACAGGCAGCGGTAACAGGGGAAAGTGCGATTGTGGAAAAGAGCAGCCAGAAACGCAGTTATGCCGACCAGAAAACGCTGACCCAGATGGACAACCTTGTGTTTATGGCAACAACGGTAATCAGCGGCAAGGGAGAGGGCATTGTGCTGGCAGTGGGCGAGCATACGCTCTATGGCAGTTTCGAAACGCCCCGTGCAAATAACTCTTTTCAAACGGGCGCCAATGCGATTGCTTGGGTGATGCTTCGCTTTATGGCGGTGCTTGTTCCCTGCGTGTTTATTCTGCTCGGTTTCACAGGGGGAAGATGGCTGGAATCCTTTGCTTTTGCGCTGTCTGTGGCGGTCGGGCTCATGCCGGAGATGCTTCCCATGGTAATCACTGCCTGTCTTGCAAAGGGCAGCCTTGCGATGAGCCGCAAGCAGACCATTATAAAAGATATCAATGCAATGCAGGGCTTTGGCAGTATGGACGTTATCTGTATGGACAAGACAGGAACCCTCACAAACGAGAGTATATTACTCGAATATTACATGGACGTGCTGGGAAATGAAGATATAAAAGTGCTGGATCTGGCATTCCTGAACAGTTCTTATCATTCCGGCGTCCGCAATCCGATCGATAATGCGATTCTTGCCTGTCAGACCATGCCGGAGCGCGAGACTCATTACCAGAAACTGCTCGGGCAGTATCCAAAAATTGACGAGATCCCTTTTGACTATGGGCGCAAATTTGTCAGTATCCTTGTGGCAGATAAAGATGGACAAAGTAAGCTGATTATAAAAGGAGATATCTATCACGTCGCTGCACGATGCAGCCATGTGGCATATCGAGGGGAAGTCCTGCCCGCTGCGTCCGACAAGATGCAGAGCATAGCCTCAGTGGTAGATGAGATGCTGCAAGATGGCATGAAGGTGATTGCGGTTGCGCAAAAAAATATAAACGGGAAAAGCCGAATCACCGCAGATGACGAAACCGATATGACGCTGGTAGGGTATTTGGCGTTCTTTGATGCTCCCAAGAAAACGGCAAAGGTATCGGTACAGGCACTGGAACGGCTGAAGGTGACTCCAAAGATTTTGACGGGGGATCAGGCAGATGTGGCAGTGTCGATATGCAGCCGCGTGGGGATTTCTGCGCAGCGCGTGGTGACAGGTGACAGACTGGACGAGATGACGGACAGACAGCTGTGCACCGTGGTGGAGCAAACCCATGTCTTTGCAGAGCTTACACCTGCTCAAAAGGTACGTTTGGTTTCTGCGCTGCGTCAAAATGGGCATACAGTCGGATTTTTGGGCGATGGAATCAATGATATTCCGGCACTTTGTGAGGCGAATGTGGGCATATCTGTGGATACAGCGGTCGATGCAGCCAAGGAGGCAGCCGATGTGGTGCTGCTGCAAAAGGATCTGGGGGTACTGGAACAGGGCATTTTGGAAGGAAGAAAAACATTTATCAATATGCTCAAATATATTAAAATTACCGCAAGCTCTAATTTTGGCAATATTTTTTCCATTGTCTGTGCCAGCGCGTTTTTACCCTTCCTGCCCATGACTTCGGTGCAGCTTTTGCTGCTCAATCTGCTGTATGATACCTTGTGCATTGTCTTGCCTTGGGACCATGTGGACGAGGAGGAAACGATGCACCCGCGCGAATGGTCTGGAAAAAATCTCGGGCGATTTATGCTGTCCTTTGGCGCAATCAGCTCTCTGTTTGACAGCATCACATTTTTGTTCCTATATTATATCCTGTGTCCAATGCTGTGCGGTGGAGTCACCTACCTGCATTTGACAGACCCGAATTTGCAGATGCAGTATGTATCGATCTTCCAAACCGGCTGGTTTTTGGAGTCGATGTGGACACAAGTGCTGATTTTACATTTCTTGCGCACACGAAAGCTCCCATTTGTACAGAGCCGCCCTTCTGTGCCGGTTATTTGCATTACTCTCACCGGAATCATCACGTTTACTGCAATTACTGTTACCAGCGGCGCATGGATATTTGGGCTTACAAAATTACCGCCAGAATATTTTGTATTCTTACTGGTCGTGGTGCTGTCGTATATGATGCTCACAACAATCGTCAAATATTTATACCAGAAGAAATACCATGAATTGATTTGAAAGGAGGAATTCGTTTGAAAAAGAAAATCAGCTTTGTACATATGGATTCCTCTCTTGAACTGTGGCTCATAGAAAAGCTGGTGAAAGAGGCGCCCAAAAGTGACTGTGCAGAGGATTTCCTTTCGGGTATGCAGGAGCTGCTGCGCGGAGAAGTCGCGTCTCTGCTGCTGAGCGCACCCGATGAGGAGGACGTTTCTGCGGCGATGGCGCTGCCCGATGGCATGAAGCTCGGAGAACTGGAAATCTATCCAAGGAGCAGAAGAGTTACAGTACAGGGAACAGAGGTCAATCTGACCCCAAAGGAGTTCGATATCCTGTATTTTCTTGCCCAGAATCGCGGGGAGGTCTTTACAAAGGAACAAATTTACCGCGCTGTTTGGGCAGAGGATTACCTTTTGGACGACAGCAATGTGATGGCGTTTATCCGAAAGCTGCGCAAGAAAATTGAGCCTTCTCCCGATGCACCGAGGTATATTTTGACCATTTGGGGAATTGGATATAAATTTAATGACCAGCTGTAAAGCGATAAATTCTTACCAAATCGCAAGGAAATCGCAAGGTTTTGACCATGTGACCTTCCTTGCGATTTTTCTATACTGTAAACAGAATGATTTTCTTCATATTTTATCAGACAGTGAGGTGAGGGACATGGGCAATGACAGTAGCCCGCGAAGGCATAGAGCAGAGCATGAGGGGACTTGTTTGTGTCCCGCACGCGGTTCTCGATGCCTCTATGTATTACAAGGAGGTAAGACCGATGAACAAGAAAGAAAATCGACAGATGCTTCGTCAGGGTACAGAAAAGGCTGCGGTTCGTGACGAGCAAAATCGCCGCATACAGTTTGCGGCAGCCAACCCCTTGGAGGAGGTTCTCAAAAATCTCCACACAACAATCCATGGACTCGATGCGGAAGGCATTTCCATAAGCCGTGCAAAATTCGGCTCCAATCAGGTAACGCGTGAAAAAAAGAAATCTCTGCCAAAACGAATGGCAGAGGCCTTTATCAATCCGTTCACGGCAATCCTGTTCTGTCTGGCGCTGGTGTCTATGGTGACAGACATGGTTTTTCCCTACTTTTCCCTTTTGGGCAGTGTGCCGGAGGACTTTGATCCGGTCACCGTTGTGATTATTGTGACAATGGTTGTGATTTCTGGTACCCTTCGCTTTGTACAGGAGTCCAGAAGCGGAAATGCAGCAGAAAAACTGCTGGCGATGATTACGACCACCTGCACGGTCACGCGCAGAGATCAAGAAAAAATAGAGATTCCCATGCATGACTTGGTAGTGGGCGATATCGTGCATCTGTCTGCCGGCGATATGATCCCCGCAGACGTCCGCGTTTTAGATGCGAAGGATCTCTTTGTCAGTCAGGCAAGCCTTACAGGTGAGAGTGAGCCGATTGAAAAAACAGCAGCCCTGAGTGCATACAAACAAAGCGTGACCGATTACACAAATATTGCCTTTATGGGGAGCAATGTAATTTCCGGCAGCGCAGCGGCAGTTGTGATTTGCGTGGGTGACAATACGTTGTTCGGCTCTATGACATCTGCGGTTGCAGAAGAAGCGGTGGAAACCAATTTCACAAAGGGCGTGAATGAGGTTTCATGGGTGCTGATCCGTTTTATGATGGTTATGGTGCCGTTGGTGTTCTTCTTCAATGGCATTACAAAAGGGGATTGGCTGGAAGCCTTTCTGTTTGCCATCTCGATTGCGGTGGGTCTGACACCGGAGATGCTCCCCATGATCGTGACGACCTGCCTTGCCAAGGGTGCTGTGTCCATGAGTAAAAAGCAGACCATTGTCAAAAATCTCAATTCGATTCAGAACTTTGGCGCAATTGATATTCTCTGCACCGACAAGACCGGAACGCTGACACAGGATAAGGTCGTATTGGAATACCACCTCAACATAAAGGGGGAGGACGATACGCGGGTGCTGCGCCATGCGTATCTCAACAGCTATTTTCAGACGGGTTATAAGAACCTGATGGATTTGGCAATTATCCATAAGACCGAGGAGGCGGAGGCAGAGGACCCGCGGCTGCTTGATTTGTCCGAGCATTATATCAAGGTAGATGAAATTCCCTTTGATTTCAATCGCCGCCGTCTGACAACGGTGGTACAGGATACAACCGGAAAAACGCAGATGGTGACCAAAGGTGCTGTGGAAGAAATGCTGTCCGTCTGCACCTATGCAGAGTGTGACGGTGAGGTACAGCCACTGACCGATGCTGTGCGCCGCAAAATCCTGCAAACGGTCGATGCACTCAACGATAAGGGATTTCGGGTGTTGGGTGTCGCACAGAAAAGCGATCCCTCTCCAGTAGGAGCTTTTGGCGTAAAAGATGAGTGCGACATGGTGCTGATTGGATATCTGGCATTTTTGGACCCGCCAAAGGAGTCTGCGGCGGACGCAATCAAGGCACTCAGGGCACATGGCGTGACCACCAAGATTCTGACCGGAGACAACGACAAGGTGACTCGCACCATCTGCAAGCAGGTGGGGCTTAAGATCCGCAATATGCTGCTTGGCTCCGATTTGGAAACCATGAGCGATGCCGCGCTTGCAAGGGCGGCAGAATCCACAGACGTATTTGCAAAGCTCACACCCGATCAGAAGGCACGTGTTGTCTCTGTCCTGCGTGAAAATGGGCACGCTGTCGGTTTTATGGGTGATGGCATCAATGATGCCGCAGCCATGAAGGCCGCTGATGTTGGGATTTCGGTGGATACTGCGGTAGATGTTGCGAAGGAATCAGCTGACATTATTTTGCTTGAAAAGGACCTGATGGTTTTGGAGCAGGGAATCATTGAAGGCCGTAAGACATATGCCAACATGATCAAGTACATTAAAATGACAGCGTCATCGAATTTTGGAAATATGTTTTCGGTTCTGGCGGCGTCTGCGCTGCTGCCATTTCTGCCGATGATGAGCCTGCATTTGATTTTGCTGAATTTGATTTATGACCTGTCCTGCACAGCGATTCCATGGGACAATGTAGATGAGGAATTTATTGCAAAGCCCAGAAAATGGGACGCCTCCAGCGTGGGAAGCTTTATGCTGTGGATTGGCCCGACAAGCTCTATCTTTGATTTTACGACCTATATTTTCATGTATTTTGTGCTGTGTCCGCTGTTTGTGTCCGGCGGTGTGCTGTTCAATGACCTGCCTGCACATTACAGCGGCGCCGCGCTCGCCGCAGTACAGGCACGGTATATTGGACTGTTTCAAGCCGGCTGGTTTGTGGAATCTATGTGGAGTCAAACACTGGTCATTCACATGATCCGTACTCCAAAGCTGCCCTTTATTCAAAGCCATGCTTCCGCGCCGCTGACTCTGCTGACTTTGGCAGGCATCACCATACTCACTGTGATCCCATTCACAAAGCTTGGAGCTATGCTGGGATTTGTCGCACTGCCTGCTGTATACTTTGCCTATCTGATTCCCTGTATCCTGCTGTATATGGTGCTGGCAACCAGCTTGAAAAAGGCGTATGTCCGTTACTATGGGGAACTTCTTTGAGGAGGGATAACGATGATGAACTGGAATGAAATTTGGATTACGCTGTTTGGAACAACCGAATGGCTGAATTTGAATATTGGATTTTGGGTTTCCATGAATGTGGTGCTGCTTATGGTCATTCTGATGCATGTGATATTTTGGGGACGCAAGCCCCGCACACGACAAACGGCGGAATCTGAAAAATCAGCATTTCGCGATCGCACATGCCCAAAATCCTGATTAGCGGATTGCAGATATTCCAATATCTGCAATCCGCTTTTTGCACCCAGACATGCGTTCTGTCCGCTCTCCGTGGTTTCCTATGATAGGGCACACAAAATTGGATAGGACGTTATACCTTTCGGTACTGATGAATCTGAAAGGAAATTTCGGTCGTCAGTTCGGGCAGATTTATGAGACGCTCTGCGGCTTCCCGCGGCGTTTTCCAAGCGTAAGGAGTCATTTGATAGAGCGCTGCAATATCGCGGCGATCCTTTAATGTGATTTGTCCTTCTACACAGATTTCTTCTTCAAACACAAAATTTGGCAAGGTGCGTACTGCGGTCGGATTTTCATAGGGGACAGGGTAGAGCACCTTTTTCATACCCCAGAGATGCCGTGCGGCGGGCGTAACTGTCAGGAGGACTCCGCCCTTTCGCAGAACCCGCGCAAATTCTGGCGCACACATCGGCGCAAATAGATGAAGAACCAAGTCCACTGATTGGTCAGCAAGCGGCAAATCGAACAGACTTGCGATGGCAAGCGCTGCCTGCGGACAGCTGCGTCCGGCATGACGCAGTGCATAGCGAGAAAGATCAATGCCCGCTATACGGGCATGGGGCAGGGCTTCTGAAATAGCGCGGGTATACCAGCCTTCACCGCAGCCTGCATCTAAAATGTCGTTTGGCGCAAGGCGCGTGACTCGCTCGGAAAGCTGATTTCGCAGTGGCGCATACCAACCGCCTTCCAAAAAGCGGGTGCGCGCCTGACACATTTCGGCGCTGTCTCCCGGGTCGCTGCTGCCGCGGCGCTGCTGGCGCAGCAGGTGGATATAGCCGCCGCGCGCGGCACGGTCATAGGTATGACCATTTTTGCAATGTGCAGAGCGTTCTGCGAAGGTCAGTGGATTGCCGCAAACAGGGCAGCATAACAGAGAATTCATATAGAAGTCCTTTCCAGTAAAAGGTTTAAAAGTGTAGTGCCGGAGGTTATGGGCAGCGTTTTGGTATGCTGCTCGTCAAAAATCCCGCCCGACTGCGGACTGCGGCTGTCATAGAGCAGAAAGGGAATGGGGTCTGCGGTATGATGACGCAGGCAGACCGGTGTGGGGTGGTCGGGCAGAATCAGCATACGAAAATCGGTTTTTGCCTGTTCAAGGCGCTCGATAAGCGGTGCAAGGAGCCGTTGGTCAAAGTATTCAATGGCGGCAACCTTTTGCGAGAAGCTGCCGGCATGGCCGGCTTCGTCGGGAGCCTCTGCGTGAATGAGGACAAAATCCATCTGCCGGAGTGCGTCCAATGCTGCAAAGGCTTTGCCCTCCCAGTTGGTATACAGCGTACCGTCTGCATGTGGTACCGGTGGGACGGAAAGCTGCATTGCCTTGCCGATGCCGCGTATGAGCGGGACCCCGCCAATCACAGCGCCGGAAAGCCCAGTCTGTGCGGGAAATGCGGGCAGATTTGGCAGAGTACCGCCGCCCCAAAACCAGATGGCATTGGCAGGCAGTTTGCCGTTTGCCTGCCGCGCGAGATTGACCTCGTGCGCGGCAAGGATTTTCTGCGCTTGTGCAAAGAGCCGGCATAGGTCGGCGTCCTTTGGCAGATGGGAATGGGCAGGCTGTCCAAGCAGCGTTTCGGGGGGTGGAGAATCAAAAACCGGACTGTTTCCCTTGCGAAGCAGCAGGGCGCGGTAGGTTGTACCGCTGACAAAGGTATGACAGGCGTCCCCAAGGGTGGCAGAAAGCGATTGAATGAGCTGGTCTGCCTCCGCCTGCGTGATCCCGTCTGCGTCGTGTGCCGTGATACAGCCCGCCTGCAGCGAAATGAGATTGCAGCGAAATGCAGTGAGAGAAGTATCAAATTCTGCGCCAAGTGCAAGTGCTTCGAGTGCAGCGCGGCTGCCCTGACAGGCGTCCTTTGGGGCACCCAAAAGGGTCAGGAGGGCGGGCAGGCTGCCGGAGGGACAGCCCTTTGGAATCAGGCAGGTTTGCCCAAGCTGTGCTTTGGACGCAAGCGCGGCAAGACAAGGGGTTTTTGCATAGTGCAGCGGCGTGCCAAGCTTGGGAAGCGGCAGGTCTGCTGCGCCATCTGCAATCACAACGATGTATTTCATAGGGAAGGTTCCTCTGTATTGGAAAATTTGGGTTATCTGATTGTATTATAGCATAAGGTGCGGGGAAAGTGAGAGAAATATCATGCGCATAGCATACAAGGAGTGGAGACACGACGGGATTCTATACTTGACATTCGGTCGGGGAGAGACTATCATAGGACGTACTGAGAATGATAAAAATGGGGATTTCTGTTTGTTTCAGGAAATCGGTATTGCTACCAAGTAGGGAGATTCAAAAATATGAATAAAAAAAAGCAGTTTCGCTTGTCTGCGCTGACCTCAACGCAGATTATTTTGCTGGGATATGCGGCGATTATTTTTGGGGGTGCGCTGCTGCTCATGCTGCCGATTTCGTCGCGTGCGTGGCAATGGACGCCCTTTGCAGATGCGCTGTTTACATCGACATCAGCAACCTGTGTGACCGGCTTGATCGTTGTTTCCACTGCGGGATATTGGTCGCTTTTTGGTCAGCTTGTCATTTTGGGCTTGATTCAGATTGGCGGCATGGGATTTCTTACCATGGCAGTCATGGTGTTTGTGGCAACCGGACGGCGCATTGGATTGCGCCAGCGGTTTACCATGCAGGAGTCCATTGGTGCGCCGGCGCTGGGCGGCATTGTGCGTCTCACACGATTTATTTTCAAGGGCGTGTTGATTTTTGAGGGACTGGGCGCTCTGGCACTGTCCTTTCGTTTTGTGCCCATGCTTGGCTTTGTGCGGGGGATCTACTATGCGGTCTTTCACTCGATTTCTGCATTCTGTAATGCAGGCTTTGACCTTATGGACGGTGTAGCCGGCAAAGGCTCTCTGACGTATTTTGTAAATGATCCCTATGTCAATATGATTATCATGCTGTTGATTGTTATTGGCGGTTTGGGATTCTTCGTCTGGGAGGATTTGTATTTACATAAGGGGCGGCTGCATCGCTGCCGCTTGCATACAAAGATTGTTGTCATCAGCTCGCTCCTGCTCATGACCATTCCGCCATTTCTCATCTTCCTTTTTGATAGGAATGTGGAGGGCTTGCAGGCGCTGGGCGGAGGACAGCGCTTGATGGCATCGTTCTTCCAGTCGATATCGGCGCGTACAGCCGGATTCAATACCATCGACTTAAATCTTATGAGCCATGCCAGCAAGATGCTGATGATTATTTTGATGCTGATTGGCGGTTCCTCCGGTTCGACCGCGGGCGGCATGAAAACGACGACCATCGCCACGCTTCTGCTGTGTGTGCGTGCCTCTATGACACGGGAGAACGAGCTGCGCGTGTTTGGACGCCGCATGGACGACAGCTGCCTGCGCAGCGCAGTGACGGTATTCTTCAGTTATATCTGCCTGTTCATGGGCGGTGCCGTGCTGCTGACACAGTTTGACGGTGTTCCCATGATGAGCGCTATGTTCGAAACTTCGTCGGCAGTTGCGACGGTGGGGCTTTCCTTGGGAATCACGCCCGAACTCAGCACAGCTTCCATGTGTGTGCTCATCTTCCTGATGTTCTTTGGACGAGTTGGCTGTCTGACCATGGTTTATGCCTTTGCGGAGACACATCACAATGCAAATCTCAGCCGTTTGCCGTTGGAAAAAATTGCAGTCGGTTAAAGAAAGACAACGTATTCCCAAAATGAATGTTATCCTTGGGACAAAGCAGATGCAGAATCTTAAAATCCAATAACAATGCTTTTCTGGTATGCGATGCAGCATTAAAATCTTGTGAACAAACAGCGTGATGCATGATAATTGAAATACAGGCTTCCTAAGTCACATGATTTTGAACAATAATGTGGGGCGACAGCAAAATGCTGTCGCCCCTTAATTACCTATCCGTAAGAACGGTGGGCAAAAGCCCTTTTACTTGCCGCCCGCTGGCTCGGCTTGCTATCTGTTCGGCAAACGGGAAGGTATCTACTTTTTTATTGCGTTTTTACTATAACCTTGTTTGATACATAGCTCATAATTATCTGTATCTATATTTGATATTCTATAAACGTTTTCTGAAACACGACAAATACCTTTGGTATGCTCAAGAGAATTTTGTATTGTTTTAAGCCTTGGGTTTCTAACTTTACCACTCCTTGGGCTGGATATTTGAAATCTTTTATAAAATTCTTTTATATCTCCAGTTTCAAACTCAACTATTCCATAGTAATAAAATAATTGGATAATATTTTTAATCTGACAACTAAATGGCAGGCAGTCAAAATCAATATCCCATGAGGTGCAATAATATACTACTTCGTTTATATTCAGTTTTTCCCAGTTCAACTTGATTACCTCCACAACTATTAACTTCCGATTTGTTCATAATCTTATTTTATCATAGAAACTTTCAGAAATTGATTCATTTTCCTCTGATATTCGGCTTGCTATCTGTTCGATAAACTGGAAGTTTCAAGTATGTTCCCCATTTAGCAATATTTCTCAAACAGTTTTTTTATTTCAGAGCAATCAAATCGAACTCCCGCTTGCTGAAAACTATCATCTTCTAAATCTTCAATATGTTCAAATTGGTCAAAGTATTCTGGAAGATAGGGATTTGCACCATTTTGAAGCAAATACTCAATATATTCTAATGTAGCAGGCGTTGGCTTGTATATTTGATTTTTTGACATGTTTATTTTATCGTCACATAGCATACCATTCTCATCAACTACAACATTAAAACACATTTCGATTGCTGAATCAAGCAGAAGATACGCATATTCATTCTGAAAATATTCCTTATTTGTATCAATAAAATTCTTGGCATTACAATAATCATGTTTACTGTTCAATGCAGCAACAATTCTATATTGCAACGGAATATCAGAATTGTAATCATATATATTCTTAACATCATTTAAAAAGTCAGTACTTAAATCTAGATAATCCATAACCAATCATTTCCATAAATTCCGATTTGTTGATTTGTTCATAATCTTATTTTATCATACAGACTTTAAGAAATCTATTCATTTTCACTTGATTTTCGGAATAGTATGAGCTACTGTCTATCAAATTCTTGTGTGTTACTTTACCGCACATGGGCATTTTCGGCGGGAATGTTCCAAGCTAAATGCGTTTCTGAAACAGTCCATGATGATTGCAGTACCAATACAGTATGCCGTGTCCGCGGCTGAAAAAGCGTACTTCGATACTGCTTTCTGGATAGAGCTTTACACATTCAAATCTTTCTCCGGTGCAGTATGCCACAAACGAGATATAATGTTCTTTCGTCATGGCGTGCTGCATGGATATGAAAATTTCATCTTCGATATTTTCGCATTTTATTTCATGTTCTTCGTCAGTCTGCTCTGCTTCTAAGGGCGGCAGTGTAACACCGCAGCATGAAATCATTGCCGATCCGGTGGAGTGAAAAATATTTCCGCAAATAGGGCAGACATAAAGATTGGATTTCAGCATATTTGCTGAACGATTGGCATTGATGATTTGTTCTCCAGACAGCAGTTCTGGAATGGATACCCGCAGCACATTTGCCAAAGGCTCAATCAATGAAATATCAGGAAATCCTTTTCCAGTTTCCCTTAGTTAAAGATATGACCCCTCTTTATCAGTCTACTTTACCAATAAATCGGTAGTATATCTCTATTTCCTGTATTCTTTCGTTATCCTCATTCGTTGTTGCTTCGTGAATAAGGATTTTTTCTATCATTGCATTTAATAACGGTGCTGTCAGTTCCTTTGGCACGGAATACTCCTTGATTAACTCAATCCACTTTTCAGCACCTATCATATCCTGTTCCATTTTCCTTAATTCTTCTCTTAGGTTGGTTATCTGCTGTTCCAGTTCTATCTGTTCCTTTTGATATTTCCCCGACAGCATGATGAAGTTTCGTTCCGTTATCTTCTCACAGGCTCTATCTTCATACATTTTCACAAACAAGCGGTCAATCTCATTTTGTCGGTTCTCGGCTTTCTTCAAGGCACTTGCCTTTTTCTTCTTTTCCCGTACTCGCTCTGCATTACCGACTTTCTGTATCTTATTCAATACCTTTTCTTCGTCCTGTTGTACTGCCTTAGCCCAATACTGCAATCGTTCCAATACGGCTTGATATAGCACATCATAACGAATGTAGTGCATAGAACAATAACCTTTACCAAACTGTCCGTAGAAACTACAAGAATAATAACTATACGGTGTTTTATTTGCCTTATTTGTTGCAAATCTCATAGACCAGCCACAATCTGCACACTTAACAAGCCCTGCAAATATCGGCGTTGCCTTTTCCTTTGTCTGTCTACGCCTTGATTTTATCTGTTCCTGCACACGATAGAACACTTCCTTGTCAATAATCGGTTCATGCGTGTTTTCTACTCGAAACCATTCACTTTTGGGTTTTCGTACTTTCTTCTTGCTTTTGAAAGAAACGGTTGATTGTCGATTATGAACGCTGTTTCCTATATAGACTTCACTTTTTAATATTGCTTTAACATGA
>JAGZIW010000016.1 GCA_018366035.1 Butyricicoccus pullicaecorum | reverse complement strand
AGCGCCGCCGCAGGGCGGGAGCGTGCAGGCGGGAACAGTACCAAGAAGTGCCCCGCCTCATGGGAATGTACGCACTCC
This sequence comes from Butyricicoccus pullicaecorum, assembly GCA_018366035.1. Taxonomy (GTDB): domain Bacteria; phylum Bacillota; class Clostridia; order Oscillospirales; family Butyricicoccaceae; genus Butyricicoccus; species Butyricicoccus pullicaecorum_A. The sequence goes on along the minus strand of JAGZIW010000016.1, from coordinate 43,295 downwards.
GCACCGCGGGAGCGTGCAGCCTCTCGGGAGTTGCCCACGCCAATGTGTGACGTTCTCCTTTCAAGGTTTGACAAATCCAGACTGAATCAACCGCTCTGCTGCAAGCAGTATCCCAGCCTTTCCAGACGGATATGTCAAACCTCCCTGCATATAACAAACATACGGCTCACGCATCGGTGCATCTGCACTCAGCTCAATAGATGCGCCCTGCACAAATGCGCCTGCCGCCATAATAACCGGATCGTCATACCCCGGCATCGCCCACGGCTCGGGTGTCACGTAGGAATCGACGGGTGCCCCCGCTTGAATTCCCTCGCAAAACCGCCGCAGCGGTTCCGGCGCACCAAAAGCAATGGTCTGAATGATATCATAACGGGGAGCCTCTGGTGCCGGATCAACCGTAAATCCCAAAAGCTGCATGACCTTCGCGCAAAATACCGCCGTTTTGACCGCCTGCGCAGTCACATGCGGCGCAAGGAAAAGTCCCTGATACAGCAGGCGATTCTGCCCCATTGTGCAGCCGCACTCACCCCCGATTCCCGGCGCTGTCAGACGATACGCCGCACGCTCCACCAAGTCGGCACGCCCTACGATATAACCGCCCGTTGGTGCAAGTCCGCCGCCCGGATTCTTAATAAGAGAACCCGCACAGAGGTCTGCCCCCACCTGCGTCGGCTCTATTTCCTCGGTAAATTCACCATAGCAGTTATCGACCATAATCACTGCATGTGGATTGACCTGCCGCACAGCCCGACAAGCCTCACCAATTTCTACACAGGACAGGGTCTGACGGACTGCATATCCACGGGAGCGCTGTAAGAATACCAGTTTCACATCGGGTGCCGCTGCCGCCTTTGTAATCGCGGGCAGATCCAGCCGCCCGTCCTTCAAATCCACCTGACGGTATCCAATTCCATAGCGTTTCATACTGCCCGCGCAGTCTCCTGTCACGGTATTGAGCAGGGTATCATACGGCTCACTTGTGATAGAGAGCATCACATCTTTTGGCTCCAATGCGCCAAACAGAGCACAGGACAGTGCGTGTGTTCCATTGACAAAGCCAAGGCGCACAAGCGCACTCTCCGCCTCGAAAATCCTTGCATAGATTTTGTCCAATGTATCGCGCCCCTGATCGTCATATCCATATCCAGTTGTTCCGGCGAACATGGTATCGGACACACGAAATTCCTGAAAAGCTGCCAATACCTTTTGGGTATTGTATTCTGCAATGTCATCAATACGTTCAAAATACTGCACAAGTGCCTGTTCCGCCTGCTTGCCCAGCGCCTGTACACGGTCAGATAGACCTAAAAAATTTCGTTTCATCATTTCCTCCATATAAACAAGTTGATGACCGGCACAAATGTGCCGGTCATGTGTTCTCTCTCAAGGATTGTTCCCAAATATGAGCTGTGTACTTTCCGGCAAAAAGAACAGTTCTTCCTCTGCCGAAAGTGCAATCAATTTCGTCTGTACGGTCTGCGTTGGCTTTCCGCCCTGTGAAAATTCCGCGCGATACAAAAGTCCGGTTGCCGTAGAAATCACATAGACTGCGGTTCGTGTTCCCTCATTGGCAAGCACCCGAATCATGGGCTGCCCGTCAATTTCTGTGAGCGCTGCCTCTATGATTTGCTCCGGCGCCAGCTTGCAGACCGTTTCATAGCTTGGCAGCATGGCCGTTTCATCTGATGTCAGCATGCCGGCACGTCCGCTGTAATAGATGCTGCTGCCACTGTCCCACGCATAAAAGTTTCCGGCATATTCCAGATTTACCTGCTGAACCACGCCCTGCTGATCGAGGGTTTCGGTACGGTATGCGTGACGGAGCGCATACTGTCTGCACCGCAAATCCCGACTGTCTCCATTCCAGTACAGCGTATTTGTGACCTCCAGCGTATAGGCATCTGGGCGAGACAGCGCAGCAATGACTGCCTGCACATTGTCGGTATCTACGACGATTTGCGCGATCTTGCGCAGGTTTTCCTTGGCAATGTCCATCGTCTGGTCGTCCGGCAGTCCTCCGTTCTCCGTCTGCGAGGGCAGCTGAATGACCGATGTATCGTTATCCTGAAACAGATTGGACGACAGGATAAAGCTGAGCACCAACATTCCCACCATCACCGCTGCACAAAGCGCTGCAATCAGTGCAGTTTTTTGCTTATTCCGATTCAAAACCGCACCTCACGTTTCTTACTGCATAAATGGCTCCGGTGCTTGTTCCGAGCGTCCAAAATGATGCGCGATTGCCTGTACAATGCGTGCACAGGTATGCCCGTCTCCATAGGGATTGACTGCATGTGCCATCTTTTGATAGGCGTCTGCGCTGTCAAACAATTCCGAGGCGAGCGCAAAGATCCGCTCTTCTTCAATACCGGCAAGCTTTACCGTGCCTGCCTCGATCGCCTCTGGGCGCTCGGTCTCGTGACGCAGCACGAGAACCGGCTTTCCAAGAGAAGGCGCCTCCTCCTGCAGCCCGCCCGAATCGGTCATAATGAGGTAGCAGCGTGCCATAAGATTGTGCATTTCATCTACTGCAAGCGGCGCAATCAAATGCACCTGCGCACAGTCTCCCAAGAACTTTTGTGCCGTATCGCGCACATAAGGGCTGAGATGCACCGGATAGACAAAATGTACATCTGGATAACGCGCAGACAAGCGGGCAATGGCACGACAGATGTTTTCCATCGGCTCGCCATAGTTTTCCCTTCTGTGCGCGGTGACAAGCACCACACGGTTCTTTTCAAAGTCCAGCGTCTGGAGCACGGGGTCACGGAATACAAAATCACGCTTTACGGTCATGTGAATGGCATCTACCACCGTATTGCCGCAGACGAGCACACCATCGGTAATTTGCTCCCGAAACAGATTGTCCCGATTGCGCACGGTCGGCGCAAAATGCAGGTCAGCAATCTGTCCGACGAGCTTGCGGTTCATTTCCTCCGGAAACGGAGAATATTTATCATAGGTACGCAGTCCGGCTTCGACATGTCCCACCGGAATTTTGTGATAGAATGCGGCGAGTGCACCGGCAAATGTGGTTGAGGTATCTCCATGCACCAACACGAGGTCCGGCTTTGCCTGTTCGAGCACCTCGTCAAGCCCATGCAGGGATTTTTCCGTGATGGTTGCCAGCGTTTGACGGGATTCCATAATATTCAAATCGTAGTCGGGCCGGATATGAAAAATTTCCAGCACCTGGTCGAGCATCTGCCGATGCTGCGCCGTCACACACACAATGCTTTCCGTGTCCGGTGACTGTTCGAGTGCATGCACCAGCGGTGCCATTTTGATTGCTTCCGGCCGTGTGCCGAAAATGGTCATGACCTTAATTTTTTCCGTCATCTTCCTGTTCCTTTCTTGCCTGCATGGACTTTTGCAGCCCCCACAGGATACGCCCGCCGACAGCCATTACCAAAATCACTGCCAAGATCAGTATCATTGCCTTCGCCTCTCCGCTGGTTGTCAGAATGACCGCCGCAAGTCCAAGAGTGCCGCTGATGGCATAGAGAATCGCAACCGACTGCTTGACATTAAAGCCCATGTCCACAAGCTTATGGTGTACATGCCCGCGGTCTGGGCTCATAGGGCTTCTGCCCTCAAGCAAACGGCGGGCAATCGCCGACGCGGTATCGAAAATCGGCAGACCCAAAACGAGAAACGGGACTGCAAAGGAAATGACCGCATAGAACTTAAAGAAGCCCTCAATGGACATTGTGGCAAGCATAAAGCCCAAAAAGGTCGATCCTGTATCGCCCATGAAAATTTTTGCCGGATTAAAGTTATATGGCAAAAAGCCAAGGCAGGAGCCTGCAATGGCTGCCATTGTGATGGCAACCATGATTTCGTTGGTCAAAAGCCCAACGGCAAGCATGGTCAGTGCCGCAATTGAGGACACGCCGGCAGCAAGACCGTCCAGCCCGTCGATGAGATTGACTGCATTGGTGATTCCGACAATCCATATAATTGTGACCGGAATCGCCAGATAGCCGAGTGAAAAATAGGGGTTGTCTGAAAACGGGTTAAAGCTTGTAAAAAACTCGATTTTCAGCCCACCGATACAAACCGGAATTGCTGCTGCAATGATTTGAATACAGAATTTGAATTTTGCACCGAGGGCTACAATATCGTCAAAAATGCCGAGCACGACAATGATCATTGCGCCCAGAAGGATACTGAGCATCTGAACGTCCATCGTTGCAAAGGTCAGAAGTGCAACCAGAAATCCCATAAAAATCGCAAGACCACCCATACGCGGTGTGGGCTTTTTGTGCATACGCCGTCCGTCCTTGGGGATATCCATTGCACCGACCTTATGTGCAAATTCGCTGACATGGGGAGTCAGCCAGAACGAAAGCACACCGGCAAGGGCAAATGCGCCCAGTACCAGCAGCACAACCTTATATTCCTGTGCCATACCGAACCTCGCTTATCGCTTGATAAAACCGACTTTTCGGTATACCTTGTCAAGTGTCTTGCGCGCCATGTAGCTTGCACGCTGTGCGCCTTCGGTGTAAACCTGCTCCAGATAATCCTTATTTTTGAGCAGATCCTCGGTCTTTTCCCGAATTGGGCGCAAAAGCTCGATAACAGCCTCACCCACAGCGGGCTTAAAATCTGCATAACCCTTGCCGGCAAACTCCGCCTCTACCTCCTCTGGGGTCTTGCCTGATGCAAGCGCATAGATGGTAATGAGGTTAGAAATGCCCTCCTTGCCCTCTCCGCGGCGGATACTGCCCTCCGAATCGGTTACGGCACGCTTAAACTTGCGCATGATATCCTCCGGCTTGTCCATGAGCAGGATAAAGCCGTTCGGGTTTTCGTCCGACTTGCTCATCTTGCGCGACGGGTCCTGAAGCGACATGATGCGTGCGCCGTTCTTTGCCAGATACGGCTCGGGCATGGTAAAGGTATCTGAATAGATCCCGTTAAAGCGCTGTGCCACATCGCGGGTCAGCTCGATATGCTGAAGCTGGTCACTGCCAACCGGAACCAAATTGCTCTGATAAAGCAAAATATCTGCTGCCATCAGCACCGGATAATCAAAAAGCCCTGCATTGATATTGTCCGCATGCTTTGCAGACTTGTCCTTAAACTGCGTCATGCGGGACAATTCGCCGAACATCGCGTAGCAGTTGAGCACCCATGCAAGTTCTGCATGTGCAGGCACGTGGCTCTGGATAAACAGAGTGCTCTTTTGCGGGTCCAGTCCGCAGGCGAGATACTGTGCGAGCACCTCCAGCGTCTGTCTGCGCAGTTCTGCCGGATTCTGCCGCACGGTGATGGCATGCAGGTCGACCACACAATACAGACATTCGTATGCGTCCTGCAAGGTCTCAAAATTGCGAATGGCACCCAGATAGTTTCCAAGTGTCAGCTTGCCGGAGGGCTGGACTCCGGAAAAGATTCGTTTCTTTGCTGTTATCTCACTCATTCAAATAACTTCCCTTGATTTCAATTTGAACAGAAAGAGTCCCTGTTCATGGAATGGTATATCCAGAGAACATAATACCACATTTTACAATTTGTTGCAATGCCTCGTTCCCGCCGTCGGCTCCTGCCATAATGACTTCGCGATTGACAAGTCCCCCTCTTTGTCGGTATGATAGAGAAAATACCACTTTGAAGGGGGTTTGTGACACATGCAGCCGTATATTCTTGCGCTCGATCAGGGAACGACCTCGTCCCGCGCGATTTTATTTGACCGAACACAAAATATCATCGCCATGGCGCAGCGGGAACTCACACAGCTTTACCCGCATGAGGGCTGGGTAGAGCAAAATCCAATGGAGATTTACTCCTCACAATATGCTGTTATGGCAGAGGTACTGGCATCTGCCAACATATCGGCGCGTGAGGTTGCCGCCATCGGCATCACCAACCAGCGCGAGACCACCATTTTGTGGGACAAGCAGACCGGCAGACCGATCTACAACGCAATCGTCTGGCAATGCCGGCGGACTGCGCCCATTGTGCAGCAGCTTGTCCGTCAAGGGCTGGAGCCGCACATTCGGCAGGTAACCGGACTGGTACCAGACGCCTATTTCTCTGCAACAAAAATTGCATGGATTCTTGACCATGTGCCCGATGCCAGAAGCAGAGCAAAGCGCGGCGAGCTTCTGTTCGGCACTGTGGACACATGGCTGACATGGAAACTCACAGGCGGCAAGGTACATATTACAGATGCCACCAATGCTTCCCGCACCATGCTCTACGACATTCACAAACAGGAGTGGGACGATACCTTATTAAATGCACTGGATATCCCGCGGGAAATCCTGCCAACGGTATGCTCCTCCAGCGAGATTTATGGCTACACGGCGATGGCAGACGCACAGATTCCCATTGCAGGCATTGCAGGCGACCAGCAGGCAGCGCTGTTTGGACAAACCTGCTTTCAATCCGGTCAGGCGAAGAACACCTATGGCACAGGCTGCTTTCTGCTTATGAATACCGGCACCGAGGCAGTAACCAGTCAAAATGGACTGCTTACCACCATCGCCATTCGGCTGGGTGACACAGTGCAGTATGCGCTGGAAGGCTCTGTCTTTGTCGGCGGCGCCGTGATTCAGTGGCTGCGTGATGAACTGCGCTTTTTCAGCGAGTCCCGTGATGCAGAGTATTATGCCCAAAAGGTAGAGGACACCGATGGGGTCTATCTGGTTCCGGCATTCACCGGACTTGGTGCGCCGCACTGGGATATGTATGCACGCGGCTGCCTGATTGGACTGACCCGCGGCACCAAACGTGAACACATTATCCGCGCCGCACAGGAATCCATTGCCTATCAGTCCAACGACCTTCTGGAAGCCATGCAGCGCGACGTGGGACAACCTCTGCGCGAACTCAACGCAGACGGCGGCGCGAGCCGCGACAGCTTTCTCATGCAGTTTCAGGCAGATATTTCAGGCTGTCCCATTCGTCGTCCGGTCATTCGGGAAACTACAGCACTGGGCGCCGCCTATCTTGCAGGGCTTGCCGTTGGTGTCTGGAGCAGCACCGACGAACTCAAAAAGCTGTGGCGATGTGACACGGTTTATGTGCCCAATATGGCGCAGTCCGTGCGTGCGCAAAAACGCCGCGGCTGGGATAAGGCAGTCGGCAGAAGCCTTGGCTGGGCAGAACCGGAGCACGCCGTCTCCCCTCCTCCGAACCCATAAACACCTCCATTTTGTTCGAAAATAATCCAAAAACAGACCAATCATCATGAAATCCACATGTTTTTCTTTTATAACATGGACTTTGTTGATGGTTGGTCATTTTTTGTATGCTTTGGCGTACAGGCTCCGCTTATGGACACACCGGCACGCATTGCTTATACAATATTTTTGCATAGTTTATGCAAAGTTCTATATTGACTTTCGCGGCTTTTTCTGTACAATTCTCGGTCAATATACTTATTTTTCTCCACATTTTCACCAAAAATATACGTTGACAAAACACAAAAAGAGTGATACTATAAAGATAATTTAGATACATTGGTTGTTGTGATTGTGTTTGGTCGAATTTTGTCTTTTTTTATTGTTTTTCTACCAAACTGTATGATAATGGCCATTCTTTTTATATAAAAGTCTCCTTGAGACAGGCATACAAAAAAATTTTTTTGCATACAGAGGGGATTTATAAAACATTGGCGCAGCAGCGCAATGCGGTCTATATTACGCTCCGGATCGAATAACCATGTAAACCGGATACTCCGCATATCAAAATGCCAGAATACAATACTCTTCTGCATGTATCCTGTGCAGCCCAGCTCCGCGGCATACGAGATTTCCATCGGTTATCTGTATAAATATTCTGGGCTTTCATCGTTGCATTTCATTTTGTTTTCTCCCAAAACACTTGAGGCGCAGCTTTTTATTTTGCTCTGCAAAGGCAAAAAAACTACATTGTTTCATAACATCTGTAAGCAGATGCTAAAAATATTAGAATAAGGGGAATACAGCAATTATGAACATTAAAAATTGGAAAATGAAGCACAAATTGTTTATCAGCTTTGCTATCATTATCTGTTTGGCTTTGTGTATTGCAGCCGCCGGTTTTGCTAGCATGCAGTCGCTCGATAATCACATTCAAACGCTCATGAATTCGACGCTTCCAAACACCGAGCGCGTGTGGGAAATCCGCCGCAATCTGCGCAGCGAAACCAGCTGGCTTTTAATGGCTGTGCAGGAAACTGATCCTGAAAAATTCAATGCACATCTGTCCGAAGCGCAAAAAGAACTTACCCGCAACAAAACGCTGCTTCAAGAGTATAAAAACAACAGCACTCTGGATAAATCCCTGTTTGACGCAGTGGACCAGTGTATTCAGGCGCAGGACCCCATTCGAACCAACCTGATTTCTCTCATTAAGCAGAATACACCTGAGACAGATATTCTGGCAACCCGTATGCTGTACGATGAACTCATGCCGCTTTTGCAGCAGGAAACCGATTTGCTTACACAGGTGACAAATCAACAGCAAACTGTAAATACAGAACGGTATGAAAAAGTACAAAAGTTATATAACAATGTGCGCATTGCATGTCTTTTGCTCGTCCTTGGCGCAGTTGTCGCCAGCCTTTTTATCATGAAAAAGCTGCTCGATGTGATCCTGATTCCTCTGGGTCTGCTGGAAGACGCTGCCATTTCTTTGCGCGAGGGCGATTTCAGCAAAACGCTTTCCTATGACAGCCAAGATGAATTTGGCATGATCTGTACCCATGTGCAGGAAAGTTTCGATATCCTGCGCGAGATCATTGACCACATCAATCGTGAGGTAGCGCTTTTGGCAAATGGCGACTTCTCCTTCGAAATCACGCAGGAATTCCCCGGGGAAACACAGGAAATTCAGCAGTCCCTTCGCATGCTGATGCGCCGGCTCAACAATGCTTTTGGTGATATCCTCGCCTACGCAAATCAAATCGATATGGGCTCCAATCAGGTTTCTGATGGTGCACAGGCACTGGCACAGGGCGCAGCCGAGCAGGCCGGTACCGTGCAGGAGTTATCTGCCCGTCTGGAGCATGTATCCGAAAAGGTCAGCGACAACGCATCTTATGCCAAGAATGCAAGTGAACTTTCCAACGAATCCGGTGCGCTCACACAGAAAACACTCGAAGATATGAAGCAGATGGCAAATGCTATGCATGAAATTTCCGATACCTCAGAGGATATCGGTAAGGTCATCAAGGTTATTGAAGATATCGCATTCCAGACCAATATTCTGGCACTCAATGCCGCTGTCGAGGCTGCCCGCGCAGGTACTGCCGGCAAGGGCTTTGCAGTGGTTGCAGATGAAGTCCGCAATCTGGCTGCGAAATCTGCGGAGGCTGCACGAAATACCACTGTCCTGATTGAAAGCGCACTCTCCACCGTACAGCACGGCGTTGATGTTGCCGAGACAACCAACAATTCCTTTAAGCTGCTTGCCGAAAAGGTCAGCACAACGGTAGAAATCATCAACCATATTTCGGTAGCTTCGGTTGCACAGGCTGAGGATATCCAGCAAATCACAACGGCGGTTGATCAGATTTCCTCTGTTGTACAGAACAATTCCGCAACCAGCGAGCAGTCTGCCGCAGCCAGCCAAGAACTGTCCTCTCAGGCAGCACTTATGAATGAGCTGGTCAGCCAGTTCCGTTTGGCAGATGCCGCAGAAGCAGCTCCGGCGGCTCCGGCAAACACTCCCTTTATTCCATCAGTTGGAAACGATAAATACTAATTCGTATTCCCCTAATATTGCAAAGTCCTCAAGCCCAATCGGTTTGGGGACTTTTACTTTTTCTCTACACAAAGGAGCGCTTACAAATGAGACTACATAAACGTATCTTTCTTTTTGCGCTGTTTATCCTGCTGTCTGTTCTCTGCTTTACGCCAAAATCCCTAATAAAAGGCGATGTCATATTACAGAACATTGCCTACGAATCGACTGCAAGCCAGAATACAGGAAATTTTCCTGTATCTGATTCTGCAAAGCAGGAACTTCTCGCCTATCTCAAAACCTGTAAGATCTACGGAACCCTATACCCTCCCGCCTCCGGTTCATCAGAAGATTATCTGTATATTGGGCTACATACTGGAACGCATTTCATTGATATCCATTTCTTCCATGCAGATTGCTATGTCTTGATTGGCGAACGTCCATTTGTCTATCATTTTACAAATGCGGACAAAGTACGGCAAAATGTTTTTGATATCTTAGGACTCCCAAAATCGTCCGCTTCAATTATCCGGTAAACACAAAAATCCCCCGAATCCAGATTCGGGGGATTTCTCTATTCTATGGGCTTAACCCTTTACGACCTTATGGAAAGTTTTCTTGCCCTTCTTGATGATGCGCTCCTGTGCAAAATCAGAGGCAGACAGGGTCATCTTAAAGTCTGTCACCTTTTCGCTGTCGATGGTCACGCCGCCGCCCTGTACGAGCTTTCTTGCCTCACCGTTGGAGGCTGCCAGTCCGCACTTTACCAACAGGGTCAGCACGCCAATGCTGCCGTCGGTAAAGTCTGCATCGGTCAGCGTGGTGGTTGGCATGTTCTCGCTGGAGCCGCCGCCGCCAAAGATGCTGTGTGCCGCTTCCTCAGCCTTGTCCGCTTCCTCCTTGCCGTGTACCAACTCGGTCAGCTCATGTGCCAGAATTTCCTTGGCACGATTCAGCTGTGCACCCTCCCAGCTGTCCATCTCGTTGATTTGCTCGATCGGCAGGAAGGTCAGCATACGGATACACTTGAGCACGTCTGCATCGTCAATGTTGCGCCAGTACTGGTAGAAATCGTAAGGGCTTGTCTTGTTCGGGTCAAGCCAGACAGCGCCCGCTGCGGTCTTGCCCATCTTGTTGCCCTCCGAGTTTAAGAGCAGGGTGATGGTCATTGCATACGCGTCCTTGCCCAGCTTGCGGCGAATCAGTTCGGTGCCGCCCAGCATATTCGACCACTGGTCATTGCCGCCGAACTGCATATTGCAGCCGTAGTGCTGGAACAGGTAGTAGAAATCGTAGGACTGCATAATCATATAGTTGAACTCCAAAAAGCTCAGTCCCTTTTCCATACGCTGTTTATAGCACTCTGCACGCAGCATATTGTTGACAGAGAAGCATGCGCCAACCTCACGGAGCAGCTCAATATAATTGAGATTCATGAGCCAGTCCGCATTGTTTACCATCTGCGCCTTGCCCTCACCAAACTCAATAAAGCGCTCCATCTGCTTCTTAAAACAGTCACAGTTGTGCTGAATGGTTTCCGGTGTCATCATGGAACGCATATCGGTACGGCCGGACGGGTCGCCTACCATGCCCGTACCGCCGCCAATCAGGGCAATCGGGCGGTTGCCTGCCATTTGCAGGCGCTTCATCAGGCAAAGCGCCATAAAGTGACCGACATGCAGGCTGTCCGCGGTGGGGTCAAAGCCAATATAAAAGGTTGCCTTCCCCTCATTGATCATCTTGCTGATTTCTTCTTCATTGGTAACCTGCGCAATCAAGCCGCGCGCTTTCAGTTCATCATATAGCTTCATCGGTTTTCCAACCCTTTCTAAAATGTAATTGCTTCGATCTCCCTACCCAATATCAGGGGGCGCGTTCCTTAAAGTTCTCGTGAAAAATCCTCATTTTATTTTGCCGCCGCGCAAAGCAGCTCCTGTGCATTCTTTCTTGTATTTTCAGTAATGGCATCGCCGGCAAGCATACGGGCAATCTCGTCTGTACGCACCTCTCCCGCAATGGGCACGACCGAGGTATAGGTACGCTCGCCCACAACCGACTTGGAAATCAGCATATGATGATTTCCCATGGCAGCAATCTGCGGCAAATGCGTCACACAAAGTGTCTGCTTTTGCCTGCCAATCTGCACCAACTTGTGCGCGATTTTCTGTGCGGCGCGTCCGCTGACACCGGTATCGATCTCATCGAAAATGAGTGTGCCCACAGGCTCGCGAGCAGTCAGCACATTTTTGACAGCAAGCATCACGCGGGACAGTTCACCGCCGGATGCCACCTTGGAAAGCGGCTTGAGTGCCTCACCCGGGTTGACCGAAATGAGAAAGGTCACAGTATCCAAACCATGTGTGGTCAGCTTGGAACCGGTTTCCACCTGTACCGACAGCCGCACCTTTGCCATATCGAGGTCACGCAGTTCGGATACAATCCGTTCCTCCAGCTGTACCGCCGCCTCCCGTCTGCGTGCGGAAAGCTCCTGTGCCAGTTCCTTGGCACGGGCAAGCATTTTGCGGTATTCTGCCCGCAATACATCGCGGCGCTCATCTGCCGACTGCAGCCTGTCCAACTCGTCCCGACCGGACGCTGCATAATCCAGCACATCAGATATCGTTTCGCCATACTTTTGTTCCAAGCGATAAATTTGGTCAAGGCGCTCCTCCACCATTTCCTGCTCGCTCGCAGAAAATTCTGTGTGGCTCTGCTCCTGTGCAATGGCGTCTCTCAAATCTGCCAGCATATATTTGACTTCCTCAGCCCGCTCCAGCAGACCACCGATGGCAGGAGTCACATCAGAAATCTCTGTCAGGGTGCTGCTGACCTGCTCCACGGCGGTGCAAATACCCTGTTCCTCGTCGTCCAACAGCTGATGTGCCCGATGCAGGGCGTGTGCCAGACGGCTGACATTGTCAAAGAATGTTTTTCGTGCCGTAAGGGTTTCTTCCTCTCCCGCCTGCAATTCTGCCTGCTCGATTTCCTCCAGATGAAAACGCAGCACATCAATACGCTGCAAGCGCTCCTGTTCGCTGCGCTCCAAGGCAGTGATTTGCCGTTTCATGGAGAGCAACTGGTGATAGAGCGGCTGATACTCCTCCAAGATTCCGGAAACCTCCGCAAAGCTGTCCAAAAAATCAATGTGATACTCGTCGTCCATGAGTTTTTGTCCATCATGCTGCCCATGGATATTGATGAGATAGGGGGACAGCTCCCGAAGCAGGGAGAGCGCCACCGGCTTCATGTTGATTCGGCACACGGTTTTGCCGTCGGCGGAAAGCTGACGCTGAATGTGCAGGGAATCCGGTTCCTCTCCGTCGAGTCCATATTCCTGCAATTTGCTGGTCAATTCTTGCGGCAAATCAGTAAAAATAGCACTCACAAAGCCCTTTTCCGCACCTGCCCGCACCAAATCTCGGCTGGTGCGCTTGCCAAGGATTGCCCCCACCGAATCAATGATGATGGATTTTCCCGCACCGGTTTCGCCGGTTAGGACGGTCAAGCCGTCCTCAAATTCAATATCTGCCTGCTCAATGACTGCGATATTTTCGATATGTAATAAACTCAGCACACTGCCCTCTCCTTTGTCGTCTATGCGTCAGGACAGCATGGTACGTGCTTCTGTGCAGAAGGTCTGTGCCGTTTCATTGTCCTTCATGACAATGAACACGGTATCATCACCGCCCAGAGAACCGACTACCGCCTGATTGCGCATGGCATCGATTGCCATTGCTGCTGCCTGCCCCAGCCCGGGCAGGGTTTTGATGACCACAATATTCTGCGCGATATTGATATCGGTCACACACTCCTTAAAGATATTGCGCAGTCTGGTGCTAAAGCTGCTCTCAACCTCGGTAGACGCCACTGCATACTTATATTTTCCGGTTTGTGCAGACAAAATCTTAATCAGGCGCAGTTCCTTGATGTCACGCGATACCGTTGCCTGTGTGGTGGTATAGCCGATGAGCCGAAGCTGTTCGGACAATTCCTCCTGTGTCTCGATCTCCTGCTTTTCAATCAGGTCAAGAATCTTCGCCTGTCTCTGAAACTTCATGTATTGGTTCTCCTCCGTCAGATAGCTTATACCGTAAAATCTGATAAAAATTTCTATTTTTGACGCGAATAAGTCTGGCAGGATACTCTGCCCGCTCGACAGATACCACATCATCGGGCAGCAGCTCAAAGCCATCGCCCCCATCTGCCGAAACACATGCGCTTCCCGTGCCCGACACACGAACGGTCAACTTCCGATGGGGCGAAAATACGAGGGGCTTTGCGCCAATGGTAAAGGGACAAACCGGAGTCACTGCAATATTCTCTGCCGTTGGCTCAATGATAGGCCCGCCAGCCGAGTGCGAGTAAGCGGTTGTACCGGTCGGGGTCGCAAGGATCAGCCCATCGCCCTTAAAGTCTGCGACGGTCTCCCCGTCCGATGTCAGGCGCATCTGAATGATATGAAACGGAAGCTTCTTACTCACCATGACCTCATTGAGCGCGGTGCCCTGATAGACACTCGCACCCGCACGCAGTACGTGAACAGACAGCATCATGCGGTCATCAATGGTAAAGTCTCCCTGACACAGTCTGGCAGCCATGGGAATCTCTCCCAATTCCAGTTCGGTCATAAAACCCACATGCCCAAGATTCACACCCAAAATCGGTGTGCCATAGCGTGCAGCAAGCTCTGCAATGCGCAAAATCGTACCGTCTCCGCCGAGCACCACCATGGCGTCAGCCTGCCGAATCCCTTCCTCCTGTCCGAGATAGGTCACACCCTCATCACACAGCATCGACGCCTGCGTCGGCATGAGCACCTGTGCCCCATGGGCACGCAGCACCGCACAGGTTTGGCTGACCGCCTGCGCAATGCCCTGCTTGCGCAGATTTGGGCTGATATAGATCTTTGCCATATTTTACATTCTCCCATCGAGTTCTGCATGTGCCTGCCGCACCAGTGCTTCGGTGTCGATTTCGGTTTCGGTAAGCGCTTTGCCCAGATATCCCAGAAATTCAATGTTGCCCTCCGGTCCCTTGATGGGAGAGAAGGTCATATCATGCACGTGCAGCCCTGCGGCATGTGCATTTTCAATAAAGGCATCGAGCACCTCTTTATGAATCTCTGGGTCACGTACCACGCCCTTCTTGCCAACCTTGCCCTTGCCTGCCTCAAACTGCGGCTTTACAAGACAGGCAATGCGCCCTGTCTCATCTAAAAGTTGTGCGACGACCGGCAAAACCAGCTTGAGTGATATAAAGGAAACATCAATCACCGCAAGAGAAGGGGTCTCCTCCAGCATATCTGCCGTTACATATCGGATATTGGTTCGCTCCATACACTTCACACGGGGGTCTATGCGCAGCTGATATGCAAGCTGCCCATATCCCACATCAATCGAATATACCTTGACTGCGCCGCGCTGCAGCAGGCAGTCGGTAAACCCGCCTGTCGATGCGCCCACGTCCATCACCACCAGCCCCGCCGGATCGATGGCAAAATATCCCAGTGCCTTTTCGATTTTCTTGCCGCCGCGCGATACAAATTGCTTGGCATTGGAGCGCACCTCGATTTTGGCGTCCTCAGCGACCATCGTGCCTGCCTTGTCCGCCTTTTGCCCATTGACATAGACAAGTCCCTCCATAATGGTTGTCTTTGCCCGCTCGCGGGACGGCACCAGACCCTGTTCAAAAATCAATATATCCAGTCTTTTCTTCGCCAATGTTGTTTCCCCTTTTATTCAGATATTCGGTCAGCAAATGCGCCACACTTGCGCCGTCCATACCACATAGCTTATAAATTTGTGCCGGCGAACCGTGCGGCAGGAAACGATTTCCGGTATTGATGCAAAAAAGCTGCATTGCCTTGCCGTACGCGTCTGCGGCGCGGCACACCGCCTCGGAAAACGAACCATTCTGCACCACGTCCTCCAGCACAGCGGTCGCGGGCGCAAACTGCTCGAGCAGGGCGGCAAGCGCCTGCTCGGTGCGGCTGGAAATCTCGTTCACCTTCCAGATACTCACCGAAATGCCCTGCTTTTCCAAGAGTGCCGCGGCAGTCATTGCTTCATTGACCAAGATGCCGTAGGTCAAAATGGTTGCCGCAGGCTGTTCTGCCGGACGTACACAGCAAATAGGCTGCGCCGCCGTGTCTGCCGTGAAAGCCCCTTCCTTGCCGCGCGGATAGCGAATGGCGACCGCACCGCCTGTCTCATTGTGATAGAGCGCCTGCGTGAGCATGGTGCGCAGTTCGGCATAGTTTGCCGGACATAAAATCGTCATATTCGGAATGGTGCGCAGAAACGGGATATCAAAGGTTCCGTTATGGGTCGCACCGTCCGCTCCCACAATGCCCGCACGGTCAACAGCAAACACCGCCGGAATATCTCCGGCAACCGATACATCGTGAATGAGCTGGTCGTAGGCACGCTGCAAAAAGGTGGCATAGATTGCACATACCGCGCGCAGTCCCTGCTTTGCCATGCCAGCGGTCATTGCCACTGCGTGTTCCTCGGCAATGCCCACATCAAAAAAGCGCTGCGGAAACTGCTGGGCAAAGCCCGAAAGCCCTGTACCAGAGGGCATTGCCGCTGTAATGGCGCAAATACGCTCATCACACTGCGCAAGCTTTGTCAGCTCCTCACCAAAAACTGCGGAAAAGTCTCCCTCTGACTGCGGCAGCACACCGGTGGCGGGATCGAATCTGGATACCCCATGAAACCGGTCGGGCGCCTGCTCTGCAAAGGGATAGCCCTTGCCCTTTTTGGTCATGACGTGCAGGAGCACCGGACCGCGCAAACGCTTTGCCAGCTGCAAGTGAAACGACAGCGCGGACAGATCATGCCCGTCGACCGGCCCCAGATAGGTAAACCCCATCTGCTCAAACATAGAGCAGGGCAGCACTACCGACTTAATCGCGCTTTTCAGCTTTGTCCCCTTGGCGGTCAGCGACTTGCCCCCGGGTATGTGCGAAAGCATATTTTTAATGCGGTTCTTGGTGCCCAAGTACTGCGGCGATACACGCAGCTTTGCCAGATGCCGCGCCATACCGCCCACATTTTTGTCAATGGACATATTGTTGTCATTGAGAATGACGATGAGCGGCTCCTGACTGGCACCCGCATCACTCAGCGCTTCATACGCCATGCCGCCGGTCAGTGCACCGTCTCCAATAACTGCTATCACATGATATCTGTCATTTTTAATGGTGCGTGCATGTGCCATACCGAGAGCAACCGATACCGAACTGGAGGCATGTCCTGTGATACACGGGTCGGTATCACTCTCCGAGGGCTTCAAAAAGCCGCTCAGCCCGCCATAGGTACGCAGCGTATCAAACTGCGCCTTGCGTCCTGTCAGAATTTTATGCACATAGCACTGATGTCCCACATCATAAATAATGCGGTCACGGCGCGAATCAAACTCACTTTCCAGCGCGACCGTCAGCTCGACGATACCGAGATTGGACGCCAGATGCCCACCGGTTTGGGACACATGATCGATAATAAACTCGCGAATGTTCGCACACAGCGTTCGCTTGACGTCAAAGGACATTGCCCGCAGATCGTCTGGACTGTTGACCAAATCCAGCGCGCCATATCTGTTTTTATTTTCCATGGATTCACCGTTTCTTTTCCTGTGGCAGATGCAGAAATGCCAGTATCCTGCCTGCGGTATGGATAATGGCGACACTTTTGGAGATTCCGAACACCTTGCCAATCGCCTTGCCGCCAATGGTCGCGGCTGCAATGCAGCCGGTCACTGTGAGCGAGACAATCAGCGTCTGAAAGCCGCTCAGCCCCGATGTGATGTGCGTAATAATGATTGCACCGGTGGCGCCGGAGATGATGCCCGAAATATCGCCCACCACGTCATTGCAGAAACTTGCCACCTTTTCCGCATTGCGGGAAAGCCAAACCGCCTGTCTTGCACCATGCACCTTTTTGGCAGCCATGGAATGCAGCTCCTTTTCGGTCGTGGAGGTTGCAGCAACGCCAATGATATCAAAGACGATACCAATTGCAACAAACAGCAGCAGAATAAAAAATGCGGCAACATTGTTGACGGTTTTCAGTGCCTCATTGGACAGATAGGACATGGAAACCGAAATGAGAAAGGAAAGCGCTGTAATCGTTCCGACCCATTTCCAGTTCACCATATCCCAAAGTCTTGGCTTGTGCTTTTTCCGATTTTTGTCTATATCTCCCTGTGTCATAATACTCCTTCACCTGCAACACAAACTGAGGCAATGCCCGTTTTCCCAAACAGGTACTTGCCAATACTGCAAAGAAAGCCCGAAACAAGAGGTTTCAGGCAGTCCTACATATTAAAAAATGTGACAGCGGGGGTGGTAAATCTTGCGGCTTAGGTTCGGTTGGATTTCCCCGCGCACTGCCGTGCGTCGCCGCTCCGGCGGTTTCCCTTTGAAGCGCGTGTCGGAGTGTTGCCACTTCCGAGACCGAATTGCCACTGAGTCCGCACTGCAATCCCACGCCCGCCCGTATTTCAGACAGCCTAGGTGATTTCCACGACAGGATCAGTTCTTTCCTTAGCCTCTTTTGCAGCTATGGTTTCAGAAATCAATGCCCGCCAGCCCGCGGCCACAGGCTGTCAGGTGGGTATCTCATTCACCATAACCACGCAAGGCAGGCTACTCTGTACACAGCACGTTGATGCAGCGCACAGGCCCGATTGCGCAATCAGTTCCCATACACCTTTCTCTGCACCGCATTACAGGTTTCACCCCGGTCCGTAGGTCAGCCATCAACCTCCGAAGAGGTGCTATAGGTGGCCCACAGAGTCGGGTCTCCACGACAATAGGGTCGGTATTTCATGCCATTGAAACGCGCCCTAAAGTCTTAACCCCCAGCACCCACCCCAAACTGGGCGTAAGAAGCAAGCACAAGGGACTTCATCGATATGCCCTTCGATGGATTTTTAGGCCCATCCTAGGGAAAGAACGCCTGACTAGAATACTGCGTCACACGGATAAGTTACCACAATTAGACGAGAATTGCAAGGGCTTCTTTGTAAATTTTTATGCAGTACGTGAAAATTTATTCATTTCTTGCTGTAAAGACATACAATCTGCATGCGTTTCCCCGTGCGCACAAATAGAAAAAGGGCGCAGTCCGTCTGCGCCCTCTCTGTTCCGTCAATGCCCCATATCTCTTTACTTTTGTCTCACGGCAAGCTGCTCTGCAATTTCTATGAGAAAATCCGATTCAGGGAAAATACGCACGATCTCTATCGCCTCATCGGTCAGCTCACGCACCATGTTTTTGCAGGCGTCCATGCCAAAGACCTCTGGCAGGGTCGGCTTTCCGCGCTCCTGATCCGAGCCGATGGGCTTTCCAAAAATCGCCTCATCGCCCTCGATATCCAAAATATCATCTTCAATTTGGAAGGCAAGCCCCACGCGGTTTGCATAGACAAGCGCCGCGTGTGTCTGCTCTTTAGTTGCGCCGCCAACAATACAGCCAATACGCGCTGCCGCGCGAATCAGTGCGCAGGTTTTCAAGTCCTCGAGTTCCAAAAGCTCCTCGCAGGAGATTTCCGTCTTGGCAGAAGCGATATCCATGACCTGACCGCCGATCATACCGCAGTAGCCCGCCTCCTGTGCCAATGCAGTGACCGCCTTGAGCACCACACGCGGGTCAAGCCCGTTGTTATCACACGATGCAATTTCGAACGCATAAGTCAGAAGGGCGTCGCCTGCCAGCACCGCCATGCCCTCGCCAAACACCTTGTGGTTGGTGGGCTTGCCCCGACGCAGATCATCATCGTCCATACAGGGCAGATCGTCATGGATCAGCGAATAGGTGTGGATCATTTCCAGCGCACACGCAAACGGCAAAGCCTGTTCTACATCACCGCCGCACACACGGCAGAACTCCAGCAGCAAGACCGGACGCAGGCGCTTGCCGCCTTGGAGCGCCGAATACCGCATTGCCTCCAAAATACGTTCTCTGCCGATATGTCCCAAGGGACTCAAATAGGTGTCGAGCGCCTGCTCGATTTGCTCGGTATAGGATTTCAAACGTGTATTCATTTGCTGTCCTCCTCGACTACAAAAGGTACTTCCTGAATTTCCCCATCTGCTCCCACCATCATCTGTTCCACCTTCTGCTGTGCGGCGTCCAGCTGTCCATGCAGGGAGGATACCAACTTTGTACCCTGCTCAAACAGCTTCAGACTGTTCTCAAGCGTTGCCTCGCCCTGCTCCAGCTGCCGCACAATCTCCTCCAGCTGCACCATAGACTGTTCAAATGTCAATTTTTTTGGCATGTTGCTTTCCTTTCCTGTGTAACCGATCGTATCTGTGCCTGCGCGCTCCCGCTCGCAAGCTGTAATTTTACCATATCGCCGGACGCAAGCTGTTTGCTGTCGGTCACGAGATCGCCCGCGCTGTCGGTCACCACAGAAAATCCACGTGCCAGCACGCTCAGCGGGCTCAGTGCCTGCAATCTTCCGGCACAGGCAGACAGACGTGCCGACTGCCTGTCCAGCACGCGCAGTCTGGTCAGCTGCTCAGACCTGCGCACAAGCTGACTGCGGCATTCGCGCAGTCTGTGCTGCATTGCCTGTGTCAGCCGCATCTCCAACAGTTCCACCCTGCGGCGCTGCTCCGCGGCATACTGCGCCGGTGCATACCGCCCCAAGCGCTCCGCAAGCACAGCTGTGCGGGTGCGCGTCTCGGCCAGCTGCTTGCGCACCGCATGGTCAAGACGTTCCATCTGCCTGTCCAGCTGCAAGCGCAGTTCCGCGCTGTCGGGCACGATGAGCTCCGCCGCGCCAGATGGCGTAGGTGCACGCAAATCGGCAACAAAATCCGATATCGTGACGTCCGGTTCGTGTCCCACCGCCGAAACCACGGGTATTTTACTCGCAAAGATGGCACGGGCAACCACTTCTTCATTGAACGCCCAAAGGTCCTCCAGCGAGCCGCCGCCGCGCCCGACAACAATCACCTGCGCTTGTCCATGCGCATTGACCGCCGCAATTGCCCGTGCAATGCTGTCCCCCGCCTTGTCTCCCTGCACGAGTACACCCCAAATCTGCACCCGTGCCAGCGGGAAACGCCGCGCCAAAATGCGGAGCATATCGTGCACAGCGGCACCTGTCGGCGACGTGACCAGCGCAATGGTTTCCGGCATGGACGGCAGCGGTTTTTTATGTGCCGCATCGAAAAGCCCCTCACGGTACAGCTTTTCCTTGCGCTGCTCGAAAGCGAGATGCAGAGCGCCCGCACCGTCCGGCATCAAATCCGCGAGATAAAGCTGTACCTGTCCGGTCTTGGGAAAGGAACTGACACGTCCGCGCGCAATGACCTTCATGCCATTTGCCAGCTGAAAGCGCAGACGCTGGGCATCGGCACGGAACAAAACCGCACTGATTGCGCCGCCCGCGTCCTTGAGCGTCATATAGTGATGCCCAGAAGTATGCTGTTTATAGTTCGATATCTCGCCCTGTACAAAAATATTTCGAAAATCCGCGCGGCTTTCGAGCAGATTTTTGATTTCCTGACTGAGCTGTGTGACCGAATAAATATGACTCATATGTGTCTCCATATACAGATTGCTTTTCCCTGACCCAGAGCGTGTCTATTGCTGCTGCGCCAAATGCTGCAAATATGCCACCACAGCGACGCCCACGGCATTGTCTCCGGAAAGCACCGGCTCTGCAAACCGCGCCTCAAAGCGCTCTGCCATATACCGCTGCAAAAAGCGGTTGCTCATCACACCGCCCGCACACAGAACCGGCAGCGCCTGCTTTTTGCACGCCTGCGTGGTTGCGCGCTCCAGTGCACACGCAATGGTGCGAATGGCAAATGCAGCAATGTTCTCGGGCGCTGTCTGCTTTGCATACAGTTCCTTGACTTTATTCTCCATACCGGACAAAGAGAAGGTGCTGTTTTCCACCTTGGGACGGAAACACAGTTCGCTGTCCGCCTGCTCTGCCAGCCTTTCAAGGGCTTCCCCTGCCGGAAACGGCAGACCCAAAAGCGCACCTGTGCGGTCAATGAGCTGTCCTGCCGCCAAATCGTTTGTACCGCCGATACAATCGGCGCGGGGCAGACCGCCATTGTCCTGTCCGGCAGACACGCGCAAAAGCTCGGTTGTGCCGCCAGATACATGCCAAGCGTAAAAATCCTGAGTCAGCCAGTCCAGCACCCCTGCGGACAGTGCCGCCGCTGCGACATGACCGATTTGATGCGAACAGACATAAAGCGGCACACCCAAAATATGGGCAATGCCTGCCGCCATGTTCTGCCCCACCAGAAAGCAGGGCATATAGGAACCGCTGACTGCACGCGGCGCGACTGACACGCAGACCGCTTCGATTTCACCGGCAATGCCGGCAGGCAGTGCCGAGATCATCTCATGCAGATGCAGGCTGTGCTGAAAGACAGCATCTGACTGCCGCAGTCCAATCGTCCCCTCCGGCACATCAAGCAGTCTGCCGCTGTTTTTCCATGTGCCCTCCTCCGGCGCATAGAGCGCGGCAGAGGTGCGGTAATTCGATGTGTCGATACCTAAATAATACCGCTTCATGCCTGCTCCGCATTGCGTGCGACCGTACCCAGAACGCCATTGATAAATGCCGCGGTTTCTTCCGAGTCATACACCTTTGCCAGCTCGACCGCCTCATTGATGGCAGCGCCGACCGGCACGTCCTCTACATACTGCATTTCGTACAGGGCAAGGCGCAGGATCGCCATGGTAATCCGAGACAGGCGGGACAGTGTCCAGCCCTTTGCATTTTCGGCAATTTGGGCGTCGAGTGATTCCAAATGCTCGGCAACGCCCTTTACCACGGTGACGATATACTTTGTCTGGACGGCATCGAGCGGGCCTGCATAGAGTGCGATTTCGCTGCCGATCGAGCGCATGATCTCCTCGTCCAGACGCTCTGTCATTACATTTTCTGCCTCAAATGCACCGAATCCCAGTTCAAAAATCAAATGCAGTGCAATTTCTCTTGCTTTTTTCCGGCTCACGCCTGCTTTCTTTGTGCTCACAGCAATCCTCCATAATCTATGTGCCATCACAATTTTTTATTTTTTTCATTGTAACTGATTCGCCATATAATTGCAAGTATTTGCGCAAATCGGGCGCACCCGCTGTCACCGCCCCCCGCATGGTTGTGAAATGATCACTCCAAGAGCAGTCCGCTTGGACATGCGCGCAGTTAAAGATCTACATGTTCAGAAAACATCTGCTGCACCCGCTCACGCAGGGCAGGCACCCCCAGCAGCGCAGGGTCTTGCGCGAGCAGGGCATCTGCTTCGTCCTTTGCCTTCTGCATGAGGGTGAGGTCGGCGGCAAGGTCGGCGATTCGGAGCACAGGCAGGCCATGCTGACGCTTGCCGAAAAAGTCGCCCGGGCCGCGCTGTGCAAGGTCAGCGCGGGCAATCTCAAATCCGTCATTGGTGCTGCAAAGCACCTTGAGGCGTTCCCTTACCTGCGCTCCCTTGTCTGCTCCAAAGCAGATGCAGTAGGACTGCCGTGTGCCGCGTCCCACCCGTCCGCGCAGCTGATGCAGCTGAGACAGCCCGAAGCGGTCTGCGTCCTCAATGACCATCAAACTGGCATTGGGCACGTTGACACCGACTTCAATAACAGTCGTTGCCACCAAGATATCCAACTCTCCTGCGGCAAACCGGCGCATGACAGTATCCTTTTCGCCAGCCTTCATTTTGCCATGCAGAACGCCGACCCGACGATGCGGCAGGCATTTCTGTAATGCTGCGCCGTGTGCCTGTGCGCTTTTGAGCGGCAGTTCTCCCTCCTCAACGAGCGGACAGACCACATAGACCTGTCCCCCCTCTCTGATTTGCTTTTCGATAAAGACCTCGATGCGCCGGCGCATGGATTCCCCCACCGCAAAGGTCGGCACCGGCATGCGTCCCGACGGCAGTTCGTCCACCACGGACACATCAAGGTCCCCATAAAGAATAAGGGCAAGGGTACGCGGAATCGGTGTGGCAGACATCACCAGTACATGCGGCATCTGCCCCTTTTCGTGGAGCATGGCGCGCTGCGCCACACCAAAACGGTGCTGTTCATCGACCACTACCGCACCCAGCCTTTGAAACGACACGTCCTTTTGAATGATGGCATGCGTGCCAATAATGACCTGCACGTCTCCCGCCGCGATCTGCGCCTTACATTCCGCCTTTTGCTTAGCGCTCATCGAGCCCAGCAGCAGTATACACCGCACACCCACCCGTGCAAAAATTGGCGCAAGCGATTCCATATGCTGCGCGGCAAGGATTTCAGTCGGCGCCATGATTGCCGACTGATACCCGTTTTGCGCCGCAAGATAACAGAGGACGGCAGCCAGAACGGTTTTGCCTGAGCCTACATCGCCCTGCACCAGACGGTTCATCGGGCGCTGTCCCTGCACGTCCTGCCAGATCTCCTGCGCCGCACGCCGCTGTGCGCCGGTGGGCGCAAAGGGCAGGAGCGTCCAAAAATCCTCAGGTGCTCCTTTGGAAAAGGGCAGTCCGGAAACGTCGGTGCGGCGTTCCTTAAGCCGTGCCAGTCCGCAGCACAGCAGGAACAGCTCCTCAAAAATCAGCCGCTGTCTTGCAGACTGTACTTCATTCACATTCTGCGGCTTATGAATCTGCTGCAGCGCCTCGGCATGGGAAATCAGCCGATACCGCGCCGCAATGTCCTCGGGCAGCCATTCCGGCTCTGCCGGCACGGCAAGCGCCGTCTCCACAACGCGCTGGATATCGCGCTGTGTCAGTCCCGCTGTCAGCGGATAGATGGGATACATGCGGCGCGGCGGCGGCTGTCCCGTAAGAACCGGTTCGCTGGCAGGCGCAACCATATTGCGCAGCGCCCCGCTTCCCTGCACCTTACCATAAAACACATAGGTACTGCCCACGTGCAGCTTCGCCGTGCCATACCGATTGTTATAATAGGTAATCCATAGTGTGCCCGTGCTGTCAAAAACGCGCAGTCGGGTCATATCCAGCCCCTTGCGGATTCTGCGTGTCGCAGGCTCCGTACCCACGACCGCACAAATCGCCGCCTTCTCTCCCTCTGCCAACTCGGAAATGGGCACCAGCTTTGTGCGGTCCTCATAATCCCGCGGATAAAACTCGCGCGCATCGTGCAGCGTGCAGATAGACAGTTTTTCAAACAATGCCTGTTTTTTGACGCCGATGCCCTTGACTGCGCCAACGCTGTCCTTACCGGTCATACAAACTCTCTGTGCAGCGCGACGACCACGCCCAAAATACGGGCATTTTGTCCGTCAATGGGAGAATATGCCGGATTTTCCGGCATGAGCCATATGTGCCCGTCCTGTACGGTAAAGGTCTTGCAGGTCGCTTCATCGTCCAAAAGCGCAACCACAATCTGCCCGTGCCTTGCAAACTCCTGCCGATGCACAATGATATAATCGCCGTCCAAGATTCCTGCATGGGTCATGGAATCTCCCTGAATCTGCAAAGCAAAATGTTCCCCATATTCGCCTGCCGACATATAGGGCAGATAGCCCTCCACCAACTCTGCCGCCAAAATAGGGGCACCCGCAGTCACCCTGCCCAGAATCGGTACCTGCGGCACCGTTGCCGCCATGCCCTTGACAACCAGCGAGCGGGTCTTGTGCGCGTCTTGCTCCAGATATCCTTCCTCGCGCAGCTTCATAAGATGCGCATGCACCGACGAGGACGAGCGCAGCCCGACATGCTGTCCAATTTCACGCACAGAGGGCGGATAGCCCTGCTGCGCAGTCGCCTCTGCAATATATTTCAAAATCTGTCTTTGCTTTTCGTTTAAGTTATCCATATAGCACCTTTCCAATTTTTGGGTGTTGTATCTGTTTTTCAGCGATCTATACAATCGAAAATATGTTCTGCTTATATGCACTTATTATATCCGAGTCCGCTCAAAAAAGCAAACCTTTTGTTGCAGCTGACAAAAACCCCCTCATTTTTCCGCCCGCACCCCGTTGAAATCGGAAACATTCCCCGTTTCTGTGATAAGCTTCAAAAAATCCTCTTGTTTATTTATGCAAAGTATTATAAAATAGAAACTAGGTACATATGTGCAAGGCATATCCGTAAATCACACAGTCTTGGGTTCATACCCCAAGCCCTGAACGGTTTCACTTTTGGGAGGTACTTATGAGAATCAATAATGAACTTGGATATATCGAGATTGCGCCCGACGTCATGGCTGGCATTGCGGGCTATGCAGCATCTTCCTGCTTTGGTGTCAAGGGTATGACGGTTCGCTCGGTGGCAGACGGTGTTGCCCATCTTCTGCGTCGGGAAAACATGAGCCGCGGTGTCAAAATTTCAGAAGCACCCGACGGCGGCATCAACATCGATCTGCATATTGCAGTCGATCACGGAATCAATATCGCCTCTGTATGCCGTTCAATCATCAGCGAGGTTCGCTATCACGTCGAACAGCTGACGGGAATCGATGTCAAAAACGTGGATATCTACGTCGAGAGCATCAAAGCAGACTGACAGAAAAGAGGAGTAACACAAAACATGAACGACCAGAAAATCACTGGGCTGCTCTTTCAGCAAATGGTTATGGAGGGCGCCCTCGCCATCGCTGAAAAAAAAGAGCAGGCAAATGAGCTAAACGTATTTCCTGTTCCCGATGGCGATACAGGCACAAATATGTCCATGACCATGCAGGCAGCAAGAGAGGAAATGCAGCGTCTGACCGACCCTGCCCTTGCAAAGGCAGCCGATGCCGCCGCTTCTGCACTCCTGCGCGGCGCACGCGGCAACTCAGGCGTCATTCTCTCCCTGCTTTTCCGCGGCATGGCAAAAAAGCTACGTGAAAAAGACGAAGCAGACGGCTGCGATTTTGCAATTGCACTGCGCGAGGGCGTCGAAACCGCTTACAAGGCGGTTATGAAACCCGCCGAGGGCACGATCCTCACCGTTACCCGCGTGGCTGCACAGCATGCCGTTGAGCTGTGCCAGAGCAATCCAGCGCTTTCTGTACACGATGTATTTGAAGCCGTTCTGGAGCGCGGACAGACCGCACTTGCCGAAACCACAAAGCAAAATCCGGTACTCGAAAAGGCTGGTGTTGTGGACGCCGGCGGTTTCGGTTTCCTTGTCATCTTTGAAGGCATGTTTGACGCATTCCGCGGGATTCAAAAGGAGCGCAGAATCGAGCAGAGCGCGTCGTCCGAAGCCGCCGCAGACTTTGGCGCCATCAACGACGAGGATATCACCTTCACCTACTGCACGGAGTTCATCGCGGCACGCAAGGACAAGGCGCGCAATGTCGGACGTATGCGTGCGCTGCTTGGCGAAATCGGGGACTCTCTTGTTGTAGTCGAGGACGACGATATTGTAAAGGTGCATGTACACACCGACCAGCCAAACAAGGTTCTTGAGGAGGGACTGAAGTTTGGCCCGCTGCTGACCATCAAAATCGAAAATATGCGCGAACAGCATACAGCAAAGGTCATTGAGGGCACGGTTGCGCCCAAGGACCGTGAAATCCGTGAGCCGGAAAAGAAATACGGCTTTGTTGCCGTTGCTGCCGGCGAGGGTCTGCACACCGTTTTCAGCGACCTTGGCTGTGATGAGATTGTGCAGGGCGGTCAGACCATGAACCCCTCCACCGAGGACATTCTGCGTGCTGTAGACCGCACGCCGGCAGAGGTCGTCTATGTATTCCCCAACAACAAAAATATCATTATGGCAGCACAGCAGGCAGCGGTTTTGTGTGAAAACAAGAAAGTTATCATCATGCCCACCAAAAATATCCCGCAGGGAATTTCTGCCCTTCTGGTCTTTGACGGAGAAGCTGAGGAATCCGAAAACACCGAAGTCATGCAGCAGGCAATCGATGGCGTGCGCGCCGGACAGGTCACCTATGCAGCGCGCAATTCGGAATTTGACGGAAAGAAGATCAAGGAAGGCGAATACCTTGCGCTGTGCGAGGGTAAGCTGGCGGCAAACAGCAAGCGTCCGCATGATGTGCTCAAAAAGCTGGTGCGTGAGCTGGTGCGCGCAGACAGTACCTTTGCTACCATTATTTATGGTGAGGGCGTTTCCGAGGAAGAGGCTGTAAAGCTTGAGGAAATGTTCCTTCGGGAAAACCACGACTTGGAAATCACCGTCATCAACGGCGGCCAGCCTGTTTATTACTACATTCTCTCGGTTGAGTAAACCAAAAAATCCAAGGCTCCCCGATTCGGGGAGCCTTTTCTAAGGAGAAACACTATGTCAATTTTCGATATCTTCGACAAGCTTGCGCAGGAACGTGCACAGAAGGAGCAGGATACCGGTCCGATCGAGTGGCTGGTCGTGGGACTCGGCAACCCGGGCAGTCAATACGAAAACACCCGACACAACGCAGGCTTTTGTGCGCTCGATGCCTATTGCGCCAAGACCGGACAGCGCATCAGCCAAATGAAGTTCAAGGCACTTGTCGGAGACGGTACACTGGGCGGCAAGCGCGTATTGTTCATGAAACCCCAGACCTTTATGAATCTGTCCGGCGAAGCGGTGCGCGATGCTGCAGCATTTTATAAGATTCCGCCGGAACGTATCCTTGTACTGTTCGATGACATCTCTCTGCCTGTGGGTCGGCTGCGTGTACGCGCCAAAGGCTCCGCCGGCGGGCAAAACGGTGTCAAGAATATTATCTATCATCTCAATTCTGATTTATTTCCCCGCGTAAAAATTGGGATTGGCGCAAAGCCGCACCCCGACTATGATCTTGCAGACTGGGTGCTTTCCAAATTCTCTGCCGAAGAACTTCCCGTCCTGCACCAAACAGCTCTGCGGGCAATGGAAGCCGCTGCGGAAATCATATCAAACGGTACCGCTTCTGCCGCACAGAAATTCAACGGACAATAAAAAAAGCAGCCTGTTTTTGGCTGCGCTGTCAAAAAAGAGGGAAGCACAGGCTTCCCTCTTTCGCGGTGTTGTCGGTTTTTTGTCTGTTTATTTTGCGTAATCAACTGCACGGGTCTCGCGAATCATATTGATCTTGATCTGCCCGGGATAATCGAGCTGATCTTCAATATGCTTTGCAATATCGCGTGCCAAAAGCACCATGTTATCGTCAGAAACCTCGTCTGGCTTTACAATGATGCGAATTTCGCGTCCAGCCTGAATTGCATAGGAACTGGAAACCCCCGGCGTCGTGTTTGCAATTTCCTCCAGCTTTTCCAAACGCTTGATATAGTTTTCCAGATTCTCGCGGCGTGCGCCCGGGCGTGCAGCAGAAATTGCATCTGCCGCCTGCACGAGACATGCTACGATGGTCTGCGGCTCTACATCGCCATGATGTGCGGCGATTGCATGAATAATCTGCGGGCTTTCCTTGTACTTCTTTGCAAGGTCCACGCCGATGCTGACATGTGAGCCTTCCACCTCATGGTCAACCGCCTTGCCGATATCGTGCAGCAGACCTGCACGGCGGGCAGGCACAGGGTCAATGCCCAGCTCAGATGCCAGAATGCCGGCAACATGCGCAACCTCGATGGAGTGCATGAGGATATTCTGACCATAGCTTGTACGGTAACGCAGTCTGCCGAGCAGCTTGATAAGCTCGGGGTGCAGACCATGGATTCCTGTTTCAAAAGTGGCACGTTCGCCCTCGCTCTTGATGATCTGATCGATTTCCCTGCGGGACTTTTCGACCATTTCCTCAATACGGGTCGGGTGAATCCGTCCATCTGCAATCAGCTTTTCGAGAGCCATGCGCGCAACCTCACGGCGAACTGGATCGAAGGAGGACAGCGTAATGGCTTCTGGGGTATCATCAATAATGAGATCCACACCAGTCAGCGTTTCAAGGGTACGGATATTGCGTCCCTCACGGCCAATGATACGTCCCTTCATTTCATCGTTCGGCAGTGCGACAACCGAAACGGTTGCCTCTGCAACATGATCGGCGGCACAGCGCTGAATGGCGATGGAAATGAGTTCACGCGCGGTGGACTCCGCCTCTTCCTTTGTGCGCTGATTGATTTCGCGCAGCTTCACTGCGGCATCATGCTGTGCCTCCTGCTCGATGGAGGAAACAAGATAATCCTTTGCCTCCTCACGGGTCAAGCCGGAAATGCGTTCCAGCGCTGCAAGCTGCTCATTTTTGAGCTGCTCACAGGACTCCTGCGTTTTCTGCACCTGTGTGAGTCTGCGGTTAAGCTCCTCATTTTTCTGGTCCAGCGCATCTGTTTTGCGGTCGAGCGTCTCCTCTTTCTGAGCGAGACGTCGCTCCAGCTTTTGGGTTTCGTTGCGGCGCTCTTTGATCTCGCGTTCGGCCTCGCTCCGATTTTTGTGGATTTCGTCCTTCGCTTCCAAGATCGCCTCACGTTTTTTTGTTTCAGCAGACTTAATGGCATCGTTTACGATGCGGGTAGCTTCCTGTTCAGCACTGCCAATTTCTTTTTCCGCAACCTGTTTGCGGTACAGGTAGCCTACGAATAAACCAAGAATCACACCGACAACACCGACGAGAATGATTGGCATATCCATAGATTGTTGAGAAACACCTCCAAGAAAAATTTGTTTGCAAAAATCTGTAAAGCAATAATAACCCATATAAGTATTCCGGCCTGGGCGCCGTACATAATTACAAAAGGTATTACACAAATATTGTATAACTTTTTGTCTCTCTTGTCAAGGAAAAGGCGCACATCTGCCATAGATTTCATACACAGTGACAAACCAAGGCAGAAAGCGGCTTTCGCCCCTTGTAGACCTTGTATCCAATGTAGTATAATGATAAAGTTAATCAAGCGATATAAAATAGAATTTTTCTGTATTCCAAAAACCGCAAACCGTACCCAATCCATAGAACTACAATGTGTTCGAAAGCTCAGGAGGAAAACCCATGCATGCTTCCATGCGCCGCAGGCAATGCGGTGATCTGATATATTATACCTGCGACAGACTGCCTGTGTGTCATGCCTTTACCACAAAGGCAGGCGGCGTCAGCACGGGCGACTGCGAAAGCCTCAATCTCGGCTTTCAGCGCGGCGATGACCCCGCCTGCGTGCGACAAAACTATGCCCGTCTTGCAAAGGCGCTGCATATCCCGCTCGAACGCATGACCCTCACCCAACAGGTGCATGACGACCGCGCCGTCATCGTCACCGAGCAGACAGTGGGCACCGGACTGCACAAACCGATGGACTGGAACGCAGATGCACTGGTCACAGCGCTGCCCGACACCCCGCTCGCCGGATTCTATGCCGACTGTGTGGTCACACTCTTTTATGACCCTGTCAGCCGCGTTTGCGGAGTATGTCATGCCGGCTGGCGCGGCACAGCAAAGCAAATTCCCGCCAAGACCGTGGAAAAAATGGTAGAAATCGGCGCGCAGCCCCATCACATCATTGCGGTCATTGGGCCGTCCATCTGCCAAAGCTGCTTTGAAACCGATGCCGATGTGCCAGACGCTATGCAAAAACAAATGGGTTCCGCCGTACAGCCGCATATCCTCAGGAAAGGCGCAAAATTCCATGTGGATCTGCAAGGGATTCACGTCGATATCCTGCGTCAGGCAGGACTGCAAAACATCATAAACAGCGGCATTTGTACGCGGTGTCATGCGGATATCTTCTGGTCGCATCGGGCAACCAACGGCAAACGCGGCGTACAGGCGGGGGTGATTTGTCTGTGAAGTATCCGATTCTATGGCGTATCGCCGTGTGCGGCACCGCCCTTTCCCTGCTCACAGGCTGTACCCTGACCGAGCGTCTGGACACCGTTCCAAGCGGCTCTATCCCCAATGCGGCAAGCCGTGCCCCCCACGGCGCAATCGACATGGCACTGCCCTACTATACGGCAGAAAAAGTCAACCCCATCACCAGCACCTCCAGCATCAACCGCATCGTATGCGAAGCGCTCTATGAGGGTGTATTCGTTCTCAATGAACAGTTCCAGCCCGAGCCGCTTTTGTGTGAACGCTATGAACTGGAGGGTACGCGCTGCACACTGGTGCTCAAGGAGGGGCTTCTGTTTTCTGACGGATCTCCGGTCACGGCGGAGGACGTTGTTGCAAGCTACCGGCTCGCACAGCGCACCCCAACCTCCCCCTATCACGACCGCACTGCCTATATGTCCTCTATCCGCGCGGTCGACTCCCGCACAGTACGCATCACCTTAACTGCGGCAAACAGTCGATTTTTAAGTTTGTTGGACATTCCTATTCTGAAAAAAGGCACAGAAAACAACACCTTTGCTGTGGGTACAGGTGCTTTTGCCGTGACAGAGCAGGAGGGCGAGCCTGTCCTGCTGCCCAATGCACACTGGCACGGCGGTCCGGTACGCACTGTGACACAGATTGGTCTGGTCGGCACCGTGCGTCCGGACGCAGTCACCAGCAGCTTTGCTGTCGGCGATATTTCTATGACACGTGCCGAGCGGATCTGTGACAATCCCATCACGATTAAAGGCGCGGTCGATGTCTACCAGACCCCAACCACCGAGCTGCACTATCTCGGCATACGCGCGTCTCACCCGCTGCTTGCCAACGAAAACTTCCGCAAGGCATTGAGCCTTGCAATCGACCGCGATATGCTTTGCAAATCGTCCCTGCAAACCTTTGCAGACCCAGCAGTCCTGCCCATCAATCCGCAGCCGGACAATCAAATGTCCGGTTCGCTCAAGCAGGCAAATACCTATCTGCGGCAAATGGGGATTGAGGACAAAAATGGTGACGGACGCGCAGAGGACGCAAACGGCAATCCCATTTCGCTGACGCTGCTCTGCAACAGCGAAAACACCTTTAAGCGCAATGTATGCAGTCAGCTTGTCACCTTCTTTTCGCACCTTGGAATTGAACTGCGCATCAACGCGGTTCCCTTTGCACAGTATCAGGCGGCACTGACAAGCGGTATGTTCGATCTTTACTATGGTGATGTTCTCATGACGCCGGATTTCGATTTGCGCGCACTGCTGATGACAGGCGGCTCGCTCAACTTCGGCAGATTTTCCGATATCACGCTTGACCAGCATATCATGACCGTGCGCACCGCGTCTGCCGAGACACTGCCGCAGGCAGAAGCCGCATTTGAGGAATATTTCCTTGCCAAAATGCCGATTCTGCCGCTTGCCTTCGAGCGCGACCAAGTGATCGTGCGCAGCGGCTTACTTGCCAATTTCAACCCGCGCCCTTATAATATGTTCTGGGCGCCGACAGAATGGAGACTCGAATGAAGAAAATTGTTTTAGGGCTTTCGGGCGGCGTGGATTCCGCCGTATCTGCAAAGCTATTGCGCGAGCAGGGCTATGAAGTCCATGGACTCTATATGGACGTTGGCTTAGGCGGTCTGCCCGAGGCGCAGCGCGTTGCCGACGCCTTGGGTATCCCGCTCTATGCTGCCCATCGGGAAAGCCAATTTGAGCAGGAGGTGCAGAGCTATTTTGCACAGGCTTACCAAACAGCACGCACTCCCAACCCCTGTGTCGTATGCAACCGTAAGGTAAAATTCACCGCACTGTGTCAGTATGCCGATGAAATCGGAGCCGCACAGGTCGCCACCGGACATTATGCCCGCATCGGACGAGATGCCGAGGGACGCGCACTTCTCATGCGCGCCCGCTCCCCCAAGGACCAGTCTTATATGCTGGCAAACCTGCCCCGCTCGGTGCTTGAACGCTGTGTATTCCCGCTGGGAGAAGCCGCTGACAAGGCAGAGGTGCGTGCGCTGGCGCGGCAAAACCAAATCCCAGTTGCCGACAAAAAGGACAGTATGGACGTATGCTTTATTTCAGACGGTGATTACTCCAGCTGGTTGGAGGCACGCGGCGCAGCACTTCCGGAAGGCAATTTTGTGGACGAGGCCGGTAACATTCTGGGACGTCACAAAGGGCTGCATCACTACACGGTAGGGCAGCGCAAGGGTCTTGGCGTTGCTGCCTCCGGCAGACTGTTTGTGCACGAACTGCGGCAGGATACCAACGAAGTCGTACTCTCCTTAAATGATGTATTCCGCGAACAGATCACAGTGCAGGGGCTCAACCTGTGCGCGCCGGAATATGCAGAAAGCGGCGGCTTTGACTGTCAGGCACGTGTTCGCTATTCCAAAAGCAGCGAGCGGGCACATGTCACCGTACATGGAGACGGCAGTGCCTGTGTCACCTTCGCGCAGGCAGTGCGTGCGCCGGCAGCAGGTCAGTTTGCAGTCTTTTATGATGGCGATATCGTCATCGGCGGTGGATTTATTGATGGATAAGGAATGAAGGATACGGGCATGGGACAGGCAAAAAGTGAATCAAAAAAACAGGTATTCTCCAGACTCGGCTGGGTCTTGATCCTGTCTCAGCTTGTCACGCTGGGCGTTGTATGGGGTGCAGAGCAAATTTACCGCCTGTATTTGGGGATTCGTGCGCCCGAGCTTGATTATGTGAGCCTCATGCGCCTATTGCAGTCAAACGGCTGGGCACTGATG
The DNA here is from genome assembly GCA_018366035.1 of Butyricicoccus pullicaecorum. Lineage (GTDB taxonomy): Bacteria > Bacillota > Clostridia > Oscillospirales > Butyricicoccaceae > Butyricicoccus > Butyricicoccus pullicaecorum_A. The sequence goes on along the minus strand of JAGZIW010000016.1, from coordinate 9,206 downwards.
CTGGGCGCCGTTGCCGGTGTCCTCCCATGTCTCAAACTCCGGCTGACACCGCGCACCAGTCAGCTGACCGGATACCTCACCCGCACACGCAAATCCATTTCCTTCTCCATGGTATTTGTCTGTGTGCTTCTGGTCATGGGACTGCAAAATATCGCCTCCCTGCTCACACTGCCCATGGAGGCTGCTGCCAACAGTATGGGCTGGTCCTTTATGGACGCATACACCAGTGTGGCAAATATGTCCGACACGGTTTCCCTATTCCTTTATACCGTACTCATTGCGCCCTTGTGCGAGGAGCTTGTCTATCGCGGGTTCGTCCTGCGTGCCCTTGCGCCCTACGGAAAAATCTTCGGCATGGTGGTTGCCGCCCTGCTCTTTGGGCTGATGCACGGCAATATTATCCAGCTTCCCTCTGCGCTGCTGTGCGGCTTTCTCTTTGGCTACGTGACACTTGAATATTCCCTGCCCGCCTCGATCCTCATTCACACGCTCAACAATCTAATGGCAGAGGCAATGAACTGGCTGCAATCCGCTGACGAAGTCACCGCGGCCGCAGTCAATCAGGCAGTTTTTTCCTTTGGTCTTGTCGCACTGCTCCTCTATATCACAAAGTTCTGGAGACCGCTTGTATACTATATCCGCACAAACCGCACACAAAAGGGTACGCTGTGGAGTTTTTTCACAACGCTCCCCGTCCTGTTTCTGCTTATCTATCTGGTCATTCTGACAGGTCTCAGTGTGACGCCTGTCTGATGCGGCTGTCCGTTTCAGACGAAAGTAAAATTCATGAAAAGCCGCGGCATGTACGCGGCTTTCCCATACATGTCCGGAATCGCCCATTGATGTGCGATTTCGGGCATTCTTCGTCCAGAGCGTTTTGCGCGGCGGACGCCTCAAAAAAACCGTAGTTTTTCAAAGAACAAAAATGACCCTTAGATCCGCTTTTTTCTTCTTTTTAGAACGTCTATCGCTCTCTATCTGTGTTTTTCGATGTTTTTCGTCAAAATCCCCTTTTTTTCGTGTATCTTCCTCCAATAAAACCCCCTAAATTTTGTCTATTTTTGTGGTTTTTTTTTGAAAAAAGACTTGCATTTGTCGAGCAATCCATGTATAATAATAAACGTAGCAAGGAGTCATACACTTGCTATGAACAACATTCGTTGTTCGTCATTCACGTCCTTCTCTCGCGCCTTTTGGAGAAGGATACCAGTACACGGGGTATTCGTATCCCGTGTACTGATGTTTATACCAATATTTAGCCAATTCCCTTTCGGGAATTGGCTTTTTTCTATTGTTTTTAAGGCAGATCCATCAACTCGGCGATTAAATTCATCAGTTCTGCATTCCACCGCTGTGCCGTGCGTTCCCCAACAGGAATTTGCAGCGCTGCACCATAGAGCGTATAGGCATTTTGAAAATACACCAATTCAATGATCTTTCGGCGTGCTCTGCTGTCTGACATACGCTGCACCGCCTCCAGCGCGCGGTTCACGATTTCTGCGCGGCGCTGTTCATTGACTGTGCGCTCCTCGGCAGGCTTCTCTATAATTTCCGGATAGCTCTTCAAAATTTCACGCACATAGGCTAATTTTCCTCTTTTTCGCAAGACTGCACCTCCTGTCTGCTCTTTTTCTGCGCCTGATATCTGCGGGCACGTTCCAGCCAATCCAGATCCCACTGACTCAGCGGCTCCTGCTGCTCTGTCCGGATTCGTTCCAGCGCCTTGAGAATCGAAAGGATATAGGCTTCTGGTCTGCGCGGACTGCGCGGGATACTTGCCCGAATGTGACAGAGCACCTCCTCCTCCGACAATCCATTTTTCAGCATTTTAGAAATGGTGTGCAGGAACTGTGTGTCCGGCTCTCTGCCAAACGAATTGATAAAACATTCTTTTACCGAAACCGGCACGTCGGTCTGCGGCGAAGAAGACTCGTTTATCCTTTCCTCGTCTAACCTAATCTGATCTATCCTATCCTTTCCTATCCTATCCTCGTCTGGGTCGACCGCTGGTTGACCAGTGGTTGACTGTAAGAGCAAGGCATGATACAGGCTCGGTACATACCGATCCTTACGGATAAAATTATTACACTTCCAGTCGCAAATGTAAGCCACCATGTCCTCATTCAAGATCTCAAGAAAACCGCGGGAAACCAGAATTTGCAAATCATCTATGGCGGCATGGGTCATTTGTGCAACGGTAAACGCCTCTACGATTCCATCGTCATCTGCATACATGCCAAGGTCATAATAAAGCAGTCTTGCCGTGGCAGGCATACGCAAAAAGCGGGCAGAGCTGACGATTTTTTTCGAAAACATTCTTCGTTCTGCGATTTTGTTCACCTCCTTACCAAATCGCCCATTCTCTTATACACCCTAACATGTTTCCACCCTGAGTGCGTGGTCAGCTGCGGACACCACCAGCCGAATCACCTGCGTGGGAATACCTTGCAGCTGTGTGACCGATTCTGCATTGTCCACCACCAGCGGCACATGCAAGCCATAATGTGCAGACAGTGTGCGTATGATATCCACCCCCACATTGACCTGCATGGCGTGGTTGAGATCGGCATACGGAACGCCGTCTACCATGACCTCACAGCACTCTGCCAAACCGCCATTGACTTGTTCTCGGAACAGGCAGAACTGCGCAAGGGCAAAGCGGCAATTGACCGCATGGGTTAAAAATTGCACCTTATAGCGGGTAAATTCCTCACATAACGCAATCTGCTGGTCAAGTGCTCGGAGTTTTTCATCACACCGCTGTTTCTCTCCCGCAAGCTCGGCGAGTCTGGCACGTGTTTCCTCCAAATATACCCTTGCAGCAAGCACCTGTTCTGCTTTGGCACGGAGCTGCCCCAGTTCGGCAAGGCTTTCCATGAGGCGTTTGCGCACGTCCTCCTGCCCTTCCTGCAATGCGGCAAGCTTGTCCGCAGTCTCCGCAATCCGCAGACGCAGCGCACAGTCACGTGTGTGATACTCCGGCAAGTCCTCCGCGGCTGTCGGGCAGGCGGCGAGCTGTGCGGCACATGCGTCCCGTGCAGCAGTCTTTTGACGGAGCAGTTCCTCGTGCTCCCTGACATTCTGTTCTGCCTGCTCCACAGAATGCTGCAAAAACAGGCGCTCTTTTTGCCATGCGTGCTGCTCCTTTTCCGCCTGTGCCTCTGCGAAATATTCGGGCGGCAGGGGCTGCCCACAGGTCGGACAGACCTCCATGACCGAAACGGGCTTTTTCAGGCTGTCCAGCCGCAGCTGTCCCTGTACCGCCGCGGTCTGTGCACGGCTTACCTGAACCCGAAGGTAATCCAAATCGTTCTCCAGCTGTAAAAGCTGCGCGCGCAGCGCCGAACGACTTTCTGACACCTGCTGGCTGTTTCGATATGCACTGTTTTCAGCCTCCAGTGCTTTTTGCTCTGCCAAAAGTGCCTGATACTCTGCCTGTGTCTGACCCACAAGCGTATCCCCCGCCAGCCCTGCAAGCTCCGCACGCACAGCATCTTCACGCGCGGTCAGCGTTCTCTGCTGTGCCTGTGCTGCTTCAAAATCCATATTGGCAAGCTCGGCAATACGGCGTTCACATTCATCGATGCGAATAGGCAGGCTGTCCAAGGTCTTGTTAGCGTCCTTACGCGCAGTCAGCAGCGCAGTTTTATATGCCTCGACGGTCCGCGTTCCCAATGCTTCGGATAACTTTGCAAACTGCGGCGCTGCCGCCAAAATTGCACGGTCCTCCGGCAGTCCGCACACCTCTGCAAGAATGCGGCGGCGCTCACGCCATGGCAAATCCCGCGCAAACCGATGCACCCCTGTCAAAAGGCAAAATACCTCCTCCTCGCTGACAAATTCCGCAATCACCTTTTTATAGGCTGTCTCCTTTTTAGGCACATCGTCCACCGTATATTCTATGGTATCTCCCTCATATCGCGCAGGCAAACCACCGCGCGGCTTTGACCATCGCTCACGCAGTACCTTGCGCAGCTTATGTACCTGCCCGTTGACCGCACAAACGGCAGTCACCGTTGGCGTTATCCCCTTGCGGCCGACAGGCTTTATCGCAAACCTTGTATTTCCTGCGCAGTCCTTGCCGAACAGGAGCCACGTCAATGCGTCATAAACCGTTGTCTTGCCTGTTGCATTGTCTCCATAAATATGGGTCACAGTATCCGAAAACTCCAGCTTAAGCTGCGCAATCCCCTTAAAGTTTTGAATCTCCAAGCATCGTACCACAAAATCTGTCATATTGATCGTCTCTCTTTCTTATCTTGTTGTCTGTTTTATCTCTGTTTTTCTATTAACCGGACAGGCGAAACCCCCGCTGTATGCCCAAACCCCAATGATGCGGGCGCTGTATTGTACGGTGTTGGGCTCCATTCCTTTTTCACGCCGCTTGATTGCACACGCTGCCTCCTCAAAATGTCGGGTCTGCAAACGGCGTATTCGCGCGCGCATTTCCTTGCGTCCTGCCATGATGGTATCCCTCCTTTCTCTTACGACTCGGTTTCACGCGGCGCACACGGCTCCAAAAACGTTTCCACCCCGACACCCAGCGCCTTACAAATGCTTTCATATTCTTCAAATGTAAGGCGCCGCTTGCCTTCTAGAATCAGTCGAAATTTTGATACTGAGATTCCTGTTTGTTGGCTCATTTCTGCCTGCGAAATGCCCGCATGACACAGAAACAAACCGATTTTCCGTGCAACATTCATGGTATTTACCTCCGAATTTCGAAATTTTCGAATCTCTTGCCTCTATTATATTTCGATTTTTTCGAAGTGTCAATATTATTTTTCGACAATTCAGAAACTTTTCATCTGCATTTTTCGACATTTTTCGACATTTCCGAAATTTTGCATTTACATTTTTGACTTTCTGTGTTAGGATAGGGATAGGGAAAGCGAGGTGACGAACTTGACATTTGGACAAAAACTTCGTGCGGCCAGAAAAGCAAAGCAACTGACCCAAAAGGGGCTTGCTTCCATGATCCATGCGGCGCACAACTCGATCAGCAACTGGGAAAATGACCAGAATCGTCCGGATCCAGATACCATTCAAAACCTTTGCTGGGCACTTGATGTGACTCCAAATTATTTTTTTCTTTCCGATACGGATAAAAAAAATATGGACAAGCTTCCCTCAAACTGTTTTCCCATTCACACAAAGCAAATCCCGCTTCTTGGCACCATTGCCTGCGGCAAACCCATTTTAGCGGCAGAAAATATACACGATACGGTCAGTATTCCCGAGGAACTCAGCGCAGACTTTGCATTGCAGTGCAAGGGGGACAGCATGCTGGGCGCACGTGTGCAGATCCATGACGGCGATATTGTATATATCCGGCAGCAGGACGACGTGGACAACGGAACCATTGCCGCTGTCTTGATTAACGAGGAGGCAACCCTCAAACGTGTCTACAAGCAGCCAGATAAGCTGATTTTACAGCCGGAAAACCCCGATTTTGAACCCATGGTCTATATTGGACAGGAACTGGAAAATATTCGTATTCTTGGCAAAGCGATTGCATTTGTATCTCGAATTAAATAAAACCGCTTCGTATCTGAAAATACCAGCATATTCTAAGCACAACGGAAGGGTTATACCATGTATGTAAAAACAGACAACGATGCGGTCAATCAAATCAATCTGGCAGACGTATTTTATGTGGACGAGGCATACAGCAAAAATCACGCACACATGCTGCATAAACACAAGGGAATCCTAGAACTTTTATATGTATCCGCGGGCGAAGGACGCTATATTGTTGGCAGCCGTGAATATGCAGTCGCAGCTGGTGATTTGATTATTTGCAACGCGGAAACTCTTCACGGAGAGGCGCCCTTTCAAGCACACACAATGCAAACCTATTGCTGCGCACTCTCCGGTGTGCACAAACAGACGCTCCCGACCGGCTGCCTCATCTCGTCATACCAGCGTCCGGTTTTACAGCTCGACCAGTATCAAAAGCCCATCGGTCAAATCATGCCAAATATTTATGAGCTTCATATCGCATCTCCCCGCAATTCTGATATCTGCCGGCAAATGGCAATCAGTGTCCTGCTGATGGTAGAGCAGGCACTTGACCTGCATGGCAGGCACGAACGAAATCAAATCGAACAAAAAAACGAGACATTGATTCGGCAGATTACAGAATATCTGGATCATCATTATACGGAATCGCTGTCGCTTGCGGAAATTGCAAAGCATATGCACATCAGCACCTCCTATCTGTCCCATGTTTTCAAGCGTGAAACCGGTCTGTCCCCCATACAATATGTGGTTCACCGCCGGATTGGCGAGGCACAGAGTCTTTTGATGGAAACCAACCTGCCTGTGCATGTCATCGAAGAACGGCTGGGCTTTGGCAGCAGCTGCCATTTGACCTCTATGTTCAAAAAATATGTTGGCATTGCGCCGCGTGAATACCGCAAGCATTTTTCCAAATCGCATAAACAAAAAGCCGACTCTTAAAGAGCGGCTTTTTTGCTGCGTGTGCAGGATTTTATAAATTTTATTTGTCTGTTCTCAAAAATCCTGCAAAACACGGCAGAATCACACTAACACATTTCTCCACATTCTTCTATAATAAAAACAAGTTCTTGTCTAAAATATGAAGAATACAGGCTCCTATTGCAGGCATAGTACATCGTTCTTCCCGTACTTCTCTTATATTATCGTGCAATGGGCAAAGCCGCATCACCTGATGGAAATAAAATATAACAGTTACACAAATCGAGATCCCTTATTTTTCCTATAAGAAAAGGAGTTTTTATCATGGCAGAATTAAAAATTGGTCTGGTAGGCACAGGTGCAATCGGCCGCACGCACATTGATCGCATCAACAACACCTTACAGGGCGGACGTGTCATTGCCTGCGCCGATGCCAATATTGACTTTTGCAAATCGGTTGCTGAAACATACGGTATTCGGGCGTATGCCACAGGTGAGGAAATGATTGCATCTGATGATATTGAAGCAGTCATCTGTGCAACGGCAGATCCGTTCCATGAACAATATGTCATGGCAGCCATTCAGGCTGGCAAGCCGGTATTCTGTGAAAAGCCGTTGGCGCCTACACCTGAAGCATGCAAGCGCATCGTAGACGCAGAAATGGCGGCCGGAAAGCGGTTGGTACAGGTGGGCTTTATGCGCCGCTTTGACTCCGGTTACCAGCAGCTCAAAAAGCTGCTCGACAGCGGAAAGTTCGGCAGCCCGCTCATGCTGCACTGTGCGCACCGCAATTATGACGACGGCGGCGTGGGATTTACCACCAATATGTCGGTAGAAAATTCCATGATTCATGAAATCGATGTACTGCGTTGGCTGCTCGGCGAAAATTACGTCAAAGCAGAGGTTGTTTTCCCGCGCACAACACGCAATGCCTGTGAAGGCTTAAAGGACCCACAGATCATGTATCTGACCACAGAATCCGGTATCCGTATTGATGTAGAATCCTTCATTTTCTCCCACTATGGCTATGACATCAAATGTGAAATTGTGTGCGAGGAGGGCACGCTCAATCTGCCCGAACCTGCAAATGCCATGATCCGCACCCGCGATTCTCGCGTGACCCCAATTTGTCACGACTGGTCTGAACGCTTTCCGGAGGCGTACAACATCGAGTTCCAGCAGTGGATCCATGCCACCAAAGAAGGGCGGGTAGATGGTCCGACCGCATGGGACGGCTATATGGGACAGCTGACCGCAGCGGCAGCCTCCAAGTCACGCGATGAACAGCACCCCGTTGATATCCATATGCCGCAAACCCCAGACTTCTACAAGGATTAAGAAAGGAGTATCCCCATGAGACTATGCTTTCATACCGATGGATTGGGATATATGCCATTTGAAAAAATGTTGGATACGCTGGCAGGCTTGGGCTACGAGTCCATAGAAATCGCCTGCGGCAACTGGTCCAAAGCACCCCATATCCATCTGGACGAAATGCTTGAGAGCGAGCAGGCACGCAAAGCCTTTTTGAAAGCGATCCAAAGCCGCGGACTGCAATTAGAAGCGCTCAACTGCTCAGGAAACCAGCTTGCGCCGAACGACGAGGGCAAACAGCATCAAGAGGTCGTTGAAAAGACCTTTCGGCTGGCAGGCTTATTGGGCGTTAAAAAAATCGTCATGATGTCCGGCTGCCCGGGTGGTTCCCCTGATGATAAAACCCCAAACTGGATTATCACAAGCTGGCCGCCCATGACCACCCAAATTTTGAACTGGCAGTGGAACGAGGTACTCATTCCGTACTGGAAGGACACCGCAGCACTTGCCAAGGCAAACGGCATTGAAAAAATCGCGCTTGAAAATCACGGCTGTCAGATGGTTTATAACCCCGAAACACTGATCCGTCTGCGTGATGCTGTGGACCCGATGATTGGCATGAACCTCGACCCCTCCCACCTCATGTGGATGGGCGGTGACCCCATTGCAGCGATTCATAAGCTGGGTGCAGAACGCATTTACCACGTCCATGCCAAAGATGTACGCCTTGAGCGAAACTATGTCGGCGCAGACGGCGTTCTGGATACCAAAACCATCGACCAGTTCGCAAAACGCACATGGAACTATGTTGCACTCGGTCACGGGCACGATGTACGTTGGTGGAAGGAATTCCTGTCCGTACTGAGTATGGAGGGATACGATGGTGCCGTCAGTCAGGAAATGGAGGACTTGACCATGCCTGCCCTTACCGGCATCAAAAAATCTACACAGGTTTTGAAGGAAGCCATGCCCTGTGATTATGATACCTGAGCATCTCGTGCAATAAAGACTTTATATAAATCCCTCCAGCAAGCTGCCCTGAATCAGGCTGCTTGTCGGAGGGATTATTTGATCCTATTTTCATTTCAGTGCATGGCATAAAATCAGCCAACCAGACGGGTTGACAACTTCACGATATGCGGTTATACTGGAAATAGAAAAAAGGGCGCGTTGCCGGTAGACGGTTACGCCCTCAAATTAATCATTTATAAAAATGACCGCTTCATTTGGACGTGAGGGCGGTCATTTTGCATATGTAATGAAAAGCCACATAAAGAATACTGTAAAAAGCATAATACGTGCAATCTTTGCATACACAGCGTTCACCCCCCTTCCGATACAGGATCGAAAGACTGAGCACTCCGATGTTTTTGACTTGACCAAACAAGTTGGTCACAGCCTGATCGGAAATTGATTCACCGAATCAATTTCTAATTCGCTCAGTCCTCCTT
>JAGZIW010000015.1 GCA_018366035.1 Butyricicoccus pullicaecorum | reverse complement strand
TCGTCCAGCGCTTCATGGCATACATAAAAAAGACCACACACTGGTCAACTCCTGTCAAACACAGTGTGCGGTCTTTTATTCTTTACTTTTGTGTGTCCTCTGCGGACGCTGTATCCTGCTCTTTCGCGGGAGCCTCCTTTTGTTCTTCCTTTTCCGGAACAATCGTATCTTGCTTCTGTGCAGCAAGCACTTCTTCCGAATCTGCCTCCAGTGTGATATCCACATTCACACCCTTGAGTTCACGCTCCGACGGCGCAGTCCGGTCAGCAACCTCCTCACCATCATACAGCTTGCGGAAAATCTCCCCATCGATAGTCTCATTGCGGCGCAGATATTCTGCAACGCGTGTCAACTGTTCGCGGTTGTCCTCCAACAGCTTGCGGCAGCGTGTATTTGCCTCTTGAATGAGACGATGGATCTCCTCATCAATTTCAGCTGCCTTGGCATCGGAGTAGCCCTGTCCAGCCGCGAAATCACGGCCCAAGAAGATCTCTCCGCCCTGTGCATCATAGTCGATTGGCCCAATCTTATCGCTGAAGCCATAGTTGATGACCATTGCACGTGCCATTGCCGTTGCCTGCTTGATATCGCCATACGCGCCAGTACTGATATCGTCCATAAAGATTTCCTCGGCGACGCGCCCCGCAAGACAAACAATCAAATGCTCCTCCATATAACGGCGGGTACGATATGCGTTGTCCTCCTTTGGCAGCGGCATGGTAAAACCGCCGGCACCATTGGAGCGCGGAATAATGGTCACATGGTGTACAGGGTCCTGCGTCGGCAGTACATGGAAGGCAATCGCATGACCTGCTTCATGGTAAGCGGTCAGCTTTTGATCCTCCTCATTGACAATGCGCGTCCTCTTTTCCACACCCATGACAACCTTGAGCAAGGATTGCTCAATTTCTTCGGTGGTAATAAACTTTTTATTGCGGCGGGCAGCCAAAAGTGCTGCCTCATTGAGCAGGTTTTCCAAATCTGCACCAGTAAATCCAGTCGTTGTCTTTGCAATCGACTTAAAATCAACATCGGGATCAAACTGCTTCCCTCGTGCATGCACCTTGAGAATCGCCTCACGGCCAACTACATCGGGTGCACCGACATAGACCTGTCTGTCAAAACGCCCGGGACGCAGCAGCGCATTGTCCAGAATATCCTTACGGTTGGTTGCCGCAATGACGATAACGCCCTCATTGACACCAAAGCCGTCCATCTCGACAAGCAGCTGATTGAGGGTCTGTTCACGCTCGTCATGACCGCCTCCAAGACCCGCACCACGCTGTCTGCCAACCGCATCGATTTCGTCAATGAATACGATTGCAGGAGCGCTCTTCTTTGCCTGTTCAAAAAGGTCGCGCACACGCGAAGCACCGACACCAACATACAGCTCTACAAAGTCCGAACCGGAAATCGACAGGAAAGGTACCCCTGCTTCTCCGGCAACTGCCTTTGCAATCAGGGTTTTACCTGTACCCGGGGGGCCGACAAGCAGAACGCCCTTCGGGATACGTGCACCGATGTCAATAAATTTGCGCGGATTTTTAAGAAACTCTACAATTTCCTGTAACTCTGCCTTTTCTTCATCTGCGCCTGCCACATCGTCAAATGTGACCTTTTTCTTGTCATCGCTTGCCATTTTGACACGCGCTCTGCCAAACTGCATGGGGCTGCCGCCGCCGCCCCCCTGTTTATTCATCATGAAATACCACAGCAGTCCAAAGAGCACCAGCACAATAAGATATGGAACAAAGCTTGCCCACCACGGCATTTCCATCGTTTTATAGGTATATTCCTTTAGAATCCCAGCCGCTCGCTGTTCATCAATGAGTTTTCCAAGATCTGCATAGAACAAATCCAGATAGGGTACCTTTGCTGTGAGCTTCGTGTTTTTTCCGTCGTTCAGTACGAGATGAAGTGTTCCATCGTTGTATTCAAATGCCTGCACCTGTTCTTTTTCAAACATGGAAACGACCTCAGAATACTGTACCTCCTGACTTTTGTTCCCTGTACTCAGCATATAGGTAACCGCACTGAGCAGCAGAAGCGTAATAATCAAATATAGGCCAAAGCCTTTCATTTTCCCTTTCAAATTGGTTTCCAACTCTCCTTTCGTAGTTGTATCCGTATGGATACCGCTTTATTCTCCGCCATAAACAGCGGGTTTCAAAATGCCGATATACGGCAGATTGCGATATTTTTCTGCATAGTCCAGCCCATAGCCCACAACAAATGCATCTGGAATCTCAAAGCCCAGATAATCAACCGGAACCTCGACCTTGCGGCGCTCAGGCTTGGACAGCAGGGTACACAGGCGAATGGAAGCTGCTCCCCGTGCTTTCAGGATCTTGATTAAGAAATTGAGTGTCACGCCGGAATCCAGAATATCCTCTACGATCACCAGATGGCGTCCATCAATTTTGCTTCCAATGTCTTTAATGATCTGTACTTCTCCGGTCGTTTTTGTTCCTGCACCATAGCTGGACACCGCCATAAAATCGATATTGCATGGAATGGTGATTTTACGGGTCAGGTCTGCCATAAAAACATAGGAGCCCTTGAGTACGCTGACAATGAGCGGATTCTTGTCTGCATAGTCCTCGCTGATGCGGGCACCAAGTTCAGCAACCTTTTCTGCCAGCTGCTCCTCCGAATATAGTACTTGTTGAATATCGTCTTTCATCATCTTTACAACCCCTCAAAACGGATTTCTAATATGTCATTCCCGCACGGAATACGGTCATACGCAACACCAACCGACTGCACTGCAATAATCCCCTGACAGTCCTCCAGAACTGCAAGGCGAGCTTGTACAGATGGCGGTATGTGTCGATCGGCAAAGATACGCTTGAGCTGCCGAGAGCCGCGCGCCTCGGAAAGCCTTATCCGATCTCCTGCACGCATCACACGTGCTGTCAACGTACCGAATTTTATTGTACCACAATCTACCTGAAAAGTATCGCATGTTTTTGGAAAAACTTCATTTGGTTTTTTTCTGGTGATTGTGAGTTTGGTTGCAGTATCCCAAAGCCGTGCCGAAAATCCATCAAATAGTGGGATCGGCAGCCGTTCCGGTTCATATATAACACGCAGACAATCGTGCTCCCGATAAGCCCGAAAGCCCGCGGGCAGGGAACAGCTGCGAAAATCACCCGATGTCAGCAATGCGGTGAGCAGGCTGATATGCCGCGCAGACACCTGCTGCATCGGCACGCCCGCCTTTGTCAATAGCTGCATGAGCATACGGCTTTGCACTGCCGGAAAAGTATCAAACGCACAGAGCGCAATCCCATTCGGGGTTTTTCCCTTCGCAAGCGCCTGCTGCGCCAGTGTACACAGCGCCCCGTCATCTTCCCGCAGCTGCTGTGCAAGCCGCGCTGCCGCGCCTGCACACTGGGGATTGATCTGCCGCAAAACCGGCACCACTGCATGACGGATCCGATTGCGCGTGTAATCCAGCGTCAAATTTGAGCTGTCTGTCACAAATGTCTGTCCTGTTGTCTCCAGATAAGCTTCGATTTCCGTGCGCAGCGCGCGAAAAATTGGACGAATCAAATTGCCGCGCACAGGGGGAATTCCGGTCATGCCCTTAGCGCCCGTTCCGCGTGCCAAATGAAACAGCATGGTTTCCAGATTATCATCTGCCGTATGGGCGGTTGCAATGCGCTCGATGCCCTGCTCTTGTGCACATTGTCTCAGGCGTTCATAGCGCAGCCTCCTTGCGGCAGTCTCAATACTTTCTCCAAGCTGCTGCGCGTATTCCTTTACATCTTCCCGCTCGATCGTACACAAAACATGCAGTCTTATGCACAGGCTGTGTACAAACTCGGCATCGCGCTCAGATTCTGCACCGCGCAGACAATGATTCAAATGATACGCATACACCGAATATCCTAGTTCCCGCAGGACAAGCAGCAGAGCAACCGAGTCTGCACCGCCGGACAGCGCCACCAGAACCTTTTGCTCTGGCTCCAGCATTTCATACTGCGCAATCGTTTGCGCTGTTTGCTCAACCAAACTCATGTGTGAATCCGATCCCGAGACGAGAATGTCGTATACTGACCGATCCATTGCAGTTCAACGGTCGTAGTCGCTCCATGGCGATTTTTGGCAATGATGATTTCCGCCACATTCTTCGCATCACTCTCGGCATCATAATAGTCATCGCGGTAAATGAACATCACAATATCTGCGTCCTGCTCGATTGCACCGGATTCACGCAAATCGGAGAGCATAGGACGCTTATCGGCACGCTGTTCAGCAGCACGTGACAGCTGCGACAGACACACAACCGGAACATTCAATTCCTTTGCCATAATTTTCAGGCTTCGGGAAATCTCTGCAACCTCCTGCACACGGTTTTCATTGCGTTTTCCGCCTGACTGCATGAGCTGGATATAGTCAATGACGATAAGTCCCAAATTTTCTCCCAGACGGCGGCATTTTGCCTTGATTTCTGCCACCGTAATGGCAGGGTTATCATCTACATAAATATGGGTCTTTGCCAGCACACTGGTTGCACGCGCAATCTTCAGCCAGTCCTCCTGCCCCAGATTACCAGTTTTTAGCTTATGGGAATCCAAAAGCGCTTCACTGGCAAGAAAACGTGAGGCAAGCTGATCCTTACTCATTTCCAACTGGAATACCACAACATCTTTGTCGGACGCCTTGGCAGCACCCAATGCGATATTGAGTGCAAACGCAGTCTTACCCATACCAGGACGTGCCGCTACCAAAATCAGGTCTGACTTATTCAGACCGGTCAGTGCCTGATCCAGCTCCCGAAATCCAGTCGAAAGCCCCGGAATATCGCTGTCTGAACGGCTGCGTTCGTCCAGCTGCGCATAGAGATCCATAATGACCGATTTGATATGGGACAGTCCCTTGATTTCTCTGCCCTGCCGCACATTATAGATTTTTTGCTCTGCCAGCTCCGCAATTTCAGAGGCAGCACCCGCACCGGTCAAGGCAAGCGTCTGGATTTCTCCCGCAGTCTCTGCAATGGCGCGCAGCATACTCTTATCGCGCACAATCGACGCATATTCCTTGACATTGGCAGAAGTCGGCGTGACCTCCATCAGCTGCATCAGATAAGCACGCCCACCAGCTTCATCATAATATCCCTGTGCCTTGAGCCGGTCGAGAACGGTAACTGGATCAATTTTGAGCGCACCGTTGAACATTGAATAAATGGTCTCAAAAATGCGCTGGTGCTCCTCTGCATAAAAGTCCTCCGGACGCAGCAGTTCAATGACCTCCGCAACGCAGGCAGGGTCGATCAACATAGAGCCAATTACCGCCTGCTCTGCCTCTAAGCTCTGCGGCAATTGCCTTGACAGCAGTTCATCTGCCACAGTTTGTTCCTTCCTTTCCGGATTATGCTTCTACCACGTCCACTGTAATCTCTGCAACGATCTCAGGATAGAGCTTTGCTTTTACAATGGTCGTTCCAAATGTCTTGATTTGTTCCATTACGATCTTATTCTTTGGAACATCTATATTGTGCTGCTTTTTGAGGCATTCAGATACCTCCTTTGCAGTCACTGCACCAAACAGTCGGCCGCCGGAGCCGCCCTTTGCGGGAACCTTCACGCGCACTTCCTTGAGTTTTGCAGCATATTCCTCAGCCGCTGCCTTTTCTACTGCCGCCCGATGTGCAGCCGCTTCGTCGGCCTGACGCTTGAGGTTCATATTATCTGCATTTGCAATCACAGCAAGTCCGCGCGGCAGCAGAAAATTTCTGCCATAGCCCTCGCTGACATCGATCATTTCTCCCTTTTTTCCCTGACCTTTCACATCTGCCTTCAGAATAACCTTCATTGTAAAAATCCTCCGTAATTCTTGAAATAACTGTTATATTCTAAAATAGGTATAACCAAGCTGCTAATTGTCGCCGTCCTCATTTTCCTGATAACGACGAATCGCATTTTCTGCATCTGCCTTGACCTCACGCACCGAACCATGCATGATCTGTGCGCCTGCCGAAGAGTGATTGCCGCCGCCGCCCAGCTGCTCCATGAGAAGCTGTACGTTGACCGTACCGTTGGAGCGCGCCGAAACCAGAACGTCATCTCCTGCGCGGAATATGACAACCGAGGCATTGACACCATTGATTTTAAGCAGACTGTCTGCTGCCTTGGCTGCTGTCACACGGTCTACCTCTTCCTCGGTCACGGCAAGCACAATCCCCTCGCCGCAATCCGCTGCTCCCGCAATGATTCGCTGCTGCGCAATGTATTCATCAAAGTCCGACTGAAACAGCTTCATGACTTCTCCCATGTCAGCGCCTGCACGTTTGAGATACGCCGCCGCCTCAAAGGTTCGTACACCGGTCTTAACCGAAAAGCCCTTGGTATCAAGATACAGTCCGGCAAGCATACATTCTGCCTCTGCCTTCAGGATATCGCTTGTCGGAACCATATATTGCAGCATTTCACTCACAAGTTCACAGGTAGATGACGCATACGGCTCATGTAGATTGAGCGCAAAGTTCTCAATATAGCTTGCTGCACGGCGGTGGTGATCGATGACCGCAACCTTATTGATGGATTCCAAGAGCGGCAGCGATTCCACATAATCCGGACGATTGGTATCGACCACAATGAGCAGTGTGTTAAAATCACACTGTACCATGGCTTCATCTGGACTCATGAGCAGATCCTCATACTCTGGCACTGCCTTGATTTTTTCAATGAGGTTCTGTGCCATCGTCTTGTCCTGATTGATGACGATATGTACCGGCTTTTTCCGATGACGTACCGCACATGCCATACCAACCGCTGCACCAAAGGCGTCCATATCACTCATTTTATGCCCCATAATCATAACCTGAGAGGAGTCCCGAATGAGCTGTACGAGCGCATTTGCCAGCACACGAGACTTGACCTTGGTGCGCTTTTCCAACTCCTTGGAAAGTCCACCAAAAAAGTCGAAATTGTAGCGTGTCTTGATGACCGCCTGATCGCCGCCGCGGGACAGTGCCATGTCAAGGGCAACGCTGGCATTGCGCCAATTTTCCTCATAGCTTTCGCCGTCCTTGCCAATACCGATGGACAGCGTTGCGACAATGCCTGAACGGCTCTGGATACTGCGCACGTCCTGCAAGACACTAAACTTTTTCTCTTGCAGCTTTTCAAACTGCGCTTCTTCCAGTACAAAAATATACTTATCGCGGTCATATTTGCGCAAAAGCGCCCGACTATCCTGTGTCCATTCCCCGATTTTACGGTTAATATCTGCCATCATACTGGATTTTTCCAAATCCGTCGCTTCTTTTATAAGCTCCTCATAGTTATCAATTGAAATAATGGCAACCACTGGACGGCTTCGGCTGTAAGCATCACGCATTTCGATGAGTTCTGTACAGGGTACGAAATAAATGAGCATCAACACTTCTTCCGGATGGTTTTTGTCCGCTGACAACAGATTTCCGAATGCCCAAAATACATTTTTGCCGATGCGTACCTCTCCCGGGTACTGTGCCTTGCCCTCTACAAGCCAGTGGGTATCAAAATCGGGCGCCAACTCCAGCAGATTATCACTCAGTGCAGAATCAAAACAGCCTGTACTTTCTGTAAAAGCGTCATTTGTCCAGATAATTTCTCCGGTTGCAGCCTGCACAATCACCGTTGGCATGGGAAAATGTGTAATAGACGCCTGCGCAGCATCTCCCACTGACAAGGTAACTGTCTGCATATATCGAATAATATCCCTGCGGCGCGTGCGCTCCCGATAATAATATGCCAAAAACAGAAGCCCATCTAGTGCAATGCCGACCATGGCAATCGCCACAGAAATATAGGCACATGCCACAGAAAACAACAGGAAAACCATAAAATAGACCTGATAACTCGGTTCTAATAGTTTTTTTAGTCGCTTATCCAAAGCAAAATCCCCCCTTTGCACATAATTATACAGGTATAGTATAACAAACTGCTGGGATATTGTAAACGATAACTTGTCTTTTCCATACGAATATGTTATTGTATCAATATCCTGATTTCCCACTGGAGGTATTCTTTATGCAGTTTCAATTCTATCATACCAACTATAACGTCCGTGATCTGGAACGCTCCCTGAAATTCTATGAAGAGGCACTGGGTCTCACTGAGCAGCGCCGAATCAATGCAGAGGACGGTTCTTTTATCATCGTATATCTTGGGGACGGCGTTTCTCCGTTCTGTCTCGAGCTGACATGGCTGCGCGACTGGGAGCGCGATTATAACCTTGGCGACAATGAGTTTCATCTGGCATTCCGCGTTGATGATTATGATGCGGCATACACAAAGCACAAGGAAATGGGCTGTATCTGCTTTGAAAACCCGTCCATGGGCATTTATTTCATCAGCGACCCAGACGGCTACTGGCTGGAAATTGTACCAACGCGAAAATAAACAGCTGCTTTGCTGGCAAAAGACAAAGGTGCATACCAATTTGGTATGCACCTTTGTTCTATGGCTGTGCAATAAAATCCTCTATATGCTCTGTTCGTATGTCAATGTATTGACCTTTTTCAGAAACCAATTGGATATACCTAGGCGCTTCTTCGTCACGCTGTCCGCCAATCAACAAGTCATAATCTTCATAGGGATAAATCCCAAAACCTCTCCAACTTACATTTTCTGTTCACAAGAATAATTTAGAGCAATCGCAAATCGGTCATGCCAAATAGGCAAGAGAAACGCAATCCATGAGAAACTATTATCTGTCTGTCCACGAGTCAAACCTTGTTGCTATTTGAGGGTCATATAGCGGACAGCCAAACTCCCGTAAAATATCCATAAGTGTATTCATATCCTCGCCATGCATTCCATAACAATCCAATCTTACAATTTGTGGAGTTGTAAAAATCTGAAAAGCACCTTTTCCTTCTTTTTCATAATTACTGCAATCCAAAGCCGTCCAATCAGAAAAGACGAAAGCAATTTTTTTGATGATTTCTTCTATTGGAAGATTCTCTAAACCCTCTGCCGCTTCCCCATCACAGCATGCCAGTTCATAAACACGCGCATCATCATGGACAGCACCTTCTTTATATTTCCAAAAACTTAAATCCATACTCATTTTACGGTTCTCCTGATTGATTGCCTTTTCCGATTGATTAAATCCATTTTATCAGGCAAATATAAGCTTTTCAAGTGCATCACCTAACCTCTTAAAGCATCTAAAATACAAAACATTTGGGAATAAAAAATGCTATCATAAAAGACAAAAGTGACGAACAGATGGAACCTGCTCGTCACTTCCTACAGTACAGCGCTATTTTCTGCTTTTATTTCACCATAAATCCATTTGGCAGGCGGCGACCATCTCGATTGCCTGTGGAGGTCGTCGGAGAGTTGATGACGCGCCCCTGATAATACATTACAGAGGAAGAACCGCCGTCCAGATTACATGCCTGTACAGCGCCATAATCCCATAGGATATCACGGCAATCCACACCACGATTGCCCATAGAACCGCCCTGATTTCTTCCATTGATAACGAGCATCAGAACGCTTTTATCCTCTTTTTGTCCAATCGCGGTGCGCGGCTGCAAGCTGTTGATCGAGCCAAGTTCCTCGATTTTCTGACCATTTACAATAAGAGCAGGGCCAAACTCCACGGCATCGACCATCTGCTCTGCCGTTGTCGTATCGCCAATCAGGAAGCGATGCTCGGCATCAAATCCAATAATCTTATAGCCATGCCCAAAAGCACCCTGAAGCTTTTCTCCGTCCTTCTTTACATAACCATACGGTGTACCGCCCTCTGCTGCCTCACCGTTGTCAATAAAGCCTGATGCGTTGATGCCCAAAATAGCTCCATTGTATTCGGCAAGCTCCGGCATACGCTGTCCTTCACGTTTTCCCATACCCTTGCACAGCCCAAGCTCCACACGGGAGGGGTCTTTTACGATTGCAAGATATCCGGTATATTCGGTTCCAAGGGTGCCTTCCCGATTCAGCTCCACGATCATCAGATCCTTCTGCGTATTGATCGCAACGACCTTATCGCCCTGTTTGGTTACAATTCCGGTGTCCTCTTTCTTTTCACACCAGTCCATATTGATTTCTTCATATCCATTTTCTATGTACTGCGGGTGCTCCGCAAAGAAAGCCTCCGCAGTTTCCCGTTCCAGCTCATCAAACAGCGCATAGAACTTATCCTCCTCTGAGAGGTTTTCGTCCACCGGCGGGGCAGTCGGCTGCTCCGCCCAAACAGACTGGATATCCTTCTGGCTCTCAAACATCTGCTTTCGCGCCTCAACCACCTCAGTTACCATATCTTCTGGAAAAAAAGCAGTTGCCAGCCACTGATGTGTCATGGTTTCCATAGCAGTGGAAATCCATAAGGTTCGCAGCTCTGTCACAAGAGCATTGGTACTATACACAATAAATGGATAAAATACAGTCAGCCCCAAAAGGAAAATAATCGTAAAAAACAGCTTGATTCGCCGTGACACACTCATGCGTTCTTCTCCTCTCTCTTACCAAACGGGCAGGAAAATTTTATCCACGCGCACGGCCACGACCCGAACGTGTCTGTGATTTTCTCTGTACCTTACCCATTCCTGCCTGATGCGCCTGTGCAGACTTTTTCTGTCCTGCCTGACGCTTTTGCGCTGATATGGCGCCCTTCTTCTGCACAGCCTCGCGCGTATGCGCTGCCTTTTTCTTTTGCTCCGCCGCACGTTCTGCAAGCTTTGCTTCCACCTTTGCACGGATTCGTGCCGCAGTGCTCGGCGATAGCGGACGCCCTGTCGGTGGTGTCATCACATCAACGCGAGTTTCCGGTTCATAGCGTTTCTTCCGCTGGTCTGACTTTGATGTGCGCAGATTTGCGCGTCCTCCCTCATTCTGTACGGCGCCACGCTTTTGTGTTCCCTGCTTCTTACGTATATCTTGTACTGCGGCACCGCGCTTTGATCGATCCACGGTCTTTTCACTCCGCAGTTCTGCCTGATTCCTGCGGTTCGGCGTTTCTGACGCTGCCTTATGCGGACGCTTCTTGGTCTGATGACTTCTCTCGCTTCTTGCAGGACGCTCAGGCGGAAGAGTAGGATCATGCTTGACATAGCGCGCTGCACATTGTGCTTCTGCCATGGAAATCCCAGCCGGCGGTTCCAGCGCTGGAATATTCACCCGCGTCAAGGCTTCAATATCCTTGAGATACGGCAATTCGGAGGGATCGCAAAAAGAAAGCGCTGTCCCCTCCTGTCCAGCTCTGCCCGTTCTTCCAATACGGTGCACATAGGTTTCGGGTACGTTTGGCAAATCGAAGTTGATTACAAGCGGCAACTCATTGATATCAATGCCACGCGCCGCAATATCGGTTGCCACCAACACTGGTATTTTATACTCTTTGAACCGTTTGAGTGCATTCTGCCGCGCATTTTGCGACTTATCCCCATGAATCGCCTTGGCTTGGATACCCGCCCGCGATAAATCACGTGCCACACGGTCTGCACCATGCTTTGTTCTGGTAAATACCAAAGTCTGCGGCAGATTGCGCTCCTTGAGGATCACCTTGAGCAGCTCACGCTTTGCCTGCTTTTCTGCAAAGTATACTCCCTGTTCAATGCACTCAACCGGAGTCGCCGCTGGCTTAATGGAAATACGCTCTGGCTTGTAGAGCAGCGTCTGTGCAAGCTCTGCAATTTCCTTCGGCATGGTCGCAGAAAACAGCAGGGTCTGTCTCTTTTTTGGCAAAAATGCAATGATACGCTTTACATCGTTGATAAATCCCATATCAAGCATCTGATCGGCTTCGTCCAAAACGAAACATTCCACAGCGCCGATATCGATCAGATTCTGCCCCATCAGATCCCACAGGCGTCCCGGGGTTGCAACGAGAATATCCACACCATTTTTGAGCGCTTCTACCTGAGGATTCTGTGAAACGCCTCCAAAAATCACTGTGGATATCCGCCCCGTATAACGACCATACTGGCACAGATTCTCATATATCTGCAAAGCCAATTCCCGTGTCGGGGTTAAAATCAGTCCACGTATCGGTCTGGCTTCCCCTTGTACCGGACGCCCCATTCTTTGCAGCATCGGAATGGCAAAGGCAGCTGTCTTTCCAGTACCTGTCTGCGCGCAGGCCAAAAGGTCACGCCCTGCCAAAACAGCAGGGATCGCTTTTTCCTGAATGGGAGTCGGTGTTTCATACCCGATCTCCGCAATTGCCTTTTGTATAGATGGATCTATTTGTAAATCTTGAAATCTCATGGATACTCCTATCATAAATGCCGGTTTCCCGACAGCTTTTAACGAAACCATTGGGTTTCCCTTGTAAATATTGTACTGTCTGTGCTATAATAGAAAGCCATACAGATACTTTACCTGTGAAACCATTGTGAGGTGAAAGAACAAATTATGCTACATACACTTGTACATGCACTTGAGCATGCCACACTTGATGTCCTGCAGGCGCTTCCCATTCTGCTCATCGTTTATGCACTGCTTTACTGGGTAGAAAATCGTTTGCGTTCCACACCTGCTTTGCTTGAAAAAGCGGCAGAATTTGGTCCTGTTGTGGGTGCACTTTCCGGTCTGATTCCACAGTGCGGATTTTCTGCCGCCGCATCTGCACTCTTTGTAGATGGATATTTGGCGCCTGCAACCCTTGTTGCAGTCTTTCTTGCGACTTCTGACGAAGCACTGCCGGTGCTGCTCTCAGAGGGTGCCTCCGGCTCTGCAATCGCTGCATTGTTTATCTCCAAATTTGTGCTGGCAGTCGTAGGCGGATATGCCCTGCGAATCATCTGGGGCAAAAGCCGCAATCAAAATTACGAAATCGAAGTAGACATCGATGGAGGCTGTGGCTGCGGCTGTGACAGCGGGCCCATTCGCGGCATTTTGGGTCGTACCCTCAGCACAGTTGGCTTTTTGATTGGTATTGGCTTTCTCTTGGATCTCGCCATTCATTTTATCGGCACAGAAAATCTGTCTGTCCTCATGCTGAAAAACAGTATCTTGCAGCCAATCATCTGTGCATTTATTGGACTGATTCCAAGCTGTGCGATTTCCGTCCTGCTCACGCAGCTCTACACCAGTGGTGTAATTGGCATGGGCAGCCTGATTGCCGGTCTTTCGACAGGCGCCGGCTTTGGATACATGATTTTGCTCAGCAGTGAAAACGGACGCAGACGCGCCCGCCCTGTGATTGCTGCCACACTCATTCTATCCATTTTGGGTGGTCTTGTTACTTATTTCTTATTTGATTTATGAACCTTTGCGTTGGAATTTGGGACGGCATACGCCGTCCCTTTTTTTTGTGCCTGTATGCCAAAACTGACACTCTTTTTTTACTCACTGCGCAGCAAATCCATAGCATCTGCTGCCCAGTTCATATCGATTTTGACGAAATCCCTCGGTGTATATAAGCGCTCCTGCACGTCCAGCAGGATACGCTGATAGGTTGCGCCAGACATAGCGACATACTGCTCTGCACCGTCGGATAAAACAGCCGCAAAACGAAAATCTGCTGTCCGCGCATCAAGGTCATGATATACAAGTTCAATAACGTCCAAATCATGCCTCAGCTGCAAAAATAAGATCAGCTTCATGATTTCAACGGCACGGTCATCGAGTCCGCGCTCCAAAATCTGTATTTTCTCACGAAAAGAATTGAGATCATCGACATACCGCAGCGTATATCCTGCAAGCGGGTCAAAATGTCCTGTTTCCGGTTTTTTGCCGTCCGGAGCCAGCCAAACCATAAACTGCCCTGAAATATCATGATAGAGACACGGATCCTCGACCAGCATGGTCGTGCCGCAGTTTGGGCACTTCCAGCGAAACAGCGAAAGGTCCTGCACCTTTGCCCGAACCGACGGATCACGGTCTGGACTGATGCGTGTCAGCGGCACACGCTCGCACTCGTTTTGACAGTGCGGACATTCAATGCGTGCTTTTGCCATTTTTTCCTCCTTACCGGAATTGCTTACAGCTTTTTGTTATACTGTGCACGGAATTCCAGAAATTCATCATAAGAACATTCCTTATCGAGCACGCCATCTTCGCGCAGCTCAATGATACGATTTGCAATCGTGTTCATGAACTCATGGTCATGACTTGCAAAGAGCACATTTCCCTTAAAATCTGCAACACCGTTGTTGACTGCCGTGATAGATTCCAAATCAAGATGGTTGGTCGGCTGGTCAATGACGAGCACATTCGAACCGAACAGCATCATGCGCGACAGCATCATACGCACCTTTTCACCGCCCGACAGAACATTGACTGGCTTGTATACATCGTTGCCCGAAAACAGCATGCGACCCAAAAAGCCGCGAAGCGTGGACTCCAGTGTATCCTTGGAATATGGTGCCAGCCAATCGAGCATGTTCTCGGTATGTCCATTAAAGAATTCCGAATTATCCTTTGGAAAATAAGACTGTGATGTAGAAATACCCCACTTAAATGTGCCCTCATCTGGCTCCATTTCTCCCATCAGGATCTGGAACAGCGTGGTCATTGCAAGCTCGTTTTCCGAGATAAAGCCAATCTTATCGCCCTTGCGCACAATAAACGATACATTATTGAGCACCTTGAAGCCGTCCACGGTCTTAGAGATTCCCTTGACCTCCAAAATATCCTTTCCGGCTTCTCTGTCCATTGTAAAGCCAACCCAAGGATAACGGCGGGAGGACGCAGGCAGCTCCTCAACACTCAGCTTTTCAATGAGCTTCTTTCGGCTGGTTGCCTGACGCGACTTGGACTTATTTGCAGAAAAGCGCTGAATAAAGCTTTGCAGTTCCTTGATTTTCTCCTCATTTTTACGATTCTGGTCACGTATCATACGCTGTACCATCTGTGAGGACTCATACCAGAACTCATAGTTGCCGACATAGATCTGTACCTTTCCAAAGTCGATATCGACAATGTGGGTACATACATTATTCAGGAAGTGGCGGTCATGAGAAACCACAATCACCGTACCTTCAAACTCGAGCAGGAAATCCTCCAGCCAGTGAATCGCGTCCACATCTAAATGGTTTGTTGGCTCGTCCAAAAGCAAGATATCCGGATGCCCAAACAATGCCTGCGCAAGCAATACCTTCACCTTTTCCGAGTCCTGCAAGGTACGCAGCGGACGATAAAGCACCTCAGCCGAGTTCAGCCCCAGACCTTCGAGCAGCTGACTTGCCTCTGTATCTGCATTCCAGCCGTCCATCTCTGCAAACTCTGCTTCGAGGTCTGCCGCACGGTTTCCGTCCTCCTCCGTAAAGGGATCATGGGTATAAAGCTCGTCCTTTTCCTTCATGATTTCATAAAGGCGTGGATTACCCTGAATAATGGTATCGAGTACAGTAAAATCATCATAAGCAAAGTGATCCTGCTTGAGAACGGACATACGTGTATTTGGCTTGATCGAAACATCGCCCGTGGTAGAATCCAGCTCACCAGACAAAATTTTCAGGAATGTAGATTTTCCCGCACCATTCGCACCGATGACACCATAGCAGTTCCCCTCCGTGAATTTCACATTCACGTCCTTAAACAGCGGTTCCCCGCTGAAATTTAAGCTGACATTCGATACAGTAATCATAGTTCCTCCCAAATTAGATTATTACAAGTCAAATGATATGATACCACAGCGGCATGAAGTGAAAAGTCACGCACGCTGCATGGTGCGCCGCTGGTGGTATTCTCATAAAATATCCGGTATACCGGTATAATTGTCGCTTATTTCATTATTATACCATGCTTTCATCAAAAACACCAGCGATTTCATTTGTCTGCATATTTATCCCTCATTCATATAAAAATACCGGCAAGGTATCTGCCCTCGCCGGCATTGTTCATATCGAAAGGAACTCACAGATATGCGAAATAAAAAAACAGTAACTTTGGTTCCGAAATCATCGAACAAAGATTCACCATTCAATCCATTTTCTGACAGTATCAACTTGGTAATGTATTCAGATATTGAAATAGTACTTGTTCTCCATCTTCCACAAGAATATCCATAGGGCTCCGATCGTCAAATGCTGGTATTTCTGAATAAAACCATTTCACCAACTCATCACCACTGGGATACATTGTACGGGCTGCCATAGACCACAATAAATCAGACAATCCCTCTATTTCTGACTTTACAAAAGAGTTCTCTTTTTTTAATATTTCTTCCATTCGCTTCATGGTCTCTTTCGTTTGCATAAGCAGCACCTCCATCAAATCCAACTTATCACTCGTACAAAACAGATACGCCAAGTATTCACGACCACAGTCTTTACCGCACACAAATGTATAAAAATACTCGAAAATCCAAAAGGATTCTCGGGTATTTTTCATCTTTCTTATAGCTTGGGTTTGGTTGCACCCTGTGCAACCAGCTCCCAATTCCGGTGCATATAATCATAGCCGGAATAAATGGTTACAAGGGTCGCAATCCATGCACAGGCATACGGCAGCACCGCCGGCAAGGGGGTTCCCATGCCAGTTACGATACTGAACAGGAAAATGGCAATGATGACTGCAATCTGCACACAGGTCTTGACCTTTCCCGACCATGCCGCCGCCATGACCTGCCCCTTTGCCGCTGCAACATTGCGCAGGCTGGTAATGATAAACTCGCGTGCCAGAATCACAAATACCATCCAGCCGGCAAACAGCCCGCGCTCCACAAAAATCACCAGTGCGGCAGTCACAAGCAGCTTATCTGCCAGCGGGTCAACAAACTTACCAAAATCTGTCACCTGATTATATTTGCGTGCCACATAGCCGTCTAAAAAGTCGGTAGCCGATGCCACACAGAACAGGACAAGCGCAATGGCATCTGCTGGCGGTGTCCCCTGAATCGCAAACCAAATGAAGAAAGGAATGAGCGCAATGCGTGCCAGCGTAATTTTATTGGCTGTTGTCATACCGCTCCTCCTACTCGTGTACCGGAAAGATCTGCGCCAAGGCTGTCATCTATGCGCACCTGCACAAAGTCTCCTGCCTGACACGGCGCTTCCGAAGCAAACCAGACCTTACCGTCTACCTCGACCGAGTCTGCATAGGTACGCCCGTAGTACAGCCCTGCGTCCTCGTCAAAGCCCTCGCACAACACCTGCATTTCCTCATGTATGCGGGAGAGATTATATTCGTCCATCACACCCGATTGCAGTTCTTCCACAATCAGGCGGCGTTTTTCCTTAATTTCGTCTGCAATCTGGTCGGGCATCTCCGCGGCAGCCGTACCTTCCTCCGGCGAAAATTCAAAAACGCCTGCGCGCTCAATGCGCACCTCCTGCAAAAATTCACACAGTTCGGTAAATTCCTCCTCGGTTTCCGCCGGCAGACCGACAATCAAGCTGGTGCGCAGCACCACATTCGGAATGCGCTCACGCAGCTTTTGAATGAGTGCTGTAAGGCTTTGCCGGTCACCCGGGCGGCGCATAGCACGCAAAATACGCTTAGAAGCATGCTGAAGCGGAATATCCAGATATTTTACGATTTTATCCTGCTGGGCAATCACATCAATAAGTTCATCTGTTATTTGATCTGGATAGAGGTAATGCAGACGAATCCATGTAAAGTTCATCTTGCACAGTTCGCGTAAGAGCTCGGGCAGACGGCGTTTCCCATAGAGATCCACGCCATACTTTGTGGTATCCTGTGCAATGACGATCAGTTCCTTGACCCCTGCATCTGATAAAAGCTGTGCCTCCTGCAAGAGGGTCTCAAAATCACGGCTGCGGTATTTGCCGCGCAATTTGGGAATGATACAGTAAGCACATGTGTTCGAGCACCCCTCTGCAATCTTAAAGTACGCAGTGTATTTCGGTGTCAAAAGACTGCGCTGCCCATTGAGGTCTGCCTGCTCCATGGCACCGAAATACGTTCGCTTTTCATGTCCATAGGCAGCTTGCACCGCGTCGACAATATTTTCATAGCTTCCAGTTCCACAAATCACGTCAACTTCTGGCAGATCGGTTTCTATCTCCTCCCGATAACGCTGCGCAAGGCAGCCGGTCACGACCAGCCCCTGCATTTTTCCGTTCTGTTTATACTGTGCAGTCTCTAAAATGGTTTCGATCGCCTCTGTTTTTGCAGACTCAATAAATCCACAGGTGTTGACAATGCCAACCTCCGCATCGTCCATATCCGCAACAATCTCATGCCCAGCCTCTCGCAGTCTGGCCAGCATGTGCTCCGAATCGACCAGATTCTTTGCACACCCCAGCGAAATCAGTCCAATTTTCATAACATCTTCCTCTTTTCTCTCATCATCTGTGCTTATACAAGCAATACAATCCAGCGCACCAATACAAGGGCATATATGGCAAGCGCCGCAAGCGCTACCTTTGCAGAATGTTTGTCATCTCGACTGCGGGCAGACATGCGCGCCAAAAGGCAGAACGCGATCCCGACAATAGACAGGATTGCGCCAAAATGCTGCATTGCAGACAAATTCAAAATCTCAGCCACGAGCAATAGCAAAGCCAAAATGGCTGCCGGCCAAATCAGTTTATGTATCATGGTGTGTTCCTCCAGACATTTCATCTCTATTATAGCATTGTATGCAGTGATGAGAACAGCTGCATACAGCAAATGACCAAACAAAACACAAAAACCGCGAGTGCAATGGTTGCAGTACGAACTGCACGGTCATCGCGCTTCCACTGTGCCACGAACCATAAAACCGAGGTTACGCCAACGCCCGCCAAGACCATATAGGAAAAAGCAAATAGTGATCGGTTCATGCACACTGCCACAATTTCGATTACCGCAAGCACCACACTAAAAATACACAATCCACGATTCACTTTTGATAACATAAAATGCCTCCTGTGTGATTTTACAGGGTTTCATCAAATTCTGCTTCTAGGGAAGCACCATACCGGTTGAGTGCTGTGCGGATATCCTCCCACACAAAACCACGGCGCTGCAATGCCGCAACAGCCTTATTGACCTCCTTACGGTCAGACAGATCCCCCTGCAGGCGTTTTTCCAAAAGCGCTTCCATGGTCTCCCAGTCTGGCTCATAGCAGTCCATGGCTGCTTCTGCTTGGGCGGTATCTACCCCACGGCGGCGCAGCTCCTGCTGAATCCGCAGCTTTCCATACCCGCGGCGCTGATAGGAGCGCACAGTGCTTTCTGCATATTGCATATCATTCAAAAATCCATGCGCCTGTAAATATTCCAGCGCATAATCGACCGCATTTTCCTGATAGCCGCGCGATAACAGCTTGTCGCGCAAAGCGCTGACAGAAAGTGCACGGTAAGACAGCTGTCTCGCCGCGGCCTCCAAGGTATTTTGATAGAGTGCCTCCAATTCCTCTTGCGTCATCGAAAGCGGGTCTGACTGCTGATTTTGACTCCTCATACATCAATTCCGTCGTCATCTTCATCAAAATCATCTGCATCGATTGCCACTGCCTTGGACTTTGCCGCCTTCTTTTCCGGTTCTGGCTTGCTGACTGGTGCAGCTGGCAGCTCCTCGTCCTTGCTCTTCTTTGCAGCTTTTGCTGTCAATTTATTATTCTCCTCTGTGATTGCCTGCATGATCTTTTCATGAAGGATCTCCGCCTGCTCTGGGTGTTCCTTAAAATATGTCTTGGCATTGTCTCTGCCCTGTCCAAGGCGCACATCGTCCATAGAGAACCATGCGCCGGACTTTTGGACAAATCCATACTCTACGCCAAGGTCTACCAGTTCTCCAGCAAAGGAAATGCCCTCGCCGTACATGATATCAAATTCCGCCTCACGGAACGGCGGCGCCACCTTATTTTTCACCACCTTGCAGCGCGTGCGGGAGCCAAGCAGCTCAGTGCCATTTTTAATGTGCTCGATACGGCGTACATCAATACGAACCGAGGCATAGAACTTAAGTGCCCGTCCGCCCGTTGTAACCTCTGGGCTGCCGTATACGACACCCACCTTTTCACGCAGCTGATTGATAAAGATCGCCACACAGTTCGACTTTGCAATCGAACCTGCGAGCTTGCGCATCGCCTGACTCATCATACGGGCATGCAGACCCACAAAAGAGTCCCCCATTTCGCCCTCAATTTCCTGCCGCGGAACGAGTGCAGCAACCGAGTCCACAACGACAATATCCAGCGCACCCGAGCGCACCAGTGCCTCTGCAATTTCCAGTCCCTGCTCACCGGTGTCCGGCTGAGAAACCAGCAGACTGTCGATATCGACACCCAGTGCACGGGCATATACTGGGTCGAGTGCGTGCTCGGCGTCAATGAACGCCGCTTCCCCGCCTGCTTTCTGCGCCTGCGCGATTGCATGCAGTGCCACAGTCGTTTTACCAGAGGACTCAGGGCCATAAATCTCCACGATTCTGCCGCGCGGAAGTCCTCCGATGCCAAGTGCACAGTCCAGACCAATGGAACCGGTCGAAATATGGTCAATCGACATGCCAGTATTTTCTCCCAGACGCATAACCGCGCCCTTGCCATACTGCTTTTCAATCAGTCCCAGTGCCTTTGCAAGTGCCTCTTGCTTATTCGCCGCAGGTGCGACAGGCTCTAATTTCTTTTTATTATTTGACGCCATAGCGATAATTCCTCCATAAAAATTCAAAAGATTGCTTTTCTGTCTGATGCGTCATTTATATGCGCATTGCAGCTTGTCTGAACCGCGTGTACGCAGGTCTATTTCTGCCGGATATCATAAGCTTATCCTTTCCATACAAGCGGAAACGGCTGTATGTACATTGTACTGGATATTTTATCAGAATACAATATTTTATATTGCCAGTCCAAAGGCATAGCGCATTGACAGTGCATTTCATCAGATTGTGCCCTTGCATCGCCTGACCCAGACATCTGCGCATCAGTCCGGACGAACCGTATGGATAATACGCGGTACACCCGCATAATCCGTCTCTATTGTTGTATTGTGCCAGCCTGCTGTGATACAAATCTCCGCAACCGCCTGCCCCTGCGTCCAGCCACATTCGAAGAAAATATCTCCGGTCGGACGCACCGCCTGTGCCCAGCCCTGCATGATCGCCCTATAAAAATCCAGCCCATCAGTTCCGCCATAGAGTGCAAGATGCGGCTCATAAGCGCCAACACTGACATCAAGCCCACGCATTTCCGGCTCGGTAATATAGGGCGGGTTGCACACCATCACATCAAACGCCGCTTGGTATTCCTCCGGCGGCACGGTCAGCGCATTTCCTTCTATACAGCGATAGCGCGGCGCAAGCCCCAGCTGTTCGGCATTGGCTTGTGCCAGCTGCACCGCCTTAGGAGACAGATCCACCCCCAGTCCGACTGCCTTGGGAACCTCATGCAGGAGCGCCAGCCCAATGCAGCCCGAACCGCTGCACAAATCCAAAACACGCGGCGTTTGCCGTGCCCTCGCCCGCTCGATTGCCAGCTCACAAAGCCGCTCGGTATCACTTCGGGGAATGAGTACATCTGGAGTCACCCGCAGGGTAATTCCATAAAAATCCCATTCTCCCAGCAAGTAGGCAAGCGGTTCCCCTTGCAGGCGGCGCTTTAGAAGTGCCTCCAATCGGGTTTGCTCCTCTGGTGAAATGGTCTGCGATTGCGGCAGCCGTCTCAAATCACATTGCAGCGCACAGGATACCAACTCCCGCGCCTCCAGCTCGGGCATGGAAACCTCGGGCACAGACAAACGGCTGCACGCCATTTGATAACAATCCCTTATCGTCATGGCATCACTTCCACGCATCGCTGTCGTCCTCCGGTATTACGCGCTCCATGCCTGCAATCGCCACTTCGATCATGCTGTCATCTGGCTCAAACACTGTGAGCTTCTGCATTTGCAGTCCCGGCCAGCGAATGATGCGGCAAAGCCAATTGTCATGCCGCCCCGCCCAACGGTTGCACTCATACGCGATACCAACAACCACCGGCAAAAGCAGCAGACGCATCAGCATGCGTATCCATACATTATCCATCTGCACAAATGCAAAAATCAAAATGGGAATAATCATCATTACAATCATAAAACTCGTACCACAACGAGGGTGGAAACGCGGCATTTTGCGCACATTTTCCACGGTCAGCGGCAGTCCGGCTTCATAACAGAAAATCGTTTTATGCTCTGCCCCGTGATAGCGAAAGGTTCGCTCAATATCCTTCATGTGGGAAACCGACCACATAAAAATTAAAAACAGAATGATACGGACAATCCCCTCAAGCAGACTGCGCACAAAATACGGCGTATCCTTAGGCATGACACTGACAATGAGGGTCGGCGCAACCAGAAACAGGGCAATGGGAATGAGCGTTCCCAGCACCATTGCCACTCCGAGCAGCGCCTTTTCCATTTTGTCGGAAGAAATATGCCTGTCAAGCCACTTTTCAAAGCGAGACGGTTCGGTATCAATGCTGTCATCATCTTCGAAAAACTGTGCTGAAAAATTGATATCAGACACACCGTCCTTCATTGCTGTAAACAGGGTATATGCGCCGCGTACAATGGGCAGCTTCCAAAACCAATGCTTCGGGGCTGGCGTCGGGCGCTCCTGAAACTCCAGCGTACCATCGGGCTTACGCACAGTTACACAGGTATTTTTTGGACCGCGCATACTGATTCCCTCAATAATTGCCTGTCCTCCAATCGTGGTTTTC
The DNA here is from genome assembly GCA_018366035.1 of Butyricicoccus pullicaecorum. GTDB lineage: Bacteria > Bacillota > Clostridia > Oscillospirales > Butyricicoccaceae > Butyricicoccus > Butyricicoccus pullicaecorum_A. Next base: position 22,542 of record JAGZIW010000015.1, on the reverse strand, counting down.
CGCACACAGGGCGGCATTTCATAATGACTCATCAACATTCTCCTCTGTTGCAATGCTCGTTTCTACACCGAGCGCGGTATGCACATCAATCGCAGGAACGGAGACATAGACAGCCGTTCCCTCTCCCTGCTTTGAGCGAATTTCCAACTTTCCGCCATGCAGCTTGACGATTTCATCGGTAATAGACAAACCGATGCCACTTCCGCGCTCCTTAGAGGAGCCTTTATAAAAGCGCTCCTTCACAAATGGCAGCTCGGCCTCTGGGATTCCCGCACCGAAATCTCTGACACAAACGACGATATTCTTGTCTTGGTGGCGCAGGTCTATCTCGATACGCCCACCGCTCTTGCCATATTTTGCCGCATTGTCAATAATATTCAAAAATACCTGCTTCATTCGGTGACGGTCTCCGTTAATAAAGTAAAGCTCCGTCTCCTCCGCATGGTAGGCAAGTGTCATACCGCTTCCTGACAGCAGATTCTCATACATATAAACTGCCTCATAAAGCTCCATTTCCAGATCAAAGGTTTCGACCTCCAGCTTCATGCGCCCCGATTCCATGCGTGCAAAGTCCAAAAGTTCCTCAACCATGCGGGTCAGCCTGCGGCTCTCCTTATGAATAATCTCCAGCCCCTGCCGAACCTCCTCGGGATTGGTTCCGCCGCCTGTCAGAAGGGTTTCGCTCCAGCCGTCGATTGCGGTCAGCGGGGTGCGCAGTTCATGCGAGACAGAGGATATAAAATCATTCTTCATGCGCTCGGTACGGGAAATCTCGTCCGACATATAATTGATGGTGTCACACAGCTCACCAATTTCGTCGTCGTAAACCTTTTGCAGGCGCATGCCATAACGTCCGGCTGCAATCTCTTTGGCAATGATATTGATTTTTGTCACAGGCTCCAGAATAGACTTAATGAAATAACGGTTTGACAGCACCACCAGAGAGAAAAACAGCAGGCTGGCAGCCACAGCAAGCAAAACAAAATACATAGTCTGTTTTTCCGCAATGGCAAGCGAGGTGACCATACGGATCCCGCCGACCATGTGTCCATCATCAATATAGAGCGGTGTTGTCATGCTGAGGACACGTTCTCCCGTCATGGGGTCCTTGCCCGTCCATGCCTGCAACATCGCCTTGTGCGGCGGTCCTTCGATTTGCGGCATTTGGTCCCGCAGCGCACGTTCCACATCTCCGGTCGCTGCCAGCGTGCCATCATTGAGTCCGGAAGAGGATTTGACGATGGTTCCCTGTTCATTCAGAAACTGAAACTCGATTTTATCGCGCATATTCACATCGAAGTCCCCTATGGTTTTTTCCATGCCATAGTAGTAATCCTCTGCACTGCTGAGCCACCCGCCATTGTAAAAATTTGTTGTCAGCGCACTCATGCGATAACTGAGCATATCATAAATACTATTATAGTAATAGCTGGAAAATCCCACCGAGACAGCAATCACGACTGCTGCCAGAATCACCACGACAAAGGAGAGAGAATTCATAACCCAACGTCCGCGCAAGCCGCCCGGAGAATGTTGAATACGTGTCTGGGGTGCAGTCTTAGGCTTTGGCGCAGGTCGCATCTGCGTTTTTCGGTATTTCATACCTTGCCTTCCCACATATAGCCATAGCCGCGCACGGTGACAATATAACGGGGTGACGCCGGATTGTCCTCGATTTTGATGCGAAGCCGCCGAATATTGACGTCTACGATTTTGAGTTCTCCCACAAAATGGTGTCCCCAAACCATCTCTAAAATATCATCTCGTGACAATGCGCGGTCGACATTGCTCATAAACGCCTTTAGAATTCCATACTCGATTTGAGTCAGTTCAATTTTGATGCCATTCTTTGTGACCTCCCTTGCGCGGGTATCCAGACGGAATGGACCGGAACGCAGGCTGTCATCTTCCTGAAAGCCGCTGCCCGCCACACGGCGCACCAGTGCCTCCACGCGTGCAACCAGCTCTACAACCGAAAAGGGTTTTGTCACATAATCATCTGCACCAGTCATCAGTCCTGTGACCTTGTCACTTTCCTGTGTGCGTGCTGTCAGCATAATGATGCCTGCACGGGAGCCATGGGCACGAATGCTTCGGCACACCTCATATCCGTCGATTCCCGGCAGCATGACATCTAATACTGCCACCAAAATGTCCATATTCTGTGCAAACAGCTCTAGTGCCTGTTCGCCTGTATCCGCCTCAATCACCTCAAAACCTGCCCGTTTGAGATTTAGAACCACAAAACTCCGAATATTCTCCTCATCTTCTAAGACAAGTACCTTACGCTTCATCTTTTCAAAAGCCTCCTGTCACGACTCAATTTCGTTCCAATGCACCGTAATTGGTGCAAATCGTCCTTTTACCTGCATTTCTGTCAATGCTAAGCTGCTGTTTGCCGCTTGTTGTGGAATTTCTGCGGCGAAGGTTCCTGATGTGACGGTATCCAGCGCAAACAGCTGCTTTTCCTCCATCTCCTGCTTGACGTCATCTGCCGTTCCAAGGAGATAATAGATGGTCAGCAGCGGAATCGATTTGCCATCGGGCACATAAACCTCAAAGGTCGTATAGTCCATTCCATCTTCTGTTCCCTTGACCGCACGCACCTTGTCCTGCCACTCAGCACTCATTACAAAGTCCCATTCTTGGCTGACATTTCGATAAGTTGTCTGTACGTACATGGGCTGGCGGTTTTCTGCATACAAATACCAGTCGAGCATATAAACCTCATTGCCCTCCTCCTCCACAGAGCCAACCATTTTTACGGCGCGCGGAATCTCTGTCAGACCATCTCCATTGATATCATAGGCATTGGCAGGCACCACACGGTAGGTTCCTTTCCCCGTACCGCTCTCTGTATTGCGTGCCAGATTGCGCAGACCGTTTTCCCGATTCCAGACAAAGATATCGGTTTGCTGTCCGTTGCTGCCCTGCACGGTTTCTTCTACAAAAACTGCGGGGATATGGTCTGCAATATAGCCCTTGTGCATGCGCTCGATAATCTTTGCCGATGCAGACAGCGGACTTTCGCCCATCATCTTCAGTCCGCGGCTGTTGATATCATAACTATAAACAGATGCAATGTGACGGGTATCCTGCCCCGAAATCAAAAAGATCTCTTTCGTGCCGTTGCCGTCTGAATCAACCGACATCATATCGACATAATCGGTTTCCAGCATGACCCGAACGCTTTCTCCCATATAATCTGCTGCAATGAGATGACTGCTCTGCTCGCCCACCTGTTCCATGCTTAAAAGAATGGCACGCTGCCCCTCCGGTGTGATGACCGGATAATCTACCGAGTCAATGCGCGAGCCAATGCCGCGGACACTGCCGACATAGCGATACTGCTCGTCGGGCTGCTTGGTCAAAACAACCGCTTCATAGGTATTGCCATTTGCAGGCGTGCGAAAAAATGCGACCACCTCTTCAGTCCCATCACCGTCCAGATCGACCATCTGCACCGTATTGCGGTTTTCTCCCTGATAGGGCGCAGCCTCCACCGCGTCAGAAGGTTTGACCCGCGCAAGCTCATCTGTAATCGCCTGACGATCTTTGTTGGGCTTTGGCAGCTGCATCAAATCCACCCCGTTTTTGAGGGTGCAGCCTGTCAAAACCGATAAAAAACCGAGCAGGAAAACACCTACGAAAAGTCTTTTCATTTCTGTCTCCTTACAGTCTTTGAATTCACAAGATACGCTTCCAGTGTATCACAAAAAATAGTGTTTGAACAGTATAACCCTCTCTTGCCGTGTTCTTCTGCCGTGTAAAAAAGATGCAGAGCGAGTCCAGCCAGTGGACATCGCCTGCATCTTTACAAAATTAGTTTTCATCTGCACTTTCCTGACGCAGCCAACGGTAAAATGTGCTGGGTGCAACGCTCAAAAGGCGTGCAGCCTCCTGTCCGGTGACCTCCTGCGCCTGATACATTTCACGCACACGGCGGAAACGCTTGTCCTGTTTTCTTGTTGGACGACCAATGGCAACACCAGCCTGCTGCGCGCGCGCAATCCCCTCACTTTGCTTCTGACGGAACCGGCGGCGATCTTCCTGCGCTGCCTGTTCAATCAAACGCCCTGCCAGCTTGCTGACCAATTCGGCTACTGTGATTTTTCCCTCCAATTGCGTTTCCAAAACACTCTCTGACAATCCAAGCTCTGATAAATATGCGGTCAACTCCGTTCGGATCTGCTCATTATCATATTCCTGTAAAGTTTTGAATAGCATAATACAGTTTCACTCCTCTCAAATTTTTTGCACACAGAAGTGTACAACATCTTCAACTGAATTAACGTTCTTCCCACCAAGTATATCACATAAGAGGAGAGATTGCTACAATATTTTTGCAAATATTCAAAACATGTCAAAATTTCTATGAAACGAGCCACACTACACGCCTGTATAAACTTCTCCCAGCACACCACAGCGATACAGAGAAAGCAGTTCCTGTAACTCATCGATACGGCGGCGGAAGCGCTCTCCCGCATCGGTATCCTCAACCATCAGGCGCTGCGGCATATGCTCTACGATGTGAACGGTTGTGTAGGTTTCCGGACTTTCCAAATCATTGCCCTTGTGGAAGGGACGATGCTCTGCAAGCTGGATTTCATGAGAGGAGGAAATCAGTGTATAGCCCGCAATGCCCGTCTTTGAGCGATACGCCTTGGAAATGCCGCCATCAATGACAAACAGGCGTCCGCCTGCCTTGATTGGCGTTTCTCCGTGCTTTACGGGCACATGTCCGTTGATGATATGGCTGCGCTTTGGATCGAGTCCAAATTCTTCCATGAGTGCCTTGCAGAATTCCGGATCATCATAATGCTTATAATATGGATTCATGTTCTCCTTTTGCAGTTCCTTATTTTGAATAAAGTACCGCTCAAAGGAGGTCATGCGGTCTTTGCCGAAGAGCGGCGATGCCGCACCGCACCAGAGATACCAGAGCAAGTCCACAGAATCCGGATCTTCTGCATGATATGCGCGGCGCACGTGCATTTCAAGCTGGTCAAGCAGTTCACGCCCCTTACACTTTTTGCCAAACAGCTCTACCTCCTGTAAGGAGCCATCTTCATTGACCGGAATACAGCCATGATACAACAGCTTTCCGTTTGCAACCTTATACATAGCACCGTGATTGATAATAAAATCAATCTGTGTGCGCAAACGCTCCGAATGTCGAAATGATGCCTGAAATCCGTCCAGAATGTTCTGTTCCTCTGCGGTCAGGGCATATGGATTTTTGGGATCGACTGTCGGGAAGCTGCTGTCCGTAAGCTTATATTCCTTGCCGCCGATTTGAATCGTTCCCTTTTCGTAATCGATCTTATCGAGAAGCAGGCGTCCCTCCATGCCATACTCTGGGTGCCGCTTAATGAGCTGTCCCTCCAGCTTAAAGAGCATGATGGCAACTGCCTTGTGCATTTTTGCCGCCAATGCCGGATCAACCGGATCAAACTCATTTTCATCGAGTACATGCGGCATAAAATGGGTACAGGGGTCCTTTGCGTAGGTAGTTGCCGCAAACATAGACAGCGGACGCAGGTTGATGCCATACCCGTCCTCTAGGCAGTCAAATCCATTATAGCTGATGGCAATGCGCAGCACACTCATCAGGCACACAGGATTGCCGCACATGGCGCCGATCCACGAAACATCATGGTTCCCCCATTGGATATCCACGTCATGATGCTTCATCAGCTCTTCAATAATGCGGTCAGCGCGCGGACCGCGGTCAAAAATGTCGCCAATGATGTGAAGCTGATCGACGGTCATCTGCTGAATCAGATGGCACAGCGCCTTAATCAGTCCGTCTGCACAGCCAACGCGCACAACCGATTCGATCATCTCACAATAATAGGTACGCTTGTCCATATCGGTTCCGTCTGTATTCATGAGCTCTTCAATCATGCCTGCATAGCGCGGGTCCATTGTGTTGCGCACCTTGCTGCGTGTATATTTTGCAGACACCTCACATGCCACGATAACCAGCTGATTGATGGTAATTCGGCACCAATCATCATAATTTTGCTCGACCTTGCGCGCGCGCGCCATCTGTGTCGATGGATAATAGATGAGCGCTGCCAGTGCTGCACGATCCTTTTCCATTACAGAGGAATGGAAAAGGTAATCCACCTTTTCTCGAATCACGCCGGAGCCTGACCGCAGCAAATGAATAAACGCTTCATGTTCCCCATGCAAATCAGAAAAATAGTATTCCGTCCCTTTCGGCAGGTGCATAATCGCACGTAAATTCACAAGCTCATTTGTAACCGACTCAATGGTAGGAAATTTTTCAGCCAATAAACGCAAATAGTTGATATCGTAATTCAAAATCCATCTTCCCCTTTCAAAACTGTGGCTGCAAGCACATGCACCCATTCCAGTGTGTTTTCCCCTTTATGCTATCATACCCTTTATTTTGTTGCAAGCGTATTTTGTGAAATCGGAAAATGACAGGAAAAGGCTTGTCGAAAGTACAAACGCATGATAAAATGTTAACAAGGATTTTTTTGATTCGAGAAAGGATGAGTACCTATGTCAAAAAAGCTCTGGTGTTTATTCCGCCGCCGTGATGCAGTGGGCACAAAGATTTGTGTCGCAAAAGCCGAGACGGAAGGACGCGTATTTGTCTGCCCCTACGCCAACGAGGTAGAGGCTGTCAACAACTGTGATGATTATGCATTCAACACCCGCTCCGAAGGGGAAACCGAAGGCATCGAATAATCTCGCAGTCCGGTCTGGTCTCCGGCGTATGCAGCTGGAGACCTTTTATTATTTTTGGAAGGAGTCCCTATGCTAACACAAAAGAAACGGCAGCGCCTTACCATTCGTGGTCTTTTATCTATTCTGGTGCTGCTCACTGCCGTCCGTGCGTTCTTCCGCGGGAACTATGAACATCTGTTCGTCTGTATTCTGACCCTTGCTCTTTTCTGCGTTCCCATGTTCATCGACCGCACCCTTGGCATTGACCTGCCGCCGGCATTGGAAACCATCATCTACTGCTTTATTTTCTCAGCAGAAATTTTGGGCGAAATCAATTCCTATTATACCAAGATTCCTTATTGGGACACCATGCTGCACACCCTCAACGGATTTCTGATGGCTGCCATCGGATTTGCGCTCGTTGATATCTTCAACCGCAGTGAACGCTTCTCCTTCGAGCTGTCCCCGCTTTTTTTGGCACTGGTTGCCTTTTGCTTTTCCATGACAGTCGGTGTACTGTGGGAATTTTTCGAATTTGGCATGGACGTATATTTCGGCACCGACATGCAGAAGGACTGGATTGTTCAGAACATCAATTCTGTCCTCTTTAATCCGGACGGCTTGAACATTGTTGGACATGTCCCCATTGAAAGCATCGTCATTAACGGAGAGGACTGGATTGCCAAATACGGCGGCTATATTGATATCGGTCTTGTCGATACCATGAAAGATTTGATTGTCAACTTTATTGGCGCAGTCTGCTTTTCCATCATCGGATTTTTCTATGTCAAAAGCCGCGGCAAGGGCAAATTTGCTTCTGCGTTTATCCCCAAGGTCAGACGCACCTTTGGTCTGAAAGAGCGCAAAACAACACAATCCAACGCGCAAAAATAACGCGGCTGTTCTCATTTTGGGAGCGCTCCTCTATGCAGGGCGCTCCTTTTGTCTTGCTCAATCCCCACACATATACTTGACAATCCGCTTTCAACTATCTATAATAAACCTGAATAAACAACAAAATATGCGTTTTGGTAGCTTCCTGCTATTTGCAGGATTTTGCTTTGAATGGGAATGCGGTGAAAACCCGCAGCAGCCCTCTCTACTGTAAAGATGACAAACACCCGATATACCACTGTCCAAACCATTTGGGCGGGAAGGTGGGTGCGCGGACGAATCTGAGCCAGGAGACCAGCCAATGCGTGTCAACGGCATGTTTTTCGGCGGGGAAAAGCAAACAAGACTGTTATGACGTCTGGATACCTGCCTTCCCGCATTGGGAAGGTTTTTTTATGCCCTCCTTTGCCATGCCGTTCAGAAAGGGGAAACACTATGAAAAAATCAATTCTCTCCCGTTTGCTCTGCCTCCTTGGAGTAGTTGCTCTGCTTCTCACAGGCTGCGGCAGTCAGACGTCTCCTGCGGCATCGCAAGAACAGGAAATCGTTTTTGCAGCCTCGCGGGATCAATGCCCGGGGGAGCAGGACGCCTACTATGCGTCCATGTCTCTCGGCATCTGGGAACCGCTGATTACCAAAGACGCGGACGGCAAACCCATTCCGGCTCTGGCAGAAAGCTGGGAACCAAACGCAGATTCTACCGTTTGGACATTTCACCTGAGAAAAAATGTCACCTTCTCCAACGGCACGCCCTTCAATGCCGATATCGTAGTTGCAAACTTTGAACGCATGAAAAAAGGTCCCTTTGAGTCGTCCTTCTATGGCATGAATCTGGATACCTTATACCCTGGCTTTGTCTCCTGCGAAAAGGTTGATGACGCTACCGTTGTTTTGACACTCAACGCACCGCAGCCGCTCTTGCCATATTCCATGGTCAATTATGGCTCCGCAATGTTCGAGCCCTCCTGTTTTGCAGAGGACGGCACCTTTAACGGCTTTGCCATTGGCACGGGTCCCTACACCATTTCAGAAAATGTACTGGGACAATACTGTGTCATTGAGCGAAATGATGCCTACTGGGGCACTTCCGGCTTGACCAAAACCTTCCGTTTCAAGGTCATTCCCGATGCAGAAACCCGTTACTCCGCACTGCGTGCCGGAGAAGTACAGGGACTCTGCGATCTTGGCGCTGTCTCCCCCGCACAGGCTGCCGAAATTTCGGACGATCCCGCTTACCATGTTTCGGTGGGCGATTCCGGCATCACCCATTTTCTAAATGTCAACGGTGCTGCTTTCCCCTTCTCCGATGTCCGTATGCGCGAGGGTCTTTCGCTGCTCCTTGACCGCCAGACAATCATCAACAGCTTCTTCAACGGCTATGGACTGCCTGCCGGCGGTTTTCTCAATTATACAAGCCCATTCTATCAGGAGCAGCCCGTACAGCACGATGCAGAAAAGGGTGCTGCCCTGATCCGTGAGGTTGTCGGGGACAGTGCGGTAGAGCTGCGCTTCCTGCTGCCCAATGTAGACGCCAATCGTTACCCCTATCAGGAGGCTGCAGAATATCTGCAGTCTGTGCTTGAAAACATTGAGGGCACCAATATCAAGGTAAATATCCAGCTGATGGACTGGGGCCCATGCAAAGAGGAAATGGCAGCCGGAAACTATAACCTCTGTCTCAAAATTCAGGGTCTGCCCTCCGCAAACCCCTTCTCCCTCTTTAAGAACTTTATGTCCACCAATGGCAGCACCAACCTCAATTATGGACTTGGCTATCACAACGAACAGGCAGATGCACTGATTACGGAAGCTTCCACCAGCGTGGACGCTGCACGCCTGACGGAAATCTACACCGAACTTCAGCAAATTTCCGCAAAGGATTTTCCAAATATCCCCATTCTGTATTCACAGGAGGTCGTTGCCTCCTCAAGCAGCATTACCGGATATGAGGCCACTGTATACGGTCTGACTGGATTTACGCAGGTTTGCTGGGCAAAGTAAAAAAATAAGCCTCCCGCTTGCGGAGGCTTATTTCTTACCAAAACCAATGTACCGAAAAGGCTGAAACGCTATGACCATTTTCAAATATATCTGCCGAAGGCTTCTCACACTGATCCCTGTACTTTTCGGAATCTCTCTGGCAGCCTTTCTGCTGGGACGCATCGCGTCCGGTGACCCCGTAGACGATGCACTCTTTCGCATCGGCATTGAATTTCCCACAGCAGCCGACCGCGCAGAGATGCGCACAGCGCTTGGTTTGGACAAACCGATGTTTGTGCAGTATCTGGACTGGCTTGGCAAAACGCTGCAAGGCGATTTGGGACGCTCATACATCGGCAATCAGGACATTGCCCATGAACTGTTCACCCGCCTCCCCATCACACTGAAATTATCCTTTTCTGCCCTCCTTGCCACGATTCTCTTTGGCATTGGCGGCGGTGTTCTCATGGCCGCATTTCGCGGGACATGGGTGGATACCTTCTTAAAATCCATCTCTACCCTGCTATTGTCTGTCCCAAGCTTTTGGATTGCACTCTTTCTGATTACCGTATTTGCCGAATGGCTGCATCTTTTGCCCACGAGCGGACTTGACCGCGGAATTTCCTCTTTCATTCTGCCAACCATCGCGCTTGCCTCAGCCAATATCGGTTCCACTGTTCGTCTAACACAAGCCAATATCCTCACAGAACTTGGACAGCAGTACATTATCACCGCCAATGCCAAGGGGCTTTCCCAAAACGCTGTCATGCTTCGCCACGCATTCCGCAACTCCCTGATTCCCATTATCACACTGGTTGGAAACTACTTTGGCGGAATTCTGGGTGGCAGTACTCTGATCGAAAATATCTTCTCCATTCCGGGGCTTGGCAGCTATGTACTTTCCGCCATTCAAAACCGCGATTATCCTGTCATTCAAGGATATGTGCTCGTTACGGGCACGACTTTCGTACTGATTACACTATTTATTGATCTGCTCTATCTCGCAGTCAATCCCAAAATTCGGATTCAGGGGGACGCCACATGACCAGACGAAAAAAGCAAATATATCAGCTCATTGCAGTCAGCACTGTTTTGCTCCTCATTCTTTTGATGACTATTTTTGCGCCATGGCTCGCACCTTACGATCCAACTGCTGTAAATATGGAAAACCGTTTGCTCGCGCCCTGTCAGGCGCACCCGCTCGGAACCGATGCACTGGGGCGCGATGTTCTAAGCCGCGTTATTTACGGCGGACGTGCCTCCCTGCTGCTCGCTGTGATTGCAACCTGCTGCTCCATGGGGTTAGGTCTTGCAGTCGGCATTGCTGCCGGATATTGTGAGGGTGTGATCGACACCATCATCACCGGCATTTCCAATGTTTTTCAGGGACTGCCGAGCACTATTTTTATGATTGCACTGGTCGGAATCCTAGGTGCCAACAATTACAGCATTGTACTCGCACTGGTACTCACCTCATGGGTAGGATTTTCCCGTGTGGTACGAGGCGAAGTGCTCAAAGTCAAGCAGGAACCATATATCGAAGGCATGCACTGCTTAGGGGCAAGTCACTGGCGTATCATCTGGAAGCATATCCTGCCCAATATCCGCACCAATATCATTGTGCTGTTTACGACCCGTGTCGGGCGAGTCGTGCTGTCGGTTGCAGGGCTTAGCTATCTAGGGCTTGGGATTCAGCCGCCAACCCCAGACTGGGGGGAAATGATCAGCGGCTCTGCCCGCCGATACTTCCGCTCTGCCCCGCATTTGTTATGGGCCCCGGGCATCTGTATTATCGTACTGACATTGTCAATCAATCTACTGGGCGATTTGCTGCGCAACTGGTTCGATGTCAAGCAAGATGTGGTGAAAGACCTATGATCCCTAACATTGAAATACGCAATCTTTCGGTCTGTTTTGAGACATCGAGCGGCTCTGTCCATGCAGTACATGACCTATCTACCACCTTTTATGCGGGACGCATCTCGGGCATCATCGGAGAGAGCGGAAGCGGAAAAAGCATTATGGGAATGTCTATTTTGCAGCTGCTCCCGAACACCGCCAAGGTAAGCGGCTCCTGCCTGTTCGGAGAACACGAGCTATACAGTATGTCCCCAAGACAGCTGCGCAGGATTCGCGGTGCCATGATCGGTCTGATCCCGCAAAACCCGAACGCTTCTCTCAATCCGGTGATGAAGATAAAAGACCAGATTATAGAAGCAGTTTTGACACATCATCATGGGAATCGCAAAAAAGCCGCACAGCATGCTTCTGATTTACTCCGGCAGTTCGGCTTTGAGACACCGGAATCCATTTTGAATCAATATGCTTTTCAGATGAGCGGCGGCATGAATCAGCGTTTGGTATCCGTCTTGGGACTTGCCTGCCAGCCAAGCTGGATCATTGCCGATGAGCCCACCAAGGGATTGGACGCTGTCGTGCGCAATCAGGTGTATACTGTCCTGCGGAAAATCCATCTGCAATATGAAAGCAGCATGATCGTCATTACCCATGACTTGGATCTCGCACGTCATCTATGTGATGATATCCGTGTCCTGTACCAAGGACAGCTGGTAGAACAAGGTCCCACAAATCTGGTCATGGAACAGCCCCTGCACCCCTATACAGCGGGACTGCTGCATGCCATGCCGCGGCACGGTATGATTCCAATCCCCGCCCCCGATCCTGCCCGCAAAAACCATAACGGCTGTGTCTTTTATCCGCGCTGTTCCAAGGCAGTCACACGCTGCGCACAGCAAAAGCCAACAGATTTCTCCCTTCCGTATGACAGAAAGGTAAGGTGTTTTCTCTATGCCTGAGCTGCTGGCGCTTCATCACGTCTGCCGCAATTTTTCACATGGAATTTTTCAGCCGCGCACGGTACAAGCCGTACAAGACGTCAGCTTTTCTCTCGAACGTGGAAAAATCTTTGGTCTGGTTGGCAACAGCGGCTGCGGAAAAACGACCCTTTCCCGCCTGATTACCCGTCTATTGCCGCTTTCTTCTGGGAAAATTTATTTTGAGGGACAGGACATTTCCCTTTTTGACCGCTGCGCAGCAAAATCCTATCACCGAAAAGTGCAAATGATTTTCCAAAATCCGGAGGCTTCACTTGACCCCACCATGCGGATTCGTGACAGCCTGCTTGAGGTGCTGCACATTCACAAAATTGGGCAAACACCGGACGACCGCATGGCGCGGATTACACAAATGCTTTCACAAATCGGCTTGTCGGATCATCTGCTCTCCCGTTATCCGCACCAAATCAGCGGCGGAGAGGCGCAAAGGCTCATTATCTGCCGTGCACTCCTGCTCGAGCCGCAGGTGCTTTTGCTCGATGAACCCACCGCAATGCTCGATGTATCTGTGCAGGCATCTATTCTGAACCTGCTCAAAGACCTTCAGCAGAGCTTTGGTCTTACCTATCTCTATATCACCCATGATATCGAACTGCTCAGTTGGATTGGTGATACCATTGGTGTCATGCAGGAGGGACATCTGGTAGAACTCGGCAGTCGGGAACAGATTCTGGAATCCCCCTGTCACCCCTACACACAAATGCTGCTGCACGCATACACCGATTGGAAATAAGGAGACTGCTATGAAAGAACGTATTCCCATGACAGATTTTGCACAGCAATGGACTGCGCAAATCAAACAGAGTACCTCCCCTCGTATGAAGGAAGATGCTGCCGAGCAGGAATTTTGGAGACAGTTTATACGCACCAAAGTCTATGCCCCAGAAGCCTCCTCTCGACAGGTACTCGCTTTCCTGCGTCCCCTTTTTGCAGACTATCAAATCGAAACTGCGCTGGAAATCGGTTCCGGCTGGGGAAACTATACCTTGGACCTCGCCGCGATATGCAGAGAGGTTGCGTGTGTAGACATCTCACAAGATGTTCTGCATTTTATTTTGGAAACCGGCGCCGCGCATGGATACCACAACCTGACCGCCCACCCTGTCAAATGGGAAGCTTTCGAACCTGACAAGCAGTACGACCTTGTCTTTGGCTACAACTGCTTTTACCGGCAGGAGGATTTGGCGGACTGTTTTTCCCGCATGCAGCGCACGGCACGCAAGCTGTGCGTTGCCGGAATGAACACCGGACTTGCTCCTGTTTGGGTACACGAACTGGAACAAGCAGGTGCACAAATCCACTGGGAATGGAAAGACTACATGTACTTTGTAGGCGTGCTCTATCAGATGGGCATTGACCCCAATGTGCGAATCCTGCCTTTCCAAAAAACCTTGACTTACCCAAACACGGCTGCGCTTGTACGGGGAGAATGTGCACGCTGCGGCTGTCCGGATTTGGCACCCGAAATCGCAAAGCCCATTTTGTGCAGGCATTTCACCCAACAGCCCAACGGAAGCTGGACCGCACAGCTCCGATTTCGCAGTGGTATTGTCTGGTGGGAACCCAAACAAATATAAAAAGGGCCCATTGCAGAAATAAAAAATTCTGCGGCGGGCTTTCTTCTGCCTCAAGAGATTAGGATATATCTAAAAAGTCCCATAGTTCTGTCATCACGCGATTTGCAGAAGCGGCACGCTTTGATGAGGTGGATAACAATCAGACATATCCTTCCAAGCTGAACCGCTGCGAGCAAGCCAAAGGATCGGATCAAACATAGTTTTATTATCCCATTTGGCCGGTCTATCAGTTTTAGCTGTGGGAAACAGATACTCAATGCGTCTCCACTTACTTCATAGCGTCTTGTCATGTATCTCATCTCCTTTGTAATGATTGTAAGGACATTTTTGTGCAGCTTTAAGTTTTCAAATACGACCTAATTGTCAAAACCAAGGGAGTATTACTTTTTTTAACAATTGTGACGATATACATATATCAGCAGAATAGATGGAATCGCTTTGACGCTGAACCCTTTTAGAATTTATAAAAGAAAGGAGTATGATTTTTATTTAGTGGGCGACAACAAATAATTCTGCCTCTCGTTATTCCTTGTTCTGCTATTTGCTATGTAGAGTAAAAGGAGGATATTTTATGAATGTGAGAAAAAGATTTATTGCACTTCTTCTTTGTGCAAGAAAGTGTAGGTGATATTTATGCCACAAATCCCTCTTGTTAATGGTCGATTACCTGATGCTTTTGTGAACAGTAGTTGGAGTGTTTCTTTGAAACAAAACAGTAATCGACCTAGTTCTCAACCTAGTTCGCAAGACACATCAGCCATTGGTGAGCAGATACGTTTTTCTCCCCCCTCTTTCGATACCGTAGATTTTAGTGACAGCAATATCCGTGATATTACTCCTGATGTAGTTTTCCCTGAAGTGGATGAAGATGGGAAAACGATTGTCAGAAATCTGTGGGACGGAATTAAAGTGGAATCACGGATCGGAGCAGACGGTCAGTTTATCACATTTCCCGATGAGGCTAACCGGAGTGCTGCCAAAGGAGCCGCTACCCATGGTTTCTTTTATCACACCACCGATTTTCTCAAAGAAGCTGCCCAAAAGTATAGCACCTTGGGAGAAAATGAAACTTTCCGTTTCCGCGATATTCAGGATGACGGTTTTATCCGTGACACCTTGGATTTTCTAACCAATGGCAGCTATACAGAACAGGATGTCGCCGCCATGAAGGAGCAAATGGAAGATATTGTGCTGGAGCTGGCTCAGCAAATCAAGGATGGCAAAGAAATTGATTTAAACAGCGTCCAAACCAAGTTGACTATTGGCGGCTCCGAAATCGGGGTTGTACAGCTTTTTGAGCTGCAATCATTGGGCAAAGATTTGGAAAGCGTTTTGAATCAAACTTCCGTAGGCCAGATGGATTCCTTTGCATACGCTCAAAAAGGTCTTGCAAAATCTATC
The DNA here is from genome assembly GCA_018366035.1 of Butyricicoccus pullicaecorum. Lineage (GTDB taxonomy): Bacteria > Bacillota > Clostridia > Oscillospirales > Butyricicoccaceae > Butyricicoccus > Butyricicoccus pullicaecorum_A. Next base: position 7,133 of record JAGZIW010000015.1, on the reverse strand, counting down.
GCCGAATATTATGGCAAAGATTATGGTGCGGTAGGAAATATGTTTGCAGATGGCATTGGGCAGCTTTATGAAAAAAGCATCCAAAATGTTCAAAAGCTAAACAATAGCATGAACAGTGGCTATGGCGGAATCGGTTGGTCGCAAAAGGAAAATGATTCCGTTCACACTGGTCTTGAAATTTCCGACCTGTTTGCTGACCTAGATTGCAGCAGCAAGGATGCTTTTATGGCAGACTTTAACGCAAAGCTCTCCGATATGCGCACTCTTGTACAGCAGTTTGGCAAAAAATACAATCTCTCCGATTCTTATTTGGGTATCGCCGGAGATACGGCAAACCTAATCAAATATATGCAATCCATGATTCAATAAGCGAGCGACTTTCGGGTGAGCGGAGAGGTTCTCTCCGCCCACCTTTTTATTGTAAATCATACAATATTATTTTTCAAAACAACGATGATATAACAAATAGAGTAAAGATATAGTAAAAAGATGATAGTTCTTTTGCCAGTTACTTTATATGCAAAAGGAGATAGCATTATAGAATGTCCCGACCTGACGGTATAACTTAAGAAATTTCATCAAATTATATTATAAATAAATTCCAGTCTCAGACAGTGAAAATGCTTTCTGGACATTGCAGCATTTTCACCGATATGAAGTTCTCTATGATTTTATCCGTTCCCGTACTCCCAGTTGAGAGATTGGTCAAAAGAAGAAATCAATATAATTGCATAGGGTTCCTAGTAAATGTCCTTGCCACAAATAGAAAAAGCCGAATGTCCAAAGACATTCGGCTTTTTGGTGCGGGTGACAGGACTTGAACCTGCACGTCAAAAACACCAGAACCTAAATCTGGCGCGTCTGCCATTCCGCCACACCCGCGTTACTTATCTAGTATACGATATCACAGGTCATTTGTCCAGCCCAAAATACAAAATACATCTTACTTTTTGTCGGTGCATTGCTTGCAATGCCACCATGCGCACGGTATACTGTAAGTAGCATTGTTTTCAGGAGGGTCTATTCAATGAACGAAGTATTATCTGTCATTCATGCACGTCGCTCCACCCGTGCATTCACCAGTCAGCAGATCAGCCGGCAAGATCTCGAAACCATTTTGGAGGCTGGTCAGTGGGCACCCACCGGTATGGGAAAGCAGCTTTGGCATTTTTCGGCCATTCACAATGCAGAGAAATGCCTTGCACTCGCGCGTGCTGTGGCACAGGCAGACAACCGCGGCCCGAATTACAATTTTTATGGTGCGCCCTGTCATATTATCGTTTCCTACCAGCGCGATGAAATCCACGCATTTCCAGATGGTTCCGCCGCCATTCAAACCATGCTGCTTGCAGCCCAGTCACTCGGCATTGCAACCTGCTGGATCAACCAGCTGCGTCCCTTGACCGATGCCCCCTCTATTCGTCCTCTGCTGACACAATATGGTATTCCGGAAGATCATATTGTCATTGGTTCGATTGCACTGGGCTATGCAGAGACCCAAACAAAGCCACAGCCGCGCAAGGCGCATACGATTACCATCATCGAATAGTGAGGTGTTTGTCATCATGCAGCAGCAAATCGACCAACTCAACACATGGCTTGAGGCTTCAGATAACATCGTTTTCTTTGGCGGCGCGGGCGTATCCACAGAAAGCGGGATTCCCGACTTCCGCTCGGTAGATGGACTCTATCATCAAAAATATAAATTCCCACCAGAAACCATTCTGTCTCACACCTTCTTTATGGCACAGACAGAAGAATTCTTCCGTTTTTATCGTGACAAGATGCTCTGTCTGCAAGCACAGCCCAATGCAGCGCACCGCAAGCTGGCAGAGTGGGAGCGTCAGGGCAAACTGCGTGCAATCATCACCCAAAACATCGATGGTCTGCATCAAAAGGCAGGCGCACAAAAGGTTTTGGAACTGCATGGCAGTGTACTGCGCAACCACTGCATGCGCTGCCACAAGCCCTATCCGGTGCAGGAAATCGCAGAGGATACTGGTGTTCCGCACTGTACCTGCGGCGGTATCATCAAACCCGATGTGGTGCTCTATGAAGAAAGTCTCAATACCCATACGCTGCAAGAAAGCATCGGATATATCCAAAATGCAGATATCCTTATCGTGGGAGGCACTTCACTCGCCGTATACCCTGCCGCCGGACTTTTGGACTACTACACTGGCAACAAGCTGGTGCTGATTAACAAAACGCCGACACCAGCCGATCGTTCGGCAAATCTTGTGATACAAGGCGCAATCGGAGAGATATTTTCTCAGCTATCCTAAGAGAGCTGCCATGTCCACGGCGTGTATCCAACTCGATAAAGACTTTGACATACGCGTGCCTTCTTTACGTAACCCAATGCCCGAAACCGCACAAAGGTGTGGCTTCGGGCATTCTTTATCCGGCATATTTTGTACGGTGTGCACGTCAAAAAACCTTAGTCTTTTAACAGTCTTACCCAAGCCAAAATGGTTTGGGCTTTTTTATAAACTCTTCAAAATTTCGCACAGCATGGAGACAAACGGCACAATGGTATCCAGTTTCCACCGCTCTTTGGGCGAATGACAGCCCTCAATTTCCATTCCTATACAAATACATTCCATGTCCGGATTTTTCTCCAAAAGAAAGGAAGGCTCCAATCCAACATGCTGTACGGTAATTTCCGGCTTTTGCCCCGTCACATGTGCAAAGGCGGCAGCAGCGGTCTGGCACAGGTATCCCTGCTCCTGACTGGGCCATGCCGGATAACGGCTGACCACCGTTCCCGCAAACCCGCACATGCCTGCCACTGCCCTGTGACTGGTTTGGAGTGCTTTTTCGGCTTCCAAATCCATACAGCGAATCATGGCATCTAAATGCAGAGCGCCATCTGCTTCATACACATGCCCCAAATTAGAGGAGTCTGCGACAACATGCGGTATCACTGGGTGCATGGCATATACCCCATCTGCAAATCCGCCCAGCACAGTCAAAAGTCCACTTGCGGCATCTCCATTCCACACCTTTTGGGGAACTGCAATTTGCTCGACCGTAAGCCGTCCCTCGGGTTCCCGCAGCTGCCAGCGCGCTTTGATTGGCTGCACAAGCTGCTCTATAACCTCCTGTACTGGTGCAATGGTCAATATCTCCGCCGTACAGTGGTATGGGATTGCATTGCAGGCGCTGCCGCCTGCAAAGTGTGCAAGTGCAAACGGAGATTCCATGCGCAGCTCGCGCAGGATCTCCCCCATCAATATGACAGCATTTTCATGTGGACGCCCCATATCAAAGCCGGAATGGCCCCCACAAAATCCCTCCAAGGTCAGGCGATATGCCCGCCCATTTGGCAATGCTGGTGCGTCGGCAAAGGTCAGCGGACGGGTAAACTGTTCGCGCACGCCACTTGCCGAACCGATCACAATCCGTCCCCACCGGAATCCATCTGTGTTGATGAGATAGCGCACACCGGCAACGCTCTTGGGGTCAAGCGCCTGTGCACCCAACAGTCCAATTTCCTCTTCCACCGTGAAAATCAGGCGCATCGGCGGACGGTCTGCCAAATGCTCCGCTGCCCAAAGCATCACCGCCACCCCAGCGCCGCAATCTGCACCAAGAGAGGATTGTCCCTCTGTACACAGCCAGCCATCTCGCTCGACGGAATGAATCGGCTCACACGCCGATCCCCCATCTCCCACAGCGCACACCATATCCAGATGCGCCTGCACAGCAACAAGGGCTTCTGTCTCACGTCCGGACGCGGCGGGCAAATCACAGATTACATTGCCTCGCGTATCCTGCCAAGGCTGCCAGCCAGCGTCTGACAGACGTTTTATCAGCTTTTGTGCCAACGCCTGTTCCCCTTTTGGCGGGTGCGGTACCCTGCACAGCCATTCAAAATTTTCTCGAACCTGCTGCTCTATCTCATAAGCCTTCATATGCAATCTCCTTATGCTTTTCTCCAGCATATCATATCCTGCATCAAAAAGCAAAACCGACTGGATATCCAGCCGGTTTTGCCTGTCGCCATATCTTATATGGCATTGTCTTAGAAAAGAGAGATCGGATATTAGCCGATTTTCACAATTTTACCTGTTTTCCATGCCTCGGTTGTTGCGTAACCGATTGCAGTGGACTTGGTACCGTCATATACATTGACGCCCGGCTGCTTGCCCTCACATACGCAGTCTACAAACTCCTGCATTTCGAGCAGATATGCCTCATCAAAGCGCTCTGGGAACGAGCCAACGCACTCGGTTACGGCGCCGTTTACATTGTAAATCATTGCCTGATTCTTTTCCGGAATCGCAGAAATACGAATACTTCCCTCTGTACCAACAATTTCGGTTTCTACATGATAGCCGTGCGGTGCGGTACGTCCTACATGTACAAAGCCCATTGCACCGTTTTCAAATTTATAGCATGCCACTGCAGTCTCGTCGTCTCCAACCTTCTGGAACTCTGGGTGCTTAAAGGTGCAGCCCTGTGCATAAACCTCGGTTGCTTCGCAGCCTAGGAACCAACGCATCAGGTCGATATCATGAATTGCCATATCGAGGAAAATACCGCCCGAGGTTGCTGCAAACTTGATGGCGCCATCTACCATAGCTTCCGGATCGATACCTGTTGCCTTCACGAGATATGGGGTACCGATTGCCCCCTCCTCGATCTTCTTCTTTGCATAGGCATAGGACTTGTCATAGCGGCGCATGAAGCCCAGCATGAAAGTAAGTTCTGGGTGGCGCTCAACAGCACGCTCTGCCTGCTTGCACTGCTCCACATCTACGCCCAGCGGCTTATCTGTGAATACATGCTTGCCTGCGTCCAGCGCAGCCTCGATTTGCCAGCAATGCTCTGAGGAGGTTGTGACAATTGCCACAGCATCAATATCTGCCTTTTCGAGCATTTCACGGAAGTCTGCATATACATCTGTCACACCGAGATGGCTCTTTGCATATTCGAGCTCCTCCGGCACGATTGAGCAGGCTGCGGTCAGCTCTGCATTGGGAATTTTATACGCAATATTGTTTGCATGTACTCTGCCCAGACGTCCCAAGCCAGCGACGCCGATCTTGATTTTCTTCATTGTAGAATGCCTCCTGTGATCTTGCATTATATTTTGGGCAATACCGTAAAATATGGTCGGATTGCCGTCCGAAAACACAATTTTTCTCTGTTCTTACTCTATTCTACCGCGCCAAAATACCACTGTCAACGCCTCTTGTTATCTTCGTGAAACATGCCTTTTTTGCCCTGCATTTTTCGTCTGATGCGACGATAGAATGTGCGTGGGGATACCCTATTTTGTTGTGCCTTGTGACAAAGTGGATTGTATGCTATACTAGGGGTGTAAAAAACCAAAAATCCAATTGCCCTTCGGGAGGTATTTTTATGGCTTCCAACAAGCCAACGATTCGTTCTATCGCTGCCGCTGCTGGCGTCTCACGCGGCACAGTTGACCGTGTTATCAACAACCGTGCACATGTCAGTCCAGAAGTACGGGCACGTGTCCAGCGCATTGCACGTGAGCTTGGTTATCACATGCCCTTCGGAGAAAGCGCAGGGGCCTCCCTGCGCATCGGTGTCATTGTGCCGCAGTGGGAGGTGCCCTATTTCACCGAGCAGACCCGCCATGGAATCGGGCAGGCAACAAGGCTGCTCGGCAGCCGTGAAGTCCGACTGATTGTAGAAGAACTGCACAGCCGTTCTACGGACGAATATGTCAAGTGCTGTGAGGCACTGTGCAGGCAGGGTGTGCACGGGCTTGTTCTCAACGCGCCGGACAATTTGATTATGCAGACACAAATTGCACAGATTGTAGAGAAAGGGATTGCGGTCACGACCTACAACAGCGATCTTCCCCAATCTCCCCGCCTGTGCTTTGTCGGGCAGAATCAAATCCAGTGCGGACGCATTGCCGGTGGGCTGATGCACCTTGCCATCAACGGACAGGGAAACCTTCTCATCATCACCGGCAATATGGAATTTCACCGCCGCCGTGTCGATGGCTTTTGCAGCCGTTTCACCGAACTTGGCTATACACCTGACCGGTTTGAAATCATTGAATGTTATGAGCGGTACGATTTGACCTGTGATACCGTTGCACGCTATCTCTATGAGCACCCGCATACCACCGGCATCTATATGAGCACCGAGAGTGTGCTTGGCTGTATGGACGGTATTCATAAATCTCATATCCAGCGTACTGTACACGTCATTGCCAACGATTTGACCCCGCTCAACCGCAAGCTGCTGCGTGCGGGCTCTCTGGATTTTGTGCTGCAGCAGGAATTTTCTGCGCAGGTCTATGAAGCAATTATGGCACTCTACGATTTTCTCATGCACGACCGTAAGCCGCGCAGTCAAATCAAATATGTCTCCACAAGCGTTATCACACCCGAAATGGTATAAAGCCGTTCCGCGATGCTCCTGTCTCATGAAAACAGCAGAAATTTGATCTGTATGGTTTGCCGCTGCGATTTATCCAATATATTAAGAAAACTTACTGATACTCTACGATGCGTAGGTTGTTTGCCGCCTGAGAAAATGTTATCTTAATGTTATCTCAAGAATATGCAAAGGAGAGATTTGTAAAATGAATAATTATATTACTGGTGCTGCAATCAGAGCACTGCGAGAAAAAAATCATCTGACACAGCAGCAGCTGGCCGAAAAATTGTGTGTCAGTGACAAGGCAATTTCAAAATGGGAAACCGGAGTTTCCCAAACAAAAGGATATTAAGAAATAACCTGTGTTTACCTGCTTGCAAAAACATAATATTCCAATTAGGGAGAGATACTACGAGATTATCATAGTATCTCTTTTTGATACCAAACCCTATTACACATAAAATATTGATTTAAAGCTATTATATAGAGAATTAAATTATTTTGATTTGTTTGAATGGAACATTCGATATTCTGTTGGCAAAACATCATAATATCCCTTAAAAGTTTTAGAAAATTTACTTTGGCTTTCGTAACCTACTTCTTTTGCAATTTCCTTTATACTTTTTGGTGTCTCTATTAGCAAACGGGTTGCCATTTTCATTCGGTGTTCTTTTATATGTGAGGCAATAGAAGTACCGTATACAGCTTTAAAGACGGACTTTAATGTAGTAGGATTGATAAGATACTTGCGTGCCATTTCATCT
>JAGZIW010000029.1 GCA_018366035.1 Butyricicoccus pullicaecorum | reverse complement strand
TTTTTATACCTTTCAACGGTTCTAAAAATTTGGAGCTGTTGAACAGATTCGAACTGTCGACCTCTTCCTTACCAAGGAAGCCATGTTTGCATGATATTCATGATTATTTTTGCAGTGGTGCAACGGTAGGTGCAACACCATAGTGTTTATCCCTAATACACAAAAAATCTCTAATGATACACTTTGCTTTTATTGCAATATCGTGATATCACAAAATTATACAAAGCAATAGATTATTATACAAGATGCTATGCAACACAAACGTGGCAAACCACAAAAAGGACGGCTTCACCGAGCCGCCCTTTTCTCATGTCTATTTACTCCTTTCCCGCCAGCTGATTCACAATCCTTGACAGCTCCTCACTCTTCCCACCGCACAGGCGGTCGAGATACACCATCGGCTGCACACTGGATTCCTGTACAGAAATTTCGCCTTTCGCGTCCACCTTAACAATTCCGGCATCAATCAAGCGGCGAAACGTTCCCTGCGCCCATTCGGGCATTTCAGTTGTATGCTTATAGACTTTCATATCCGCATCTTCCTCCTGTTCTACTCCTGTCAATTTATTTTTAAACGCCCGCCATAGGTCAGGATTATCCACCATCGGGGCAGGGCATCTTTTCCCCGTTACATCAAAGTGCCTGAGTACATGCTTCGGCGGGATTTTATATTGCTGCATCAGTTCTCGGACAAGCCGTGCAGCATGGTCAATACTGCCCTGCCTAACCTTTCCTTGTTCGTCATTCATGCAGATTTCCACACCGATGCTGTTTGCGTTCCGACACTCAGAGTGCTTGTACTGCTTTGCACCGCAATGCCATGCAACGTCAGTTTCCGGTACACTTTCCCAGATTTCATTTTCATCTACAAAGAAGTGCGCCGATGCACCAACCTTTTCCCGAGCAAAATAATCTGCATTGTTTTTTGCCGTGTCTCCCTTATTCGCTGTATAATGTACCACAATGTATTTTGTTTCGGCTCGGTTTTTCTGCGTGTAATTTGCAGGGTTGCATGGTTTTTTCATTTCGACACCTCTACTATCGTATTGAGTTAGGTTATATTTCTCAATTAGGCGCATCAGTTTATTCGAATAATCGGGGTCAGTTGAATATCCAGCCGCCTGTAACGCCTTGCAAGCCTTTTTGTAGTCCTGCTCCATAATAACATCTCGATAACGCGAAGAAGCTGTTAGAAACGCTGTGTGGTCTGCTATGGACGCCTTCCATGTGGGATAGGCGCGGAACGTGTCCACAATAATTACAGGTTCGTTGCTGTCATACCATTCCTTCGTTTTGATTGCATACGTGCGTCCACTCCAACGCTTGTCCGCTTTGATGCCAAAAAGGGCATTCGCGTGCATCGCCAGTTCAGATGTGCCCCAACCGCTTTCAAGTGCTGCCTGCGCAATCGTAACGGAAGGCAGGATATCTGGACTATAAGCAGCGCTCGCAATGCGCTGAATAAAATCACTGGTCATGCTTAGCGCCCTTTCCCTGTAATTGTTCAATTGCCTTCATGAGTGCGTCCGGCACTGGTAAGCCCATACGTCCAGCATTTTCAATGATGCTGATGGTCTCATTCACGATATACGCAATGACAACCGCTTCCCGTACAAAGGACGTCCCCAGTACGATATCCAGCCGGACAGCCACCAGCACAACAACAAGTGTCATGCCCTTTTTGAGCAGCCCCCGCCAGCAGGCAGTGCTATCCAGTTTGCCGGACTGCGTTTTGTCACTCTCATGAAATACACCAGCAACAATCAATCCCGATATGTAATCGAGTGCCATGAATAGTATGAGCGTTACAATTGCCGTGTCCCAACCGCCGAACAGCTCACTGACCCACGTTCCAATGACCGCCGCGCCGCCCATCAGGGCGGCTTTTGTTTGTGTTAAATGAATTGTCATGCTGTCATCCCTCCTGTACCCGATGTTTTGAACCTGCAAGCTCTGGATATCCCATTTCAATGAGCAGGTGCTTTACCTCTTCCCGCTTGATTTCCGGCACTTGCGCAATCGTCTTGAGTCCTTTGCGAATGAGTTCTGCATAAATCTTTGCCATAATTATC
>JAGZIW010000014.1 GCA_018366035.1 Butyricicoccus pullicaecorum | reverse complement strand
ATGTCCGTATTCTTATCATAGCACAAAAGCATAAATCCGTCTTGCGTCTTGAGAAAGATTTACAAATGATTCAAAAAGATTTGTGCAAAAATGGAGTTTATGGTGTTTTTTATATGAGATACCTCAAAGCAGAGAAAAACATATTTTCTGCTTTTTTATTTCACCAAATGGTGTTGACTTTTAATTTTTAATATGATATTATTTATATAATTGTAAAATAATTTGAATTGTTTTTAAAAGGCTCTGATTCCAATGGTTATTTTGATGTAATTTGGTAATTAAAGATGCACAAAAAATTAAAACTTATTTCAGCGATCACTCTTTATCTTTCCAGCAACTTTATATTTTATTTTCTAACTTATGAACATAACACTTTGTTTTTGTTATATAAAATTATTTATGGAGGACTTTTTTTCATAATTATGTACTACATATATAAGTTTCGACAAAATACGAAGTAAATGAGACAGGAGAAATTTCACAGCCTGATATTATATCCAAAATGAGAAAAAATGGAATTCTGACAAAATATAATCTGAATGTGCTTTATAGAAAAATGCTATACAAAAATAAGCATATAAACTGAAATTCATATAATAAAACAGGACTTGAAATTTCTCAAGTCCTGTTTTTCTATTGTGCAAAAAACGTTTAACGAATCGTCCAGTCGATGGGGGCGATGCCGTGCGCCATCAGAAATTCGTTGCACTGTGAGAAATGGCGGCAGCCGAAAAAGCCGTTGTGCGCAGAAAGCGGGGACGGGTGCGCACACTCTAAAATGAGGTGATTGGTATTTGTGATGAGTTTTTTCTTGGCGCGTGCCGGTGTGCCCCACAGCAGGAATACAATGGGAGTTGGGTGGTCGTTAAGCTTTTGTATGATGGCGTCTGTAAAGCGTGTCCAGCCGATTTTGCTGTGGCTGTTTGCCTGCCCGCGGCGCACAGTCAGTGTGGTGTTGAGCATCAGAACACCCTGCTCTGCCCATGCGGTCAGGCAGCCGTGCTTTGGCTTTTGAACCCCCATATCGGTTTCCAGCTCTTTGAATATATTGCGAAGGCTGGGCGGCGGGGTGACGCCGGACTGCACGGAAAAGCAAAGTCCATGTGCCTGCTTGGGACCATGATAGGGGTCCTGCCCGAGTAAGACCGCTTTGATATTGGAATATGGAGTATATTTGAGCGCATTGAAAATATCCTCTCTGGGCGGGAAAATTTCGTATGCGGCATATTCCTCCTCCAGTGTTTGCAGGATTTGTTGGAAGTAGTCGGCAGAAAATTCGTCCTTGAGAATGTTGTCCCATTCATTTCCGATCTGTACCATTGCGTGTCCTCCTGTATGGTATTTGCTTCCCAATAGAATGTTGGGGCGGTGTATTTTTTTTATTATAGCATAGACATATCGACAAATTAAGACCAAATTGTATATTTTGGAAAATGATGGATACCCAATGTCTGCCTATTGACAGGACAGGGTGTGCATGCTATACTCTAACTGTACTAAGACACACAGTACAGTTAATACACAAGGGAAAGGAGGCGCGCAATGTTTGGCATCAATTACCGAGATGGTCGTCCTATTTATGAACAGATTGTAGACGAGATCGAGCAGATGGTTGTACATGATGTGCTGCAGCCCGATAGCCAGCTGCCCTCCGTGCGGCAGATGGCGGCAGAATTATCTATCAATCCCAATACAATTCAGCGTGCATACAGTGAGCTGGAGAGCAGAGGGGTGATCTACTCGGTCAAGGGTAAGGGGAATTTTGTCTCGCCAAGCGGTACGGTACTGCGCGAGCGTCGAATGGAGGATATTCGAACACAGTTATTGCGTCTGTTACAGACGGCAAAGGAGATTGGGATAGACGGTTCGCTCTTTATCAAGTGGATTGAGGAAGAGGGGAGGAAAAACGTATGATTCAAACGGAACAGGCAACCAAACGGTTTGGCGATTTGCTTGCGGTCGATCATGTCAATACAAGGATTGAAAAGGGTTCGGTATATGGACTCATTGGTTCCAATGGCGCGGGAAAATCTACATTTCTGCGTATGCTGGCGGGCATTTTGCGGCCGGACGAGGGAACAGTGCAGATAGACGGACAGCTTGTCTATGAGAATGAAGCGCTCAAACGGCGGTTTTTTTATATTTCAGATGAGCAGTTTTTCTTTGCCAACAGCACGCCGCATGAAATGAAAAACTATTATAAGGCATTGTACCCGAATTTTGATGAGGCACGCTATCAAAAGCTGATGGACGGCTTTGGACTAGATGGCAGCCGCAAGATCCGCACTTTTTCAAAGGGTATGAAAAAACAGGTTTCGGTTATCTGTGGTGTCAGTGCAAACACAGATTACCTTTTCTGTGATGAAACCTTTGATGGGCTCGATCCGGTTGCGCGGCAGACGGTTAAGGGACTGTTTGCCGGAGATGTGGCAGAGCGTGGGCTGACTCCTGTCATTGCCTCCCACAACCTCAGAGAGCTTGAGGATATCTGCGACCATGTCGGCTTGCTGCATCGCGGCGGAATCCTGTTCTCCAGAGATTTGGAGGACATGAAGATTGGTATGCACAAGGTGCAGATGATTTTGCGCGAAGCACCGGACTATGACCCGTTTGAAGGCATGGAGGTGCTGAAACGGGAGCAGAGAGGTTCTCTCCATACCATAACGGTGCGCGGCACACAGGAGGAGCTGGAATCCCGCATTGCAGCACTTCAGCCGGCCTTCTATGAGATGCTTCCGCTGACGCTGGAAGAAATCTTTATCAGTGAAACGGAGGTAGTAGGTTATGACCTCAAAAAACTTATCCTATAAGATGCTCGTGCGGCGCAATCTGTCCAGTCGGCTGTGGATGCTTGCCTTGACGCTTTTGGGCAGTCTTGGCACGCTGCTGCTGCCTTTGTTCATGGTGCGTGAGAACTTTCAAGTGCAGATGCGTGAGCTTGCACAGGAAAAGCTTGGGAGTGTGGGACAGGAGGTGCTGCAATCCGCGCAGGAGAGCACCCTGTTTTTACTGTCGATGGACAACTATATTGTCAAGGTGGCGCTGGTCATTTTGGCGTCGGTGTGCGGTGTGGCGGTCTTTCGCTATCTGCATGACCGTCAGCAGGTGGATTTCTACCATGCACTTCCCATCAATCGCACGCATTTGTTCATCGTGAACTATGTTTCCGGCATTTTGATGGTTTTGCCGATCTTTGTCCTTGTGTATGCAGTCACAGCAGGTGCCGCATTTTCCATGGGCTTTGGCGGGCTTGTGACCGGAAATGTGATTGCGCATACAGTGCTGGGACACAGCCTGTTCTTTCTCGTCAATTATACGGTAATGGTGCTGTGTACGGTTTTGACAGGGAATACCATTATTACCGTGCTGCTTGCCCTTTGGGTGCAGTTCAGTCTGCCGCTTGCAGCGTTCATGCATCAGGCATGGCAAATGATGCTGCATGTTACCTTTACAGTACCCTCCGAGCAGCAAATGTATACCATTACAAATGGCAGCCCAATCATTAAGTACTTTACCAGCTTGACTCGTCCAGAGATCGATCCGGACTTTGTGGGAACCTTTGGCATGGCAGTTGTGTGGTATCCGCTCGTTTTGGGCGTTGTTTTGCTGGCTTTGAGTTACGTGCTGTTTGTGCGCAGAAGAAGCGAGCGGGCAGGCACAGCGGTTGCCTTTGAGCCGCTGAAAGCACCGCTTCATTGGTATATGAGCCTGTTTATGGGCAGTGCATGTGCTCTTTTGTTTACTGCAATGTTCGGGAATGGCAATCACGGCTGGGCATGGTTTGGCCTTGTGTTCGGTGTCGTGCTGTTCCACGCAATCATTGATATCATTTATGAGTTTGATTTCCGCGCGCTGTTCCATCATTGGAAGCAGATGCTGGTTCTGTGTGCCGTGGCGGTCGCCGTTTTTGCGGGATTCCGCGCAGATATTTTCGGATATGACAGCTATGTGCCCGATCAGTCCGAGGTGGCAGCGGTTGGTTTGTGGACAGGGTTTACACGCAGTGATTTGTATGTTGGATCTTATGAAAACGGACAAAGCTATCCAACCTATTTGCAGGACGCAGAAAGTATCCAAAGGGTAATTGAGATTGCTCAGACCTGTATTCCTTACACAGAAAAGCTGCGCGAGCAGCAAATGGGCTCGGTGGCGCAGGAGCTGGAGGAAAATGATTTTTCTGAAAATGTTACCATTGCCTATCAGCTCAAAAATGGCAAGAGACAGGTGCGTTCGTACTATATTTCAAACAAGCTCATTGCAGAGCAGCTGGATACGCTCCTGACAAGTACAGCATATGGCGAGAAATATCTCAATTTGCAGCGTATCCAGATACCAGAGCAGGCTCCAGATCACAGTATTGAGCTTTTTGCAGGGTATTTGGGTCTGACTGATGATGAAATCGAAACGAGTGATGCTGTGGATATGCTTTACAAAACAGAGGAGATCCGCCGCGTCATCACCACACTTCAGCAGGAGCAGCTGCAAAATGCAAAGGCGTATATGCACGAGGTCCCTGTGGCTCGGATCACGCTCGATTCCGCACAAAAGCTGCGTGCAGATGCGCAGGACAATGAGGTCATATATGCAGATGCGTACAGCGGTTATGAGACAGATGAGGAGACACAGCGGCTGTATAACTATACCATATCTGTATATCCCTCGGATACCAAAACCTTGCAGCTGCTTGAGGAGCTGATGGGGCTGAAGCAGACACCCTTGCAGGCAAAGAATGTGAAGGAAATCCGTATTGATGTGCCGACCTATGAGGAAAATGAATGGAATCCTGAGACAATCGAGGTGACAGATTCCGAAACCATTGCCAGACTCATAGAAAATGCGTACACGGATTCCCAGCGTTGGGACGCCGGCAAATATGTTGTATGGGAGGACGGAATTTGGGATTCTTCTCGTACCGTTTCTATCACTGTGGTCATGCAAACAGGCAGCATGGAGCAAATCTATTATAAGAAGGACGAGGCGCCTGTAAAGCTGATCGAACAGTTGATAGGACAGCCGCTGACCGTCGGATAAAATGGAGGTGAGATTGCATGAAATGGGGAGCGATCCTTTGCGTATTTGGAATATATTGGTATCTGGTGCTGGACGTTACCGGAGCGACTCCGACCAATTTTCTGATCATTCAAGACTTTGCCGTCAGTGCAAATGTTTCCCTCATACCGTTTGCGGATATGCAGTCGGTTATGGGACAGGGACTGATACAGATTGGTGGAAATATTTTGATGTTTATGCCGCTTGGCTTTCTGCTCCCGCTTTTTTGGCAGGGGTGGCGCCGTGCGACGCGCGTCATTGGTTTGGGCTTTGCAGCATCGCTGTTCATTGAATGCAATCAGCTTTTCAATTATCGGGCAAGTACAACAGATGATTTGATTTTGAATACCATAGGTGCGGCTTTGGGATTTGGCTGCTATCGGATTGTGCAGAAAATCTTTGGCTTGCAGGAGCATGCAGACGCACGGGCAGAAAAGCTCCCGCTTATCGTGATGCTTTGTGTATGGGGAGTCAAAATCGCAGCAGAATTACCAACATATTTTGAGTGGATATAAGGGACAGGTGTATAAAATGGTTCGGCTCGCAGTATTTTTCGTTCCACAGATTCAGATGATTTTGTTTGCAGGCGGGCTGCTTGCGCTCTTGGAAATCCAGTTTTTTCTCAAACGGTAGCGAAGCAACGGAGGCATTTCAGCAGCATCTGGGAGGTATTTCCTGCCCTTTGGCACAGGTCAGCAGGGACAGAGCCTGCGCAAGCTGGCTCTGAAAATGGCTGTTCTAGTTTTATAAAAAAGAGGGGGCAAAGACCCCCTCTTTGTGTATTTGGGAGGAAGTTATTGATGAAGAAAAGGATTCTGGCAGTCATTGTTGTGCTGCTTGCTGCGTACGCTGGCTTGCAGTGGTATGGGAATTGTGTGCGGACAGAGCGGGAACGTGCGCTGCAAGCCGCCATAACTGGTATACGCAAGGATACGGTCACACTCAATGAGGTGGTGCCGTTTGCATGGGATACGGTTTATACGTTTGCACCCTATACGCCGCGGGAGGAAATCGAAGCGGTGATTGGCTTTCGCAGTTCCGCCATTCGAGAGGGATACAGCGAGGGCGTTTTGCGGCTGGTGTTTGTAAAAGGCAGGCAGGTCGCGGCAATGGTGTGCGAAACGCCGCAGGCGCTGGGCTATACCGTAGTATTTGAGGGACATATCAGCCATGCGGAAAATGCACGCTTTTCGGTCACCAGAACAGGGGGAGTTGTGCAGCTGACTGAAATCAAAAAAGACACCGCGAACGGTGTCTTTTTTGTTTGGTGGGAGGTGATGGATTCGAACCATCGAAGTCATAGACGACAGATTTACAGTCTGTTCCCTTTGGCCACTCGGGAAACCTCCCGTATAAAGTTGATATTCCGCAAAAGCGCATCAAACTTGTGCAGAGAATAGAATAGATACCATACGGTATCTAAAAGAAGTGGTGGGAGGTGATGGATTCGAACCATCGAAGTCATAGACGACAGATTTACAGTCTGTTCCCTTTGGCCGCTCGGGAAACCTCCCATATAAAGTTTTGTGATGAAAGTGGAGCTGGTGGACGGACTTGAACCCCCGACCTGCTGATTACAAATCAGCTGCTCTACCAACTGAGCTACACCAGCATCTTCATCTCTGTGCCGCTGTGCGAATGATTTAGCTCAGCGACGTATATTATAATATCATGAAAAGCGCACTCTGTCAACAAGTTTTTGATAATTTCTCAAAAAAATTCAAGGCGTTATTTGCCGCGCTTGTCGGCAGATGGACGTGCGGTTTCGAGCGGGGTGATATGGTCCGCAACGGCTTGCAGCAGGGTCAGCATAGATGAGGACAGATTGGGGAAATTGCGTGCGAGATCGGCGGGCTGAAGGGAAGGCAGCTGAAGCTCCTCGCGGTCCAGTCCGAAGCCGCCCAGTCCCTTTGCAGCGGCACGAATCCGCAGTTCGCTCAGGTTCATCTGTGCGTTGCACAGGCAGTCAAAGTGTTCGCTTGCCGTGCGGAATGCCTCCTCGACTCCGCTGGGGTCGGCAGCATAGAGGTAACGAAATACCTTATAGATTGCCATAGATAAATAGGTTGCAATCTCTGAGGACAGCTGTTCAGAGCCTGCCTTTTCAGAGATATCGAACAGCAGGGCAGCCGCGTTGACCACGAGACGGCGCTGCAGGAGAAACGGATTTTCTGGATTGCCGGTACCGTCGGCACAGGCATCGTGCAGTCTGACAGCCGGCACAGAGGAGCCGTCACGCGCCATGGAGCGCCCCAGCAGATAGTCACAGGATACGCCATAGTAGTCCGCTGCGCGCACAACAAAGTTGAGCCCGGGCTCACGCAGTCCGTTCTCATAGTGACTGAGCAACGCCTGCGATACGCCCAAATCGGTTGCCGCGGTGCGTTGGCTTATTTTCTTTTCACGGCGCAACAGCGCAAGGGTTCTTGAAAAGTCACTTGCCATCTTCGTCAAACTCCGTCATAAAAGTATATATATTATACCCATATTATTACTGGTTGTAAAGTGTTTCTTGAGGAAAAAGGCGGGAAACAGCGCGAAAAATCCCCTGAAAGCTGGAATCAGGGGATTTATAGGTTCAGGAACTGACAGAGTCTGAAAATACTCTGCGGAATTGCCGAAGCACAACATTTGCTACTATCCACAGCAGGGCAACCTCAAAGGGTAGTAGAAAGATGTTTTTCATGAGCCTGCCGGGGAGCAGTACCCAGAAGCCTTTTTGAAAGAGAATGGCACTCCACAAGGTATTGAGCAGAATATTGCAGAAAAAATTTACACACAGCTTTGCGCCGATGCAGCGGGCAATAGAGGGACGTCCCTTATATAGCCAAAGACCATAGAGCAGGCCGCCTGTAATCGCTGTCAGTGTATACCCGGGGAAGTATCCGCTGGGATTGTTGGGGCTTAGCAGAAAGCCGAGGATATCGGTACAAAATCCGGTCATCATGCCGACGGCCGGACCGTAGAGCATGCCGACCGAGGCATTGCACACAAAGCCGACCGAGATGCGCGTTTCCGGTGTGATGTAGATTTTAAGTCCGGTGAGGTCAAAGACCAGATTGAGCGCAATGAGCATGGCGGTAATGACCAATGTGCGCGGGGATTTGAGTTCGTCAAGGGAGCGGCGAAACACATTTTTTTGTTTTTCCATAAAAACACCTCCAGAAAATTTGAATGCACGCATTTTCAAGAGGTATGACCGCTCTGAAATTGTGTGCAGCGGGATGCGACCGCTGTACCGCAGGAAAAATATTTCCTTTCGTCTATCGGACAACTCCCCGTTCCGACAGCACTTCACGCACAGCAATCTACTCTGCTTTTATATTTTATTGTAGTCCATATCCTGCGTTTGTCAAGAAAATATCTCCATTCTTTGGGTGGTTGACCATGGGTTGACCAATGGTCGACCCAGACGAGGATAGGATAGGAAAGGATAGGATAGATCAGATTAGGTTAGACGAGGAAAGGAAAGACGCACAAAAGCGGAGCCGCAAAAAACGTCCGTCCGTTTTTTCGCGATTTCGAAAGAGAATATTTACGAATTTTTGACATTCATTTGGGTTGGACAGACAAATCAAACTGGTCAGCATCTGGAATACATGGTATCATAGAAAATGAAAGAAAATCATTTTAGGAGGTTACTTATGAATCTCAGCAAAAAGACCAAAGGAATCCTGTTTATTTTGTGCTCGGCATTCTGCTTTGCGCTCATGAATGTTTTCGTGCGCTTGGCAGGCGATTTGCCTTCTATGCAAAAGAGCTTTTTCCGCAATGCGGTTGCACTTGTGTTTGCAATCTTTGTGCTGCTGCGCGAGCGAGGGGACTTTATCTGGCAAAAGGGAAATCTGCCGCTGCTGCTCGTGCGTGCGGGCTTTGGTACCATTGGAATCCTGTGTAATTATTATGCAATCGACCATCTGCTGCTGTCAGATGCCTCCATGCTCAACAAACTCTCTCCCTTTGCGGCAATCCTGTTTTCGCTTTGGTTTTTGCATGAAAAGGTAACACCGGTTCAGGCACTTGGCATTTGTACTGCCTTTGCCGGTGCACTGTGCATCATTAAGCCGAGTTTTGACTTAACAGCGTTTTTCCCCGCCCTGATAGGGCTGTGCGGCGGCATTTGTGCGGGCGCTGCCTACACCGCAGTGCGCGCCCTCACACAGCGTGGGGAGCACAGTGCCTATATTGTGTGCTTCTTTTCCGGCTTCTCCTGTCTGGTGCTGGTGCCATGGCTGCTGCTCTATGCCGAGCCCATGACAGCAACGCAGGTCTTGATGCTGTTGGGGGCGGGGCTTGCTGCTGCCGGCGGACAGTTTTCCATTACCGCCGCTTATGCCAATGCACCGGCGCGTGAAATTTCCGTATTTGATTATTCACAGGTGATATTTGCCGCTGTTTTGGGCTTTCTTTTGTTTGGGCAGATTCCAGACTGGCTCAGTGTATTGGGTTACTGCATCATTTGCGGCGTATCCGTTGCCATGTTCCTGTATAACAAGAAACAGCCTGCATAAAAGGGGCGCATCTGTTTTCGATGTACCGCGCCCACCGAAAAGTTCTGTTTTTTTTGAGGCGTCCGCCGCGCAAAGCGTTTTGGACGAAGAATGCCCGAAACCGCACATCAATGCGCGATCTCGGGCATTTTGCTGTGTAAAATCTGGTTGCTGCCTTGCGAAAGAATATTTTGGAGGTTATGAATTCTGTGGGATTTTCGGCAGCGAATCAAAGCCCTGCTGCAGTTCTGCGTCGGTAGGGATATAATCCTGCATGGTGCCGCTGAGATAGCTTTCGTATGCAAGCATATCAAAATATCCTGTGCCCGTGAGACCGAACAGAATGGTCTTGGATTGTCCGGACTCCTTGCAGCGCAGTGCCTCGTCGATTGCGGCGCGGATTGCATGAGCGGATTCCGGTGCAGGCAGAATGGTTTCACGCTTTGCGAACAGAACGGCTGCCTCAAATACACGGGACTGCTCGTAAGCGGCTGCCTCCATATACCCATCATGATAGAGTTTGGAGAGAATGGGGCTCATGCCGTGATAACGCAGGCCGCCTGCATGGTTGGCGGAGGGGATAAAGCCTGAGCCTAGTGTATACATACGGGACAGCGGCGTGACTTTGCCGGTATCACAGAAATCATACGCATATTTGCCGCGGGTCAGAGACGGACAGGAAGCGGGTTCTGCGGCGAGGATACGCGGGTTTCGAAGCCCGCGCAGCTTATCTGCCATAAAGGGAGCAATCAGCCCGCCGAGATTGGAGCCGCCGCCGGCACAGCCGATGACGATGTCGGGATATTCGCCGAGCTGCTCCATTGCGGTCTTGGTCTCCAGCCCGATAATGGACTGGTGCAAAAGAACCTGATTGAGCACCGAACCCAGCACATAGCGCTTGCTGCCGCCGCTTTCTATGGCAGCCTCCACAGCCTCCGAGATGGCGCAGCCAAGGCTTCCGGTCGTGTCAGGGGTCTGCGACAAAATCTGCTGACCGACCTTGGTGGTCATAGAGGGGGACGGGGTAATGGACGCATCAAAGACACGCATGACCGATTTGCGGAAGGGCTTTTGCTCATACGAGCATTTGACCATAAAGACATCACAGGTCAGCCCGAAATAGCTGCAGGCCTCGCTCAGTGCCGTGCCCCACTGACCCGCGCCTGTTTCCGTGGTCACACCGGAAAGCCCTTGCTGCTTGGCATAGTATGCCTGCGCGATGGCAGAGTTGAGCTTGTGTGAGCCGGAGGTGTTGTTGCCCTCAAATTTATAGTAGATTTTTGCGGGGGTATCCAGCGCCTTTTCGAGCGCGTAGGCGCGAATCAGGGGAGAGGGACGGTACATTTTATAAATTTCCTGAATATCCTCTGGAATATCTATAAATTCCGTGGTACTGTCCAGCTCCTGCCGTGCCAGCTCCTCGCAGAAAATCGGAGAAAGATCGCTTTCTGTGATGGGCTTGCCTGTCGCAGGGTGCAGCATGGGGTCAGGCTGCTCGGGCATCACGGCGCGCAGGTTGAACCACTGCTTGGGAAGCTGTTCTTCGGTGAGATAGAGACGATGTGGAATTTGAGACATGGTTTGCACACTCCTTTTTGCATTGCGGGGAAAAAGAAAAAGCCTTTGTCCCCAAGAAAGATTTCTCTGGGACAAAGGCCTAAACCTCTGCGGTGCCACCCAAATTGACGAAAAAATACGTCCACTCATTTTGCAGCCGAAATTACGAATGCAAACTCCCTTGATAACGGGCGGAGATCCCGTCGCACTACTAAGACATGGTGTCTGTTCGCTATGCCCTCAGAAGCCCATTCGCCAAGCTGCTGTTTGCCGCGCTCTCACCTGCCGCGGCTCTCTGGAAAACATCAAATCCTTGGGTACTCTTCTTCTTCAACGGTTTATTGGTTTAGTCAAGTGTAATACAGGCAGGGCGCTTTGTCAAGTGGTTTTTTTTATTTCGCCGCAGGCGCGCGGCACATTTTGGACAGACAAAAAAAGGAACTGCATTTGCAGTTCCTTTTGATGGTCGAGGTGACAGGATTCGAACCTGCGGCCTCTTCGTCCCGAACGAAGCGCTCTACCAAGCTGAGCCACACCTCGATTTTAACACGCCGTTTGTTGACAGCTTCTTTATTATATCGGCTGAAAAAGCTTTTGTCAACGGTATTTTTGAAAAAATTGAAAATTTTTCAAAAGGGCATATCCGATACGCTGATATACATAGAGATACAGTAAGCAAGACCGTATGATAAAAGGAAAGGGTGTGGAACTGCTTGAAACATGGAATCTTATGTGTACTGCTTGCGGTTTTTGTCAGTGGGTGCGGAAAATCGGTACCGCCAGCCGGAGAAACTGTGCGCGGACACTTTGAGAACTTGCAGGCGGCACAGATGGAGGTCAAAATTTTATGTGATTTTGGACAATCTGCGCTGGAATACCGCGTCGATTACGAGTATAATAAAGAAGATAATGATTTGCTGACAGTGACCGAGCCGGAAGCCATTGCTGGAGTAGCGGTGGAAATTGCCGGACAGCAGGACTTTACCCTGCAATATCAGGACGCCGCATTGGAGTTTGGGCGCGATGCCGTTTCAGGGCTGACTCCTGTGGACGCCATTGCCGATTTGATGTATGACCTCTGTACGGGAGAACCGACCGAAATCGGCAAGGATACCATAGACGGGGTGCAGGCGGTCAGCCTGCATTATGAAACCATAGATGTGCAGCCTGAAATTTCCAAGACCGTCTGGCTGGAGCCGGACACCATGGCGCCGCTGTGTACCGAACTGTATTGTGACGGACAAAAGCGGGTGACACTGTTTTTTGAGCAATTCGAGCAGAGCTAAGGAGAACCAACATGGGAATGAACCAGAATCGCGCTTGGGCGGAGATCGATTTGTCTGCGCTTGAGCATAATTTTGATGTGATACAAAAGCATGCGGATCGTCCGGTACTGTGCATTGTCAAGGCGAATGCCTATGGACATGGCGCGGTGCCGGTGGCACATTGTCTGGAACGGCGCGGCGCAGCATATTTTGGTGTTGCCACCGGAGATGAGGCGCTGGAGCTGCGTGCGGCTGGAATCCGTGCACCCATTTTGATTTTGGGATATGTCGATGAAGCCGATATGCCCGCGGTCGTTCGGCATGATATCACCGTGCCGGTCTATGACCGTGAAACGGCGGAATTGTTTTCCAAGGCGGCCTGCGCAGAGGGGAAGCCCATCAAGATCCATTTCACGCTGGATACCGGCATGTCGCGTCTGGGCTTTCCGGCGCACCATACACAGCAGACCATCGACACTCTTTTGGAGATTGCCAAGCTGCCCGGGCTGCAGGTAGACGGTGCATTTACCCATTTCGCCGTTTCTGACACCGCATCGGGGCAGGATACCGAGTTTACAAGACAGCAGCTTGCACTGTTTCGCGCGGTCTGCGATGGACTCGAGCAGGCAGGGCTTGCCATTCCAATCAAGCACTGTGCCAACAGCGGCGGTATCGTGCAGTATGCAGACAGCTATCTGGATATGGTGCGCGCAGGCATTATCCTCTACGGCTATCAGCCGGACCCCAGCAATCCGGTGCGCATTGGCGTGCGCCCTGTCATGACTGTCAAAACCCATGTTGTACAGGTGCGTGAGCTGGAGGCGGGGCGGCTTGTCAGCTATGGCTGTACATACAAGACAAAGGAACCAATCCGCGAAGCTGTGGTTGCCATCGGCTATGCAGATGGATTTCTGCGTGCAGGCTCGGGAAAGGCATCTGTTGTGATTGATGGGCAGGCGGTTCCGGTGATTGGACGTGTGTGTATGGATATGCTCATGGTACGTCTGCCTGCCCACGTGCATGCCGCGCGTGGAGATATCGTGACGGTCTTTGGCGATGCAGCTGTCACGGCGGACACGCTGGCGCAGGCGGCGGGCACCATTTCCTATGAGGTGCTGTGTGCGGTTTCGAACCGAATCCCGCGCGTCTACCTGTAAAAAAAATTTTTGCCTCTCTGTGGTTATATCCCGCCTCAATGTGGGGAAAATAGGACTGTAACATTCCTATGGAAAACGCAGGAGGTATCACATGGAACATAAGATCAAGCGCGGCGATATTTATTATGCAGACCTGAGTCCAGTGGTGGGCAGTGAGCAGGGTGGGATTCGACCGGTACTTATTGTTCAGAATGATGTTGGAAACCGTCACAGCCCAACCGTTATTGCGGCTGCCATCACCTCTCAGGTAAACAAAGCCAAAATGCCGACGCATATTACACTGGGTGCCAAGAATTTTGGTCTGACCAAGGATTCTGTCGTGCTTATGGAGCAGATTCGCACGCTGGACAAAAAGCGGCTGCGTGAAAAGATGGGCACACTCGATGCAGACCATATGCGGCAGATTGATCAGGCAATTGCGGTCAGCTTCGGTCTGGGGGGCTCAGTACAAGGATAGAAAGAGAACGGAGTGAATTCGATGAAGCCAATCGAACAGAAGCTAACCATTTCCATTGCCGCAGTGCTTATGATGTGTCTGCTGGTTTCGGGATATTTTGCAGTTGCGGCACCGTCTGGCTCGGCAGACGATCCGCTCATTACACAGAGTTATCTGGACGCGGTCGTGACACCGAAAGCCATGCAGGCAGCCGAGGCTGCCGCCGGTGAGCAAAGCAATGCGCTCAGTGCGCGTATCAATGCCCTGTCGCAGCAAATCGACCGGAAAATCACAGAGGCAGCGGCTGCCTTGGCATCGGACGAGACCTTTTTGAAGCGTGTAGCAGCGGCAGGGAGTGGAACAGCCGCAGACAGCGGTACGTGGAAGTCCCTGACCCTTTCGGCAGGGCAGAAGGTATATTTGGCAGTCGGCTCAGAGGTGGTTTTGCGAAGTGGGGCGGCAAACTGCTTTGAGAGCGGAGACAAGGGTCTGGTCAATCTGTCCGAGGTGGGAGAGCTTACCGAGGGACAGCCTCTTGCACTTTATTCTCTCTATACAGCAACCACACAGTCGAGCGGGTTTCAGGCGTCTGAACGCACCAAGGTGCTCATTTCCGGAGATTATTCGCTCGGATAACTGCATAAAATCAACAAGAATGCGTATCTATAAATAGTAGATGCGCGTTTTCTTTTGCGCACAAGGGAGGCAGCGTATGAAGTGTCCTGTATTGTATAAGGGGGAACGCGTCGGCTGGGTTTGGGTCGAGCAGGAGTCCGGCTGCGTCAGATGGGAGGCTATGTGCAGCGTCGAGACGGCCTGCGTGCTGCGCCTTTATGGGGTGCAGACAGACAGAGAGCCGTTTCGAATCGGTGTGATGGAGCCGGAGAAAAGCGGCACACTGTACCTTTGCCGCAAGGTCTGGCAAAGTGAGCTGGAGGGGGCTGGCTATGCTGTGCTGCCGGATACATACTTTTTAAGTGAAAATGCGATATTCCACACGGGAGATGCAAAAATCGATGCCTGCATAGACAGCGGGCAGGCGGTCTGCCGCTTATGTGACGGTGTGGTTTGTGTCTCGGTGCCGTTTGCACCGTCAGAGCCGTGCCCTATCGCCTTTGCGCTGACAGCGTGCACCATTGAGCAGGGCAGAGCGGTGCTGCGAGGCAATAAAACAGGGCTTTTCAAGCTGCGTATTTGATGGTAGAATAGGAGAACTGATAAAAAAAGGAGGTTCTCTGTATGAAACATACCATGGAGCATGAGATTACCCCCGTATTCCTCCTGCGTTTTACCCTGCCATCGATTATCATGATGGTGGTGCTCTCCATGTACACTGTGGCAGATGGTGTGCTGGTTTCGCATTTTGTGGGCACAGAGGCATTTTCTGCAATCAATGTTGTCTATCCGCTCATGAGCATTGTTGTCGCATTGGGCACCATGTTCGGAACCGGTACAACGGCAATCGTGTCCCGCAAGCTGGGAGAGGGTGACCAGAAGGGCGCAAATGAACTGTTTTCCTTTGTCATTGCGGTTACGGTGGGTATTGGGCTGGTGCTGAGTGTGCTGCTTGTGCTGTTTCTCAAGCCTGTGATTGTATTCTTGGGTGCCAATGAAGCACTTTTTCCGTATTGCTATGAGTATGCAGTGCCGATTTTATGTTTTCTCCCGATGAGTATTTTACAGATACAGTTTCAGTCACTCATTGTCGCGGCGGGAAAGCCACAGCTCGGACTGTGCATAACCATTATTAGCGGCGTGACCAATATTGTTTTGGACAGCATCTTTATGGGCGTGTTCCATTGGGGGATTTCGGGCGCGGCGATTGCAACCGGAATTGGATTTTGTATTCCGGCAGTTTTTGGACTGTGCTATTTCCGATGGAACAGGCAGGCAGCCTTTCACCTGATCCGTCCTGTCCAGCACTGGAGACAGCTGGCGGCAGCAGCGGCAAATGGATCGTCTGAAATGGTCAGCTATCTGTCGGAAAGCGTTACAACATTTTTGTTTAATGTCACCATGATGCGTCTGGTCGGTCAGCAGGGCGTCGCTGCGGTTGCCATTGTGCTCTATGTGGATTTTGCGCTGGTTGCCATCAGTCTTGGCTATGCAATGGGGGTCGCACCGCTCATTAGCTATAACTATGGCAAGGGAGATACCCGAAACATTCATAAGATTTTTTACATGAGCCTGATTTCGTGCGCAGTGATCGGCGTTTCCATGACGCTGGGCACACATTGGCTGGGCGGACATCTGGCTGCGTTTTTTGCGCCTGTGGGCAGTCCCATCTATATCTTGGCAGTTACCGGTATGGGATATTATGGACTGAGTTATCTGATGAAAGGAACCAATCTGTTTGCGTCTGCGCTCTTTACCGCGTTTGGAAATGGACGTGTTTCTGCAATCCTGTCCTTTTTGCGCACCCTTGTGTTTCTTGCCGGAAGTATCCTGACCATGGCGGCGCTCTTTGGTGTGACAGGTGTTTGGTGTGCGGCGCCTGTGGCAGAAACCCTTGCACTTTGTGTATCGGTGTTCTGCATCATTCGGTACCGCAAGGTCTATCCGTATGGAGGCCATACAAAGGAATAAGGGCATTCTGACCGCTCCCTGCTGTATCCATTGGGTATGGCAGGGAGCGTATTTGTTCACTGGTAAAATTTTTCTAAGTATGCTGTCTGTCTTTGGGGAACGGCAGAAAAATTATATAAATATTGGAGAATTTAAGGGGGGATCTGTGTAAAATACTTGTGAAGTTGCGAAATATACAGACAATGTGTATAAAAAATACAGTAAAAAATTGATAAAAATAGAAGTGGAAAAGACAGATGCAGATGTTTATAATAGACCTGTAAGAAAATGGAAACCTGTTTTCAAGACCTGTAAATGCCTTGCAAGAACTGGTTCCGCGTGTCAACAAAGAGATTTTCCTTGTGATGCAAAAACAAAAATGAGGTGACTTGGGTGAATCATAATTTTTACAAAAGAGCCATTTGTTTGCTTCTGGCATCGAGTGTGACGTTTGGACCGGCTGTCGGGCCGCTTTCGGCACATGCTTTGGAGGAGCTGTCCACACAGATGGCAGACCAGATGGCAGAATTGACCCCTGCGCAGAGCAGCAGTTCGGTTCCGATGATGGAGCTGACTCCGGCACAGAGCACAGAATCGGAAACACCGGAAAAGACAGAAGATGCTGTCGATAAGGAAGAAAAGCCGCAGGATTCCGCAGAACAGGACGAGCAGACGCAGGATTCCGCACAGCAGGACGAGCAGTCCAAGCTGCCGGAGCAGGAAAGCCCAGTATTTACAGGAAAAAATTTGGCACAGGAGCAGGAAGTACAGGTCAGTGCTTCACATACGGCGCAGGGCTCCGACGCAGAGCATGCACGAGATGGGGAAAGCGGTTCTGCATGGACAGCCAAGGCGAAGGACGGACAGGCTTCGCTCTCCTATGATTTTCAGGAAGTCTGTGCGCTCGAGGGCGTGCATGTACAGTGGGAGTCTGCCGATACCATCAAGGAGTACTTTGTAGAGACCTCTGTAAATGGAACTGCATGGGACGTGCAGGCGCATCGCACAAGTACACAGAAAGAGGAGCGTATTCTGTTCAAAGATATGGTGGAGGCACAGCATGTGCGTCTGCGCCTTGTCACAACAGAAGCAGAATCGGTTGTCGGCGTGCAGGAATTTGCAGTGTATGGAAATAAAAAACCTGCTGTATTGACGCCGGTACAGCCGGCTGCGGCGCTTCCTGCCGGCACGAATTTAGCACGTCAGGAAGGCGTTATCGCAACGGAAAGTGATGTAGAAGATGGCACCGATTTTAATGCAGACAAAGCGCGTGACGGTGACCGCACAAGCAAGAGTTCACGCTGGGCAACCGATCAAAACGTACAAAACCCGACCATTACCTATGACTTGGGGCAGACACGCACCATCGGCGGTGTTGTAATTTATTGGGAACAGTCCAGCGCATCACATTATTTCATTGAGACCTCCACAGATGGAAATGATTGGAAAGTACAGAAAGAACTGAACAAAAAGGCAGACAATCTGGTAGAAAAGATTGACTTTGATAATGCTGTACAGGCGCAGCATATCCGCGTGCGCGTGCAGGAATATTCATCGGCAAGCTGGAACAATGTTGCCATGTATGAGTTCGAGGTGTATCAGGAAAAGCCAAGTACCATCAAAGACGCTTCCTCTGTGGCAGAGAGCATTAAGCCGCGTGAGGAGAATGGCAAGCTTGTATATGATACAACGGACGGGTTCGATATTACCGTGGCTGCAAACTATGAGCAGGTCATTGGACAGGACGGTACAATTTATCAGCCGCTCGTGGACATGGAGGTAGACCTCGATGTCGAGGTTGTCAACCAGCAGGACCCAAGCGATACTGCCGTAAGAACCATTCCTTTTAAGGTAAAGGGTCAGCATACAGAAAATGAAGGCAATGAAAAGCCGGCTGTCATTCCAGAGCTGACCGAGTGGTACAGTACCGCCGACCAGCAGGGCGAAACCTTTGCCCTCACAGAGAGCAGCCGCATTGTTTGTACAGACGCGGCGCTCGAGTCCGTAGCACAGGAACTGCAAAAGGACGTACAGGCATTGTTTGATTTCCAGCCAGAAATTGTCTCAGATGGGGCACAGGCAGGAGATATTGTTCTGTCTCTTGAATCGGATTTGCTGGGCTTTGATAAAGAAACCTATCAGATGACGGTAACCGATCAGGTAGAGCTCAAGGCCACGGATAAAGTGGGCGTTTACTGGGGCACACGCTCAGTGCTTCAGGCGCTCATGCTGAGCGGAGATGCGCGCACCATTGCACAGGGTACGGCAAGAGACTATCCAGAGTTTAAGCTGCGCGGATTCCTGATGGACGTGGGACGTAAACCGTTCTCTATGGACATGCTGCAAGAGGTCGTCAAGAACATGTCATGGTTCAAACTCAATGACTTCCATGTACACCTGAGCGACAACCTGATTTTCATGGAGGATTATGTAGACAGTACCGAAGAGGAGGGCTGGCCCAATAAGGCATGGGAAGCATACTCTGGATACCGTCTGGAGTACACCCCCGACGAAGATGGAAGAACACCGGCTTCCAAGGATTATCATTACAGCAAGCAGGAGTTCCGCGACTTTGTGGACGAGTCTGCGGCGCTCGGCATCAATATCGTGCCTGAACTGGACGTGCCGGCACATGCCCTGCCGCTGACCCAAACATTCCCCGAAACTGCGCTGATAAAGGGACAGAACAAGAGACCGTGGATTGATCATATCGACATTTCCAAACAGGAAAATATTGATTTTGTCAAGACGATATATGACAATTATCTGGACGACAATACCTTTGCGCCGGAAAGCACGGTACATATCGGCGCCGATGAATTCTATGACAGTCATGATGCTTACCGAACATTTGTAAAGCAGATGATTGCGTATATGAAGGACAAGGACCGTACATTGCGTATCTGGGGCAGCCTCACACAGATGAACAGTGACACCATTGAGGTGACGCCGGAAGAAGCAGACGGTGTACAGATGAATATCTGGAATACTGGCTGGGCGAATCCGCAACAGATGTATAAAAATGGATTTGACCTAATCAATACGGTCGATGGTGCGCTCTATATGGTGCCAAATGGTAAGGGCAACAAGGGCGGATATGGTGACTATCTCAATGCGAAGAGCCTGTATGAAACATGGACGCCGAACAACATGGGCGGCACCATCATTCCCGCGGGTTCCGACCAGATGCTGGGCGCAGCCTTCGCAATTTGGCAGGACAATATTGATACCCGTGCAGCCGGTATTGATGAGGTTGACACGTTTGTACGCTTTTATGATGCGCTGGTTCCGCTGAGTGTCAAGATGTGGGGTGAGGCTGGTGAGCTGGACCGCACCTTTGAGGAGATGAAGCAGGACGCAGATACCATTGGCATGGCGCCGAACAGCAATCCATTGTTCGAGGTCGAAAACAAGCAGGGAACCATGGAAACAGTGCACTATGATTTTGATGGTGTGCAGGATTCCTCGGGCAATGGTCGGGATTTGACGCTGCATAATGCAGATATCAAAGAGAGCGGACTGCACCTGAACGGCGGCGAAAGCTATGCTGAGGTCGGCGGCGGGCTTGATAAGCTGGGCTGGAACACCGAACTTACATTCCGCGTGAAGAAAAGCGCCGGCGGACCAGATGAGCAGATTTTGTTTGAGGCGGATCATGCCTACGATGAATATACAATCAAGGCGATTCAGGACGAGGACTATCCCAGCAGATGGAAACTCGGCTTTTCGAGAGAACTGTACGATTATGTATTCGATATCGACCTCCCAGTAGAGGAATGGGTAACCTTGACACTGCACAATGCCGATGGCAATACCACACTTTCTGTCAATGGCAGTGAGCCGGTCAGCGCAGTTGGCTCTTTCCTGTCGGACGCAAGCTCCAATACCCGCTTTATCGGCAAGACAGGAATCACATATTCCTCCTTTGTAATGCCGATTGCACGGATTGGCAGTAAGACAAATGCGTTTGTGGGACAGATTGATGATGTGTCTGTCAGAAATGCGGACAACGGAATTGACCCGTCACAGAGTGATAAATATGATGTTCCGCGCAGTGAGATGACAGCAACAGCCGGCAGCGTTCAGCCATCTGATGGTGAGGCAAATCTGGCAATCGATGGAGATCCCGAAACCATGTGGCACACCAAGTGGGGCGAATCCTGCACAGATGAGAATGCATGGCTGGAACTGAAGCTCGATCAGCCGACAGAAATCAATGCACTGCGTTATCTGCCGCGCAAACAGGGCGTCAACGGAATTATCAAGAACTATAAGATTCAGGTTAAGGAAAATGAGACCGACCCATGGACGGACGTTGCAGCCGGCACATGGAGCACGTCTCCGGACTGGAAGATTGCAACCTTTGATACAGTTACCGCACAGTATGTGCGTCTGGTCGGTGTGGAAACCCTGTCAGACGGTGAGACAAAGTTTGTTTCAGCGGCAGAAGTACGTGTGTGCAAACCCGTAGATTTGACGCAGGAGGCAGTAATTTCTCTGCCGCAGCCAAGCTATCCGCTGGTAAATGGGCAGGCTGCACCAAAGCCGGTGGTAAAGCTTAAAGATGGCGAGTCTGTGCTGCGGGAGGGCCGTGATTACACCTTGTCCTATGAGAATCATACCGCAGCGGGGACTGGAACCGTAACCGTAACTGGTGTGGGACGATACAAAGGCGCGGTAAGCACAACATACATGATTACCGATTCCGGCAGACACAGTGTGGTATTCCATATCGATGGAGACCGCAAGGAAACCGTACAGATTCCTGATGGCGGCTGGGTATCTGAGCCGGAGGAGCCGGCAAAGACCGGATATACGTTCCAAGGCTGGTACACGGATTTTGATTGCAAAACGCCGTATGAATTTGGAACACCGGTCAAGTCTGATCTTGACCTGTATGCAAGCTGGAGAGAGCGCAGACCCGATGGCGGCAGTGACAAGCCGGATAAAAAACCGGAGGAAAAGCCAGAAGAAAAGCCAACCGAGCAGCCCAAGCCGGAAGCTGGCATTACGCCGGTAGCGCCGATTGCGCCAACCGTTCCGGCAGATCCGGAGACCATCAAGCCGTTTACCGATGTCAATGGACATTGGGGACAGGACGCGATTGCATGGGCAGTCACCAATCACTTGTTCAGCGGTGTATCGGAAAAATCGTTTGCGCCGGATACTGCCATGACACGCGGCATGCTGGTTACCGTACTGCATCGGCTGAGCGGCACACCGACACCTGCCGGCAGCAATACGTTCACCGATGTGCCTGCAAATTCTTATTTTGAGCAGGCTGTTGCGTGGGCATCTCATATCGATTTGATTCTGGGTGTTGGCGAGGGTAAGTTTGCACCAAATGCCAACATGACGAGAGAACAGCTGGCAGTTACCCTGTACAAGTTCGCAGGGCAGCCCAAGAGTTCTGGAAATGCAAGTGCAGGTTTTCAAGATGCGGCACAGGTCAGTGATTGGGCAAAGTCTGCAATGGATTGGGCACTGCAGGAGGGCTTGATTCAGGGCGCCGGAGCCGGTTCTCTGGCACCGAAGCAGCAGGCGACACGTGCACAGGTCGCAACCATTCTGATGCGTTTTGAGCAGCTTTTGAAAAAATAATGCAGAGCAGCTTGTGAATAAAAACGTATAAAAAGGAGCAGTATCCGGCATATATGCCGGATACTGCTCTTTACATTGTGGAAAAATCATCGTATACTGAAGAAAATACAGACACGAATCAGGGGAGGGCATATGCAGGATTTTTTGGCACAGCTTGGTAAAAATGCGTTGTTTCGGGGAATCGAACCACAGGAAATGGAAGCACTCATGCATTGCCTGCGTCCGGTACAGCGCAGTTATCAGAAAAATGAGGTCATCTGGCAGGAGGGTGACTGTGTGCACACGGTCGGTATGGTCGCTCAGGGAAAGGTGCTGATTCTGCGCGATGATTTTTGGGGCAACCGCAGTATTTTGGGGGAAGCTGCCGCGGGCGATATTTTTGGAGAATCCTATGCCTGTGCGTCGGGACAGCCGGTTGCTGTGAGTGTGCTGGCGGCGGAGGATACCACAGTTGTCTTTTTGGAAATCGCACAGGCGATGGCAGTATGTGGGCAGGCATGCACCTTTCATCTGCGCCTGATTCAAAATCTGATGCAGATATTGGCACAGAAAAATGTGATGCTGTCGCGTAAAATCGATCATATTTCCAGACGCACGACCCGAGAAAAGCTGCTGGCATATTTGTCTTACCACGCGCAGGTACAGGGCAGTTCTACCTTTGATATCCCATTTAATCGGCAGGAGCTCGCAGATTATCTGTCGGTGGACCGCAGCGCCTTGTCACAGGAGCTGGGGAAAATGAAGCGAGATGGTCTGGTGGATTTTTCACGCAGTCATTTCACGCTGCTTTCGGGCGATATGACATAAAAATGCAGGCGTTTGAAGGGACATGAAACTGTGCCTTTGGTCTGCGCATAAAAAAATTCCGAGGTATCTATCCTCGGAATTTTTTGCTTTGCGCCAAACCGCCCTGCCAGTGATCGTGATTGTCTATTTGTATTTGTCCTGCACGGAGGGCGGATAGAGACTGTCAAAATCATAGTTTTCCATGAGAGAGCGCAGATGGCTGGCAAGGGCAGAAACAGCAGCGTCGTCCATAGGGGGATTGTCCGCCATATAATCTACAATATATCGATTGACCTCGCTGCGGTAATGCACCATGTCCGTGTAGTTATCATAGTTCGTGGTGATTGCGTTTTGGTCAATAAAGCTGTAAAAGCGAACATTTTCCTTATCCTTGTAGCGGTTTGCGGTATCATAGAGCAGGAACATCATGGCATCGATCTGTCCCTGCCGCTTGATGCTGTCAAAATACAGGGTGGAATAAGGCGGAAAATATAGATAGAAGGTTGTCTCAGGGTGCCCGTCTACCCATTTGTCGATGATTTCCAGATTGGCGCGCAGCGCCTCGTTGAATACATGGCGGTCATATTGAAAGCCAATGTCCTCGGGACGCCGGTAGGAGGCGATTGCCACATCAAGACCATAGCGCGTGTCGGGAGTCTCCCATATGAAGGCTTCGTCCAGCTCGGTATGGGTATGCGTCAGGCTGGCAAGGGCAGAGGCAGCGCAGGATTCGAGCAGGATATCCTTGTTGAGCAGATATTGCAAATCATTGAGCGGATTGAAGTCATAGAGATAGGTCGGCATTTCATGGGAGTCTTTGGGGTCGGCAGACAGCAGCTTGGGATCGAGGCTCCAATAAACCTGCTTGATATCATGCGTGGCGTAGGCGGTTTCGAGTGCAAGGTCGAAGTCGGAAAAGGTGCCGCCGGGATAGCTGACCTTCAGGGTTTTGCCGCCAAAGCGTTCGTCAAACCAGCTGGCATGGAAATTGGACGTGACGGAGGAGCCGATGCAGATGGAATCATAGTCCTCATTTTTGATGAGTCCTGCGTTCTGATATCGCTCGTTGGTATAGGTTGCCTCAATGCCGGCAAACGGCAGATGGTATTGAAAGGCAGGGTCGAGCAGAAAAACCGTCGCCGCACATACAAGCAGCAGCCCGACAGATGCGCCGATGAGCCGCAGTGCATATTGTTTGTACACAGAGAATCCTCCTTTTAGAAGTTGAAATACAGGAAAGTGCTGATGCCGGTGAAGGAAAGGATACTCCAAACCAACAGCACGGTGGAAATGCTCAGCTGCAATGCAGACGGACGGAAACGCTCTCCCAGCGTGCGTGTGATTGCATTGTGCGGCAGGAGCGACAGAACGAGCGCGAGCACCAGAAAGAAAATGGTCGCAGCGAGTCCGAGTGTCTCACTTTGCAGGTGCATGAGCTGGTTGACAGCCTTTGCCTCTGTGACCATGAAGCAGGAATACATGCTGTATGGCAGCCCCCACCACGTATTGGAAAACAGCTTTTGGAAGAAAATGTGTGCGCTGGTGAGGCTCGGAGCACGGAAAAATACCCATGCCAGATTGACAAACAGAAAGGTTAGAAGCCAGCCGAGCGGCTTGGGCAGGCGCTTGTCTGTAAAGTGGTCGCGAATCTTGGCGAGGGTGAGCGCAAGCCCATGCAGTCCGCCCCATACAATGAAGGTCCAGCTGGCGCCGTGCCACAGTCCGGAAAACAGGAACACGACCATGGTGTTGAGACAGGTGCGTGCAAATCCCTTGCGGGAGCCGCCGAGCGGGATATACAAATATTGGGTGAAAAAGCGGGTCATGGTCATGTGCCAGCGCTTCCAGAATTCGGTGATGGAGCAGGCGCGGTAGGGGGAATTGAAGTTGCGCGGCAAATCAATGCCAATCATCTTTGCGGTACCGGCAGCGATATCACAGTAGCCGGAAAAGTCAAAATAAAGCTGGAAGGTGTAGGAGAACATGGCAACCAGTGCGGTTGCCGTGCTGAGATGCTGCACATCGTTCCACGCCACGTTGACTGCCTGTCCAAGGATATCTGCCAAGAGCACTTTTTTGGCGAGGCCGTAGCTGATGAGAGTCAGCCCGCGGGCAAAATTTTCCCAGTTGAGGGTGTGTGTTCGCGGGTCGCGCAGCTGCGGTATGATTTCGCTGTGAAATGCAATCGGGCCGCTCATGACATAGGGGAAGAAGGAGACGAAGAGCGCGTATTCAGGCAGGGCATAGGTCTCTGCCTTGCCGTGGTAGGCATCAATCAGATAGGCAACCTGCTGAAAGGTAAAAAAGCTGATGCCGAGCGGAAGCAGCAGGGAAACTGCACCAAAGTCGGTGCCGACAAAGCGGTTGAGATTGTGCAGGACAAAGTTCAGATATTTGAGGACGCCGAGTGTGCCGAGATTGAGAACCAGCCCAAGAACGAGCCAGCTTTTGGAAGGCGTTTTGGTGAGCCTGCGTCCGATGCACCAGTTGATGAGTGCGCTTGCAATCAGAACGGGCAGTCCATAGGGGTCATTGGCGGCATAGAACCAGAGCGACATGGCGAGCAGGAACAGCGGCGCTGTTCGAGCGGGGGTGAGAAACCAGCCGGCAAGACAGAGCGGCAGGAAAAACAGCATAAATAAATAAGAGTTGAATAGCATGATATCCTCCCATACATGCAGCATAAATAGAATGGAGGGCATGGCTGCGATGCGAATAAAGTTCGAAAAAATATCGTTTTCTATCAGAAAAAGATGCAAAGCAAGCTGGAAGCGCCCTCGTTTCCGTTTATTATAGCATAAAAAAGGGCAATCGGATAGAAAAATTCGGCAGCTTTGCGGCAAAGCGCTCAAAACACAATTGAATAAATATACATAAAAATATTTACTCAAAAGTAAGAAAAGAAAAACATTGTACAATGTGACGGATTTTGAAGGCAAAATGGGCAAAAAAATGTGACTTCGGCAAGAGAAGTTCTGACAAAAGCGGTTGCAATTTATGTAAAAGGGTGTATAATAATACTCAATCAAATGTTACAGAATTTTTGGAGGAATAGAAAATGGGTATGAAGAAAAAACTGGCAGGACTGCTCGCAATGTTTATGTTGACCTTTGGTGTAATGGCAGGCTGCGGCGGCAGCAGCACAAACGGCGCAGACGCACAGGCGGAGGGCGGCACCCTGCGCATGGGAACCAATGCAACCTTCCCGCCTTACGAAATGGTAGACGAGAGCAACAATGTCATTGGCATTGATGCGGATATTGCCAAGGCGATTGCCGACAAGCTCGGTATGGAGCTTGAAATCATCAATATGGAATTTGATGCACTGATTCCGGCGCTCAATGCGGGACAGCTGGACTTCGCAATGGCTGGCATGACCGTTACGCCGGACCGTGAGGAGCAGGTAAACTTTACAGATTCTTATGCAACCGGTATCCAGTCGATCATCGTTGCAGAGGATTCTGCAATCGCTAAGGTAGAGGACCTGACCGGAAAGAAGGTTGGGGTACAGACTGGCACCACCGGTGACCTGTACTGCACAGATGATCTCGGTGAGGAGTATGTACAGCGCTTTGAGTCCGGTGTAGTTGCAACGCAGGCTCTGGTAAATGGTCAGATCGATGCAGTCGTTATCGACAACGCACCGGCAAAGGCTTATGTGGAGGCAAACGAGGGGCTGAAGATTCTGGATACAGAATATGCAGCCGAGGATTATGCAGCAGCAATCGCAAAGGACAACAACGAACTGACAGATAAGATCAATGGTGCACTGGAGGAGCTCAAGAGTGATGGCACCATTGACAAAATCATTGCACAGTATATCCATGAGTGATCCAAAGCTTAGACGCAAGGGACGGCTTGAGCCGCCCCTTGCCCTTGTTTTACTGGAGTATGAGAGAAAAAGGAGGTATCTCTGGTTATGCCAATTATGAAATTTGCCGATTGGCTGAGCACAATGCCCGACTGGATTGCCAGTCTGCCCGCAGGCTTTCAGAAATTTATTTATGATATTTTCCAGACCTTTGTTTTTGAGGACCGCTGGAAGTTTTTTGTAAGCGGTCTGCAAACCACCTTTATGATTGCGGTAGGTGCGCTCGTCTTGGGCATTATCATTGGTGTGTTGGTCGCAGTCGTGCGCTCTGCACACGATTCCAAGCGAACAAAGCCCAATGTGCTGCTGCGTGCTGCCAACGCGCTGTGCAAGCTGTATCTGACCATCATTCGCGGAACGCCGGTCATGGTACAGCTGCTCCTCATGTGCTTTGTCATTATGGTGCCCAAGCTTGGCTCCATCGAGACCACATGGTGTGCGATTTTGACCTTTGGCATCAACTCCGGCGCGTATGTTGCCGAAATCGTGCGCTCGGGTATTATGTCGGTCGATCAGGGACAGATGGAGGCAGGACGCTCGCTGGGACTCAACTATGTACAGACCATGCGCTACATCATCGTGCCGCAGGCAATCAAAAACATTCTGCCTGCACTCGGCAATGAGATGATTACCCTCGTGAAGGAAACCTCGGTTGTTATGGTCATCTCCGTACAGGACTTGACACAGGCGGCAAAGGTCATTGTCAGCAAGACCTATAATGCAATCGTGCCCTATGTCAGCCTAGCGATCATATATCTTGTGATTGTTCTCATTATGACCAAGCTGCTTGCGATATTCGAGAGGAGGCTGCGCGAAAGTGATAAGCGTTAAAAATCTGGAAAAAGCGTATGGGGATCATCTGGTGCTCAAGGGCATCAACGAACATATCGAAAAGGGAGAAAAGGTAGTTGTCATTGGACCCTCTGGTTCGGGTAAGTCTACCTTTCTGCGCTGCCTGAACCTGCTCGAACAGCCAAGCAGCGGAACCGTTACCTTTGAAGGGGTCGATATCACAGACCCGAAGAATGATATCAATAAAATGCGCCAGAAAATGGGCATGGTGTTCCAGCAGTTCAATCTGTTTCCCCATCTGACCGTGCGTGAGAATATCAAGCTGGCGCCGGTAAAGCTGGGGCTTATGACCGCCGAGCAGGCAGATGCACGGGCGCTCGAGCTTTTGGGGCGTGTCGGCTTGCCGGATAAGGCAGATGCCTACCCGAAGCAGCTTTCCGGCGGACAGCAGCAGCGTATTGCAATTGCACGCGCCCTTGCCATGAATCCTGATGTGATGCTGTTTGATGAGCCAACCTCTGCACTGGATCCGGAAATGGTCGGCGAGGTATTGAACCTTATGAAAGAGCTTGCAGACGAGGGAATGACCATGGTGGTTGTGACCCATGAAATGGGCTTTGCGCGCTCGGTTGCGACCCGTGTGCTCTTTATGGACGGCGGCGTTGTGGCGGAGCAGAATGAGCCGGAGTCATTTTTCACAAACCCACAGCACCCCAGACTGCGTGAGTTCCTCTCACAGGTGCTTTAAGAACAAAAATCCCATCTGATTTTTCAGATGGGATTTTTTTCGGTCTTTAGATGAGGATTCCTTCACAGTGGTCGATTTCATGCTGAATGATTTGAGCAGTCCAGCCGGTAAAGGTTTTCAGGCGTGTCTGGAAATTTTCATTTTGATATTGTACTTTGATGGATTTCCAGCGCTTTGTCTTTCGCGTACCTGCAAGGGAAAGACAGCCCTCCTCGGTCTCATACAGTCCGGACTGCTTTATGATTTCCGGATTGAACATGGTCATGTAGCCGCCTTCGCTTTCAAATACGATGATGCGTTTGCATATGCCGATCATATTGCATGCCATGCCGACGCAGCCCTCCTTGTGGGCTTGCAGCGTCTCCAGCAGGTCTGCCGCCAGAGAAAGATCCTCTGGTGTGGCGGGTTCGGACTTTTGGGAAAGCAGGGAAATATCTCTGCAAATTTCTCTTACCATTGTATTTCCTCCAACAATAGAACTCACAAATTGGTTTGGATATGAAGGAACCCCCGTCCACATGGAACGGGGGTTTGGGTGGGTTGGTCGAGGTGACAGGACTTGAACCTGCGGCATCCTGCTCCCAAAGCAGGCGCGCTACCAGCTGCGCTACACCTCGATGCTCTCGCTAAATTGCTTATTTATTCTAACACGAAAGGAATCAGTCGTCAAGCCCTAAAATCATAAAAAAGCAGTAAAAATTTTTCGTGGCAAATGCCGGCAAAACAGATGACAGATTTCGGATTTTCCGGTATTCTAGTATCAGAATCAAACGCCGGAGGAGGCAGACAAATGGACAAACAGGCACCCACTGAACGAATCGCGAAAATTGTAGAAGAAATCAAGAGAAGAACCGGACAGCAGGCGTATGCGCTGACTATACAGCCCGACCGTGTGCCGACGCTTTTTGACAGCAAGTTCGGCGGCTTGCCCTATTGGGATCTGCAAAAGCCGTATCCAACCGATTCAAGGGGCGAAAAGCTGCTTCTGCTGGCGCAAATCAATTTCGATGACACCAAGACAGAAGCGCCTTTGCCGCAGACAGGCATGCTGCAATTTTTCATTGCGCCAGATGATGTGTGCGGATTGGATTTCGAAGCGCCGGACCAGCAGGATACGTTCCGTGTGGTATACCACGAACAAATCGACCGCTCTGTAACGGCACAGGCTGTGCGCGCCTTGGGAATTCCGCAAGAAGCAGGGGAGGAAGGATATACACCAGTTTGCAGGGAGGCAGCGGTTTCTGTGTGCAGAGAGATGTGCTATATAAGTCCGGATAGCTATCTCTTTGACCCGCTGTTCCGCATCATCATGCAGGAAACCCTTGGGGAAGAAATTGGAGAGGTGTCCTCTTATACGATTTTGAATGGAACAGAACGGCAGTATCTCTATGATGCACTGGAAGTAACCGGACATCGTATGCTGGGATATCCATTTTTTACGCAGAGCGACCCAAGAGAATTTACGGAACCATATCAGCGCTATGATACGCTGCTGTTTCAGATGGATTCCGAAATGGTTGACGGCATGGATTATGTGCTGTGGGGAGATTGCGGCGTAGGCAATTTCTTTATTGCCCGTGCGGATTTGGAAAAGCGCGATTTCAGCAGCGTTCTATACAATTGGGACTGCTGCTGAAATCTTTTGGATAAAAACAGGCTTTGCCCTTGACTTTGTACGGAAAGCTGTTAAACTGACTGTATATGATTTTTGGGTGCGTATACGCCATATACGCCGAAAGGAGAAAATAAAATGAAAAACAGCGAAAAGACCATGGAAAAAATCGTAGCCCTTTGCAAAGGCCGCGGTTTTGTTTATGCCGGCTCGGAAATTTATGGCGGTCTGGCAAACACATGGGATTATGGCCCGCTTGGCGTTGAGTTTAAGAACAATGTCAAGGCAGCATGGCGCAAGAAGTTTGTGCAGGAATCTCCCTATAACGTGGGACTGGATTCCGCAATCCTGATGAATCCGACCACTTGGGTGGCATCCGGTCACGTAGGTGGGTTCTCCGATCCGCTCATGGATTGCAAAGACTGTAAGACACGCCATCGTGCCGATCAGCTGATTGAAGATACCACCGGTGAAAATCCCGCAGGCTGGTCCAACCAGCAGATGATGGACTATATCACCGAGCATCAGATCGCCTGCCCGAACTGCGGCGGTCATAACTTTACAGATATCCGTCAGTTCAACCTGATGTTCAAGACATTTCAGGGCGTTACCGAGAATGCAAAAAATGAGATTTTCCTGCGTCCAGAGACCGCACAGGGCATTTTTGTAAACTTCCAGAATATCCAGCGCACCACCCGCAAAAAGCTGCCCTTCGGCGTCGGACAGGTGGGCAAGTCCTTCCGCAACGAAATTACCCCGGGCAACTTTACCTTCCGTACCCGTGAGTTTGAGCAGATGGAACTGGAATTCTTCTGTAAGCCCGGGACGGATTTGGAATGGTTCAAGTACTGGAAGGATTACTGCCATAACTGGCTGCTCTCTCTCGGCATGAAGGACGAGAACCTGCGCCTGCGTGACCATGACCCAGAGGAGCTGTCTCACTATTCCAATTCCACGACCGATATCGAGTTCCTGTTCCCGTTTGGCTGGGGCGAGCTGTGGGGCATTGCCGACCGTACCGATTTTGACCTGACACAGCACCAGAATACTTCCGGTGTTTCCATGGAATATTTCGATCAGGAAAGCAATGAAAAGTATATCCCCTATGTCATCGAGCCGTCTCTGGGTGCCGACCGCGTTGCGCTGGCGTTCCTGTGTGAGGCTTATGATGAGGAGGTCGTCGGTCAGGACAAGAATGGTAAAGATGATGTGCGCACCGTTCTGCGTCTGCATCCGGCACTCGCACCGTTTAAGGCTGCGATTCTGCCGCTGTCCAAAAAACTCACCGAACAGGCAATGCCTATTTGGGAGAAGCTGTCGAAAAAGTTCAATGTGGACTTTGATGATGCCGGTTCCATCGGCAAGCGCTATCGCCGTGAGGACGAAATCGGAACCCCGTTCTGCATCACCGTCGATTTTGAGACCGAACAAGACGGCTGTGTCACCGTTCGTGACCGTGATACCATGGAGCAGGAGCGCGTGAAGATCGACGATCTCACCCATTATCTGGCAAAGAAAATCGCATTTTGAGTCCCCTGCGTACAAAGCTGTCATCTGAAAACAGATGACAGCTTTTTTTTTGCGGAAAGCAGGGCGGTTGTGAAAATTATATATATTATGAGAGTAAAACATGCGAAAATAAAGCTATTTTGTCATAAATTAGAAAATAATGTGTGTAATCACTGGACATGCTTTGTGTAAAATGCTATACTAAATAAAACATACCTGAACAGTATCATTTATGGGACGTACAAAAGGATATTCATCGAATGAGGGGGAAATTCAAATGAAGGACAATGTCAAACCCACAGGCGGCAGGTTTGGAGGAAAGAAGAGCATCAAACGCGCGGTATGGATTCGTGTGCTGGCTGCGCTCTGCTCTTCGCTGATGTTTTGTGCGGCGGTCAATATTGGTATCAATGGGATTCGTACGGCGCAGAAACAGAGCGAAACCGCAACAGGCATCTTAGAAGCGGCACAGGCAGCGGAAGTGGCACACTATCACTGGTCAGCGCTGCTCAGCAATGCACTCTATGCGGGAGCGGAGTTCACGGGGAGCACAGACCCTGCCGCTTGCAGTCTGGGACAGTGGATCTATGGAGATGCCAGAACCGATGATACTGAGATTTTGGCATTGCGCGCTGAACTCGAGCCGCTTCATAAGCAGATGCATGAATCTGCCGAAAATGCACTTTCTACCTTACAGACCGATGCGGGATCTGCGCAGTCCTATTATCAAAATACAATTCGCAAGAATGTAGATCAGGTGGTTTTCAGGCTTACCAAAATCATTGAGCGGGCGAATGTATTGAATACGGAGGCAAAAGAGCACATGAATCGTGCAATTCGTGTGATGCAGACCGTTGTAATTTTGTGTTTCCTTGCGTCTCTCGCATGTCTTGTGAGCCTGATCCGTTATGTACTGCGCAATGTAGTGCGTCCGATTCTGCTGCTCACCAATGAGAGTACCCCCTTGGCGGAAGGACACCTGCATTTGCAGTTCAGCTACCATGGACAAAATGAACTGGGACAGCTTACTGCAACGTTGGGTGACGCCCTTGCACGGATAGATGACTATGTGTCGGATATCAACCGGATTCTGGCAGAAATGGCGCAGGGAAACCTTAATGTCAAGGTATCCACAACGTTTATTGGAGACTTCCGCTCCATTGAGGAATCCATTGAAAAGATGAGCACTGCGGTTTCGGAGGCCATCTATCAGATTGACAACGCAACAACACAGGTAACGAGCGGTGCCGAGCAGATTTCTTCAAGTTCACAGGCACTGGCACAGGGTGCAACCGAGCAGGCAAGTGCAGTCGAAGAACTGCTCGCCTCTCTGGAAGAGCTTTCTGCCAATGCGAGAAAAAATGCGAAGGCAGCACAGGAGGTGCAGGACAACGCGCGTCAAACCGATGTGCAGATTTCTACCAGCAACGAGCAGATGTCTCACATGATTGCTGCGATGAAGGATATTCATCAGTCCTCGCAGGAGATTGGCAAGATTATCAGCACCATCGAGAGCATTGCCTTTCAGACCAATATCCTTGCACTCAATGCAGCAGTTGAGGCAGCACGTGCAGGAACCGCCGGAAAAGGCTTTGCGGTGGTTGCGGACGAGGTGCGCAGTCTTGCAAGTCAGTCCAGTGAGGCTGCACAGGCAACCAAGGTGTTGATTGAAAATTCCATGAATGCAGTAAAGCGCGGCGGCGATATCGTAGAAGAGGTTTCTAAGACCATGGAGGAGACCCTGCGTCTTGCAGCACAGGCGGGCGGTCAAATCGACGGCATTGCAAAGGTCGTGCGTGATGAGGCGGAAGCGCTCACACAGGTTACACAGGGAATCGAGCAGATTTCTGCTGTTGTGCAGACAAACTCTGCAAGCAGTGAGGAAAATTCGGCAATCAGTGAAGAACTGTTCTCGCAGTCTCAGATTCTGCGCAGTCAGACCAAGGCATTTAAGATTAAGAGATAAGAAAAAAAGAGACCGGCTTGCCGGTCTCTTTTGCTAGGTGCTTTTCAGAAAATCCTGAATTTGTTGGTTTGCCTGCTGCACCTCCCAATATAAATCGTTTGCAGAGATGCGCTCTGCACCATGTCCCAAGATGATTGCCTGTTCCAGCCCGTCCGAGGTTGCGACCTTGACCCGATGGGCACGGGACAGGTCATAAGACGCCTTTTCGATGTACATATCCGCAGTCTCGGCGGTTTTTGTGTACACGACATGGATACCATGCAGCTTTTCAATCGAGCCGGAATTGTCTTTGACACGGTAGGCATCGAACACCAGAATGAGCCGACAGCGCTTGACCCCCTGATAGTTGCTCAGCGCATGAATCAGCGCCGCACGCGCCGCGTCCAGATCCTCCGCGGCGAGCGCCTTGAGTTCGTCCCATGCGAAAATAATATTGTAGCCGTCTACCAGCAGGTAATCGTCTGGTTTGACACGTGACAGGGAGTCAACGGCGGGCGGCATGGTGCGCTTTTGGCTTTGCCGGAAAGCGTCCATACCACGGTTTTTGATGGGGCCATAGGTGCGGACAAAGATTTCTTCCAGTTCGGCATCTAAACCACTGCCGCCAGACCAGACGGCTGCCCGCTGCGGAGCGGGTTCGGGCTGGTCGTCTTGCAGGGACCGTCCGGAATCTACGTGCGCATGTGCGGGGACTTCATTCCATTTTACGGTGTATCCCGCGCCGTGTGCGCAGAATACCGAGTCCGGCGGATTTTGCAGGTCACGCTCAGGGTCATAGCCGCTTTGCGCAATCACAGCCTGTGCATTATGACATGCGCGATATCCGGCAACCGTGCACGAGAGCTGTCCGCGTCCGTTGGAGTAGGCAGTCACTTCTGCTGCATACCCGCGCATCGATGCGGCGGGGACTTCGCCGGACAGTACCGCAAATGCACCCTGTATCTCAGGCGGGTTGAAGCTGCCGTTCATGCGCTGGATATCGGTCATTGCGCGTCCCACTATGCCTTGCGGAATCCGCAGGGTGAAGGTGTACCAAGGCTCTAAGAGCAGGCTGTCTGCCTGCATCAGCCCTTGACGCACGGCGCGGTAGGTCGCCTGTCGGAAGTCACCGCCCTCGGTATGCTTGACATGGGCGCGTCCGGCGAGCAGTGTGATCTTGACATCGGTGAGCGGGGCACCGGTGAGCACACCGCAGTGTGT
The DNA here is from genome assembly GCA_018366035.1 of Butyricicoccus pullicaecorum. Taxonomy (GTDB): domain Bacteria; phylum Bacillota; class Clostridia; order Oscillospirales; family Butyricicoccaceae; genus Butyricicoccus; species Butyricicoccus pullicaecorum_A. The sequence continues at coordinate 21,574 of JAGZIW010000014.1, read as the reverse complement.
TTTTTCTGCCAGATGGGTGAGAATGAGCCGCTGCGCAGAGGGGTCTAACAGGTCGGAGGGACAGTCGGTATCCAGTGTGATGCCGCTGCCACGCGGTGCTGGCTCCAAAAGCAGATGCACCTCGGCATAGTGCCGCAGCGGCTCGAAATGTCCAATGCCGATGACCGGCGCTGCAATGGTTTCCTTGTAGACAATGTTCCCATGGTCAAAGGTTACGGCAAGCCCAAAGCGCTCCTCCATCAAACGGGTGAGTACCTCCAGCTGTACTTGTCCCATGAGCTGTACATGAATTTCGTCCAGCTGCTCATTCCACAAAACATGCAGGAGCGGGTCCTCCTCCTCGAGCAGACGCAGCTTGGAAAGCAGGGTGTGATTGTCACAGCCGTCGGGCGGTAAAATGCGGTAGTTGACAATGGGTTCAAGCAGGGCGGTATTGTCCGCAGGCTCAGCGCCCAGCGCTTGTCCGGAATAGGTTTGGGTCAGTCCGGTAACGGCGCAGACCGTGCCGGACTGTACGCAGTCGACCGTCTGAAACCGCGTGCCGGAATATATGCGGATTTGATGGATTTTTTCCTGCCACGCTTGATTTTGAGTGGTACCGGAAACCATAGCGCGTACAGACAGGCTGCCGCCCGTGATTTTGAGATGGGTGAGGCGTGTGCCCTGCTCGTCTCGTGAAATTTTGAATACCCGTGCACCAAAAGGCTCTGGATAGCATGGGGACTTTGTAAAACGGGTCAAACCTTCCAGCAGGCTGTCCACTCCGGCGAGGGACAGCGCAGACCCAAAATAGCAGGGGAACACAGAACGGCAGGCAATGCTCGCCTGTATTTGCGCGTCGTCGGGCGCGTGCCCTGCCAGATATTGCTCCAGCAGGAATTCATCGGTCATGGCAAGCGCTTCGGCAACCGCCTCCGCAGGGGCAGAAAAATCAATGCAGCCATCGGAAAGCTGTGTCTGTAAATCAGCAAGCAGGGTATCGTGGTCAGCACCTGACAGATCCATTTTGTTGATGAATAAGAAGGTGGGGACACGGTGCCGGCGCAAAAGCTGCCATAGGGTCAGGGTGTGTCCCTGAATTCCGTCTGTGCCGCTGATGACCAGAATGGCATAATCCAAAACTTGCAGGGTGCGCTCCATCTCGGCGGAAAAATCTACGTGCCCGGGCGTATCCAGCAGCGTCATTTCAAAATCATCGGCTGGAAATAGGACTGCCTGCTTAGAAAAAATAGTAATGCCGCGCTCTCGTTCGATGGCGTTTGTGTCCAGAAAAGCGTCCTTGTGGTCAACGCGACCCAACCTGCGCACGGTGCCGGTGAGATATAATAAGCCCTCAGAAAGGGTGGTTTTTCCTGCATCTACATGGGCAAGAATCCCGATAACGACTTTTTTCATGGTAAGTTTTCTCCAATGTGTCGAATTTCTCTAGGATTTATTGTATCATAGGTTTGGAACGGGGAAAAGTACGGATTTTTGTACACGGTTCCGTAAGCAGATATATTACAGAAGGAGAGAACCATATGAGAGAAATCAAAACGGTAGCGCTGATTGGGCTGGGGGCAATTGGGTGTTCACTTGCAAGGGAGATTTGTCAGGCGGTAGGATTTCAAAATTTTCGCGTCATTGCAGGCGGTGCCAGACGGGAGCGTCTTGAACGGGAGGGCGTCGTCATCAACGGGCAGGCGTGCCGGTTCCAAATCGTTGCGCCGGATACCGTGACCGAGCCGGCAGACCTTGTGTTGGTGGCAGTGAAATTTGGCGCATTGCCGCAGGCAATCCAAGACATTCGCAATCAGGTTGGCACACAGACAACGATTATTTCCTTTTTGAATGGCATCAGTTCAGAGGAAATACTGGCGGAGGTCTATGGCTGGCAGCGGGTTTTATATGGTCTTGTGCGGCGTGCCGTCCTGATGGAGGGCAATGTGTGTACCTATGCGCCGGAGCGGGGGACATATTATTTCGGACAAGCCAAGAATCCAACGATTTCTGACAGGGTACAGCCGGTGTGTGATTTGTTTGCGCGTGCAGGGCTTCGGTATCAGGTGCCTGTGGACATGGTGCGCGATATTTGGCTCAAGTATATGGGGAATATCAGCGAAAATCAGTCGGCAGCCATTTTAGGGATTCCCTATGCGGCGTGGTATGCAGACGGAAACGATGCAAATTGGATTCGCGAGGCAGCATGCCGTGAGGTCATTGCAGTTGCCAATGCGGTGGGCATTGACCTGAATGAAAATGATTTGGTACAGCAGCGGGCGCTGGCAAAGTGCGTGCCTGCATGGGGAAAGCCCTCCACCTTGCAGGACCTTGAGGCAGGACGCCCGACAGAGGTGGAAATGCTTGCAGGAACGCTGTGCAGACTGGGGCGGGCGCATGGGGTGCCGACTCCAATCAATGACCTGTTTTATCACATGATTCGTGTGCTGGAGCAAAAAAATGCGGGTGCGTTTGCCGTTGCTCCTTGAGGAGCGCGAATATAAGATACGCAAAATCACTCATTTCGGAAATTTTTCGTCCAAGGCGCTTGGTGCGGTGGATTGTCAAAAACATTTTTTAGATAAAATAAGACAGGCAAAGGCTGAAAAAATCACCTTTGCCTGTCTATCTGCATTTTTTGAGCTGGTATCGGCGCAGCCCGATATCGTGCGGCCTCAATGGCGGCGTGCCTTTGCAGAAGTACGGATATTGTTCATCTGGTTGAGGTTGTAGTTAAGCTCATACAGTCCACGGAAAAAATTCTTGATATTCATAAAAATAACTCCTTTTCTTCATACGCTTTATGCCTTGCGGCTCTTGTGTTGTTCTACCTATATTATAGGCGATTCGCACAAAAATGCAACTGTGTTTTTGTATGAATTGTAAAAAAGACAGGGGGTTGTCATTGTTGCAAGTGCATAAAAAAGATTGTTAAAAATTGTGCATATAGACGAAAGACGGAAAAGGAGAAAGAAATTTGTCGTTTCCGGTCACGCGCCAAGCAAGTCGCGGATTACCTCGGGCACGGTGGTCATTTGTGTAAGAGAGGAAACGCCGGCACCACAGAATACGAGACCATTGGGACCCTGTACGGCGTCCAGAAGTGCTTGGGAAATACAGTATTTGATTTCATTCTGCTTGCATTGCGGCATACATTGGTGGCAGTGGGTGACGGGAATTCTCCCCTGTGCTTGTGCCATGCGCAGTAAATTGCCGTTCAGTGCACGGGCAGCCAGTCCAACCGGACTTTTGATGATTTGGATATCTTCCGGCTTGGCACGCAAATAGGCGTTTTTGAAATCCTGACCGGCATCACATTCCTCAGTCACCACAAAGCGGGTGCCTACCTGTACGCCGGACGCGCCCAGCTGCATGAGGTGCGCTACATCTGCCTGTGTCTGCACACCGCCGCCGGCAATGACCGGTATTTTTGTATGATAGGTTTCCTCTAATGTATGCACATAGTCGAGCACTTCGGTCAGACAGGTGTCTAAGCTTGGAAAATTTCCGGATACCATATCATCATATTTGAAACCCAAATGTCCGCCTGCAAGTGGGCCTTCCACTACAACGGCATCAGGCAGCTTGTCCGCACGCAGCCAGCTCTTGACGATTAGACGGAGGGCACGGGCAGAGGAAACAATGGGGAGGATTGCGGTCTTTGTGCCCTGTGCAAGCTTTGCAAGCCCAGTGGGCAGTCCGGCGCCGGATACGATGAAATCTGCGCCCTGCGCGATGGCTTCGCGTACATAGGTATCATAATGGTTCATCACAGACATAAAATTAAATCCGATGACACCCTCCGGTGCAATCTGTCTTGCATGGGACAACTCCCGTCCGATTGCCTGTAAATTGGCGTGAAGCGGGTCCTTTGTAAATTCTGGGTCGCGATAACCGAGTTGCACACCCGATATCGTACCGACGCCGCCGCATTTTGCGACCGCGCCCGCCAGACGGGAAAGTGAAATGCCAATGCCCATGCCGCCCTGAACGATGGGCAGCTTTGCTGTGTGACAGCCGAGTGTGAGAGACATAGAGAAACCTCCTCAATAAATTTGGTTAGCTTATCAAAGAATATAGTGCTTAAAAACTGCCAGCTTGACTGGCAGTTTACGATTTAGTAGCTTACAATCAGACCATTTTCTTCTGCATAGTAGCTTGTCAGTCCATGGGTCGGTCGAATGGTGACACGCACACCGGACGCCTCTTTTTCCAGTAGATTTTGCAGAGTCAGCGCAAGCTTGAGATTGGAGCAGTGTGTGATGATCACATGACGTTTGGATAAATCACAGCTTTCCTTCATGTCCTTGATGAGTGTCAGAAGGGTACTTCGGTCACCGCGGCATTTGTGAATAACGGCAATTTTGCCTTGGTCAGCCGTGCCGATGATGCGCATGCCCAGCTTTTTTGCCAGAACGCCAACGAGCTTGGGCATACGGCCGTTCTTGGTCAGATTGTCAAAGGAACACAGGGTAAAGTAAATATGCAGGGTTTTGTTATAGTCCTCGACCGCGTGAATGATTTCTTCAAATCCCAGTCCCTGTGCAATCAGTTCATTGACTTTTTGTGCAAGCAGAAACATCTGTCCGGAGGCTGCGCGGGAGTCAATGACTGCAATCTTTTTATCAGGGTGTTCGTCCATGACCAAATCACGGGCAATCATGGCGGCGTTGTAGCTGCCGCTCAGTTCGGAAGAGATGGTGAGTGCAAAGGTACAGTCTGCCTCCTCGAAAACCTTTGCCCATGCAGCGGGAGAGGGACAGGAGGAGCCGGTCGCCTGTGTGGAGGCACGGAGCGATTCCATGAAAACGTCCATGTCCATATCCGGTTCGTCAACAAAGCTCATACCGTCCACCTGAAGCACCAGTGGGACAATGGAAAGGGAGACATTGGGTGCACATTCCATGCCCTCGTGCAGATCGCTGGAACTATCAACAGCAATTTTCCAATTCATAAATGACACGTCCTCAATATATCGGCTGCTGCAAGCTGCATCAGCCACAAAATCTGTTCGATGTAGTATTAAAAACTATATACGATGTGATTAGTATAACAATTCTCCTCTAAAATGTCAATGACAAAAGACTGGCGCGGGCGCTTTAGCAGAATGACTAAAAATCGAATGAAAAGGTCGTGCAGGTTCACGATTGTGCTGTGAGGATACAGGCGCTATAATAAAAGCAGGTATTTCATAAGAAAGTAAATAATATTTATTTTTGCACCAACGCCCCAAACAGGACGCTTTCTTGTTTGGGGCGTTGGTGTGTCTAGGACTCCTGTTCCCATTCTGTGCCAAGGATTTCATGACAGTCAGAGATGCAATCCAGCAGTTGTTCATAGTTTTTTTGACAAACGGCATCTGGTGCTTTTGCCTCGTAGTCCTGTATGCTTTTGCGGGCGTCTAACAAAGTATACCGTGCGCCGTCGATTTCCTGCTCGCGGTCTAACATGAACATCGGAACGTATTGCACGCCTGTGACTTCACAGACACCGGTGTTCGGGTTTTTGGTGAGGGTGAGCCGCAAGACAACCGTGGTATCTGTATAGCGGGCATTTTGCGCGGAAATAAAATTGCCAAGTGACCAGCAGACAAAGCCTGTGCGTGTATTGCCCTCGGCATCAGTCACTGTGCGCAGCTCCATGGGCTGCAAAACATGAGGGTGGCTGCCTAGGATTATGTCTGCACCATGCCGAAAAAGAAAGTCTGCAACCTCCTCCTGATAGGCATTTTGCTTTGTCTCATATTCCTCGCCCCAGTGTATCATGACTGCAATGAGGTCGGGCTTTAAGGCTTTGGCTGCCTTGAGGTCGCGGTAGAGCAAGCTGTCTGCCAGCGTTTCGGCATCGGTCAGATAGTCCTTGTTAAAGATGTTTACCGTTCCGGTATGCGACTTGCTGACCGGAATCCCGTTTGTGCCATAGGTATAGGACAAAAAAGCGACCTGAATCCCGCCGACATCGGCGAGATAAACCCCGCGGTTATTTTCACTGCGCTCCTCTGAGGAGCGATAGGTGCCTACATGCGCAAGTCCCTGACTGTCCAGTACGTCCAGTGTACGCGCCATACCGTCATAGCGGTGATCCAGACAGTGGTTATTTGCCGTGCTGACCAGATCAAAGCCGATATCCTTGAGCGCAGAACCCAGTGCATCGGGAGAATTGAAGGCGGGAAATCCGGAATATTCCGGACCGCCGGAAAAGGTGGTTTCCAGATTGACAACCGCATAATCGGCAGACTCGACCCACGGTCTTGCAGCCTCCATCATGGGAATATAGTTATAGGTATCGGTCTGTGTATTGTGTGCATCATGGGTTTGCGGCATGTGGCTCATGGCGTCGCCGCAGACGGCAAGTGTTGCCGTAATGTTGGGCTGCGCGGGTGCCGGCTCTTCTGCCTGCGGCTTTGCAGAGCAGCCGGTCAGCAGCAGGGAATACAGTAAAATGGGAATCAGCTTTCGGTACATCGTTCGGGCACCTCCGTGATGTTTGCAGGAAGATTTTATAGTGCATGGAGTTATTTTGCCATATTTTGCGTAATTTTGCAAATTTCAGTGAAAATGGAAACTGTTCAGTCAGACTCACTGTACTGCATCTGTTTGAGTAGGCGGGCGTGGAGCAGCGCACGAAAGTTGGGAGGCGAGGTGACCTCCAGCATGGGGCCAAAGGAGAGCACCCGAATAATAAGCTCAGTTTCGTCAGCGCTGTCATAGCGAAGCGTAATTTGATACAATGTGTCCGAAAGACGCACGGTTTCCTTTTCAAAATGGGAAAAGTGCAAAAGGACACGCGCCAAAGCGTTGCGCGTATCGTGCAGCAGCAGGACGAGTGTGCGCAGCTGAGGCTGCAGTGTGGGCAGCGAGTCATAGGAATCCAAAAGCGTGCAGGCGGTGATACGCGCCAGATTGATGGCGTGGATACGGCGGTCTCCGGTGGTCAGCAGCCGGAATTTATCATCTTTTGCAGAATATTCGAGACGATAGGGTACACATTCTACACAGTAGGAACGCCCTGTATGCCCGTGGAAACAGATGTGAAGCCTATGATGTGTGTTTATGGCAAGCAGGATCGTCTGAAAGTGGGCGATGTACTGTGGTTCGGTATATGGGTCTCCGTCTGTATATTGGTCGAAAAAGACAAAGGTTTCCGGCGCATATAAAGGGGTGACATCGGAAAGTCCGTCAAGCTTGGGGGAGAACAGCGCAATGCGTGGGTCTTGCAGCAGCGTTTTCAGCCAGCGCTTTTGCAGCGTGGTAAGCGGCATTGTGGGGGAGAAATGGAGCGGAGTTTGGTTTTGGGTATCCAAAAGCGGCCAATCTCCATGTTTGAGCGCCGTTGGTATGGAAAGTACACTTTCGGCAAAGGCTTTTTGATGCACCAAATCAGTCAGCCGATGGTCGGTCAGTGTGCCGGATACCGCTTCGGTCAGAATTGCGGAAACGGCTTGAAAATAACAGCCATAGATTTCACTGAACAGCATGGGGATTCCCTCCATAAAGCAGCAGCATCTCTGCTAAATCCTGCTGAAAGCGCGCGGTGACTTGGGAATTGCTGCATTGTAAATGCACAATCCTGCCGATAAAAGTACGAATCCACGGGAGCATTTCGACGGCATCATAGACATCAGCGGTGAATTGGTAGGTATGGGAGTCCAGCTGTTTCACGGTGCCATGCCGCTTTTCCCGCTCGAGCCGTTGGACAATATGGGCTTCTTGGGGGGCGGCATGAATGGTCATTTCGATATGGTCCAGCTGCTCGACGGGGTCAAGGTGATGATGGGTTCCCAGAGAGACGCCCCATAGGTGCTTGTCCAGATGGCGCTGAAAGGCTTCATATTGTGCATACCTTGCTTCGGGATTTCCGAGCTGTACGGTTTGAATGGCATCTAGCCGATAAAAGGCAAGATTGCGGCTGCGGTAGTGGTATCCAAGGATATACTGCCGTCCGGTTTGTGTGCTGCTGTATATCCGGAGTGGACAGATGGTGCGCTGATAGGGAGTTCCGCTGCGCAGACCGGTCAGCATGAGGAGAACGGCGCGGTGCGTCTGGATTGCCTCCAAAAGCGGATAAAGAATTTCACTGTCCAGTGCATGCAGCATGTAGTGGTGCTTAAATTGAAACCTATCGGGAGCGGCATCGAGTCTGTCGAGCAAAAAGGAGCCAATCACGCCGAGTGGTGCTTCCTCTGAGAAAAAAGCAAGGGCATCTGCCCAAGAATCCAGATGAATCGGGGCATTGTCTGTCCGCTGATAACATACGGTTTTGCCCTGCCGTATGTGTGTGAGCAGTCCCAGTGCTTCGTATTCTCTGAGCTTTTTGCGCACCGTAGATTCATCTATGGAAAACGGGTGTTCGAAGTGGGTCAGATAGTCCTGTGCGATGCGGTCGGTCAGCTGTCTGGCGGTCAGCGCCTGCCCTTCCGCCAGTGCATCGAGCAGATAAAAGTGCAGGGTGATATCCTTCGCGGTAAAGCTCTTTGCTTTGAAGGCATGATAGAGCGGATTGTGCAGAATACGTCTGCTGTCTATGGACAGAAATACATTTTTACCGCAGGTATCCTGACGAAAGGACATACAGTCCCCAATCCAGCTTTCGATTCGGCGGCGCTCGTTGTCATAGGTACGGGCACTTTTTTGTGCGTATTCTTCCCGCGTTTTGAAGCCGTATACATAAAATTCCCGCATATAGTCACGGATTTTTGCAAAGCTTTTGATAAGTTCGTGGTATGCCATCGGTTCTCCCCCTCTGTTTTTTGATTTTATCATAGCATCTGTTCGGGCAGATTCGCAACTTTTTTTCCATGATTCTCTTTCCGAATCCGTGTATGATGGAATCATAAAAGCACAGACAGCAACCTGCATCTGACCAGTCAAGTCAAGATTGTGCTTTGTGAAAGGCATCTACCGCAAATTTTACAGAATTGATTATGGTTACATCATGGGGCGTTTCCGCTTCCGTGATGGGGTTCAAATCCCCGTATAGGGTGCCTTGTTCTATGATTTTATAAGGAGTGATTTCGTTGCTGGAGTATTTGAAACAGGAGGCAGATTGTACCCATACAGAAAATGGCGCTGTGACGTATGCAAGCACCCAATGTGCCTGTCTCGATTTGTTCGCAACCATTGGTGCGCTGCGTGGTGCAGAGGACGCAGAGCTGCAAGACCGCTTTGTGCGTGCCTATACAGAAAATCCGGATTTGGCAATGAGACTGCTCTTTTTTGCACGTGATATTCGGGGTGGTATCGGAGAACGCCGTGTTTTTCGTGTGATGCTCAAATGGCTTGCCCGTCACTATCCACAGTCTGTGGAAAAGAATATAAAGTACATACCCGTGTTTGGACGCTTTGACGACCTTTTGTGTCTGATGGGAACTCCGTGCGAGCGGGCGGCACTCCAGAGCATAGAAGAACAGCTGAACCGTGACCGCGCCGCTCTGGAGACGCAGGGCGAGGTATCCTTGCTTGCAAAATGGCTGCCGTCCGTCAATGCAAGCAATGCAGATACCGTAAAGCAGGCAAAGCGCATTGCAAGGGCGCTCCAGATGAGTGACGCGGCATACAGAAAGCTGCTCACAGCACTCAGAAAGAAAATCCGTATCCTTGAAAATTATCTGCGTGAAAAGGACTATTCCTTTGATTATGCAAAACAGCCTGCAAAGGCAATGCTGCAATATCGAAAGGCATTTTTGCGCAATGATGCCGAGCGGTATCAGGCATTTCTGGAACGTGTTGCGCAGGGAAAGGAAACCCTGCATACAGGAACCCTGACTCCCTATGAACTGATTCGCCCATTTTTTATAGGGCAGATATCGGGAGAGGAGCGCAAGGCAATTGATGCAAGCTGGAACGCGCAGGAGGATTTCACAAAGAAAGAAAATGCACTGGTCGTGATAGACGGCTCCGGTTCTATGTATGGTTGGTCTCAGCCAACGCCTGCGACCGTCGCCCTGTCTCTTGGTATTTACTTTGCAGAGCATAATCAAGGGCGCTTTCACAATCATTTTATTACCTTCTCGGAGCGTCCGCAGCTTGTGGAAATCAAGGGAAGGGATATCTATGAGAAGGTAAAGTATTGCAGTGGGTTCAATGAGGTTGCAAATACCAATTTACAGCGTGTATTTGAGCTGATTCTGGATACAGCTGTCAAGCACCATCTGCCGCAGGAGGAGATGCCTTCCAAGCTGTATATCATTTCGGATATGGAGTTTGATGCCTGCATTTGTGATGGCAGTCTCACAAATTTTATGTATGCAAAGAAATTGTTTGCCCGACATGGCTATATCCTGCCCGATGTGGTCTTTTGGAATGTGGCGAGCAGAAATCGCCAGCAGCCTGTCAGACAGAATGAGCAGGGTGTCGCTTTGGTTTCGGGTGCGTCTCCACGCATTTTTTCCATGCTGCAGCAAGGAGAATTATCACCCTATGCGTTCATGCTGTCCGTTTTGGGTACAGCGCGATATGCACAGATTACTGCATAAAAGGTGACAATATGATTGACAGAAAGAGGGAGACTGATGGTTACAGTACAGGGCAGATGGAATACAGCGGTTTGTTACACACCAACGCTTGAGCCGGCTGCTTACCGGCAGATTCAGGCGGTATGCAATTGTTCAGAATTTGCAGATTGCAGAATCCGCATTATGCCAGATGTACATGCAGGCAAAGGGTGTACCATTGGTACAACCATGACGATTCATGACAAGGTCGTGCCGAGTATGGTGGGGGTCGATATTGGCTGCGGCATGGAAACCATTGCACTCAAAGAGCGCCAGATAGACTTTGAAAGGCTGGATCGCCTGATTCGAACACAAATCCCTTTTGGAAGGGCGGTGCGGACAATCCCGCATCTCCTGAGCAGGCAAGTTGCTTTGGATAAGCTGCGCTGTGCCGAACGGGTGAATTTGCCGCGCGCACAGTGCAGCATTGGCTCCCTTGGCGGCGGCAATCACTTCATTGAGGTTGACCGCGCACAGGACGGAACGCTCTATTTGGTTGTACATTCCGGAAGCCGACATCTGGGAACAGAGGTGGCAGGCTTCTATCAGGAGGAGGGCAGGCGTTCTCTTTGGGGTGATGCGCGGCATCAGATTGCACAGACCATTGCGGAACTGAAAGCGGCAGGCAGAGAGCAGGAAATTCAAAAGACTGTGCAGGCGCTCAAAAAGGGGTTGGATATTCCAAAGGAGCTGATCTATGTAGAGGGAAAACTCTTTGCCGATTATATACACGATATGAAGTTGGTACAGCAGTTTGCAATGTGGAACCGAAAAGCGATGGCACAGGTGATTCTGGAAGGCATGGGGCTTCACGCCGCCGAGACCTTTACAACGATTCACAATTATATTGATACCGAGGAGATGATTTTGCGTAAGGGCGCTGTCTCGGCAAAGCGCGGAGAAAAACTGCTCATTCCCATCAATATGCGTGACGGGAGCCTGATCTGTATCGGAAAGGGCAATCCGGATTGGAACTGCTCCGCACCGCATGGCGCCGGACGGCTCATGAGCAGACGGCAGGCATTTTCCAGCCTTTCTATGGAGGAATTCCAGAGAGAAATGGCAGGTGTTTTCACGACCTGCGTTGTGCCGGATACGCTGGACGAATCGCCAATGGCATATAAGAGCATAGATGAAATTACAGCCCAAATCGAGCCAACGGTGGAAACCATCGAGCGGGTCAGACCGGTCTATAACTTTAAGGCGGCAGAGTAAAGACAAAGCAAAATATTTTTTGGAAAGAGCAGCCTCTGACAGCGTTTTTGCGCGCGAACAGAGGCTGTTTTTTTATACTGGTTTCAGCAATATAAAACGAATAGGCTTTGTATAAAAAATCGCAAATACAGCATTTATTTTGGTATCGTTACAATTCAGAGAAAATCTATCCTTTTCAGATTGTGTTTTGGGTAGAATATTGTTATAATACAGATAATTATTAGATTTTGAAAAGCAATAGAAAGCTTCTTGGGAATAGGCAGGGATTGATATATGATTTGGAAAGAAAGTTATCGGCTGGGAATAGACAGTATTGATGCACAGCACAGAAAATTGATGGAAAAAGCGGGGGAACTCGTTGCGGAAATTGAGGGTGCACAGCGCTTAGAGGTCTATAAGGAAACAATAGCGTTTTTAGAGGCGTATGTGCTGCGTCATTTTCAAGAGGAGGAAGCTTATATTGACGCATTGGGGTATCCCGAAGCGGCAGACCATAAAAAGCAGCATCGTGAGCTGGCGCAGGTCGTGGAAAAATATAAGCAGGAATTGGAAAAGGCACAATATGATTATCATGTTGTCAAAAAGCTGGCAGGCATGTTGGGGACATGGCTCATTTATCATGTCGTACATGAGGACCTCAAATATACAGGCCGCGGAAAAGCGGGAGACAGCCGTGAAGAGGAATGTTATCTGGAGCACTTTGCCAACAGTACCGCTCAGGTTCTGGAAATGATGGTAGGACTGCCTGCGAAAGAAATCCAGCAGACAAGACTGTATGATGGTGTTGGCAAGGGCGACGTATTTATAGAAATCGGACTGACTGGCGGCATTTCCGGCAGGGTGGTTTTCGGATTTTATAAGGATTTTGCATGCAGGCTGGTGGAGACGATGATGTCCTTTGCTCCGCTGGAAATTGATGAACTGGTGTGCTCAGCACTTGCAGAGATTGCGAACATTGCAAGCGGAAACTGTACCATTGCCATCTCTGAAATCGGGACAGTATGCGATATCTGTCCGCCGAAGCTTTTGCAAAACGATCAGGGGATTCTCCTGCCGCATGAAGAAATCATGCTGGATACAAAAATTGGCACAATGACCGTTGCAGTCTACTTGCATTGACGCGCCCCATGCCTAACGGCTATTTACATTTTGTAAATTGGATTTGAAAAAGAGCCGCTCGATATTTTCGGGCGGCTCTTTGCATTTTGACCAAATAATTTTTGTGTTTTAGTCGTAAATAGATTCTACGTCCCAGTCGAGGAATCTGCCAGTGGAAGCATCAATTGTGAATTCATACTCCATCTGTTTGTATACGATTTTACCCTCGTACTCCCAGCGGCCGTCATCAAAATCCTTTTTGAATTCATAGAGATTGGCAGAGGTTGCACCCGGGACACGTGCAAGTGCATTCTGCTTTGCGGTTGCCTCGCTGATGCCGGCAGAAGAAGTCGGCTCGCTCGGCTTGGAAGCCGGTGGGGTGACAGATGGAACGTAACCCTCTGCGTCGTAGTCGTAGCTCAGAATCTTTCCGGTTGCGGCATCGATATCATAGTCATATTCCAGATAGCCGTTTGCAGAGGAAACAATGAACTCTACTTCATACAGCCAGCGGCCATCATCAAAATCCTTTTGTGCCTTGACAAAACGCACCTGAGAAGCGGTCTTTCCAGCATGCTGCAAAGCTGTCTGTTTTGCCTGCTCCAGTGTTACATCTGCCGTAGTCGGTGGTGTAGTCGGCTGAGAGGGGGGAGTCACGGTGGTGCCTCCTGCGGTATCAAAATCGGTTACGATGCCCCCTGATGTGCCGCTCAGGATAACGGTCTGTGTTGCAGCGTCCCAAGAAACCGTTTTGTTCATGATTTCGCCAATGGAGCGAATGGGCAGATAGATAGAACCGTTATAAACTGCGGGTGCGACCTGCTTGCCTGCTGCGTCATAGAAGGTGCGGGCGCTGCCGTCGATTATGACGGTGATTTCTGGACTGATCTCAAAGGAGATAACTGCTGGGCGTGCAGCGGTGTCTGGGACGCCGGTGGGATTGCCTGTGGTGCGTGTGCCGCCGAGTGTTACGGTATTTGTTGCTGCGTTCCAGTCCACATTTTTGTTCAGAAGCTCGCCCATAGAGCGCAGAGGGAGGTAGGTTGTCCCCTGATAAACAATGGGGTGTACTTCTTTTCCCTGTGCATTGAAGAAAGTACGGGCAGTTCCGTCGATCTGTACGGTTACATTGGGATCAAGCTGTGCCGTGACAGCAGTAGATGCGCTTGCAATGCCGCTCAGAGAAGCTGTGATGGCAGCTGTGCACAGCAGCTTGGTGATTGTTTGGCGTTTCATTATAAAAATCCTCCTTTTTCAGATGCTTATATCATCAGTCGTAAATAGATTCTGCGTCCCATTCCAGAATGGTGCCGCTGTATGCGTCGATATCAAACTCGTATTCCATCTGGTTATAGATGATTTTGCCCTCATAAATCAGGTGTCCATCATCGCTGTCCAGCCACAAGGAGCAATCGGACGCCTTTGCCCCGGGAACCTTGGCAAGGGCGATGTCTCTGACTTCTGCCTCGGTCTTGGTTGTAGATTGTTGCTTGGGCGGCGCATAGCTTTCTGCGTCAAAATCGCTGCTGATGATGGCTCCCGTAGAAGCATCAATTTCATAGTCGTATTCCTGATAGCTGTTTCCGGACTGTACGACAAATTCGATTTCATAAATGGATCGTCCGTCATCGATGTCTTTATGTGCCTTGACAAAGCTGACCTCGGAGGCAGATTTGCCTGCGTGCTGCAAAGCCGTTTGTTTTGCGGAATCGAGTGTGACCTCCTTCGCGGTGCCAGCAGCAGGGGCTGGTGCACTGGCAGCAGGAGCAGGCGTGCCGGCAGCATTTTTTGAAGCGGTGCCTCCGTTTGCCGTGTCATAATCGGTAATGACGGGGGTATTTGAGGTGGCAACCTCCAGCGTGTCATAGTCTGTGACATTGACGTCCTGCTGTTTGCTGTCCTCGCTCTCGATGATTACTCCGGTAACCGCATCGATGGAGTAGCTGTACGACATACCGTTGGCTGTGAAATCGACCTCGTAATAGGGAATTCCATCTCGCTCAGAGAACTGTGTGGAGGTAATGTTTGCGCTGCTGGCGTCGATACCCGCCGCTGCCAGTGCGGCTGCACGTGCGCTGTCTTTACTGATGTAGGCGGCTTGAGAGGAGTCGGCGCTGGCGCTGCAGCCTGCCATCGTGCCGGAAATAACCAGTCCTGCTAAAATAAGAGACAATTTATGTTTCATGATTTTGCACCTCATTTCTTTTACTGTCCTTATCATACCAGCGAAACTTTAGAATTAGATTAAAAATGAAAAAAAGAAGGAAAAAAATGTAATGTTCTTATTTTTGCACAAAATAATTGGGATTTAATTCATCTTTTTTTGTAGCCTGTGCTGGAAATCGCAGTGTAAAGCAGCTTCCTGCCCCCTCGATACTGTCTGCTGTGACCTGACCGCCATGCAGGAAAGCGATTTGGCGTACCATGGTTAAGCCAAGTCCGGTACCGCTTTCCGTACCACGTGTATTATCTGCCTGATAAAATCGCTGCCAGACCTTATCGAGCTTATCGGACGGGATTCCAATGCCGTCATCACGCACGGCAAGTGTGACTTCATTCCCATTTTTGCGCAGTGTGACCCAGATATGACCGTTTTCTCGTCCGTAGCGTGTGGCATTGTTGAGCAGGTTCTGTAACAGACGGCTCATGAGCGTGACATCGAACCATGCTTCGACATGGGGCTGCAAATTGGTTTCTATGACAATTCCCTTTGCTGAGGCGGGCTGCTCAGTACATATGACCTCGACAAGCTCGCTGAGGTCTGCTTCCTCAAAGACTGCCTGTTGGGTGCCCTGCTCGAGGCGGGTCATTTGCAAAAGCTGACTGATCATCGTAGACATACGCTTGGCTTGCCGCTCGACCACGTCGAATGCCTTTGCATATTCCTCTTGATTGGGCGTGTGAAGCCTGACCTCCTCACACTGTGCCAGAATGACCGCGATCGGAGTGCGCAGCTCGTGAGAGGCATCTGAGGTGAATTGCTTTTCGGTCTCAAACGCGGTTTCCAATCGTGCAAACATACGGTCAAATGCCGCACCCATGCGGCTGATTTCATCACTTCCAGCGGGAAGCCCGATGCGGCGCGACAAATCGCGCCCCTCTCCAATCGCTTCGGCCGCCGAGATAATGCTGTCAATGGGGCGGAAGGTGGAGCGGGAGAGTAAATATGCGCCCGCTGCGCTGACGATTACCATGAGCGGAAGCAGAATGATTCCTACAACGCCGAAGGCGCCTACGATGTCATCGGTATCGACCACCGGAATGACGCCGCGTACCCAGATACTGTCATGCCAGCCGAGCGGCAGGCGGAAATCCAGCACATGATAGCCGGAAACTGTGTGCGCGATCCCGTTTTGGAAGGCAACACCGTCTGGAAAGGACAGAGGCATTTGTCCGGCAAGCAGTGCACCGCTGTTGCTGTATATAATGGTATAGACTCCATTTTCTACAAAGGAAAATCCTTCTGCAAATACAAGCTTTCCATTTTCTTTGGAGATTCCGCTCAGCTTGCCGCGCAAGGTGCTTTCCAACTGCTCTATGGTGTGATTCATGATGACAGAATTGCTGATAAACATTAAGATGCCCAGCACCAGAGCGACAGACAGCAGCATAAGCAGCGCAATCCAGAGCGCCAGCTTTTGTTTTGTAGACAACCGTTTCATGCTTCCTCCCGAATGACCCAGCCGGAGCCGCGCACGGTATGCAGCAGTTTTTTGTCAAAGCCGCCATCTAATTTTTTGCGCAGATAGGTAATATAGACATCTACTACATTGGACCCGCCCTCGTAATCATAGTTCCATACATGATTTTCAAGCTGGGTGCGCGATACAACGGTGCCCTGATGCTGCATAAGGTATTCCAAAATAGCATACTCCTTTGCGGACAGCTTAATGGCAGTGCCGCCCCGTGTGACGGTGTGACCGCTGGTATCTACCGTAAGATCGGCAAGTGTCAGCACACTTGTCTTTTGTGTGCCATATTTTCGGGTGACAGCGCGGATACGGGCAAGCAGTTCATCAAAGTCGAACGGTTTTACAAGATAATCGTCCGCTCCCAAATCCAGACCTGTGATCCGGTCTTGTATGCTGTCCCGCGCGGTCAGAAAAATTACTGGTACGGCATTTCCCTGTGCACGAATCCTGCGCACGAGCGCATGTCCGTCCAGCTTTGGCATCATGACATCTAAAATCAGGCAGTCATACTCTGCTCCTGCAAGATAGTCCATCGCCTCCAAGCCATCAAAGCAGCCATCGACACTGTATCCTGCCCGTGCAAGGGTACGACAGACCAGTGCATTCATATCTCTTTCATCTTCTGCGACTAAAATACGCAAATCGATTTCCTCCTTTATAACAAAATAGGAACTGCTTTGAACCGGATTGGAAACAATGGAGACGGTCTGTCGGCTGCACCAATCCTCTCAGGCAGTAAGCATAGCGATATCTTCCTTCTTAGTTTGGCACATTTTTCCGTTTTGTGCAAATTTTATTTTGCAGCATATATATGTGGTATAAGAGTCAAAATCAAGGAGAAAAGAGAGGAGGGAATGATTTCAGACATAAAAAATCGTGAAGCAGCATGATACTTCACGATTTTACTTTTTCAAAATATTTTGGGATAGGCCGTTTTTACTTATTTTCGGAATTCTGGATAAAATTATATACTGCACCAACAAGTCCGGCGTCGTTTTGCAGGGCTGCTGCACGGATTTCCAGATCCTGTGCAAAAGCAGGCATGACAGATGCCTTGACTTTTTCTCCAAGCGGTGCAATGAGCAGCGTTTCCTGCGCACAGACTCCGCCGCCAATCAGGATAAGCTGCGGGTTAAAGATATGCACAAGTCCGGAAAGCCCCTCTGCGATTTCGCCGATCCAGTCCTCCAAAATCTGCGTGATATGCGGATCACCCTGCTGCACAGCTGCAAAAATCGCACGTCCATCACACCATGCAGCGTTTTGCGTTTTTGCACGCCGCACGAGTGCAGTGGTCGCAGCATAGGGTTCCCAACAGCCCCGTGCACCACAGGTACAGCAAACGCCGTCGGCTGCGTGCAGGCGGAAATGTCCAATTTCTCCTGCAAGCCCGCGTGCACCGGAAAGCAGCCTGCCGCCTGTCAGGATACCGCCGCCAACACCGGTGCCAAGCGTAATGCCGATAACATCGGTATAGCCCTTGGCAGCGCCGATCCAGACCTCTCCAAGCAGCATGCAGTTTGCATCATTTGCCACCGTAACCGGCAGGGAAAACGCGTCCTGAAGCGTGTCCCGAATACGGCTGCCTGTCCAGTTGGGCAGGTTGCCGCAGGTTCCGGCAACGACACCGTGCACACTGTCAATTTGTCCGGTTGCCGAAACACCGATACCGGTGAGCGTATCTGTTTCTTTCAAAAAGTCCTCGCAGGCACGCTGCACAGTGGTTAAAATCGGTGTCTGATAGCCGTCAAAGCTGACACTTTGCTCGGTGCGCCGCAGGATAGCGCCTTCTTCGGTTACAATGCCCAGTTTGACCGCCGTTCCGCCAATATCTACGCCTAAATATTGCTTCATTACAAGTCCCTCTTATTTCTGCGGTGAGATGGCATAGACAAAGCGTGCTGTGATTTCTGCCGGACGTGTGATTGCACCGCCGACAACCAGTGCAAAGGCTCCACATTCGAGCGCTTTGGCAGCTTGTTCGGGGGAGTGGATATGACCCTCTGCAATGACCTTCGCAGGGCATACTGCGCTCAGTTCCCGCAGGAAATCAAAGTCGATATCGTTGATTCCCTCTGTTTCGGGAGTATAGCCGCGCATGGTGGTTCCTACAAAGTCAGCGCCTGCCGCAGCACAGTCCATGGCTTCGTCCAAGGTTGCGATATCCGCCATAATAAGCTGCTCCGGATACTTAGCTTTGACTGCACGAATGAATTCGGGAGATGTCTTACCGTCCGGCCGCAGCGCGCCGGTGCCCTGTAATGCCAGAATGTCAACACCGCAGGAAACCAGTGCATCGACTTCCTCCATTGTGACCGTGATGTACATGGGGGTGTTCGGGTAGTCCTTTTTGATAATGCCGATTACAGGCAGGTCTACAACCTCCTTGATTTGGACAATATCGCGCACCGAGTTGGCGCGGATACCGACAGCACCCGATTGGGCAGCTGCCTTTGCCATGAGCGGCATAATGCCGCCCGCTTCCGTGTACAAGGGCTCGTGTTCAAGTGCCTGACAGGATACAATCAGTCCGTGCGCAATCTGCTTTAAGAGTTGTTCTTTCTCCATATTCCAATCCTCTTTTATTCATTCATCTCGATTTTTACAACCGCTTTGCGTACATGGGTGCAGTCTCCCTGTATACAGCTTGGCTTGTGCAGCTCTTTTGGGAGAAAGAGTGCGAAGCGTCCCTCGCCTAAAATACCGTTTGCATGCGCTGTGTCTGACACGAATCCAACATCTGTTTCGGAATCAAAAGCCTGTGCCGGTTCTTCTGCTGCGCTCCATTCCCAGTATTCACTGCCGGTCAAATCAATTTGCAGGTCTGCATAACGGTGATGGTATTCAAATTGTGCGCCCTGCGCCTTGCGCAGATCTGCCTCCATGACATTGATAAATACGTGCTCACCGTCGATTGCGGTACGTCCATCGGGAAGTTCCGCAGGATCATGGGTTTCCAGCCAGTCGATTGCAATATCGAGGTTTCGATGTATGCCTCGATAACGGGACAAATGTGTTAAAGTATCTGCAATCATGTCTATATCCTCCCTCAAGCAGCTTGGGCTTTTGTGTGGTTATTTTATATTTGCAATCGCTTGCTCGATCATGCGCTGTGCAGCTGCAACAACGGCTTCGTCTGCGGGATCAAGATTTGCAAGCGGCGCACGAACGCCACCAAGCTCGAGCCCATACATACGGCGCAGGATTTCTTTCATGACAGCATAGAGATTGCCCTTTGCCTCACACATTTTATAGATGATGCGGTCGGCTTCGTTTTGCAGTGCACGCGCTTCGGACAGCTTTCCTTGTGCAGTCAGTGAGAAAATTTTATTATAGACTTCCGGCATAACTGCGTAGGTGCCGCCGATGCCGCCGTCTGCGCCCATAGCCAGACCGGAAACAAGTTGTTCGTCCGGACCATTAAAGACAGCAAAACCGTCTGCTCCGCGTGCCGCGATGCCTGCGTCCTTAAACATCTGTATGTCCTGTACCGGCATGGAGGAATTCTTAACGGCAACAACATTGGGATTTTTGAGCATCTCGGCAAGCAGGGACATGGTAAGGGCGGTGCCTGCAAGCTGCGGGATATTATAAATGACAAATTCGGTGTTGGGTGCAGCTGCGCTCATGGCATTCCAATAGGCGGCAATGGCATGCTCGGGCAGATGGAAATAGATTGGAGGAATGGCTGCGATTGCATCGACACCGCATGCTTCCGCATGGGCAGCAAGCTCGATGGAATCGGCAGTGTTATTGCAGGCAACATGTGCAATCACAGTCAGTTTGCCCTTTGCCTCGGACATAACAGCCTCAAGTACTGTCTTGCGCTCGTCAGGGTGCTGATAAATACATTCACCGGAGGAACCGCCCACATAAACACCCTTGACGCCTTTTTCAATCAGATGCCGTGTGAGAGCTTTTGTATTTTCCACAGAAATGTTTCCATTTGCATCATAGCAAGCGTAAAAAGCTGGGATAATCCCCTGATATTTGGTGATATCTTTCATAATATACAGCTCCTTTTTAACAAAATTTTTCATAAGCTTTGTTACTTAAAGTATAGCAGGAGTTTCTGGAAAAAGATATAGGAATTTCGAGAAATGCAATAACGAATGTGACAAAAAATGAATCGTTTTATTATATAAAATATAGAATCCAAAGGTCAGGGGCGAGAAGATAGGCGGTGATTTTAGAAAGAAATCTATCTTTTATCAAATGTGCGGGATATGCCACAGGAGGAGATGTACACTGGTGGCAGTAAAGATGGTTAGACAGCTTGTTTCTAAGTGGGAAAGGAGTGGTATCGCCTTATACAAGGCAGAGGGAAATGTTGCGCCGGCGACAACGGTTCTCGACCGGCTGTGTCCATGGCACACATTTTCCATGAAGGCTCGCTTGTGCATCTGCGCTGCCAGTCTTTTCGGCTTTGTCCCCGTCCGGCGTTCGTGGTTCGCATGAAGAATCCGCCGCGTACGAATAGGAACCAGTCCGCAGACTGGTGAAATATGAGGGCGGTGGTGGACAGGAAAGCTGGGGGATTCCTAAGGGGGCAAGAAAACCATCGGTTGTCGTCCCCCCTTAGGTTGCCCACGCCAATGCGTGACGTTCTTCTAACCTTTCAAGGTTAAATAATTGTGGTATGTATGGAAACTGTATCAGACTGCCTTGTGTAAGGCAGGGGGAATTGTCGCGCCGGCGACAGCGGTTCTCGTGGCAACGAGAGTGCCAAAAGGGTTTGGAACCTTGCGGTTCCCCAACCCTTTTGAATCCCTTCCCTCCCTCTCCATCAGATGTGCCATGCGTCCGCCGCAAGGGTGGGAATGTATGAGCGCCGCCGCAGGGCGGGAGCGTGCAGGCGGGAACGGTACCAAGAAGTGCCTCACCCCATGGGAATGTATGCACGCCGCACCGCGGGAGCGTGCAGCCCTTATTCGCAGTATCCCATGACCGGCTGTGTCCATGGCACGCATTTTCCATGAAGGTTCGCTTGTGCGTCTGCGCTGCCAGTCTTTTCGGCTTTGTCCCCGTCCGGCGTTCGTGGTTCGCATGAAGAATCCGCCGCATACGAATAGGAACCAGTCCGCAGACTGGTGAAATA
>JAGZIW010000028.1 GCA_018366035.1 Butyricicoccus pullicaecorum | reverse complement strand
CTGTTCCCATTCCGAACACAGTAGTTAAGCTCATTAACGGTGAAAATACTTGGCTGGAGACGGCCCGGGAAAATAACACGGCGCGCACATAAAGCAGACTCGTTGGAGTCTGCTTTTTTCTTATTAGAAATCTATGGATTTCCACATAAAAGGAACACTCAAAAATGAAGTCACACAATGATGACTTCATTTTTGTTTTGGCAAGAACCGAAGGCAGGAAGGTGCATCTGGGTCTTTGATTTTGATACGCGGCATTGTACAGTGGCCGGACACTTTTGTTTTTTCTGCAATATGTTTGGGACGCATTATAAAATATTGACATTCTTTACAGCTGGACATAACGGTTTCCTTAAATAGTATAAAAATTTTTAAGTTTATTATAATGTATAGTGAATTTGCTTGCAAGTAAAAAATATATGTGAGAAAAATAGATATGGATTCGTGAAAATATACAATATACTTTTAATGAGGGCACTGATATAATAAAATATAGATTATCAATGAAAGCAAGGGATGAAAAGTGCTGAATCTAAAGGAAAAACGACCTCAGATTGCACAAACTTTACTAATGGTATTATTGATGTGTATGCCAATGTTATATTTTGTGCAGAAATATGACTATATTCATGGGGAGTTATACACGGCGCAAATGAGCAAGGTTTCAAATCAAATTGGAGAAAAATTGGATCGGCAGCTGCTTTGGAACAATAGTAAAGATGAAAATAATGGAAACATGATTTATACAGCATATTATTATCCACAGGCGCTGTCTCTGGTCTGTCACACAACTCCTATACAAAATCAGAATACGCCGCCAACAGTTGCATATCTGGTTTCTGATCAGGGTACGTTATATCCGGCAGAAATTGCTTGGGACGGTGAGTATAATACAACTCTATTGGTGTTTGAGGATATTCCAAAAGATGCAATTGAAAGCTTGGCTTATCTGGACATCATTCCCGAAGAGGAGGGCACTGGTAGCAGTGCGGAATATGACCCCAATATTCAGACATCAAAGCGTGTGCGCTATCGGCTGCATACGGCATAAGCTTTTTGTGAGTCGTTTTGTGATAAAATATATTTGGTCAAATACCCAATGGCGAATTGCATAGCAGTACTGGATTGGAATTGGCACAAATTGTGACAAAACGCGGGTTTACTTTGCTGCCGCAAAACGGTATAATGTTAGATAACATGAAATCAGTTCTGTAAGGTAAAGGAGAAAGACATTATGGCATACTATTTTTCAGAACCCTCTCGTACATTCAGCGAGTACCTGCTCGTACCGGGATACTCATCAGCGGATTGTATTCCGGCAAATGTAAGCCTGCGTACACCCATTGTAAAGTTCAAGAAGGGCGAAGAATGCGCTCTGTATGCGAATATTCCATTGGTGTCTGCCATTATGCAGTCTGTATCAGATGATAAGATGGCGATTGCATTGGCACGGGAAGGCGGTATTTCCTTTATCTATGGTTCCCAAACCGTTGAGAGTGAGGCGGCGATGGTAGCGCGTGTAAAGGCATATAAAGCTGGTTTCATTGTTTCGGATTCCAATATCAAGCCAGACCAGACTTTGGCTGATGTGCTGGCGCTCAAGGAGAAAACAGGACATTCTACCGTAGCGGTCACAGAGGACGGTACCGCAACGGGCAAGCTTTTAGGCATCGTCACCAGCCGTGATTATCGTGTCTCTCGCATGTCGACCGAGGAAAAGGTCGAGACATTTATGACTCCATTTGACAAGCTCATCACAGCGCCGGCAGATACGACCTTAAAGGAAGCAAATAATATTATTTGGGATCATAAGCTCAATGCGCTGCCGCTTGTAGATGAGAATCAGCGCCTTGTATATATGGTATTCCGTAAGGACTATGATAGCCATAAGGAAAATACACTGGAGCTTTTGGACAAGGATAAGCGCTATATTGTAGGTGCAGGCATCAATACACGTGACTATGAGCAGCGTGTACCAGCACTTGTTGAGGCTGGCGCTGATGTTCTTTGCATCGACTCCTCAGAGGGATACTCAGAGTGGCAGTCTCGTACCATCGCTTGGATCCGTGAGCATTATGGTGATACCGTAAAGGTTGGCGCAGGTAATGTTGTAGACCGTGAGGGATTCCGTTTCCTTGCAGAAGCAGGTGCAGACTTTGTGAAGATTGGTATTGGCGGCGGTTCTATTTGTATTACCCGTGAACAGAAGGGAATTGGCCGCGGACAGGCAACTGCTGTGATTGAGGTTGCTGCTGCGCGTGATGAATACTATAAGGAAACTGGTATCTATATTCCGATTTGCTCTGATGGTGGTATTGTGCATGACTATCATGTAACATTGGCACTTGCAATGGGCGCAGACTTTATTATGCTCGGGCGTTACTTCTCTCGTTTTGATGAGTCTCCAACCAATAAGGTAAATATTGGTGGAACCTTTATGAAGGAGTATTGGGGAGAAGGCTCAGCACGTGCACGTAACTGGCAGCGCTATGACCTCGGAGGGGCAAAGAAGCTTTCCTTTGAGGAAGGTGTCGATTCTTATGTGCCATATGCAGGCTCTCTCAAGGACAATGTCACATTAACTCTCAATAAGGTACGTTCCACCATGTGCAATTGCGGCGCTCTGACCATTGCAGAATTGCAGGCAAAGGCAAAAATCA
>JAGZIW010000013.1 GCA_018366035.1 Butyricicoccus pullicaecorum | reverse complement strand
GTCCTCGAGCATACGCTTTACGGTTACCTTGCTGCCCTCAACCTTGATTTCTGCTGCATAGGAAACCTGCGGGATATCCAGCTTCTCAGCAATCTGAGAACCAACCTGTGCGGTATCACCATCGATTGCCTGACGTCCGCAGAATACAACATCTCCGTCGCCAACGCCAACCTTCTTAATTGCAGCGGCGAGGATCTGGGAGGTTGCGAAGGTATCGGAACCACCGAACTCGCGAGAAGAAACCAAAACACCGCGGTCTGCGCCCATTGCGAGCAGCTCACGCAGCATGCCTTCTGCCGGTGGGGGACCCATGGTTACAACAACGACCTCACAGCCGGTATTGTCCTTGAGTGCCAGTGCAGCCTCTACTGCATTCTTGTCATCGGGGTTAATAATAGTTGCCATAGATGCACGGTTCAGGGTGCCGTCCGGATTGACAGCCACCTTACCGGAAGTATCGGGAACCTGCTTTACGCAAACGATAGCTTTCATAATTGAGTTACTCCTCCCTTAATTTATCTGCCAATAACCTGGCCGGAAATAACCATACGCTGTACCTGAGAGGTGCCCTCATAGATTTCAGTAATCTTAGCATCACGCATCATGCGCTCTACTGGGTACTCACGAGTATAGCCATAGCCGCCGAAGATCTGTACACACTGGGTGGTAACCTTCATAGAAACCTCTGCTGCAAACAGCTTTGCCATTGCAGCTTCCTTGGTGTAAGGGATATCATGATCCTTATTGAATGCTGCACGGCGAACGAGCAGACGAGCTGCCTCAATCTCGGTTGCCATATCTGCAACCATCCACTGCAAGCCCTGCTTGGTAGAAAGCGGCTTGCCAAACTGTACACGCTCCTTCATGTAAGCAACAGCCTTGTCCAGTGCACCCTGTGCAATGCCCAGTGCCTGTGCAGCGATGCCGATACGACCGCCATCGAGTGTGGTCATAGCAATCTTAAAGCCGCCGTTCTCCTTACCCAGCAGACGATCTGCGGACAGATGCATGTCCTCAAAAATCAGCTCGCCGGTCTGAGAGCCTCGAATACCCATCTTATGCTCGATCTTACCAATGGAGAAGCCCGGGTCATCTTTATCTACGATGAATGCAGAAATGCCCTTGTTACCCTTGGTCTTATCAGTCATAGCAAAAATAACATAAGTATCTGCACAGCCTGCACCGGTAATAAATACCTTAGAACCGTTGATGATGTAGGAACCGTCTTCCTGCTTTTCTGCAATTGTCTGCTGTGCAGCAGAGTCTGTACCAGCATTTGGCTCAGTCAGACCAAATCCGCCAACTTTCTGACCAGAAATCAGAGGACGCAGGAACTTTTCTTTCTGCTCCGGTGTGCCATACTTGAAAATCGGCCAGCAGCACAGAGTTGCATGTGAAGACAGAATACAACCGGTTGTTCCGCAGAACTTCGATGCCTCTTCAATTGCAATTGTATAGCAAATGTTATCTCCGCCGGAGCCGCCCAGTTCCTTAGGGAACTGAATGCCCAGCATGCCGTATTTCTGCAGCTTGCGAACGGTCTCCCAAGGGTAGCGCTCTTCTGCGTCGATCTCAGCCGCGATAGGCTCGATCTCATTTACCGCGAACTCGCGGCAAAGCTTCTGCATCATTTCCTGCTCTTTTGTAAGCCTAAAATCCATGCTATGAAACCTCCCAAATAAATTTTCAAAATCAGTTTATTAGAGACCATACCGACACGCTGTATCGCAGGCGACGGTCCTGTTGATTCGCAGGGCGGCTGGCGCATACAAAAAACGCTCCCAAACAAGGGGGTCCAGTATGGTGTTTTGGGGGTGCGTCTTTAACGCACATCTACTAATCATTATACAGAAATCCAAAAGATTGTCAAGAATTTAACGCCTGTTTTTTATAAAAATTTTTATATTTTCAACAAAATTTTTGTTCAGTTTTTTTTCAACTTCTAACAATCTGTTATTTTTTTACCGCAACACATCATTTTTCCTGTATTTTCGCTTGCTCAGACCCACACTGTATGGGCAGGGTAAGCGAAAATACAATACCGCCTGACACATTCTGTACATCACAGCTCCCACCAAGCAGTGCAGCTGACGCACGCACGATCGACAGCCCGACACCTGTTCCCCCCGAAGTGCGGGAACGTGCCTTATCCGTGCGATAAAATTTTTCCCATAGGAGAGGAAGCTCTTCCTCCGGCACTCCCTCTCCCTCATTAAATACAGAAACTTTTACCATATCCGGTTTCGGCTGTGTTACACAAAGCGCAATACTTCCTCCATCTGGCGTATAGCGAATGGCATTTGTCATATAATTCATAATAATTTGATCAAGAAGCCTTCCATCGCTCTCAATCACTGCGTCTCCGGAACAGCTCACTTTCAAATTATGACCTGCGCGCAAAACCGTCGTTTTTTCTACGACTTCACGTAAACAGTCTCCTAACGATATCGCCTCGCACGATAGGATCTCCCGCCCAAGTTCCAGCTTAGAAAGACTTAAAAGCTGGGTAACCATCGTGTTCATATGCCCTGCTTCTTCTGCAATGGTATTGCAATAGAAATCTCTATCCTCTGGTGACTCTGCAATGCCTGCGGTCAATCCCTCTGCATACCCCTGAATCAGTGCAATTGGTGTTTTAAGTTCGTGCGATACATTAACGATGAATTCCCGCCGCATGGCATCGATTCGTTCTTTTTCTTCAATCTCATGTGCTAACTGTTCATTAGAGGTACGCAAGTCGTTAATGGCGTCCCGCAAATGGTCAGAAAGCAGATTGAGGGATTGTCCCAGCTGCCCAATCTCATCTATTTCATCTCCCTCATATTTCTGAGAAAAATCCAAGTGTGCCATGGACTTTGCAATACTGCCCATCTCAATCAGCGGTCTTGTGAAATATGAGGCCAAAACAGCACCTAAAATCAGACAAATTACCAGTGTCACAGCGCCTGTAATGAGCAGAAATGTGGAGTTGAACATCGAATTTTGCTCCATAAACGCAAAAGGGATCCGCTCCACCAGATATCCGTCTCCCAAACGTCCAACGAGACAAAGGAAATTTTCACGCAAATCGTTCATCTGCACCACGACAAAATCCACATGTCCTATATCGAGCTTTCTCTGGTCTGCTGATACCAGCGCAGAATGTACCAGCTGCGCCGTTTTCCAACTTGTAAAGAAATTCGGACTATTTCCGTTGCGTGCCGCATCGGAATCATAAATCATTGCACCTGCCGCATCTAAAATACTAATACGCACGCTATCGCTGTTTTCAATGCGAAACAATGTTTCCTGTAAAGCCTCATTGTTGTTCGTATAATAGCTTTGGCATACGCGGCTATAAATATCTCGCAGGGAATTCTGCTTTTGCGCCATATAATAATGATCATAAAAAAATAAATTGAGGCAGCTGATGACCGTAATGAATACCAACGCCACCGCAGCAATTGCAGCAAAAAATTTCAAGCGAACAGAACGCAATTTATGAAAACGCTTTCCCATACCGTCCTCCATTTTCTCATTTTATAAAAAAAGAGGACGGCTGAGCCGTCCTCTTGAAATCAGAGGCGCACCTCTGAAATTCTTTTGCTTACTGCATATCCTTTTCTGCTTCTGCAATTGCTTCCTGTGCAGTCTTTTCTCCATATACAATGGACAACAGGCTCGGAATATAGCGATCAAACATGCTGAAACCAATGTAGGTCAGACGACGGATCACATCAAGGCTTGGTGCGGTCTTTTCGTCGGTCACACCGGTTGTCTTGTATCGAACTTCGCCATCTTCCATATCCATTTCAAAGTTGCCGACATGCAGACCATAATTTGCACGGGTCAGATAATCTGCAACCTCTGCACGCTTGTCCTCATTGATCTTCATCGGCAGATATGTCAAAAACAACATGGTCTGCGGATTCTCCTTATATGCCATGAAGCGAACTTCCTTCATTGCATCGGTGTCCATAGAGAAACGGATACGATTGTTCTCCTCCTCCAGCGCAAAGTTCAGCTCCATATCTTCCTTATAGTATTTTGCGATTTGCTTCAGATCAAAAGCCATTGTTTTGTCCCTCACTTTTTGTTATGATTTCGTAATAAGTTGATACGCCTGTTTTGCATCTTTTCCACCATAGAGGATAGACAAAATACCAGGTGTATATTTATCAAGCATGCTGTTGCCCAAATAAAGCAACCGGCAGAATGCTTCCTGATCGATTTCGCTTTCACGGCTCACCGTGCCAACGATTTTGTAATTGAGATCTCCTTCATTGAGATCAAGCTCAAATCCGCCAAGCACCACACCATAGTTGACCCGCGTAATAAATTCACATACCGCCATGCGGTATTCCGAAGGGATACTGATTGGCATGCGGGAGAGGAATAGTACCGTGCGATTGTTCAAGATAGTGATATCCAGTGATACATTAGACAACTGTTTGGTCTGGAACACCACCACAATTCGATCTGCATCGTCCTCATCTAAGTGATATTCCAACTGTTCCTCTTGTAAATAAGCTTCCAAGCGTTCCCGTGACAGCATATCTATCACCTCAATCCGAGATATATTAAAATCATACCACAACATACGAAAAAAGTAAACTCATTGCATGATGGTTTATTTTTCAGTTTCAAACCGATATCCGTATCCACGAACGGTTCCAATCATGGTTCCATAGGCTCCAAGCTTTGCCCGCAGCTTTTTAATATGTGTATCTACGGTACGCAGGTCACCAAAATAATCATATCCCCAGACCGCATTCAGAATTGCCTCGCGTGACAGTGCGATTCGTGGATTATTTTTGAAATAAACCAATAGTTCGTACTCTTTTGGGGTTAAATCGACAGATTGTCCATTCACTGTGACCTCTCGGCGGCGTTCATCTACGGTGAGTGCGCCGAAGGTATCCGCCACTTCGTCGGTTGTACCTGTACGCTTGAGAAGCGTTTTGACACGCGCCGCAAGCACCATTGGAGAAAACGGCTTTGCAACATAATCATCTGCACCCGCTTCCAGCCCATGCAGCTCATCTGTATCCTCTGCGCGCGCTGTGAGCATCATAACCGGCAGTGGGGTTCCCTGATCTGATGCCCGAATGGCCGCAAGCACGCCAAACCCATCGATACGAGGCATCATCACATCTAAAATTACCAGCCCCAACTCCGCTCGGCGCGTCTCAATCAATTCCAATGCCTGTGCGCCATCTTGTGCCTCTAATATGGTATGACCATCTCGGCGCAGAAAATCTGATACCAGACGGCGAATCCGCGCTTCGTCGTCAGCAATGAGAATCAAAGCCATTTGCCCGTCTCCTTCCAGATGATACGTATATAGTATACCTGATTATATCGTAATTTTTTGAATTTTTCGTGAAAAATAAAAAAATTTTTTATCCATTTCGTGCATGATTTTTCATCACGTCTCTTTTTCCAGAAGGCGATAAATCGCCTTTGCAACACCATCTTCTGCATTCGTCGCAGTGATATATTTAGAAACTGCCTTAACCGCATCGTTCGCATTTCCCATCGCAACCGGCATTCCAACAGCCCCCAGCATTTCCAAATCATTTTCACTATCTCCAATAGCAATGCAGCGCTCCATCGAAATACCATACTGCTTGCACAAGCTTTCCAGCGCACTCCCCTTATCCGCATCTGGAGAAATCACTTCAATATTATCGTCCGCAGAGCTCATGACCCGTACTCCTGAAATTTTCTCAATCTGTTCACGCGCATTTTTCAGCATAAATGGATCTTTTGAGCGACAAAACATTTTGTCTACCGACAAATGTGTATTTGCAATGTATTCTGCAACAGAAGGTACTACCTTTTTATTGCTATGGAATCCCTCATTCGTTTTATATTGTGAAAAATACATTTCATCGTACGGTGTAATCAGCATACGCTCTCCGGAATATACCATGGATACCATGCCGACCCGTTCTACGACCGCCGCGGCACGGACAGCTGAATCCCACGGAATGGAAATGCGCATTGTATAGGCATGCTGCGCCAGTGAATATATGGCTGCACCTCCTGCGCACACCAAATCATCACTTGTGCCCAGCATTTCCGCAAATTCTGCTGCTTCACTGGCAATGCGTCCTGTCGCAATCACGATACGCACCCCCTGCGCACGTGCCCATGCCGCCGCCTGTTTGACCGCAGGATTTACTGTATTTTGTGGATTGAGCGTTGTACCGTCCAAATCCAGTGCAATCAAATCATATTTCATTGTGTTTTTCCCACCCTTTATTCTGTATTTTGCATTAAAAATAGCATAAAGCATTTCCCGAAAAAATGCAAGACACCCCCAATGGATTCTCCCAACCAGAAAGCCATTTATTCTCGCCTTTTCATATACAAATATTTTACATTTGTTGCATTTGTAAAGAAAAAGCGGAGGACTCAAAAGCCCTCCGCTTTTTCTTTCTCTAACTATTTTGTTCTGCTGTTAATTTGAAACAATCAATATGACAATGAACAAACTCATACCTATTGTTGCAATGGCAGCGCAAATATTAAAAATCCGATTGGTATAGTTGCCAAATAATTTATAAAACACTGCATATACGCCAATCCCCATCAGAGCACCAAAACTATTTCCTATCCAATCTGTAATATCAGAAGCACCGATGGCAAAAACAAATTGTAAAATCTCATATCCAAGGCTGCATGCAGATGCAGACATCAGCTTATACATCAAGGAATGCTCGGGAAATAGCATGGATAGGTAAATTCCAAAGGGTACAAAAGCAAGGATATTTTGAATGATTTCATCATAGGAAATCTGATTATTGATGACCATAGAATCCCCGAACGGAATCCAGTTGACCGAGCGAAAATGAGGAAGTGACTCTCCGGGCAGTGCCATTTTGAATATAATAATCCATGTAAGTGCAGCTAAATATATGCAGAATAAAAAAATTGTCATCTGTCTCCCATCGGTTGCTCTTTGCTTCATGATATCATCTCCTATCATTTCTCTATGAACAAAGAGCACGGAAATCCACATTCGGTTCATTCAAAAAACTGTCTAATGGACGGCTTTTGATTTTGTCGTGCAAAGTTCTCTGGAGAAAAAATGCCTGAAACTGCGCATAAATGAGCGATTTCAAGCATTTTCTTACATGTGCTGAATGAACCCAACATATTATGATTTTGCAGCATATACTGCCACAATTTCACCAATGTACATGGTATGATAATCCCCTTCCGGATACGCTTCCCGCAGCGTTTCCTCATACATAAAGTTTTCCTTAGACAGCTCTCCGCAGTACAGCTTTCGACAAACGAAGGTCAGTTCCGACTCCGCAAAGCCAACGGTTCCGTCGAGCGGGATTGGGGTCAAGCCAGATGCCTTCATCTTATCCATATCCCGTCCAGACTTTGCACCACACAGTTTCAACGCGTCCTCATGTCCAGACTTCAAAAAGGTTAATGTGAACAGCTCATTTTTATCCATGAATTCTTTGGTATAACGGCTCTCACGTACATAAACGGTGCACACATCTTTGAACCATATCACACCAAGCCCGCCCCAATTGACTGTCATCATATTGAAACTGTCCATGGTTCCGGCACCCACAAGCGCCCATTGTTCCTGAATCTTTGAAAACGGATTGAACTCCAACGAACGTACATCTACTTTTTGCAATTCCATGATTCTATCCTCCCATATAAATTACGGTCTGTGCCTTTTAACTTTGTCGGCGCAGCTTCATTTCTTTCCAATCCTCTTTGGAAATCAAAATTTGCCGCGGCTTGCTGCCCTCAAACGGGCCTACAATACCACGTTCTTCCATTTGGTCTACAATACGGGCAGCACGAGAATATCCCAGCTTGAGCCTTCTTTGCAGCATGGAAACCGAAGCCTGTCCGCCTTCCACAACGACGTCAATCGCGTCCATGAGCAGCTCGTCCTCCTCCCCAGAGCCTTCTCCAGCCGCATTTCCGCCACCATCGTTTTGAGCCTGTTTCTCAATATGCTCCAGAATTTCTTCGCTGTATTCTGCTGATCCATTGGACTTTACAAAAGAAATAACCCGCTCGATTTCATCGTTTGAAATAAAGCAGCCCTGTATACGCTGCGGCTTTCCCTCTCCAAGCGGTGCATATAGCATATCACCCTTACCAATCAGCTTTTCCGCACCGGTCTGATCCAAAATAATTCGAGATTCAATCTGTGAGGCAACCGCGAAAGCGATGCGTGAAGGAATATTCGCCTTCATAATACCTGTGATAACATCTGCCGAAGGACGCTGGGTTGCAACGATCAAATACATACCCGCTGCACGCGCCTTCTGCGCAATGCGGCAAATCGAGGTTTCCACCTCCTTGGCAGCCACCATCATAAGGTCTGCCAGCTCGTCAATGACAATCACGATTTCCGGAACAGTCTGATAAACCTCTGGTGTTCCACCTTCCATCTGCTCCGCTTCTGCTTTCTTCCTGCGCATCAAGGCATTAAAGTCCTCTAATTTACGCACCTGATTGTCTGCAAAGAGTTTATACCGGCGTTCCATCTCTCCCACCGCCCAGTTCAGTGCACCAGCTGCCTTTTTGGGATCGGTTACAACTGGAATCAACAGATGTGGTATCCCATTGTAGTTTCCAAGTTCTACCATCTTCGGGTCCACCATAATCAGACGCACTTGCTCTGGAGAGGACTTATAAAGCAGCGAAATCAGCATGGAATTGACACACACCGATTTACCAGAGCCTGTTGTACCTGCAATGAGCAGATGTGGCATCTTGCCGATATCTCCCACCACAGGCGCACCTGTAATGTCCTTGCCTACCGAAAATGCAACATGAGATTTTGCCTGTGCAAAGGTATCTGAGCCAATGACCTCTCGAATGGTTACCATAGTTGTTGACTTGTTCGGAACCTCAATGCCAATAGCCACCTTATCTGGAATTGGGGCAATACGCACCGAAACTGCACCAAGCGACAGCGCAATGTCATCGGATAATGCTGTGATTCGACTGAATTTCACGCCGCGTTCAATGGTAAGTTCAAACCGTGTGACGGAGGGACCACGCACGATTCCAATAATCTTTGCCTCAATGCCAAAGGACTCCAATGTATCGACAAGCCGCTGGCTGTTTTCCGTCAGCTCTGCCTGCACATTGCCTTTCGCGCCGCCCTTTGGCGGGTTCAATAGATCAACCGGCGGGTGCTCGTATACCATAAGCGGTGCTTTCTGATTTTCGTCCATCTGCGCATTCATGACCGCCTGCTCATCTTCAGAGATTTTTTCTGTTTTTTCCTGCTTCGCGCGTGGTTTCGTCTCCTCCTCCCAAGGCGGTGCTTCTGGTGTTTCCTGTTTCTGTACTGTATCTTCCTGCATCACGGTTTCCCGATTTTCGAACAGTGCCAGAATATCATCAAGCGGCGGTGGATCTGCTGTGACTTCCTCCTGCTGCTCCGTTTCCTGCTCCGTATCCGGCACTGCCTGCATTACGAGCTCTGGAATTTCAGGAGAATCTGGTTCATCGTCTAATGCAATATCAAACGCTGCTCGTTTCTCTGCACGCTGCGCGCGCCGATTGGCAACCGCTTCATGTACATTGGGCAAAACAACAGGACCTTCATAAAATTCCCGTTCTTCATCGCTGTCATATTCATATTCCAGTGGGCGCAGTGCATCCCAAATCGCTCCCGGGGTTAAGCGGCAGATAACCATAATATCTGCAATGATACCAATAATGAGCAGCAGCATTGCCCCGATTCCAGAAAATGCCCAGCGCAAAATGCTGTATAGACCGCCTGCAAGCAATCCCCCTGCCTGCAATTTTGCACCATCTCCCAGCAGGCGGAACATCGTAAGCCCTGCGTCCGTATAGTCTGGTCCACAGAGCAGCGCATGAATGAACGCGCCAAACAAAATCGGCGTACATGCAATTGCTGCACTCCGCAAACGCACCGGTCCTTTCCGGCGCACAAACAGAAGCGCAGCAATGCCAAATAAAGCAAACGGGCATAAATAGATGCCCCACCCCACCATACCACTCAGTGTCGTATGAATGAGACGCAGCACAGCTCCGTCCCGTTTCAAAACAGCAATCAGACACAAAAGCCCCAGCACACCATAAATCACTGCCCACATTTCTCGTGGAACCACAGGTGTTATTTCAGTCTTTTTCTGATTTCTCTTTTTTGCCGGAGATTTATTTTTTTTCTGCGTACTGCTCTGTCCAGATGCACGAGACGCAGATGATTTTTTCTTTGTCGCCGCCATGCGATTCTCCCTTTCATAAAATATGCTGTATGTTTTTATCATAGCACAAATACCTCTCTTTTTCCATTCTTTTTTGTCCGAAAAGTGTGTCTGTTGCTCATATTTTGGCACTCAATTGGACGTATTTTTTTATTTCTCAGGAAATACTGTTATTGTGTCCACGGGTATGCTATAATGTGATAATAGAAATTTTCTGGCAATTTTTTCAGAAAAGCGCAGCCTCTTGGCTGAAACCATGATGGCAGTATGCCACGGAAAAGGGAGGAAGTGTATACTTCATGAAAGGCATTATTCTAGCAGCTGGCAAGGGCTCCCGCTTATATCCCATGACGCGCCCTACCTGTAAGCCACTTCTGCCAGTCTATGACAAGCCCATGATTTATTACCCGCTTGCTGTATTGATGCAGGCTGGAATTCGGGATATCCTTATCATTATCCCCCCCGGAGAGGAGGGTCCTTTCTACCGGCTCTTAGGAAATGG
Source organism: Butyricicoccus pullicaecorum (assembly GCA_018366035.1). Lineage (GTDB taxonomy): Bacteria > Bacillota > Clostridia > Oscillospirales > Butyricicoccaceae > Butyricicoccus > Butyricicoccus pullicaecorum_A. The sequence continues at coordinate 54,044 of JAGZIW010000013.1, read as the reverse complement.
CGCGCGTTGGGGCGTAAATATTTCCTACGAAGTGCAGGAGGTTGCCCGCGGCATTGCAGATGCGCTCCTGATTGGTGAGCGTTTTATCGAAAATGAGCCGGTTTGTCTGGTACTTGGAGATAATATCTTCCACAGTCTCAGTCTAGAGTCCACACTGTCCGCTGCGGTACAAGCATCTCAGTCAGGTGGTGCAACCGTATTTGGATACTACGTACATAACCCGCGCGCCTTTGGCGTTATCGAATTCGACGCATCTGGCCGCGCGATTTCGATTGAAGAAAAACCGCGTCTGCCAAAATCCAACTACATTATCCCGGGTCTTTATTTTTATGATAGCTCTGTCATTGAAATCGCAAAACAGCTTAAGCCCTCTGCGCGCGGAGAACTGGAAATCAGCGATGTCAATTTGGAATATCTCAACAGAAATCAACTTCATGTAATCAAACTGGATCGAGATTTCGTATGGCTAGATGCCGGAACCGCAGATAATCTATTAACTGCCGGCATGGGTGTCAAGGAAGTACAAGATGATACCGGACGGTATGTTGCCTGTCTGGAAGAAATCGCTCTGCGCCGCGGATATATTGATGTAGAAGATGTGCATCGTATGGGCAATGAATTGAGCCAAACATTATACGGTCAGTATCTTCTTTGTTTATAATTACATTTCGTACTTCTGGAGGAAAAAGCATTTATGGCTGTATTTACAACAACCAAAACCTATCAAACACGCGCACATATGGGCATGATCGATATTACAGAGGATTTTCAGCATGCTGTTACCACTGCCTGTCGTGAAAAAGGGATTTCCGCAGGCATCATCACCGGCTTTACTACCGGCGGCGTTGCCGGTCTTACCACACTCGAATTCGAGCCCGGAATGGTACGCCATGATCTGAAAGCTGCAATGGATATTTTTTCGCCTTATACAGATGAAAACGGCCGCATCATACATTATCATCATCACGATACATGGAATGATGACAACGGCTCCTCCCATATCAAATCCGCACTGCTCTCGCCATTTATCGTAATCCCCTTTGCAGATGGCAAGCTGACCATCGGCCCTTGGCAAAATCTAACGCTTGTCGAATGTGACACACGCGACCGCGTGCGTGACGTTGTATTTCAGGTAATGGGAGAATAAGCCTCAACAGCTTTTTCAACGCACTGTATTTTAAGCATAAAAAAAGAGCAGTTTCCTGCTCTTTTTTATGTTTTTTTAATTTTCCGGATATTTTACGGCTGCCTGTGCAGCTGCCAGACGTGCAATCGGCACACGGTAAGGTGAGCAGGATACGTAGCTAAGACCAATCTGATGACAGAATTCAACAGAAGATAGGTCACCACCATGCTCACCACAGATACCCAGTTTGATATCCGGACGGGTGCTGCGACCATTTTCAACCGCCATCTTCACAAGCTGACCAACACCTTGCTGATCCAAACGTGCGAACGGATCAGATTCCAAAATCTTTTCTTCAAAGTAACGATCCAAAATCTTACCCACATCATCACGGGAGAAACCATAGGTCATCTGTGTGAGGTCGTTGGTACCAAAGGAGAAGAATTCTGCTTCTGATGCAATCTGACCAGCAGTCACAGCTGCGCGAGGTGTCTCAACCATGGTGCCAACCAGATACTTCATCGGAATATCTGCTGCTTCAATCAGTTGATCGGCAACTGCCTTGATCTTGCGCTTTACAAAACGCAGTTCCTTCACATCTACAACCAGCGGAACCATGATTTCTGGTGTGATACGCAGATTATCTTGTTTCCATACATTGATTGCAGCGGAAATGATGGCTTCCGTCTGCATTTCCGCAATTTCCGGATACAGCACATCTAAGCGACAGCCGCGTGTACCCAGCATCGGGTTAAATTCATGCAGATTTTCAACAATTGCCTCAAGTTTTTCGACCGGCATATCCATTTCCTTTGCCAACTCTGCAATATCTTCAGGATCAGAAGGCAGGAACTCATGGAGTGGTGGATCCAGCAGGCGAATCGTTACTGGAAGCCCGCCCATCGCACGATAGATTTCCTCAAAGTCACCACGCTGCATCGGCAGGATCTTCGCAAGGGCCTTGCGGCGCTGTGCTTCATCTGGTGCAACAATCATTTCACGCACGGCACGAATACGGCTTTCCTCAAAGAACATATGCTCTGTACGGCACAACCCGATGCCCTCTGCGCCAAATTTGCGTGCCTGCGCGGCATCACGCGGCGTATCTCCATTTGTGCGGACCTGAAGCACACGCAGTTCGTCTGCCCAGCCCATGAACCGACCAAAATCACCTGTCAGCTCAGCTTCCTGTGTCTCAATCTTGCCCTCATATACATTGCCCGTGGATCCATCTAGCGAAATAAAATCGCCCTCATGAATTACCGTTCCATTGGCAAAAGTAATCGTCTTATCTGCTTCCGATACCTTGACACCGGAAACACCTGCAACACAGCAAGTACCCATGCCGCGGGCAACAACGGCTGCATGCGAGGTCATACCGCCGCGGGCAGTCATAACGCCCTCCGCGGAAACCATGCCATCAATATCCTCCGGAGAGGTTTCCTGTCGAACGAGAACCACCTTAGCACCTGTTTTATGCGCTGCCACAGCTTCCTCTGCGGTGAAGTAAACAGCACCGCAAGCCGCGCCTGGGGAAGCCGGCAAACCGGTTGCAATCGGAGTTGCTGCCTTGAGTGCAGCCGGATTGAAGGTCGGGTGCAGAAGTGCGTCCAGCTGATGCGGCTCTACCTTGAGAATTGCCTGCTCCTTGGTGCAGATGCCCTCATCTACGAGATCTACGGCAACCTTGAGCGCCGCCTGTGCAGTACGCTTGCCATTTCGTGTCTGAAGCATATACAGCTTGCCCTTTTCAATGGTAAATTCCATATCCTGCATATCGCCATAATGCTGTTCCAGTCTCTGAGAAATATCTACAAACTGCTCATAAACCTGCGGCATTGTGTCTGCCAGCGCGGAAATTGGCTGTGGGGTGCGGATACCGGCAACAACGTCCTCTCCCTGTGCATTCATAAGGAACTCACCATACAGCTTCTTTTCACCGGTTGCCGGATTGCGGGTAAATGCAACACCGGTGCCTGAGGTTTCACCCATATTGCCAAAAACCATGGACTGTACATTGACAGCTGTGCCCCAAGAATATGGGATATCATTCATACGGCGATAGGTATTGGCACGCGGATTATCCCATGAGCGGAATACCGCGCGCACAGCTTCCATAAGCTGCTTTTTTGGATCCTGCGGGAACGGCTCACCGATATTCTTCTCATAATGGTCCTTGAACAGATTGATAAGCTCAAGCATATCGTTTTCGTCCAGTTCATTGTCATGGGTCACGCCGCGCTTTTCCTTGACCTGATCGATAAACTGCTCAAAAGTATTTTTGGGCAATTCCATAACTACATCAGCAAACATCTGGATAAAGCGACGGTATGAGTCGCGTGCAAAGCGCGGATTGTCAGTCAAACGTGCAACTGCTTCACAGATGTCATCATTCATGCCGAGATTCAAAATGGTATCCATCATTCCGGGCATGGAGGCACGCGCACCCGAACGGACAGACACAAGCAGGGGAGATTCTGGATTGCCCAAATGCTTTCCTGTCATTTTTTCCAGCTTATCGAGATACTCCATGATCTGTTCCTGAATATCTGGATAAATCTGACGGCCATCTTCATAGTAGCGCGTACAAGCCTCGGTTGTAATGGTAAAACCCTGCGGCACAGGCATACCGAGACCGGTCATTTCTGCTAAGTTTGCGCCTTTGCCGCCCAATAGCTCACGCATGGAGCCATTTCCTTCCGAGAACAGGTATACATATTTTTTCATATCAGGGGTGCCTCCGTTTCGTTTATTTGCGATGAACCTTGATTTATTTCGTCATTTCATCTAAATTTCTGGTTTCTTCCAGCACCTTCATTATAACATACCGATAAAAAAAAACACTCTGTCAACTTACACCTTTTTACTAGGCAATATTTGTGCATTTTGTACAATTATAGTCTTCGGCGAAGTATTTTTACAATTTTTCCTGCAACATATTTTATGATATGACTAATTATCATGCAAATAAGTTCGCATATTTTACTTAAACTTTATAATTCCCGAAAAACCGTCACTTTCCCCTATTTTTATACATAACTCATCAAAAAAAGAGGTGCAGATGCACCTCTTTTCACTCACTTATTCTCACGCACATGCAGCGTCAGTCTGCCGTCCTGTTCGTCCAGAACAACATGCTCCCCACGCTTGACTGTACCGCGCAGGAAATCCTCTGCCACAAGGTCCTCTACCTCGGACTGAATAGCACGGCGCAGCGGTCTTGCACCATAAACCGGATCAAAGCCCGCCTTGACCAGATGTGCCCGTGCTGCATCTGTCCATTCCATGGTCAATTCCATCTCCTCCATACGGCTTGCAACCTGATGCAGCATACTATCTGCAATCTGTCCAATCTCGTCCTCCGTCAGACGATTAAAGACAATGATTTCATCAATACGGTTGATTAGCTCCGGACGGAACGCTTCCTTGAGGTCAGACAAAACCTCTTTCTTAATGTCATCAAAACTCGGCTCTGCACCAGTCCCGCCGCCTCCGCCAAATCCAAGAGTCTTATGGGTCTTTCCTGTGATCTTCTGCGCACCGATATTTGAAGTCATAATGAGCACGGTATTCTTAAAGTCAACCTTACGTCCCTGTCCGTCTGTCAGCTGTCCGTCCTCCAGAATTTGAAGCAGGATATTGAATACATCTGGGTGCGCCTTTTCGATTTCATCAAACAGGATTACCGAGTAAGGCTTTCTTCTCACCTTTTCCGTCAGCTGTCCGCCCTCATCATATCCGACATAGCCCGGGGGCGATCCAATCATACGGGCAACACTGTGCTTTTCCATATATTCGGACATATCAAAGCGCAGCATCGCATTTTCGTCACCAAACATTGCCTCTGCCAAGGTCTTGCAAAGCTCGGTTTTGCCGACACCCGTAGGGCCTAAAAAGATAAAGGAACCAATCGGACGTTTTGGGTCACGCAGACCCACGCGGCCACGGCGAATGGCGCGGGAAACTGCACCGACGGCCTCGTCTTGACCAATCACACGCGCATGCAGCGTATCCTCCAGATGCAATAGGCGTTCCCCCTCGTCCTCTGTCAGCCGTGCTGCCGGAATCCCTGTCCAGCCTGCAATCACCTCTGCAATATCCTCTGGTGTGACTGCGCCCTTGGCAGCTGCCTTAGTTTCGTCCCAAACCTTGCGCAGCTTTTCCATTTCTTCTTTCTTATGGCTCTCCTCATCGCGTAGTTTTGCTGCCTGCTCGTAGTTCTGTGCCCGCACAGCCTCATCTTTTTGGGCATGGAGCGCAGACAGAGCATCTTCTGCCTCCTTGAGCGTATCCGGTGGTGTCATCGCGCGCATACGCACACGAGAGCAGGCTTCATCGATCAGGTCAATTGCCTTATCCGGCAGTTGTCTGCCTGAAACGTAGCGCACCGATAATTTTACGGCTGCCTCAATTGCTTCATCGGAAATCTGGATACCATGATGAGCCTCATAACGGTCACGTAATCCTTTCAAGATCGAAACAGCATCTTCTGGGGAAGGTTCATTTACGGTAACCGGCTGGAAGCGGCGTTCCAATGCAGCGTCCTTTTCGATGTGCTTGCGGTATTCGTCCAGTGTGGTTGCGCCAATCATCTGGATTTCTCCACGTGCCAGCGCAGGCTTTAAAATATTTGCAGCATCGACAGCACCTTCTGCCGCACCTGCGCCCACGATCATATGCAGCTCATCAATGAATAGAATGACATCATGTGCTTTCTTCAGTTCCTCCAGCACATTTTTAATACGTTCCTCAAACTCACCACGATATTTTGCACCCGCAATCATACCGGTAAGATCCAGCGCAATCAGGCGTTTATTTTTCAGGTTTTCCGGCACATCACCAGATACGATCTTCTGTGCCAAACCCTCAGCAATAGCAGTCTTGCCAACGCCCGGGTCGCCAACCAGCGCAGGATTATTTTTGGTACGGCGGGACAGGATTTGAATCACGCGGTCGATTTCTTCCTGTCTGCCAATGACTGGATCGAGTTTGCCATCTCGCGCCGCCTGTGTCAGATCCTTTCCATATTGGGCAAGTGCCTTGCCGTCTGCTGCGGCACCCTTTGCCGAAGTCTCGACAGCATTGCTTGCCGTATCCTCGCCCATTCTCTGCGCCAGCGTTTGCAGGATCGCACCTGCGTCCACGCCCAATGCTGATAAAATAGAGATTGCAACATTTTGTCCTTCACGCAGCAAACCAAACAGCAAATGCTCTGTTCCTACATAGCTGTGTCCCAGCTGTGCCGCACAGGCAACCGCAATTTCGATCACCCGCTTAGTGCGCGGTGTTAAACCCTGCGGTGCAGTTGGATCTGGCGTACCAAATCCAATCTGTTTTTCGATTTGCTGCTCTACGCCTTCTGTGGTCACGCCCACATCTGTTAGAATACGGTATGCAAGTCCGCCGCCCTCCAGCAGCAGACCGTCCAGCAAGTGCTCAGAGCCTACATAATTATGCCCCATGCGTCCGGCAGTCTCCTGCGCAAGCTGGAGCGCAGCCGACGCACGGTCGGTAAAACGATTGTTAAATAACATAGATAACACTCCTTTCTGGGAGAAACAAAACTCTTATTCAGTGACTTGTAATGCTGCGGTCTCACGGCGCAGGCGCTCTGCACGCACTCGATCTCTTGCATTCGGATCGCCTTCCATGAGTGCAGGTCTCGTATCCTGCTCTGCTTCTATCATTGCTTGTGCATCTATACCGGACAGATATCCCATTTGCAGTCCGATCAGCACATCAGAAATACAGTTTGCAGCTTCCTCTGATGGCAGCAAACGTGCATGACGCAAAATTGCTGCCGAACGTGCAATCCGATCAAACAATACGTCTCCATTGGTGGTACGCAGCTGTTCCCTTGCTTTCTTTTCCTGATCGATTACTTCCGTTGCGGCTGAAATCAGCTTTTCTACAATCGCGTCCTCACTCAGCCCCAGTGTAATCTGGTTCGACAGCTGATAGAATCCACCAGCAGCACTGGTTCCTTCTCCGTAAGCGCCGCGCACCGCAAACCCTTGGCGGGCTGCCCACGCAATCATGCGCTCAACTGCTCCTGACTCGGTCAAAATCGGCAGATGCAGCATAACAGATACACGGAGTGCAGTACCCAAATTCGATGGACAAGCGGTCAAGTAACCAAGCTGATCACTGTAATCAAAGGCAACCCGTGTACCAATGAGATCTGCAATCCGCCGCGCAGTCTGCATGCACTCCTTTGGACAAAGCCCTGCCCCAAGTACCTGAAGCCGGATATGATCTTCTTCTCCCAGCATAATGGAGATATCCCCACTTACAGAGGCAATCAGCTTGCCGCCGCGACGTGCAAATTCAGGAGAAATCATATGCTTTTCAATCAGCTGCATCGCTTCCCGACTGCCCGCACGCACATCAGTCATCGTCAAGCCCTCAGAAACTGCGGGTGCAGTCTGCAAAGCGTCCCAAACCTGACGTGCAATTTCATCAAGCTGCCCGGGCGTCAAGTTGCGATAGGGATATCCTTTTACATTCCGTGCCAAACGCACACGTGTCGATGCAGCAAGCCCTGTAAATCCACCTTGAATTGAAAACTCACGCATGATCCTGTCCCTCCAATCGACGAATTTCATCACGAAGCCGTGCGGCTTCCTCATAATTTTCCTGTTTGATTGCATCATCGAGCTTACTCCGGAGTATTACCGTCTGATCTTTCACAGGCTGTGACGGTGTCTGCGGATTTGGTGCTGTTCCTACATGTGCGGTCGTTCCCTGCAGCTTACGGATATATGGTGTCAAGAGATTCTCAAAGGTTTGATAGCAGTCTGCACAGCCCACACGTCCAGTACGCTGCAATTCTGATTCTGTCATACCACAGGTTGGGCAGCGCCGACCACCGCCCAGCTGGGAAACCTGACCAAACGGCACGCTAAACAGAGATGGCTGGGTAAAAAACGGGTCATCAAACCACGTGCCAAATGGATTTTGAAAATTTTGTCCCAATTTGCTCGCACAAGCTGGGCATAGATGCATTTCTTTTGTTTGACCATTGATGGTCTGTTTCCAATACATAGTGGCTTCATTCTGATTACAATTCTGACACAACATAAACGGTCAACTCCTTTTATTTCATATAAATAATAAATTTACGTCGTAATTCCCATAATTGCACATCGAAATATCGATGCACGCAAGCGGTCGATATCCGCTTCACAAACCTCTGAAAGCGCACCGTCCGAGCAGGCACCCATTAGGAGTGCCCCCTCGCGCGGTGTGAGCAATCCAATCGACATAAAGGAACGAATCATTCTTGCCGCTTCGTTTTGGCTCATCTGTCCGCCGACCGCACGTGCTGCCTCCAGCAGCATGCGCTGCTTATTATCCTGCACACGCACAATACGGATATATCCGCCTCCGCCTCGTCTGGACTCTACCAAATATCCATGTTCAGGCGTAAAGCGTGTCTCTATAACATAATTGATTTGGCTGGGTACGCAGGAGAATCGTTCTGCAAGCCCGCGCCGCTGTAATTCCGCAACACCACCGCCATCAGACAGACAATCCATAATAAATGCTGCAATGCTATCTGACATCTTCATCATTCACACCTCGATTTTCTCTGTCAGGTTTCTTCTTTTATTCTCTGACCTTTCCTGACCTTGTGATTCTTATTATATCCCTTTGTCTGAAAATTGCAAGAGAAATTTTTGACCTTTTCTGACCTTTATGGTGTTTAATACAAATTTATTCTGGTAAATTCTCTTTTTTTCTTCTATTATCTCTTTTTTTCTCTGTTTTTTATATTTTTTATTTCCTCAAACTCTTTTCTAAGTATTCCCAATTTATCAATACAAAAAACATCAGATTTTATAACTTTTTGTCTCTTTATAAGTTGTATGCGGCTAACATTGCCCAAAACACTTGCCTTTTTTTTAACTTATGATAAAATAAAGATGTAATTTGAATTGGAGGTGCAATCCTAATGGCATACGTAATTTCTGACGCTTGCATCAGCTGCGGTTCCTGCGCTGGTGAATGTCCGGTTGGCGCTATTTCTCAGGGTGACAGCCAGTACGTAATCAACGCTGACGCTTGTGTTGACTGTGGTACTTGTGCTGGTACTTGCCCAGTAGGTGCTATTTCTCAGGGCTAATTTGTTCTGATTGCAATTTGCAAAATGAAAAACCCTTTCGCATTTGCGAAAGGGTTTTTTCATGCCTTTTTCTATTATTTTCTTCTAAGAACTCGCCTTGCGATTCCCTTGAGCCGTTCTACTGTGCTTTCCTTGGTATAATCTGCGACAACGGCAGCAAGTGGTTCCTGCTCTAGCCGCTTCCACGCCTCGCTGCGTTGTACATGATCCTGTGCAGAGGTCGTAATTGCCGGATTGTAGCGTACTGCATCTGCAAAAGAGACTGCTTTACTTTCTACTCGTCCCGCAAGCTTTTGAAACGCTTTTCGTCCTTTGTCTGTTTGAATCAGCACCACCGAGGTTCCCTTATCATCATCTAATTCCGGCACGATCTTTTCCGATCCCCAAAAATCACCCAATGTCAAATCGGCATACCCGCTCGTCTTTGCCGGACAATCGGTACAAGATGGACGATTATACAGCCCACGCAAAAATCCTTTCATATACGGGTCTTGCATGACTGGACGAAAGATTTCCGCACCATTGACCAGATAATTGGTTGCATAGTGTTTCCAACTATCACGCTTATCCCGAAGACGCACATCGGTCACCGCTCCCAGCTCCCGCAAATTTTTCTCCCAAATTTTTGGAGAGGGAACTCCATGGCAGACAATAGCCACCGTGAGCACCCGATCTGCATCTTTTCCCAGATAATTACGCAGTCCCTGTGTTTGACAGGGTGTTCCTGAAAACAGCACAGGCATGCCCCCATCGACCAAATCCCGAATCTGTCGGAACGTATCATTCAAATCGGACTGCACATATTTCGCACCACGCATAGCCTCTATACCGGTTTCCTCCCATACAATGCTGTGGCGCACCATAAAATTCTCATCAAAAACCGCGCCGCATACAGCACCGCCTTGTTCCAGCATATCACTTGAAAGCAGAGAAAATATGCCGCCCGAGGAGGAGAACAACCGAAGCGCCTGATCCTTCGCTCTGACTGCCATCGCTTGTGGCTCCTGCGGATCCTGTGTCCGATTCAGGCACGGGCAGACCGCCTCACACGCATCACAGCCAATGCACAAATCCAAATCTACAACAGGGTACGCGAATCCCTCTGTATCTCGATTCATGGAAATGCAGCTTTGCGGACAGACTGCTTCACACGCAGTACAGCCGCAGCACTGTGTTTTATCTATAATCTGTATCATAATGAAAAATCCACCTTTTCTCAAATCCGCTCGAATCAATCGACCGTTTAGGTTGATTATAACACTTACATCTGGTGCTGTAAATTAAAATTAAAAGCCGGAGTACCCCTTTTTAGGGTACTCCGGCTGCTATTTTCCGCTTATTTACAGCTTAATAGGCGTGATTTTACAATAATCCTCAATGGTTCCGCCATTTCGGAAACATTCAATAATTTGACGGCCCAGCGGATCGAGATCATCAGTATAGAACTTATCGAGCTCCTTTGCAAAGAAATCATTCAGAATCTTTGCACCTGCATCATAACCTTCCTTGCCCAAACGATCCTGTGTCTCTGTACGCAGGTACTTGGAACGGATCGGATGACCCTCAATCACCATTTCCTTCAGTGCATAGCCAAGCAGCGGGCAGCGGGCAGGCTCCAGCTTATCCATCTTGATATGACCATTGTGACGGGCAAGCCACTCGCGGCTAATCCACTCCGCAGCAAAACCTACACGGTACACACCAATATGCTGGTTCGGAATCAATACATAACGGGTATTAGGGCAATTGATAATTTGCTCCAGCAGCAGATTTGCCTGCTTTACGCGCAGACCGGTTGCAAATGGCCAATACGAGCCTACACCCTCACTCTTAAGTTCACCACCGCCAACAATAGACGGATTCTTAAAGCCGCGTGGTGCAACAAGGCGCCACATCCAAGCCAGTGCCGGCGGGATAAAGTGCATCATACCCATAATACCATAGTTCGGGTTCTCACTGGTGGAAGGTGGCATACGGGTACCAAACGAACGAATATCAACCTCAACCGGCTCATCTACAATATGCGGCACCTTAGAGCGCGGAACAATTGCACGCGGATTCGGGCAGGGCTTGCCGTTAGAATCCAGAGAATGCTCCCAAATGAGGCTCGTTGCGCCTACAACACCCTGAATATTAAAGAATACGAGCGGCTCGTCCGGCTCTGTGCAGATACGTTCATAGATCGGGTCACAGCCATAATGGGTCACGCCGTCCATGCGCAGGAACCAACCGTCCTCACCATCAACCAAAACCAGCTTGCCACTGTTGTTTTGCAGGCTTGGGTAGCAAGTTGCCATATCGTCACACACCGGCTCAATATGGCTGGTATTGCCGATTTGCAGCATCGTTTTTTCACCGGTAATGGTATTGGTCGAAAGCAGGACACTGCCGTCTTCATTTCGTGCAATATCCTGAAGCATTTCACTCTTACCGCCGCCAGATGCGCCCTCATGCATAATGACAAGTTCATTATCATACTGCGTTACCAGACGTCCGCAGGAAGCATGTGCCGTAACCCAGTCCTCATGCTCACCAATATCGAGCAGAACGGAATATACCCCCTTCTTTGCAGAAGGTCCCGGGTACAAATTATATGCAAATACTTCATGGCAATCATCTAGCCGGTTGTGCACCACAACCTGACGACCATTAAAATGTGTATGGCGGAAGGGAGGGGCTACATATACGATAGAGCGTGGCGCAAAGCCTTCTGAGGTCTCCGCAGAGACAAAGCCCTGCAAATTTGCCATTGCATAAGCAAAAAACGCAGCATTGCGCGGGCAAATCAGCATAGAGCCATATCCATACTTATTGCCGCCTGCATTAAATGGCATTACAATCAATTCCTGTGTTTTCAGCCACTCATAGGTTTCCTGCTTGCACTGCTCAAAGTCATATCCATAGACATCGGAAAAGCGCGGCTTATCGGTCGGCTTATCATCACCAATGCGCATGCAGTCCGGATCACGACGGCGCATATAGTCCTCCGGATAGTTGACAACCACGCCGTTTTTCGCACGAACAATAGTTGCTTCACAAACCTCACCGCGACCGGACACGTCATAAACGACATCATATTTACCCGAACGACCGGTACCAAAGACCATCTCATACAGCTCCTGTTTGGTCGTCGGTACAGAAACGCCCTTACATTCCTCCAGCACCTCGGCCAGCGCAGGCGTCCATGTGAATTTTTTCAAAAATCGATTCATTATAGGTCCTCCTTACCAGACCGTCCCGCTGGACGGCCGCAGGATGATTCCACACAAGGCTACCCTGTATGTATCATGTGTTCCAATTCATTCCTGATTTTATCATACCCAAAAAAGCCTTTTTCGTCAATAGGTATTTTGCTGTTTTTGCAGGATATTTTCATGATACTTGCATAATTTTTTAACGATTATCAGAAAAGGGAAAAATATTTTCCAAAATTGCAATCCAGAACCCATCTAACAGACATTGATATCAAACAAGATGCACTCTGTATATAAGGATTCTGTCGACCAAAACATTATTTTTCAAAATTTACTGGCTGCCTTCCTTACGCTTTTTCCACTCTGCTACCGCAAGTGCATCACATCGGTTGTTATATGGATTTTCTGCATGCCCTTTGACCCAGTGGAATGTTACCTGATGCACTTCCAGCAAACCCAAAAGACGTTCCCACAGTTCTATATTTTTTGCAGGAGACTTATCTGCTTTTTTCCAACCGCGTGCTTTCCAACCCTGTACCCAGCCCTTGGTAATGCTGTCGATCACATATTTAGAATCTGAGTATAAATCAACCTGACAGGGTTCCCGCAAAAGTTCCAGCGCCGCAATGACCCCCATAAGCTCCATTTTATTGTTGGTTGTCATTGAACTTCCACCCGAAATTTCTTTCTCTGCTGCTCCATATTGCAAAATCGCTCCCCAACCCCCGGGCCCGGGATTTCCTGAACACGCACCATCTGTATAAATTGTTACCTGCTTCATAGATAAGAGACCTCCTTATTTTATCACAGCAGTATTTTATATGATTCAACAAAACCCGCTCATAAGAGCGGGTTTTTAAATTGTTTCCCTATTTTTTCTTTGATATACAGAGCCTTAAAACCGCAAAATTGAAGGCATATACCTCAATTTTTCTGGCACACAGGCACAAATTTTTATTGTACGGTTTGTTTTTTCCGACGGAGCGCAGGTCCCTCAGGCTCGTCAGAAACAGCCATGCGGCAAAGCTGATACGCAAGCCACAACGCACAAGCCGTGTAGCAACCCGCACGCGGCAGGAAAATCAGCTCAACCTTCTCACTGCCCATGAAATAAGCCAGCAGACTGCCAACACCACCAATGAGTCCAAATACTACACCAAGCGCACCAAGTCCAGCTAGCAGTCTTGGGCGCGGCAATGCAAATAGAAAACGAGCATACGCATTGAGCGCGCACAGAATACTCATCGCAGCCAACAGTTCAAACATGAACAAGCCTTCAAGCGGAGCATTTCCATTGACCTTAAAAGTATTAACCATATCCAGTGCAATCCAGAAAATCGGAATAAAAATCAAATTTGCAGATTGCTCTGATACGCCGCCAACCGCCGCATGGCTGCCAAGACGTACAAAAGTAAGGCAGGACAACAAGGCCAGCAAATAAAGCGGAATGAGTGTCAATCGTTCAAACATCGGCAAGTCTATTAGATGAACTGCCGCCATATAAAGACCACAGAGACCACACAATGCAAATACTGCTGCACACAAAACTGCTGCTGTTTTGTGCAGATCACCGCCCCCGCAGAGGTATGCCTCAAATGCCTGATATTTATTGCTCGTCTGTCGATATGAACGGGCACAAATTATGCAGATAGGAACCGCAGAGACTGCCAGCACATACAAAATCGTCAGCCACGGAGCATCTGTTGGAAGCCCTGCAATGTCATATCCATACGCCAAATCCAGTCCATGCAGAACACCGCCTGCAAGCCCCAGTGACAGCGCCAAAACCGGAAGCGCTTTTTTTAGATTCATGTAGCTTTCCTCCTGTAAAAAGGATTTCCATATGGTAATCCTATCAATTACCTGAATCATTATAGCATGATTTACAGGAAAGTTCCAGTAAAGAAACAGGGAAACTGTCATACAGGACAGTTTCCTTGTTTTGATCAAATATGATTGTGACGGATCTCAGGTGCTGCACCCTCCGGATCCTTCATAAAGAGTTTGAGCAAAATCGGAGTGATCAGCGTTGTCACAATGACCATGAGGACGATTGGCGGGAACAAGTGGCTGTCCACCAAACCAGACTGGGCTCCCTTTTGTGCAACAATGAGTGCGACTTCACCACGAGAGACCATACCGAGACCAATCGAAAGAGAGTCCGTCCAATTAAACTTCATCAGCTTCGCGCCCAGACCACAGCCAATAATTTTTGTCAGGATTGCAACAACCAATAATGCAACAGAGAAAATCAACAGGCTTGTCGTCATGCCATGCAGTTCTGTCTTAATACCAATCGAAGCAAAGAAAATCGGGGAGAATATCATGTAAGATACAATATTCATTTTCTTGTTGATATACTCGCGCGCTTCCATCAGATTACATAAAATGAGACCGGCAAAGTATGCACCTGTGATATCTGCAATTCCGAAGTAATGCTCTGCTACAAATGCCATGATGAGACAGAAGGAGAGTGCATAGATTGCAACGCGGCGATGATTGCTCCACTCACGGGTGATTGCACGGAACAGGCGGTACATAACAAGCCCCACAACAACCAACACTACAAAGAATGCAGCGATACGTGCAATGACAGAAAGCAGATTGACAGAGGGATCGGTCATACCAGATACCAGAGTCAATACCACGATACCCATAATATCATCAATAATTGCAGCTCCTAGAATCGCTGTGCCAACCTTTCCTTTGAGCTTTCCCATCTCACGCAGGGTCTCAACAGTAATCGAAACTGAAGTTGCTGTCAGTACGACACCGATAAACAACGCCTTGAGCATGTGCAGCGGATCTCCTGTATCAGGGAAAAATCCCAAATACAATACCGTACCCGCAGCCAACGGTACCACAACACCAATTAAAGCGATGACAAACGAAGCCACGCCGGTCTTTTTCAGTTCTTCTAAGTCTGTGTCCAGTCCTGCCATAAACATCAAAATGATAACACCGATCTCCGATGTCTTAAGCAGAAAATCTGTCTCCTGTACCAGCCCAAGTACAGAAGGCCCCAGCACTACGCCTGCGAGCAAAGCACCTACAACCTGTGGCATGTGTACCCGCTCGGAAATCAGGCCAAATACTTTGGTAGATAGCAGAATAACTGCAATAATCAGCAAGAATTCATAAGACTGCATCTTTTTTATCTCCCTTCTTTGCGTCGTTTGGTTCCCCACAAATGTATATATGACCCATTGGCAGGATCCCTTTGAAACAACCTAAAACATTATAAGCCGTTTTTCTTCTGTGAACAAGAGCTTTTCATGAAAGTATTTCACCTAATTGCATAATATTACTCAGATTTTTTTGTTTATTTTCACCAATTTCATCATTTTTCGCCATAGACGCTGTAAAAATTACAAATAAAATCCTCTCTTCAAATACAAAAAGCTCAAACCGCACAGATTTGAGCTTTTTATAAATTTTACCTGCTTTTTACAAAGTATTTTTTACTCTGCAGAATCCTCTTCGTCTTCCTCCGTGTCCTCTGGATCGGTTCGGGCAATAGAAATGACGCGCACGTCCTCTCCGATACGCATTGCAATAACACCCTGACTGTTTCGTCCGCACTGACGAATATCCTCAACTGGCACACGGATCATAACCCCATCATCTGTTATGATCATGAGATCATTTTCCGGATCGACCACTGCGATTCCGGCAATATATCCTGTCTTTTCAGTAATGCCATGCAGCAGGATACCGCTGCCTCCACGGTGATGCACACTAAACTCCTCTACTGGTGTGCGCTTACCGTAGCCATTTTCTGTGATAGAAAGCACCTGTGCACCCTTTCGTGCGCGGGCAGCACCCACAACATAGTCTCCTTCATTCAGACGAATACCACGAACACCAGCTGCCTGACGCCCCATTGCCCGCACCTCGGTCTCATCAAATGTAATGGCGCGCCCCTGATGGGTTGCAATGAGAATATTTTCCAGTCCGTCGGTCAATCGTACATCTACCAGCAAATCACCCTCTGCCAGACTCAATGCGCGCAATCCGACCTTACGGATATTTTGCAGATCACTTAGCACCACACGCTTAATAACGCCCTGTCTGGTGACAAACACCATATACTTATCATCTGTAAATTCTCGAATCGCGAACATTGCAGTAATTTTCTCGCCATTTTCAATTTCCAGAAGATTTACAATGTTCTGCCCCTTTGCTGTACGTCCTGCCTCTGGGATCTGGTATCCCTTGAGTTTATAGACTTTACCCAGATTGGAGAAAAAGAGGATATTGTCATGCGTCGATGCCGTAAAGACATGACGCACAAAGTCTTCTTCCCGAGTAGACATCGCATTGACACCGCGTCCACCGCGTCGCTGAGTTCGATATGCTGAGGTCGGCATGCGTTTGATATAGCCCGCCTGTGTGAGAGTGTATGTGCAGTCCTGCTCCTCAATCAGATCTTCAATATCCAAGTCATCTGCAACTGCTGCAATCTCTGTACGGCGCTCATCTGCATAGCCTGCACGGATTTCCTGCAATTCCTCCTTAACGACAGCCAAAATATTTTCATCTGCCGAAAGGATCTCACGGAAGGAGGCGATCCGCCCCTCGATCTCTGCATACTCTTCATTGAGCTTTTGCTGTTCCAAACCGGACAGGCGCCCCAGACGCATGTCAACGATTGCCTGCGCCTGCACATCGTCCAGATGGAATTCAAAGTGTGCAGAGCCATCTGTAATGCCCAAAAGCGCAATCTGATCGATCCAGAACGGCTCACGGCAAAGATTTTCCTTCGCCTCCGTCTCCGAACGGGACGCACGGATAATGGCAATGATCCGGTCAATGTTATCTTGATCGGTTGCCACCTTCAAGCCCTCCAAAATATGCGCACGTGCTGCTGCACGATTCAAATCGAACTGCACACGGCGTGCGACGACATCTTTTTGGAATGTGATATACCAGTCGATGATCTCACGCAGTGAAAGCACCTTTGGCTGCACCTTATCCACGCCAGCATGTGGAATCGGAACGAGTGCAAGATGATTCATCGAACAGGTATCCTGTAACTGTGTATAGTTATAAAGCTGATTCAAAATGACCTGTGCGTTGGCATCGCGTTTACACTCAATGACAACACGCATTCCTTCACGGGACGATTCATCTCTGACGTCAGAAATGCCTTCTACGCGCTTATCCTTGACCAGATTGGCAATCGTCTCCACAAGGCGTGCCTTATTCACCATGTACGGAATTTCAGTCACGATAATACGCTGGCGATTGGAGGTATTCGGCATATCCTCAATTTCACAGCGCGCACGCACCTTGACCTTGCCGCGTCCAGTCGCATAGGCAGCACGAATCCCTGCTCGTCCCATGATAATGCCGCCGGTAGGGAAGTCTGGTCCCTTGATGATAGCACAAAGATCGTCGAGATTGCTCTCTGGGTGATCGATGACATGGCAAATGCCATCAATAACCTCACCCAGATTGTGCGGCGGAATGTTGGTTGCCATACCAACAGCAATACCAGAAGATCCATTGACTAAAAGATTTGGAAAGCGGGACGGGAGGACGACTGGCTCCTTTCTCTCTTCATCAAAGTTTGGAATAAAATCGACTGTTTCCTTCTTGATATCCGACAGCATCGCGTTAGAAAGCTTTGCCATACGCGCTTCGGTATAACGATATGCAGCAGGGGGGTCACCATCGATGGAACCGAAGTTACCGTGTCCATCAATCAGCGGATAGCGCAGGGAGAATGGCTGCGCCATACGCACCATAGCATCGTAAACAGAGGCATCACCATGCGGGTGATACCGCCCCAGTACATTACCAACAGTGGTTGCCGATTTGCGGAATGGCTTTTCTGAGGTCAATCCGTCCTCATACATTGCGTAGAGGATACGGCGATGCACAGGCTTTAATCCATCACGCACATCAGGCAGTGCACGCCCGACAATAACACTCATTGCATAAGCAATGTAGGATTTACGCATTTCCCGATCCAAATCGACCGGCTTAATAATTTGATTTTCGTATTCTTGACTCATTTGGTACCTCCAATGAGAGGACATTCAACAATTGGATCCGGCAGCTGCACAAAGCGGCCGCCATCGTAAAAAACCGACTATACATCGAGATTTTCTACATATCTTGCATTTTTTTCAATAAAATCTCGTCTTGGCTCAACCTTCTCGCCCATAAGCAGCGTGAACGTCTGATCTGCCATTGCTGCATCATCTAGCGTTACTTGCAGCAAAATACGGTTTTCCGGATTCATTGTGGTCTCCCAAAGCTGCTCTGGATCCATCTCACCAAGACCCTTATAGCGCTGAACACGCACGCCTTCACCCATCTCGTCCAAAACGCGGCGCTGTTCTGCCTCGTCATAGGTATAACGCACTAGCTTTGTCTTTTCATTTTTGCCCTTTTCGTTCTTAAACAGTGGTGGCTGGGCAATGTATACATGTCCTTGTTCAATCAGCGGACGCATAAAGCGGAAAAAGAAAGTGAGCAGCAGCGTGCGAATATGGGAACCATCGACATCAGCATCGGCCATCAAGATAATTTTGCCATAGCGAAGCTTGGACACATCGAAATCCTCGCCAAAGCCCGCACCAAAGGCTGTGATCATCGGTGTCAGCTTTTCATTGCCATAAACCTTATCCAGACGTGCCTTTTCTACATTGAGCATCTTGCCCCAAAGCGGTAAAATTGCCTGATACCGACGATCTCGTCCCTCTTTTGCAGAGCCGCCTGCCGAATCACCCTCGACGATATAAATTTCAGTGAGGGCAGGATCACGTTCCTGACAGTCTGCCAGCTTTCCGGGCAGAGAATTGGACTCCAACGCCGACTTTCGCCGAGTCAACTCGCGGGCACGGCGTGCTGCTTCCCGCGCTCGGGAAGCGGTCTGTGCCTTTTCCAAAATGATGCGGGCAACCGATGGATTTTCCTCCAGAAAAATAGGCAGACGCTCGCCTACCATGGTTTCTACCAGTGTACGCATATCACTGTTGCCCAGCTTGGTCTTGGTCTGTCCCTCAAACTGTGCTTCCTGCAATTTGACTGAAATAATGACTGTAAGACCTTCTCTCACATCATCACCGGACAAATTCTTATCATTTTCCTTGATCAAATTGTATTTCCGGCCATAATCATTGAGCACCTTGGTCAGCGCAGACTTAAAGCCTGTTTCATGCGTTCCTCCCTCAGTCGTCTCAATATTGTTTGCAAACGAAATCATACTTTCGTTGTAGGAGTCGGTATACTGCATGGCAACCTCAGCCATACTATTTTCGCGCGTTCCCTCCATATAGATGACATCATTATGAATCGGAGACTTGTTCGCGTTCAAAAACGATACAAATTCACGGATACCACCTTCATAGTACATGATGTCCTCACGCACTTCGTCCTCACGCTCGTCGCGCAGGGTAATGCGGATACCCGCATTCAAAAAAGCTGCTTCACGCAAACGCTTCAGCAGGGTTTCATAGTCATAGACAGTTGTTTCAAAAATTTCCGGATCTGCCTGAAAACGAATGGTTGTACCACATTCTTCCGCACAGGGTACCGCTTCAATCGGGCGTACAGTTTGGCCACGTTCAAAGCGCATGATATGTTTTTGTGTGCCGTCACGCACCTCTGCTTCCATCCAACGAGACAATGCATTCACAACAGAAGAACCAACACCATGCAAGCCACCGGAAACCTTATAACCATCACCGCCGAACTTGCCGCCTGCATGGAGGACAGTCAGAACCACTTCCAGCGTAGGAATTCCCATTTGTGGATGAATCCCTACGGGGATACCACGTCCATTGTCCGCAACGGTAATCACATTGTCCTTTTCAATCGTCACTTCAATGTGGGTACAGTAGCCCGCCAGCGCCTCGTCAATGGAGTTATCAACGATTTCATACACCAAATGATGCAGACCGCGCTCTGAGGTTGAGCCGATGTACATGCCTGGGCGCTTGCGCACGGCTTCCAGACCTTCCAGCACTTGAATTTGACTTTCGTCATAGGTCTCCGTAACCTTCAGGTCTAACATTTCTTCACTCATACTCATAATTCTAAATTCCTTTTCGGGGGTGATCGGGTCTATTCACGTTTATTTACAGGTCATAAAAGGTTCCCAGCAATCACATTCATCTCATGTTCCACACGGCGCTGCAGTGCTGCGCTGGAAATCTGAGAAATATACAGAATCTCGCCAAGTGCGCCGTCACACAGGACAGCGGACTTGGGCAGATCCTCACAAACGGCGACCACGCGGCCTTCCTGTTCCAGACGAGTCAGCAGCTTACGGGTGTGTTTGGACCACGTTGCGGTATCCATGTCAAAAATGGACACAATGCTGTGTATGGGAACCATATAGTCCTGACCAATATGAACATACATACGCTTATACCTCCAAGACACCCAAAAATAATACCACAATGCCGGAATCATTTTATCAGAACAAAAGAAACACGTGATATTGGTCTTCCAATTTGATATGGCATATTTTTGGGATTCTTTCTGGAGCCTGATATGGAGAAAGCTATCCATATACATCGTATATACAATAACCACTCATGTTTATTATACCACATTTTCAAGGAATTTGTTAGGATAATCTGTAATTTTTTTCGATTCACCCTATATTTTTTTAAGCCTGCCGCACCTTTCCGTTTTGCACATGAAATACCGAACCGGCTTGAAAACGTTCCATGGTCTCCATCTCACAGCAGGTGATAATGACCTGTCCCTGACCCAAATGATTGAGTACAAATTCCTGCCGCCGGCGGTCGAGTTCAGATAAAACATCATCGAGCAGCAAAACCGGATAGGCGTGATCTGCATCAAAAAAGACCGCGCGCTCTGCAAGCTTCAATGCAAGGGCTGCTGTACGTGTCTGTCCTTGAGAAGCATAGGCCGATGCGGGTACGCCATTCAAATGCAGAATCAGATCATCTTTATGCACACCGGAAAGACAAGTACGCGCAGCAATCTCCGCTTCACGATGAGAAAATGCGTGTTCCTGAAGTTCTGCTTCAATGGCAGCAGCTGATGCAAAAGGATCTGTCACACGAGAAACGGTTTGATAGATACAGTCTAATGTCTCCTGCGGCGCAGCCTCCGCATGCAGCTGCCGTGCCAGCACAGAAAGTTTTTGAATATATGCCGCTCGATATCGAATGATCCGCGCACCCAGTTTGCACTGACGCAGGGTAAAATCGTCCAACAAATCCAACAATGCAATTTTCTCTTGGCTATCTTTCAAAATGCGCAGTTTGTGTGCAGTCACTCTTTCATATTCTGCAAGTGCACTTGCATATTGCGGTCGCAGCTGACAAAGTGCAGTATCCAAAAAGCGACGTCTGGCAGCAGCTCCTGCTCGAATGAGCATAAGGTCATCTGGACAAAATAATACTGTGCGTAATATTCCGCGTGCATCACCTTGTCGGCGCACCCGAATCCCATTACGGCGCAATTCCATCGCACGCTCTCGATGTATCCGTATATCCAGAGTCATTTCATGTCTTTCAGCATGAAATACTCCACAAATCCGCGCTTCATCTGTGCCAAAACGCAAACCTTCCTTTTTCTGTGCAGTGCGAAAGAGCTTGAGGGTAGAAAGTGCAGCAGCGGCTTCCAATAAATTTGTTTTTCCCTGTGCATTTTCTCCCACAATCAGGTTTACTTTTGGATCAAAATTTAAGTCGGCGGTCTCATAATTTCTAAAATTTTCTAAAATCAATTTATCAATCAAAAAACCACCTGTTTTCTATAATTTTTGTTTGTTTCACGTGAAACAAAGCAATTTTTGTTCAAAAATCAACCAATTTCTACACTTTCTCCGTCTAGTGTGATGATGTCACCTGTACGAAGTTTTTTCCCGCGCATAAGACAGCATTCTCCATTTACCCAAACTTCGCCTTCCGCAATGCGCAGTTTCGCTTCTCCGCCTGATGAGACCATATTTGCAAACTTTAAAAGTGCATCGAGCTTAATAAATTCGCCCGAAATTGTAATTTTTTTAGGCATCAGCTTTCAACCTCACTGGTAAAACGAGATAGGTGTATTTATCTCCTTCGATTGGTGTCAAAACAATTGGATTGAGTGCACCCTTGAGTGAAATTTGTACAGTTTCGTCATTGCAAGCTCGCAGCGCGTCGAGTAAATAACGACTGTTAAATCCGATTTCCAGCTCAGATACGTTGCCTTCGATTATACATTCGTCATAAGATTTTCCGAGCGCGGTAATGCAGGTCATTTTCATAACAGATCCGTCAAAAGTGACACGAACGGGATTTTTAAGTCGTTCGGATACCAAAAGTGATACACGTTCTAAGCAGGTAATGACTTCGCGGGTGTTGGTTTGTACGGTATATTCGAACGAGGCAGGAATGGCTGCATTATAATTTAGAAATTCTCCGTCAATCAGTCGGCAGACAAGTGTGGTTTGTCCCAAAGAGAATAGGATATGTTTTTCATCTGGAGAAATTGTTGCAGATTGGCTGTCATTTTCGTGCAAAATTCGTTCAACTTCTCGCAGAGCTGGTCCGGGAACGACGAATTTCATGTTTTTTTCTGGGATTTGTTCGAGTGTTTCGCGACGAATAGATAGGCGGAAGCCGTCAACTGCAACAACAGTTAATTGACCATCTATGAGTTCAAAAAGGCAACCTGTGTGAATGGGTTTTGCTTGATTGTCTGAGACTGCGAAGACGGTTTGGTTAATCATGGATTTTAGTATATTTTCGGGGATTGAAATGGTTTGCGCTGCATTAACTTCTGGCATCATAGGGAAGTCATCGCAAGCTGATGCGACTAGGTTGAATACAGAGCGGCCGCATTTAATGGTGGTGAGTAATTTTTCGTCTGTTTCTACATATACGGTATCATTTGGTAGTTTGCGAACGATATCACCGAGGAGTTTTGCGCTGAGAACGATTTCGCCGCATTGTATAATTTGGGCATCGACTTGTGTACGGATTCCGATAGACAGGTCGTATCCGGAAAGTGTTAAGTTGTCGGTTGCTGTGATGCGCAGACCTTCCAGAATTGCAATGGTAGATTTTGTGGAAACTGCTCTGGAAGCAATGGAGATTGCGTCGAGTAAGGCAGTTTTTTCACATGAGAATTTCATGAAAATTTGTCATCCTTTCTTTGTCCACAGGGAATGTGGAGGTAAGTGGGTATTTTATAGGGAATGTAGGCAGTATATAGAAGAATATTTTTATAGTCATAGTAGTAGTAGTGTGGAATCTGTGGAAAAGTCGAAAATCGCCGTGAATATCATGGAGATTTTTGTCCCCATGCGGGTGTGTATGGATTTGGATAGATTGTGGGTAAAAAAATCGGGAAATGTTTTTCCACAGGTTATCCATCCACAATCCACAAGTGATGTGGATAAAATTTTGCTGTAAAATCTCTTTGTTTTACAGGTTTTGAATATTTTCTATGAGTGTTTTTATGATATCTTCCAGTTCTGCATTTTTTTTGCGGTCGCCATCTATTTTGTCGCAGGCGTGCATGACTGTTGTGTGATCGCGGCCAAATACTTTGCCGATTTCAGGCAGGGAGTAGTTTGTCATTTTGCGGACGAGATACATTGCCATTTGACGTGGCTGCACGGTATCTTTAGAACGGCGGTCGGATAAGATTTGGTCAACAGGTACGGAATAGAAATTCGATACTGTTTGTAAAATCATTGGGGGAGTTGGATTGAGACCCGGGTTGATGGATTTTACTTCTTCGATGACTTTTTGGGTCATATCTATGGTGATGGTTTCTCCGCCGAGTTCATGTTTGGCTTTGATTTTTTTGACGGTGCCTTCCAGCTGACGTACATTGGATTGCAGATTTTCGGCAATGCAGTAGATTACATCTTTTGGAAGTTCGAACCCGAGTTTAGATGCTTTTGCATTGATAATTGCAACACGTGTTTCAAAATCAGGGGGCTGAATATCTGCCAGCAGGCCCCACTCAAAGCGTGTCTTCATGCGGTCTTCCAGTGTGTTCATTTCTTTTGGGGGACGGTCAGAGGTGAGTACGATTTGTCGGCCAGATTCATAAAGTGCGTTGAAGGTATGGAAAAATTCTTCCTGTGTGCGTTCTTTGCCGGCGATAAATTGGATATCGTCAATGAGCAGTAAATCTGCCATACGGTATTTGCCACGGAATGCCTGTACATCACCCTCTTGTATGGCGGTGACGAGTTCGTTGGTAAAATCTTCGCCTTTTACATAAATAATGCGGAAATTGGGGTGTGTTCCACGAATGACATTACCGATTGCGTGTAGCAGGTGGGTTTTTCCGAGGCCAGATTGACCATAAATGAAAAGCGGGTTATAGTTTTCTGCTGGATGGTTGGCAACGGAAATTGCGGCAGCATGTGCAAATTTGTTGGAAGAACCTACGATGAAGTGTTCAAAAGTATATTCTTCATCGGGAGAGAGCCCGATGGATTCTCCTGTTTTTGCCGGAGAGGCGGACATGTCTCCATAAATTACGGAGAGTGTAATGGGTTCGCCAAGTAATTCGGTCAGGGATTGTTCCAATGGACCCGTGAAGCGAGACTCAATGATTTCTTTTTTGAATTGGTTGGCAGCGCGCAAAACAAAGCTGGTTCCATCAAGGGAAATGGCTTCCGCATCATCGAACCACGCCGAAAGCGTGACAGGGCTAAAGGTGCCCTCCATGCGCGACAACGCCATTTTTAGTAAGTCGTTGTTGCTGTTCAAGAATTTTATCCTCCTAATTCTGCCGATTCTAATTCACATTACATAATAGCATAAGTCATAATTGATTTCAAGTTATCCACAGGTGTGTATGGCCATGGGGATAAAATTGTGTGGGGAATGGGGGAAAGCTGTGTGACATGGCATATTTTTGGTTTTCCAAAAAATGACACAGCTGTAAATGAAATAAACACACTTTTTATAAAGTTGCGCTTGACAAATTATAGATAGAGTGACTATAATATATCTGATTCGGGGTATTACGGACAGGCAGCGGCATAAGCCCGATCCTTTGGTATTGGACCTGTGCCGGTGCCCATTCAGATCTATTTATGGTAATAGGAGGTGTGTGGTAAATGCTGAGAACTTATCAGCCGAAGAAGCGTCAGCGCAGCAAGGAGCATGGCTTCCGTAAGAGAATGTCTACGAAGAATGGCCGCAAGGTGCTGGCTCGCCGTCGTGCAAAGGGCCGCAAGCAGTTGACCCTGTAATTTTGAGCAAAAATAAAAAGAGCCGCCCTGTTTGAGCGGCTCTTTTTCGTATGTGAAAGCGTGTCAGGAGTATGTCTTAATAATTTTCGTCTGCCGTATCCCGACCTGACTGCGTATCAATAAGGGGAGTGTGCGGCAGGCAGACCGCGCAGGCTGCAAGGTGCAGTCATCCGAATTGGCGCGGGGGAGAAGCTCGGGCATCAGCGTATCCCAAAAACGCTTCTGTAAATTATTTTTCGGAGCAAATCATGAAATCTACCTATGTTATCAAACAAAATCATGAATTCCGTAGGCTGTATCATCGCGGAAAGTCCTCTGCAAATCGGTATCTTGTGCTGTATTGCCTCAAAAATCGTCGGCCACATAATCGTTTGGGTTTGACTGTGAGCGCAAAATTTGGCGGTGCAGTGCAGCGTAACCGTGCAAAGCGCCTGTTCCGTGAGGCATATCGTCTGCATGAATCGGAATTCAAGCAAGGGTTCGATCTGGTGTTGGTTGCGCGCTCGCGTATGCAGGGTGCATGCTGCTTTGAAATTGAAAAGGCACTCTGCAAGGCAGCCCGTGAGTTACACCTATTGGAAGAAAAAGAAGGGAAAAAATCGTGAAACAGATGATTTTAGCATGTATTCGGCTGTACCAGCGCGGTATTTCACCGTATACACCCCCAACCTGCCGCTATATCCCAACCTGCTCCCAGTATGCACTGGAGGCGGTTGAAAAATATGGTGTGTGGAAAGGCGGCTGGCTGGCGATCTGCCGGATCTGTCGTTGTCATCCCTTCTCAAAGCGAGGCCCTTATGATCCCGTACCATAACTGAGATTTCCCACTCGTTAACACATTTGGAGGAACAAAACTTTGGCTAAGATCTTTGGTTTATTGATCGTGCGCCCATTTGGCATGCTGCTGATGTGGATCTATAATCTTGTAGGTTCCTATGGCGTTGCGATTATTTTGTTTGCCTTAATCTGTAAGCTCATTCTGCTTCCCCTGTCTATTCACAGTAAGAAAAGCATGCGCAAAATGAGCGCACTTTCCCAAAAGCAGATGGCATTGCAGAAAAAGTATGCAAACAACCGTGTAAAACTCAATGAAGAGATACAAAAGCTCTATGAGAAGGAGGGCGTCAGCCCAATGAGTGGCTGTCTGCCATCATTTTTGCCGCTCCCTATCATGATGGGTCTTTATTACGCGATTGAAAAGCCGATTACCTTTATGATGGGTATTACGGATAAGGATTTTGTAACAGAGGGTTTTCCTGATTCGGTACAGCTGCTTATAGACTATGTCAATAATAGTGGAATTGCAGACCTGACCCAATATCAGGATTATTATGTACAGATTCCTCTTATGGAGACACTCAATAAAATGGCAGATGCTGCTGGGCAGTTTCCAGAAGCCATTACAAAGCTGTCTACTGAAATCGCAGAGCATCTTGTACCGCTGAACTTTAACTTTTTGGGCTTTAATTTGGCGCAGACCCCAAATATCAAGGATTTTAGTATCCTGTGGCTCTTACCAATCCTATCCGGTCTGACGGCTTTGCTGTCTTCGGTTGTCATGCAGAAGCTGCAAGAAAAAACCAATCCAACCGCTGCACAGATGCAGGGCTCTATGAAAACCATGCTGTATATCATGCCGCTGATGTCTGTTTATCTGGGCTTTATCCTGCCGGCTGCACTTGCAGTTTACTGGATTACAAACAATATTTTGACAATGGTGCAGGAAGTATTCCTGACATGGTACATGAACAAGTATCATCCAATTGAGGTAGAAGACCCAAAGAAGAAAAAGAAAAAGCCAAAACCTAAGAAGGAGGGAGCGTAAATGCAAAAAGAACAAATCTTTTGTGCGCAGACTGTTGACCGTGCCATCGAAAAGGCATTGGAATCCCTGCATTTGGAGCGTGATGCAATCTCAGTAGAGGTTGTGGACATGGGACGCAAGGGGTTTTTGGGCATTGGCGCTTCTGATGCAAAGATTCGCGTCACCTATGAGACACAGGAAGAACCAGTATGTGAGTCAGAGGAAAAAGATAATACGGCTGAAAAACCAGCAGAAGAAAAGCGCGATGACACGCCGAGATTGGTAAAAGCTGCACCGCCGAGTGAAAAGCCTGCAGAAAAGCCCAAAAAGGCAAAGGAAGAAGCGCCGCGCTTGGTGCGTGCTGCCTCTGGAGAAAAGCTGGAAAAGCCAAAAACATCAGAAGCAGAGGAGAAGCCGCTGCCAAAGGCACAGCCCAAACCGGAATCGGAATGGAGCGATGAGGCAAAGCGTGCGGTTGCTTTTATTGATGGCTTACTGGTCAAGCTGGGAATAGAAGGACATGCCTTTGTTACAGATCAGTCAGAAGATGACCACATAAGAATTGAAATTGAAGGATCCGATATGGGACCTGTAATCGGCCGCCGTGGGGATACGCTAGATGCCATTCAGTATCTGACTTCTTTGGTGCTCAACCGTGGAACAGAGGATCATATCCGTTTGACAATCGATACCGAAAATTATCGCATCAAGCGTGCGGAGTCTTTGGAGAGACTGGCGCGGAAGATGGCTGGCAAGGTAATACGATATCATAAGCCAATGACCTTAGAGCCAATGAACCCATATGAGCGTCGTATCATTCATGCAGCTTTACAGGACTATCGCGGTGTTACAACCCATTCTACTGGCACAGAGCCGGGACGTCGTGTGGTCATTTCTCCAGAAGGCAGCCGTAAATACAATGGCCGCCGCGGGCAGAAACAATAAAATTTAGCAGTTTAGAGAAAAGGCGTAAGAGAGAGCTCTTGCGCCTTTTTTGTGGAAAAGGTCTGCAAATTTTGCGGAGAATGTGATAAAATAAAAAAATGTACGAAATAGATGAAAAACAGGGAGGAATCAGTATGGCACAAACCATTGCTGCGTTGTCTACCGCGTCAGGGGGGGCGATTGGCATTGTGCGCATTTCGGGCGAGCGGGCAGAGGCATATTTGTCTGCACTTTTTACACCCATAGGAAATCGTGTGTTGGAGCCGCGTATGCTCACCTATGGTACTTTGACCATAAATGGACAAGTAATTGATCGCCCAATGGCTGTATTTTTCCCTGCGCCTGCGACTTATACCGGAGAACCCATGGCAGAAATTCATTGCCATGGATCCTCTGCGGTATTGGAAGGGATCTTACGGGCATTGTTTGCAATGGGGGCAAGACAGGCACAGGCAGGGGAGTTTACAAGGCGTGCCTTTTTGAACGGAAAACTCGATCTCTTTGCGGCAGAAGCAGTGAATGATCTGGTCTGTGCACAGTCTGTGCAGGCAGCAGCACTTGCAACAGCGCAGCTTGGCGGACATATTTCATCGGAGTTTTCTGATATGCGGCATCGGCTCATTGCAATGTGTGCGCAGTTTCTTGCAGTCATTGATTATCCAGATGAGGAAATCGAGGATCTACCTTTGTCTGAAATCCATGATGCCTTGGAACAAATGCGCAAACGATTGCAGATGCTTTGTGACAGCTATCAGCGTGGGCGTGCGCTGCGGGAAGGATTGCCATGTGCGATTATTGGCAGACCCAATGCCGGAAAGTCTACACTGCTCAATGCACTTTTAGGATATGACCGTGCCATCGTAACCAATATTGCGGGGACAACGCGCGATACAGTAGAAGAAACGCTGCGCCTTGAAGGTCTGGTTTTGCGTTTGCAGGATACTGCGGGACTACGGGAAACCGATGACCCTGTTGAGCGGATCGGTGTCGGTCGTGCAAAAGATGCCGTCACGATAGCCAAAGAAGATGGTGTTGTGCTGGCGGTTTTCGATGGAAGTCAGCCTCTTGGTGCAGAAGACGCAATCGTCATAGAACAGGCGAAAGATGCCAAACGCGCCATTGCAGTGGTAAACAAGGTTGATCTCAGTACACAGATGGATATCACCGCGCTTTCTCAACGGTTTTCTGCCGTTGTGACGATCTCTGCGAAGCAGCATGAAGGGTTGGATACTCTGACAGAAACCCTTATCAATCTCACGGGGATTCACGATTTGCCACAGGACGGTGGGCTGATCACCAATGTACGGCAGGCAGATATCCTGAGCCGGACGGCGCGGAATCTGGAGCAGGCAAGCAGACAGCTTCTCGCAGGATTTGCACCGGACGCCATAGTCTATGAGATGGAACAGGCAATTGATAGCTTGGGAGATATGACCGGAGAGCACGTACAGGAAGATATCATTGACCATATCTTTGCAAACTTTTGCGTGGGGAAATAACGATAGTTATCCACACCCTGTTTGTGGACATTGTGGACGACTTGCGAAACAGACCACAATTTTTCAATACAAATCGACATAATACTTTGTAAAATTACAAATTGTATTTACAATAAAAGAAAACTATCCACAGTTATCCCAACTGTACACAGAGTTATCAACAGCTGTTGACAGTTGGATTGGAGGAAATCCGTATGTATTTTGCTGGTACTTATGACATTGCAGTCATTGGTGCAGGACACGCAGGAATTGAAGCGGCGCTTGCCGGTGCACGTCTTGGTCTGCGTACCCTGTGTTTTACAATCAATTTAGACGCAGTCGGAAATCTGCCATGTAATCCGGCAATTGGCGGCACAGCCAAGGGGCATTTGGTGCGTGAAGTAGATGCCCTTGGTGGGGAGATGGGGCGTGCCGCAGATGCGGCATGTATCCAGTATCGTATGCTCAATCGCGGAAAGGGTCCGGCTGTCCACTCTCTGCGGGCACAGGCAGACCGTGTGCGATATCGCACGTATATGAAGCATATTTTAGAGACAACAGAAAATTTGTCGCTCAAGCAGGCAGAGATCGTTTCGATTGAGGTGGACGAAACAGGTGCAGTCTGCTCAGTGACAACAGCTGCTGGTGCACAGTATGCAGTGCGCGCAGCGATTGTCTGCTCAGGAACCTTTCTTGGCGGACGGATTATCATTGGAGAATATACCCATGAGGGCGGACCTGATGGTATGTTTGCAGCAACCAGACTCACGGAATGTCTGAAAAAATTGGGACTGCGCCTGCAGCGCTTTAAGACAGGGACTCCGCCGCGAATCAATCGCCGCTCGATTTGCTATGATGGTTTGGAGGTACAGGAGGGGGAAGAGGAGATCATTCCGTTTTCCTTTGATTCGGATAATCCACCTCCCAATCAGGCTGTTTGCCATCTGACCTATACCAATGCACAGACACATCGCGTGATTCAGGAAAATTTGGAGCGTTCTCCGCTGTTTTCCGGCGAGATTGCGGGGGTAGGTCCGCGCTATTGTCCATCGATTGAGGACAAGGTGGTGCGGTTTGCAGATAAGCCGCGGCATCAGTTGTTTTTGGAACCCATGGGACTTGATACAGAAGAAATTTATATTCAGGGCTTTTCCTCATCGATGCCAGAAGATGTACAGCTTGCCATGCTGCACACGGTCAAGGGGCTGGAGCATGCAGAGGTTATGCGTCCTGCCTATGCTATTGAATATGATTGTGTCGACCCAACAGAGCTGCTGCCTACCTTGGAAAGCCGAAAGGTGGCTGGTCTTTATGGAGCTGGACAGTTTAACGGTTCGTCTGGATATGAGGAGGCCGCTGCGCAGGGGTTGGTAGCGGGCATCAACGCGGCACGCAAGATCAGAGGAGAATCCCCTATGATTTTAGATAGGGCAGATGGATACATCGGAACCCTGATTGACGACTTGGTGACGCGCGGCACAAAGGAGCCTTATCGTATGATGACTTCGCGGTCAGAGTATCGTCTGCTTTTGCGTCAGGACAATGCAGATGAACGGCTTGTACCAATTGGGGCATCTGTGGGGCTGAATTCGCAGGAGCGCTTAAAACGGACACAGGACAAATATGCCCGCGTACAGAAAGAGATTGACCGTTTGGGTACGGTTAGTATCCAGCCAGATGAGCGGGTACAGAAATTCCTAACAGAGCAGGGGTCTGCGCCGCTCAAAGCAGGCTGCCGTCTGATCGATTTGCTGCGCCGTCCGGAGCTGGGCTATGAGATGCTGCATTGCTTTGATCCGGAGCGTCCGGCGTTAGATGCAGCCGTTCGAGAGCAGGTGGAAATTCGGATCAAGTATGAGGGATATATTGCGCGCCAACATAAAGATGTAGAACAGTTCCGTAAGCTGGAGGCGCGCACGCTGCCACAGACGCTGGACTATGATGCTGTGCCGTCGCTTCGTTTGGAGGCAAGACAAAAACTCAAAGAAATACGGCCCCTTAACTTTGGACAGGCAGGACGGATTTCAGGCGTATCGCCTGCGGATATCACGGCGCTTATGATTTATCTCAATCTGGAAAAGGGAGGAAGCGAAGCATGACAGAAAGGGAACTGCTGACACAAGGACTGGAAACACTGGGAATGAATGATACACAGGCTGTGGACAAATTGCTGGTGTTCTCTGACTTACTGTTGGAAAAGAATAAGGTTATGAATCTTACAGCGGTCAAGGAGCCGATGGAGGTTGTGACACGGCACTTTTTGGATTGCGCACCGCTGGCGCAATATGCTGCCGGAAAAAAGGTCATAGATGTTGGCTGTGGTGCAGGATTTCCGGGTATGCCGATTGCGCTGCTGACAGATGCGCAGGTTACATTGCTTGACTCTCTCGGAAAGCGTATTGTCTTTCTAAAGGAAGTGATCGATACGCTGTATTTGGAGAATGTGCAGGCAGTTCATGCGAGAGCAGAGGAGTTTGGACATCGGGAGCATTTTGATCTTGCAACCTCACGCGCTGTGGCGAGACTCAACATTTTGGCGGAATTATCCTTGCCGCTTGTCAAGGTGGGGGGATATTTTATCGCAATGAAGGCTGTTGGATCTGATGACGAAATTGCGCGGGCAAAAAATGCGATCCGTCTTTTGGGCGGTCAGCTCGAGCGGGTGCTGGACTATGAGGTGCCAATGACGCAAGACCGCAAAAGTCGGTTGGTGTTTATCCGGAAGGTGCGGGAGACCCCTGAGAAATATCCCAGACGATTCCAAAAAATTTCGGCACAGCCGCTGTAAATCAGGTGGGAAAACACAAAAAAAGCAGAGAAATATGATGCGCGAAAGAGAATGTTCTAAGGGTGCCGCGTTTTGGAGTCTGCGCCCTTGGGAAATCTCCTTTTGTGTCAAAGGGAAATATCCTTTCTTGTTATTACCTAAAGTATTCAAATTACTTTTTGGGATTTTGTAGCGAAAAATATGTGAAAATATGAGAAATCACCTTTTGCCGCTGAAAAATAAGCAGGAAATGCGCCCTGTGCGGTCAAAACTTCTTTACAAGCTGATAATTTCTGGTAATCTGTAAATACAGGATATCACCGCGAGAAGGAGGACATTTCCTAAAATGACACCTATGTTTCATCTTGTCGGAAGCGAGAGACAGCTTCGACGTATTCGGACAACACAGATTTCCCGAAATCCCTATCAGCCGCGCAAGTATTTTGAGCCGGAAGCGATTCGTGAACTGGCGGATTCCATTCGTCAGTATGGTGTTCTAAATCCGCTCACGGTTCGCCGGACAACAGATGGGTATGAATTGATTGCGGGAGAACGCCGCCTGCGCGCTGCACGTGCAGCAGGCTTGTCTGAGGTTCCATGTCTTGTAATGAGTGCAACGGAAGAAGACTCTTCTGCAATTGCGCTGGTCGAAAATTTACAGCGCCGCGATTTGGATTTCTTTGAGGAGGCTGCCGGATACCGACAGCTGATCGATCGTTATGGATTGACACAGGAGGAAGCGGCACATAAGGTTGGAAAGACACAGAGTGCAGTGGCAAATAAGCTGCGGCTGCTCAAGCTGTCTCCGGAAACCATGCAAATGATTCGTGACGGCGGCTTGACCGAACGACATGCACGCGCCATTTTGCGTCTGCCAACTGAGGAAGCACGCTGCGAGGCTATTTCCAAAATCGTTGCTCAGCAATGGAATGTCAGCCGCACGGAGCAGTATATTGAGCATATCCTGAGCACCCCACAAGAAAAACCTGCCGGAACGATGCGGCGTCTGATCAAAGATGTGCGATTGTTCCTCAATACCGTGGACAAGGCGGTAGGGCTTATGAAGGAATCAGGGGTGGAAACCAGCTATGAAAAGGAGCAGCGTGAGGACGGTATTTTGGTAAAAATTTTAATTCCCAACGCACGGCACTAAGATCCATTGATAATGCTTTATAGTGTGTTCCATTCCTCCGTATGCCGGAGGATTTTTTGTTGCCTGAAAATCGGGAGGGGAGTGTATTTTTGTGATTTGCTGTCGAAGCCTTTCAAAAGTTTCACGTGAAACATTTCAGACGCATGCGCAAGAGCGGTATTTTGCCTGCATCTGTTGGAATAATTTTGCAGGAATCATACAGACTCTGCGTGAAATCGTGCGTTCCGGCTTGAAAATACACGGCACTGTGATATAATAAAGAGGACTATCAAAGACGGACAGAGCGGTGCATTTTATCGTATCTGCCCGGGAAAGGGCAACGCCAATGGCTAAAATCATTGCACTCATCAACCAGAAAGGCGGCGTGGGAAAGACAACTACGGCAATCAATCTGGCATGTGCACTGACCGAAAAAGGGAAAAGGGTTCTGCTGTGCGATTTCGATCCGCAGGGAAATGCGACTTCCGGTGTAGGGCTGGAGCCGCATGAACTGTCCAGTTCCATTTATGAACTCATTATCGCAGAGGACCCAGATGTACAATCTGCAATTGTACATACGGAATGGGTAGATGTTTTGGGGTCTAATGTGGATTTGGCTGGAGCGGAGATCGACTTGATTTCGTTGCCGCGCCGTGAATATCGCCTGAAAGATGTGCTGGATAAGGTGCAGGCAGAGTATGATTTCGTGATTATCGACTGCCCGCCTTCTCTGGGGATCCTGACGCTCAACTGTTTGTGTGCAGCAGATTCCTTTATGGTGCCTTTGCAAACAGAGTACTATGCACTGGAAGGTCTGTCTCAGTTGATGGCAACTGTGCGCTCGGTACAGCGTGGACTCAATCGAAAGATCCGTATCGAGGGGATTTTGCTGACTATGTATGATGGACGAACCAATCTGGCTGTACAGGTCGTGGAAGAGGTCAAAAAGCATTTTGGTGACCGTGTTTACGCTGCGGTCGTGCCGCGTAATGTGCGTTTGTCAGAGGCTCCCAGTCACGGACAGCCGATTACGGCATATGACCGTTCATGCCGTGGTGCGGAGGCATATATTGCGGTCGCGGAGGAATTTTTGGAAAAGAATCAGTAAGGAGGGACACCCATGTCAAAAGCAAAGGGCGGCCTTGGCAAGGGCTTTGGCGCACTGCTGGGAGAGAGCCTGTTCAGTGAAGATGATACGGGCGGCGGCGTGTCCACATTACCAATGACGCTCATTGAACCCAATCGGGAACAGCCGCGTAAAATGTTTGAGCCGGAGTCTATGCGTGAGCTGACGCGTTCGATTGCCATGCATGGTGTGGTCACGCCGATCACGGTGCGCAAGACGGACGGGGAGTACTATCAGATTATTGCAGGAGAGAGACGTTGGCGGGCAGCACGGTCAGCAGGCCTCACAGAAATCCCTGCACTGGTGATCGAAGCAGATGACAAGACCGTCATGGAGCTTGCGCTCATTGAGAATTTACAGCGGCAGGACTTGAACCCTGTGGAAGAAGCTGAGGGTTACCACTGTTTGATGGAGGAATATGGGCTGACACAGGAACAAGTTGCAGAACGGGTTGGAAAGTCTCGTCCTGCGGTTGCCAATGCCCTTCGATTGCTTGCGCTGCCCAAGCAGGCACAGGAAATGGTGGCACTCGGCACACTGTCTGCCGGACATGCACGTGCTGTGCTTGCCATTAAAAATGAAGCGCGGCGGACACCTGAAGTTTTGGAAAAGATGGCGAAGATGAGCGTTCGTCAGGCAGAAAAGTTTGCAAAGTCTTTGGCGCATGAGCCGGAGCCGGAGGTCCAAAAGCCCACACCATTTGCCGTGGATTACACCGCAGAACTGTCACAAAAATTGGAGAGTATTTTGGGGCGGCGTGTGCGTATCGAGCAGAGCAGGAACGCGGGCACCATTTCACTTGAATTTTATGGGACAGAAGATTTGGAGCGCCTAAGTACAGCGCTTGAAAAGCTGTCAATTTGACAGGCAGGAGGTTTCTGAATGGAAGATAAGAAAGACACCATATCCAAGACAGATCGTTCGAGTGAGAAGCACCAGGAGTCTAAAAAATTTCTGGTTTTTTATGTCATTGGATTGTTCTGTGTTGCACTTGCACTCATTTTACTGAGCTATGTCTCGCAGGTACGTGCAGACCGCAGACTCAATGAGCTGAGCAGTCAGCTGACGACGCAGACAAGCGCAGTCGAGGGCGCAAATGCACGGCTGCAGGTGTTACAGCATTCTGTGGAGGAACAGGGCAGAGTGCTGAGTGAACAGCAAAAGACACTGGATACACTGATGAAAGAAACGGAAACAGAGACGGTAGAAGATATGCTCGCTGCCGTGGAGCGGCTGAAGCAGCAAAAGACAGTACTCTATGAACTGACAATGGCACAGCAGGAGATTGCCCAGCAAAAGATTCCGGCTGCAAAGGCACGTCTTGAGTCCATGGTAGAGACATATACCTTGGAAGCACTCAATGGCACGGGGAAGGACGCACTTCTCAAGGAAGAGGTTGCCGCAATCTTTACCTCGCTGTATAATCAGGTAAAATAAACCTTATTGTATAACGGTAGGGTTCAGATATGATTCCATCAATAAAAGGGGTAAACCAACATGTTAGATATTCGATTTGTTCGAGAAAATCCAGAACTGGTCAAGGAAAATATTCGTAAAAAATTTCAGAATGACAAGCTGCCGCTGGTAGACGAGGTCATTGCGCTAGATGCGGAGCTTCGTGCGGCAATCAAGGAAGCAGATGAACTTCGCTCCAACCGTAACAAGTTATCCAAACATATCGGTATGCTGATGGGACAGGCAAAGAAGGACCCATCTAAGAAGGAGGAAGCAGAGGCTGTCAAGGAGCAGGTAAACGCACAGGCTGCGCGCCTCAAGGAGTTGGAAGGCATAGAATCTGCGCTGCAGGAAAAGGTCACTAAAATCATGATGACCATTCCGCAGATGATTGACCCATCTGTTCCGATTGGACCCGATGACAGTGCAAATGTGGAGGCTGGCCGTTATGGTGAGCCGGTGGTACCGGACTATGAGATTCCATATCATACACAAATCATGGAAAGCTTTGGCGGCATTGACCTTGACAGTGCAGGTCGTGTTGCAGGAAACGGTTTCTATTATCTTATGGGAGACATCGCACGCCTGCACGAGGCTGTGATTGCCTATGCGCGTGATTTTATGATTGGTAAGGGATTTACCTACTGTATCCCGCCTTTCATGATTCGTGGCAATGTTGTAACCGGCGTAATGTCCTTTGCGGAAATGGACGCAATGATGTACAAGATCGAGGGCGAGGATCTTTACCTCATTGGTACTTCTGAGCACTCTATGATTGGTAAGTTTATCGATCAAATCGTTCCAGAAGAAAGCCTGCCGCAAACGTTGACCTCCTATTCTCCGTGTTTCCGTAAGGAGAAGGGTGCACATGGAATCGAGGAACGTGGTGTGTATCGTATCCACCAGTTTGAAAAGCAGGAGATGGTAGTCATCTGCCGTCCGGAGGATTCCATGGATTGGTACGAAAAGATGTGGCGTTACTCGGTCGAGCTGTTCCAAAGTCTGGAAGTGCCGGTTCGTCAGTTGGAATGCTGCTCTGGTGATTTGGCTGACCTCAAGGTGAAATCCTGTGATATCGAGGCTTGGAGCCCACGTCAGAAGAAATACTTTGAAGTATGCTCATGTTCGAATCTGGGAGATGCACAGGCACGTCGGCTCAAGATTCGTGTACGTGGTGAGGACGGAAAGCTGTATCTGGCACATACACTAAACAACACAGTTGTGGCACCACCGCGCATGTTGATTGCATTTTTGGAGAATCATTTGCAGGCAGATGGTACGGTGACCATTCCGAAGGTACTTCAGCCATATATGGGTGGTACCGAGATTCTGGTTCCAAAGCATCAGTAAGAAAAGAGGGGCGCGAATGCGCCCTTTTTTTGTGGAAAGGGAGAGGATATTTTGCGTAAATCCAGAAATACCAAGGGGCGGATCGTCTCGGCTGCATGGCGGCTATTTTATGACCAAGGATATGATAATACAACAGTCGATGAAATCATATTAGAGTCTGGAACCTCCAAGGGCTCATTTTATCATTATTTTGAGGGAAAGGACGCCTTGCTTAGCTCACTCTCTTATCTTTTTGATGAAAAGTATGAAACGCTGGTCTCGGAAATGGATACAGACATGAAGAGCTTTGACAAGCTCATTTACCTCAATCAGGAGTTGTTTGCGATGATTGAAAACAGCATTTCGATTGATCTGCTTGCACGGTTGTATTCTTCGCAGTTAGTCACACGTGGGGAAAAGCATCTTTTAGATCGCTCTCGGTTTTATTATCGTCTGCTCAGACAAATCATTGCGGAAGGACAAGCGGCAGGGCAACTTACCGATACACTCACAGTCAATGAAATGGTAAAGATGTACGCCCTGTGCGAACGTGCACTAATTTATGATTGGTGTATTTCCGGCGGGGAATATTCTCTGCGTGCATATGGCAGACAGATGATGCCTCGTT
Source organism: Butyricicoccus pullicaecorum (assembly GCA_018366035.1). GTDB lineage: Bacteria > Bacillota > Clostridia > Oscillospirales > Butyricicoccaceae > Butyricicoccus > Butyricicoccus pullicaecorum_A. Next base: position 15,740 of record JAGZIW010000013.1, on the reverse strand, counting down.
TTTTGTCAACACTCCATAAAGAATATGAAAAATAATTTCATAAAACGTCTAAATTTAGTTCTGAAAAAAATCTCGAAATTATCGAGATTTTTTAATATTTATTAAAATAAGTATAGAATATAGTCTATACTTTACTCTGCATTGCAGTCTATTTTTTTTCGTGATATAATAAACAACATGTGATTTGAGTAGATCACACAAGTTCATTGCCAACTGCATAAAATGCGGCATACCGCCGCAAGTTTTTTTATGTTTTGCGGCATGAAGGATAAAATTTGGGAAAGGGGTATTTTTTCATGACAAGTGCACAGATTGGGATTTCAGTCACGATTATCGTGTATTTGCTCGCAATGTTAGGTATTGGTATCGCCTGTTCTAAAAAGAACAATGATACAGATGACTTTTATCTGGGGGGACGAAAGCTTGGACCGCTTGTAACGGCAATGAGTGCAGAGGCATCTGATATGAGTTCATGGCTGCTCATGGGATTGCCGGGGCTTGCATATCTCACGGGCATCGCAGATGCGGGCTGGACAGCGATTGGCTTGGCAATCGGTACTTATGTAAACTGGCTGATTGTTGCAAAGCGTATCCGCCTGTATTCCCATGTAGCAAACAATTCTATTACCATTCCGGACTTTTTCCACAACCGTTTTCGGGATAGAAGCGGTGTACTCATGAGTCTGTCTGCGCTGGTGATCCTAATCTTTTTTGTACCATATACTGCATCAGGCTTTGCTGCTTGCGGAAAGCTGTTTTCAAGTCTATTCGGTGTGGACTATTTTTGGGCGATGGTGATTTCTGCTATTATTATTGTGGGATACACTGCAACGGGTGGATTTCTTGCGGCTTCTACGACAGATTTTATTCAGTCGATTATTATGTCTGTTGCGCTGATTGTAGTATTGGGATTTGGCATTTACACCGCAGGTGGATTGGACGCCGTGATGGACAATGCACGCGCATTGCCCGGGTATTTCAGTATGAGCCTGACACATGATCCAACAACAGGAACAGCAGCTGCCTATGGTATGCTCAATCGCTTTTCTATGCTGTGCTGGGGACTTGGATATTTTGGTATGCCGCATATCTTATTGCGCTTTATGGCAATTGAAGATGAAAAGAAATTGGGAATTTCTCGGCGTATTGCATCGGTATGGGTTGTGATTTCTCTCATCATAGGAGTATTTATTGGTGTCGTCGGACTGGCAATGACGGCAGCAGGAGAGCTGCCGGTACTCACGGGTGCAGATTCGGAAACCATTATTGTACGTATTGCAGATTTGCTTAGCCGCAATGGCATTTTCTTTGCTGTATTGGCAGGGTTGATTCTGGCGGGGATCTTAGCGTCTACAATGTCCACAGCAGATTCTCAGCTGCTTGCGGCATCGTCCTCTGTGTCAGAAAACCTCATTCAGGGAGTGCTGGGACATAAGATGAATGCAAAGCAGAGTATGTATACGGCGCGTGCCGCACTGCTTGTGATTGCGATAATTGGTATTTTCTTAGCACGTGATCCGAACAGCTCGGTTTTTGCTATTGTATCTTTTGCATGGGCTGGCTTTGGCGCTGCATTTGGACCGGTGGTAATGTTTGCGCTGTTTTGGCGCAGAACAAACCGTTATGGTGCAATCGCGGGTATGCTGACTGGCGGTGTGATGGTTTTTGTATGGAAGTATTGGGTACGACCTTTAGGCGGATTGTGGAACATCTATGAATTGATGCCTGCCTTTGTAGCTGCTTGTCTGGCAATTTGGGTGGTCAGCCTGATGACCCCTGCACCGGAACAGGATATTTTAGATGAGTTTGATCAGGTCAAAGCGCTGAATGCACAGCGATAACAATAAAAGATGACAGAGAAAAACCGCCTGAACGTGTCTAAACGTTCAGGCGGTTTTTTTCGATCCTGCAGCAGTGTTTCACGTGAAACACTATCAGTGCCAGCAACAAAACAGCAGGATAATATGATCCCATGTTTCTTGATTGGTCTCTCCTGTGTCGTGAATTCCTAAGGAGCGCTGTACACGCTTAACAGCCTCTGCTGTGGGCTCGTCATAGACACCATTTAAGGAGGGCTGGAGAAGATTGACATAGTGACGTGAAATAGCGGCCAACATTGCCTGCAAAAGCCATACCTCGTTGTTTTCACAGCCAATAGAGAGTGGTTCTGGAAGAATATAGGAAAAGGGTTCTTGTTTCATTGTGATACCTCCGAGTTTGGCTGTAAGCGCTGGGATTGCTGTGCGAGTGCCCCCCAAGTAATGGGCCCAACAATTCCTGAGGGTGTGATTCCAAAGAGTGTTTGTGCGGTCAGAACATCTGCCTCTGTCAGGCTGCCAAAGTAACCAGTGACAGGAAGTTCTTTGATTTCGGGATAGCTTTGTGACAGGGTGTTGAGCCAGATCTGCACTTGCCGGACATCATCACCAGACATGCCTTCCACCAATCGCCGCGGAAACAATGGAACAGAGTCACGAGAAGCCCAGTCGGGAAGAGAGGACTGAATGTCATTGTAGACTGTATTCATACGCTCCCAAGTCTCTGCTCCAACGATTCCGTCAACAGCGAGACCGTATTGTTTTTGAAATGCTTTGACAGCATTTTCTGTTTGTTGTCCAAAGTCTCCGTCAATGGTAACAGGAACCAGATTTGGATAGAAGGCAGCAATCACAGACAAATAATATTGAATCGTGGAGACAGCTTCGCCTTTATCACCGAGCCGGAGGTAAGAAGGGAATATTTCTGTTACATCTTCCAGTCGAAGCCCTTCACTAGACAACTCAGCAAGCTTGGTAATGGCAGCATAGAGATATGCGATACGATACCATGTGTTTTTTCCAACAATGCCATCTGGGGTTAGATTAAAGATTTTTTGAAAGGCCTTTACAGCTTCTACGGTACTTTGGTCATAAGAGGCATTGACGGGATAAATTTTTGGAATGGCAGGGTAATTATTGGAAATGCGGTTGAGACGCAGCTGTACTGTACGCACAGCGTCTGAAAAGTCACCGAGCTGAAGCGGTGTCCCGGGATAGGAGCCAATATTGGGAGCTATCGGTGTATTGCGTACAATGTTCAAATTATCGCCATAGAAGGCAGTTAAAATTTCGTAGGGTGTTTTACCTTCTTCTGCAAGAGGAACCGTACCCCATTGGCTGAGACCGTCACAGGTTACAGTTGTTCCGTTGCAATACTGTGCAAATAATGGTTCTACGGAGCCGGGACGCGTGAGATAATCGTCGAAGATCTCATCTACAATATCAGCGATATTATCAAAAATTTCACGTCCATCTACATATGCCTGATCGAAAGCAGTAGAATTTGTAATATCAAAGTCATAGCCCTGTGAACGATACCATTCGGTGTAGATGCGGTTGAGTGCAAAGGATACCTGCGCGTAGATATTGGCACGGATTGCATTTTCCGGCCACGTGGGATAGATTTCAGAGGAAGCAACATTTTTGATGTAGTAGGGAAAAGGGACAGTTACGTTGCGCGCAGTAGGATCGTCTGGACGTCCTAAATGTACAGTGATCATTTCAGGGATCGTGGGTAAAGCCATTAGCGTTTCTCCTTTTCGACAGGTGTATTGAGCGTCTCCTGCGGAAGAATATTGACACGGGTAGGCGCTTGCGAAGAGGTTTCAGGAGAGAGGGAGATGGGGAGCGTAGATATAATGCCGGGAAAAATAGAAATATCACGCACCTCCACGGATTGATAATTTGGAAGATCTACTTTAACCGAATAGTTGAGATAGGGAAGCGGCTGGTCTGGTTTGAGAGAGTCCGCCAGTGCAGGTGCGGGCAGCTCCATAACAGGAGAAAGCCCAGAGGCATCGGTGCGCACAGTGCGATAGAGTACGGGATTGCCTTCATTTTGGGCGTATACCGTAACCAGTGCATTGGGTAGTGGAACGGTTCCGAGGGCAGTCGTCACGGAAACGATAAGGGACCCAAAGGGGTTTGGAGAATCTGGCATTCAATAATCAGCTCCTTATATGATATATAAAATCTGCCGATCAAATCGCAGAGATGCTTTATTCTATGCGCGTGCAGCCTAAGAAATGCAGGGGAGATGGAGTATGTGGGAAATATAGGGAAAACGGATTTTCGGCACTTTTCTCTGATGTTTCACGTGAAACACCCGAGAAGGATACAGCTGTTTTACAGTGCGTTCAAAAAATTTCTGTATTCCTGACACAATCTTCTGTTATAATAAAAGAAAAAATAGCACCGTGCAGAGGGCTTATGCTTTCCTAAAGCAGCGCAGGCATTTGTGATTGCAGCAGCTGCCAAGAAGACGGCCGTTTGTAAGAGGTTATTTTTGTAAGATTAGCAGGGACAACATGCCTTGTCCGCAGAAGAGGAAGTGTAATATGAAAGAAGTAAAACAGCCCGACCGCAAGCGCATTTTGTATTTTTACAGCATTGCGATTGCGCTGCTGCTGATAGGAAACTTGCTGCTTCCCAGTCTGATTGCGCCAAAGACCAAGACTGTAACCTATAATGAATTTGTTGGCATGGCAGAGCAGGGGAAGATTGCGCAGGCTGAGATTCAAAGCAAGGATAACCGGATTGTATTTACTGTGAAAGATGAAGATCAAAAGCGGGAACAGGTCTATGTTACGGCGTTGGTAGATGATCCGGATTTGGTGCATCGCCTGTTAGACTCCAATGTAGACTTTACAAAGATTTGGCCAACCGCACCCTCTCCATTTTTGACCGCAGTTTTACCGTTTATTATCATTCTTGGCTTTGGTATGTGGATGACCCGCTCTATGCAGAAGAAGGTCGGCTCTGGAATGATGAGCTTTGGAAAGTCCAATGCCAAGGTTTATGTGGCTTCGGAAACGGGGATTCATTTCGCAGATGTTCAGGGAGAAGATGAGGCAAAGGAACTCTTGACAGAGATTGTGGATTTCCTGCATAATCCTCAGCGCTATGCCGATATTGGCGCACACATTCCAAAGGGCGCCTTGTTGGTTGGCCCCCCGGGCACTGGTAAAACTCTGCTTGCAAAAGCAGTGGCAGGTGAAGCAAACGTACCATTCTTCTCGATTTCAGGTTCTGAATTTGTGGAGATGTTTGTTGGTATGGGTGCGGCAAAGGTGCGAGATTTGTTTAAGCAGGCAGGCGAGAAAGCCCCCTGTATTGTATTTATTGATGAGATCGATACCATTGGTAAAAAACGTGAGGGCGCCGGCGGTATGGGCGGAAACGATGAACGCGAACAGACACTCAATCAGCTGCTGACAGAAATGGACGGATTCGATGGAAGTAAGGGCGTTGTTATTTTAGCGGCGACCAACCGTCCGGAATCGCTTGACCCCGCGCTGCTGCGCCCGGGACGTTTTGACCGTCGGGTGCCAGTGGAACTGCCTGACCTGATTGGTCGTGAAGCCATTTTGCGTGTCCATGCACAAAAGGTCAAGTGCGAACCCAATCTGGATTTCAGCGTCATTGCACGTATGGCCGCGGGGGCATCTGGTGCAGAGCTTGCCAACATGGTCAATGAGGCAGCGCTTCGGGCAGTACGCTCTGGACGCGATCAGGTTGCACAGTCTGATTTGGAGGAAAGTGTTGAGGTTGTCATTGCGGGCTATCAGAAAAAGAATAAAATTTTGTCCAACAAGGAAAAGTTGATCGTATCATATCATGAGGTCGGGCATGCGCTGGTAGCGGCATTGCAGAGTCATTCTGCTCCCGTCACAAAAATTACTATTATTCCCAGAACCTCTGGTGCACTGGGATACACCATGCAGGTAGAGCAGGAGGAGCACAACCTGATGAGCCGTGAGGAACTGGAAAATAAGATTGCAACGCTGACTGGCGGACGTGCGGCGGAAGAACTGGCGCTTCACTCTATTACAACAGGTGCATCGAATGATATCGAGCAGGCAACACGCTTGGCGCGTGCTATGATTTCACGTTATGGAATGAGCGATGAATTTGGTATGGTCGCGTTTGAACAGGTACACAATGCTTATCTGGGCGGAGATGCTTCCATGGCTTGTGCAGACCAGACCGCTTCGGAAATCGACCGTATGGTTGTGGCGATGGTGCGTAAGCAATATGATAAGGCAAAGCAGCTGCTAAGTGAAAATATGGACAAGCTGCATGCACTCTCCAAGCATCTTTATGATTATGAAACCATTACAGGTGACGAATTTATGAAGCTATTGGACAATCCAAAATTGGAAGAAGCAAAATCAGAAGTGTAAATTGGCAGGGGCATATCCGGTGGATATGCCCCTGTTTGCAGAAAAACTGATTGACATTCTAGTGTGTGTGAATTATGATAAAAATAATAACTCTTATCAATTAGGGAGGATCAATTGATGGATCTGAAAGGTACAAGAACAGAGCAAAATATCAAGGCTGCACTTGCTGGTGAGTCTATCGCACGTAATAAATATACTTACTTTGCAGAGCAGGCGCGAAAAGAAGGTCAGACTGAGATTGCAGAGCTGTTTGAAAGAATGGCGGGAAATGAGTCTATTCATGCAAAGATTTGGTATACAAATCTGCATGGTCCCATTCAGGGAAATATGCAAAATCTGCGAAATGCAGCAACTGGAGAGTTTGAAGAATGGTCAAATATGTATCCGGAGTTTGCCAGAATTGCGCGGGAAGAAGGATTTGAAAAGCTTGCGGTCTTGTTTGAACGTGTAGCTGAGGTTGAGAAAACGCATGAAAAGCAATTTATGGAGGCTATGATACAGCTGAATAAGCAGGCGCGGGCAAATGCTGTGCAGGAAGCTGTGGAGGAAGAGAAGATTCAGCATAAGCAAGGGTATCGCTGTGTATTCTGCGGTGCGGTGTTTGAAAATCGATTAGATGTATGTCCGGTGTGTGAGGCGATTGGTTCCTTTGATCCATGCACCATTCCTGTGTAAAGGCAGAGGCGGAACAGGACAGCGTGGGAATAGAATGACAAAAAGAGACAGATGCAGTTGGCATCTGTCTCTTTTTTTTACATCAAGGTGATATGATAGGTGCGGAACCAATAATCGATTTGGAGCAGGTATGCAAAAATCTGAGGTACACGCATGAGTTGTCCGTACCACGGAGCGCAGAGCTGCTCCGGATTCTGTATGAGGTTTTCGAGTGCCTGATTTTGGAAAAGTTCAGGCAGAATCGAAGTGGGGTCCTGCATTTTTTCCCGCAGCAGTTTTACAACAAGCGCGGTATATTCAGGTGAGCATGTTTTTGGATAGGGACTTTTTTTGCGCCAGACGATTTCTTCCGGCAGGTCATGTTCAAATGCTTTGCGGAGGATCCCTTTTTCACGTCCTTCCAGCGCTTTGAATTTCCAAGGCATATTGTAAGTATACTCAACGATACGGTAATCGCAAAATGGAACGCGAACAGTGAGTCCTGCATGTGCGCTCATGCGGTCGTTGCGTGCGAGGAGTGTTGCCATAAACCATTGCAAATTGAGCAGGAACATTTCCCGCATACGTGATTCCAGAGGACTATCAGTGTCCAGTTTGGGTGCAGATTGGCAGGTTCGCTCATAATGTGCATGAACAAACTCCTCACTGTCGCGCAGGATTCCTTCTTGTACAAGCGATTGCCGCAGATTGGTAGCGCATGACCACGGGAACCCATCTGTAAAGAGCATTTCTTCGTGATGATACCAAGGGTATCCGCCGAATAATTCGTCGGCACACTCTCCCGATTGACAGACTGTAAATCCCTGTGCACGAACCGATTGACAGAATTGCAGCAGAGAGGCATCGATGTCTGCCATACCAGCAAAGCCGCGTGCCTCTGTGGCTGCTGTTAGGGCGTTTACCAATTCGGGCTGCGTCAGAAGGATATTGTGATGTTCCGTGTGCAGAAAGTCTGCCATCTGCTGAATATACAAATTATCATAATTTGGTTGAAAAATACTTTTTGTAAAATATTTTTCATTGTCTGGATAGTCAACCGAAAAGGTGTGCAGCTTTTGTCCGCGCATGCGCAGAGAGCGAGCGGAGAGCATAGATAGAATAGAGGAATCTAATCCCCCAGAGAGAAATGTGCACATTTCTGTACTGCGCTGACGCTCGGCAGAGTCCTCGACCAGCCAGCGGGTATGTGCGATCGTCTGCTCTAAGGTATCCGTGTGTTCTTTTGCCGTGAGCTGCCAATAGAAGGTTTGTTGTAAGCCATTTCTATCAAACGTAAGATATTGGCCGGGCAATACAGAGAAAATTCCATGTAAGACTCCGGAATATGGTGGACGCGCTGGGCCCAGCAGTAATAATGTGCGAAGTCCGTCTTCATCTAGCTTGGGTTCCACAGCAGGGTGACAGAGCATGGATTTGATTTCGGAACCAAAGACAAGCAGATGATTTTGCCGCGTATAGAATAACGGTTTGACGCCCAGACGGTCGCGGCATAGCGTGAGGCGTTCTGCCTGTTTGTCCCATAATGCAAAGGCATAGACACCATTGAATTTTTCAAAGGCGTTCGTTCCCCATGCAAGATACGCATTCAGGATTATTTCTGCATCGGAGGATCCTGTATATCCGAGTGTGCAAAGCTGTTGGCACAGTTCTCGGGTATTATATAACTCTCCGTCATAAATCAATATTATATTTCCGTCTGGACTTTGCAGGGGGTGGATATCATCGGATACAGCGCCCGCATGGCACTGTATCAGGCATATCCGCTGATCTTCATAAACATCAGCTGGATTTGAATTTGCGGAGGTCAGACATTGTGCCATGTGGGCAGACAATCCATCTGGCGTACACGCATAGGGAGAAAAATCAATACTTCCAGCAATACCACACATACTCAAAACACTCCTTTTTTATATTCTTGATATTTTATGCAGGGCAGTTCTGATATGGAACTGCCTCTTTTGTGAAAGCGAAAAAGATTTCTAAAAAACTGGAGCTGTGGGGTAAAATTCACTGACATCATTTGTGCATCTGACCGGCTTTTTGCAGAACTTCCTTGGTTTATTAGAATACCAATATAATACGTTATTTTTTGGGGAATGTCTACAAAAACTTACAACAAATATTCGCGTATTTTCGACATTTCGCGACTATATTCGCGAAAAAAGCAATTTAAAGCGTAAAAAAGTTCAAAATCTGACTATTCAAAAAGAATATATTATTAGAGATTTGGGATACTGGCTGTGTGAAAAAATAAAAACTGGTAAAAAGTTTCAAAAACAAAGCTTTATATGAAAAAATGCAATTATGAAATATTTTGAATAAATATATTTCATATAATAAAAAAATAAAGAATAAATATTCATAAGATTTTTGCCGAGAAAAATTGAAAATAGAGGAGATAAGACGAAAGACGAGAAAAATAGGCAAGAGAAGCAAATATCCTATAAGGGATAAATTGTAGTTTATTATAGTTTTTTTGCGCAAATTATTTCTGCGTTTGACTGTACAGGTTAGAAATAAAAATTTCTAAATAATTGTTTATATAAAAAGAGAATTTGCAAATTTTATAGAATAATGATAGAAATAAAAAAAGAAATGTAGATATCACTGGCTAACGGAGTGTTTTTAAATCCAATAGATTTTGTAAAGAATAGAATTTTTTGGAAATATACAGATGCCGCATACACACAAGCATAGAAGAATCAGAGGGAGCGGAATGATAGGGAAGAAATGCGAATGTAGGAGGAAAGAATATTTATCCGGAATATACATATATAAATGCAAGAATATTTTTATAAAATTGCAAAAAGAAAGCCATTATAGAGGGAGAGTTTGGGTGTGGTTTTGTGTGTCAGGAAATACAATTTCTGTAAACGAAAGGTGCGTGACTGAGAGCCTGACACAGCCCCGAATGATGGCGTATGAATTTCGTGTGGATATTCGAACTGTAAGAGAGCGCTGTTTGATGGAAAGGACGAATACCAGACAGCGCTGCGGACTATGCCAATTACAGCAAGCTTTCGCGAATGGCATGAAATCAAGATGAGAGCAAAAGCGGCAGGCGTGTGACATTTCGACTCTGTTCTGTGAGAGTGGAACACAGATATAATGGATATCAACCAGCGGCGTGCCGCAGATCGAAAAGAGAAAGTGAATAGGGCTGGTATTTGAACAAAGAGCGCGGCGGGAAGAACCTGAAATTTTTGTCTCCATGTGTGTTCATATCATGCAAATAATTGCAGCAGGCATAGGGGAAACTGTCATATCTGCTGCCATTGCGAAGATAAGAAAAAAACGTCTAAAGCAAGGGCTTTTATAGTGTTCATCGATGTTTTTACAGGAAAAACAATACATTTGACGAAATTTGAACATGAATGTCAATAAATGTCAAATGTATAAACATGATGTTCATTTATGTTCAGAAAGCATTGAACATAAATGTCAATCAAACTGAACATAAACAGAACATTGACAAACAATGTCAAACAAGGTAAGATAGAAAAGAACAAAGCAGAACAAAGGAGGGACCGTGTGTGGAGGGCAATGAACTCAAGCGGCTGCGCGAGCGCGCCGGACTGACCCAACAGCAGCTGAGCCAGAAAACAGGAGTTTCCCGCAGCCTGATTTCACAATGGGAAAATGGGGTTATTTCGGTATCTGCTGCAACGAAAAAGCGCATTGCGGATTTTTTTGGCGTGGACAGCACACCGGCAAAGCCTGAGAAAAAAACAGAACAGCCGCGAATCACCATGAGTGAAACCGCAAGGCAGGAGCTTGGGGAGCTGACTAAGCAGTATCAGACGCTCAACCACAATTTGGAGCAGATGCTGGGCCGGCTGACCGAAAGTGAACTGACAGGACTCAAAGAGAGTGCCGCCGCTCTTATGCAGGCGATTGATACAGAGACAATTTTTCGTCAGGTGAAGTCTTTTCAGCAGCATAAGACAGCAACTTCAAGGGAAGCTCTGACACAGGCGCTTGCACGTCTGCTGGAGGACGATACAACGCTTTGACAAATCTGCAAAAAAAAGAAGTTTGTATGGACTTCTATGTTTGATATAATAAAGGAGAAGCAGGCGATGCGTCTGTTTCCTATTTGCGCCAGATGGTGCATATTTTGGGATTTATAAAGGAGCCAAAATGGCTTTTTCGACCGTATTTCCGGAATGGAGGAGGATTATGAAAGAAGGATTTTTGAAGGTTGCCGCTGCGACGCCGCGTATTCGGGTTGCAGACTGTGCTTATAATACAGCCCGTGTGGAAGAAATGATTGCGGCAGCGGCAGAACAGGGGATTTCTCTCTGTGTATTTCCGGAGCTTGTACTGACAGGCTATACTTGTGGAGATTTGTTCTTGCAGGAAGCACTGCTGGACGCCGCCGAAGAAGGGCTTGCACGGATTTTGCAGTGCAGTGCGCGGTTTGCACTGGTGTTTGCGGTGGGTTTACCGGTGCGGCTGGACAATGCCCTATATAATTGTGCAGTCATTTGTTACAAGGGAAAAATTCTTGGCGTGATACCCAAGCAAAATATTCCGAATTATAGCGAGTTTTATGAACTGCGTCATTTCGCCTCCGGTGCAGGCATGAAAACGCGCATGATACAGCTGTGTCATCAGGAGGTGCCGATGGGCACAGACCTGTTATTCCGCTGCCGCACGATGCCGGAACTGGTATTGGGCTGTGAAATCTGTGAAGATTTATGGGTTCCGCAGCCGCCCTCTGTCCGTTTGGTGCAGGCGGGCGCAACGGTGATTGTCAACCTGTCGGCTTCCTCTGAACTTGTGGGCAAGGCGGCTTATCGCCGCCGGATTGTAGCCGGACAGTCTGGACGCTTGGCGTGCGGTTATCTGTATGCAGATGCAGGTATGGGAGAATCTACGCAGGACCTTGTGTTTGCCGGTCATAATCTCATTTGTGAAAATGGTACGGTGCTGTGCGAGTCGGAACGCTTTACCACCGGACTGATTTGCAGCGAACTGGATTTGGGACGCTTGTCCTTTGAGCGCCGCCGCATGAATACCTTTGGGCAGGCACAAGAACAAATGACAAATATCTGGTTCGATCTGCCATTGTATGAAGTCAGCCTGACACGCAGCTTTGCACAGATGCCATTTGTCCCGTCGGACAAGGCGGAGCTTTCCGAGCGCTGTGAGGAAATCTTGCAGATACAGGCGGCAGGTCTGGCATCACGTCTGCGCCATACCCGCGCAAAGACAGCAGTCATTGGGCTTTCGGGTGGTCTGGACTCTACACTGGCGCTTATTGTAACCGTCCATGCTTTTGATTTATTGGGTTGGGAGCGTTCGCGTATCCACACCATTACTATGCCATGCTTTGGCACAACACGGCGCACGAAATCCAACGCCGAGCAGCTTGCACTGGCGTATGGAACCAGCCTGCGCTGCATTGATATCAAGGCAGCGGTGGAGCAGCATTTTTCCGACATTGGACACGACCCAGACAAGCTGGATATCACCTTTGAAAATGCACAGGCGCGGCAGCGTACCTATTTGCTGATGGATATTGCAAATCAGCTGGGCGGGCTTGTCATTGGAACCGGAGATTTGTCGGAGCTTGCACTGGGCTGGGCGACCTATAACGGCGATCACATGTCCATGTATGGGGTCAATGCTTCCGTGCCCAAGACATTGGTGCGGTATCTGACAGCATTCGAGGCGGAGCATGCGCCGGAGGAACTGCGCACAATCCTGCTCGATGTGCTGGGGACACCGGTTTCTCCCGAACTTTTGCCGCCGAAAGATGGAAAAATCAGTCAAAAGACGGAAGAACTGGTCGGGCCATATGAACTGCATGATTTTTTCCTGTATTATATGCTGCGGTTTGGATATCCGCCGCGCAAGGTGTACCGCATTGCGGTACGCGCCTTTGAGGGGCTTTATGACAAGGCAGTCATCAAGAAATGGCTGGTTACCTTTATAAAGCGATTTTTCCAGCAGCAGTTCAAGCGCTCCTGCCTGCCGGACGGCCCGAAGGTTGGTTCGGTCGCGCTGTCTCCCCGCGGGGATTGGCGTATGCCCTCCGATGCGGTCAGTGAGGTATGGCTGCGCGAAGCAGAAAATTTAGATGCATAAGCTTTGGCTGTATTGGCGTCCTGCACGAGCGGGACGCCTGTTTTTTTGATATGCGCAAAACCGGCTTTTGCGCTGCAAAGCCCGAAAGGACATGGATAAAACTGGAAATTTTGGCAGGAAACCTGAACTTTACACTTTTGTTTCATTTTTCCGGTTCGTCTTGTATGAAGGCAGGGGGGCAGGGTATACTGAAAAAGAAGATTTGACCGAAACCGGAGGTGTGTATTATGTTTCGCAGGCTGGGACGTGCGGCGGTGTGTATCTGTGCGTTTTTTGTCTTATGTACATCGGCAGCGCTTGCAGCAGTGCCGGCAGGCTCTTTGTTTGCTGTGCCGAAAACGGGCATGGACGGTGTGGAGCACTGGGGATATATGAATGAAAATGGAAAAATTGTGATTGACTGCACATACAGTGCAGCGGACCCGTTTGATGCTTCAGGCGTTGCCGCGGTATATAACGATTCGGGAGAGGCGGCGCTGATCGACGCGAACGGCAAGAATTTGACCGGCTGGCAGCGTGCGCCGCAGTCGGTAGCGTATGAAAACGGCGTTGCCGCTTTCCGTTATGCAGACAGGACGGTATATTTTCAGGCAAACGGCAGTCGGATTGGAGAATATGTCGGTGCGGTCGGGTTCCCCATGGACGGGCGTGTATGCGTGCGGACGGGTGAGGGGGCGCAGACCCGTTATGGCTATGTCGATTTGGAAGGCACCTCGGTGATTGCACCGGTATATTTGGAAGCGGGTCAGTTTGCCGGCGGGCAGGCACTGGTGCGGGATTTGCAAAACAACTGCCATTTAATCGGAACAGACGGCAGAGAGATTGCAACACTGCCGCCCAGCACAGATGCAGCGGCTTTGGAAATCTATGGAGATGGTGTAATCATTCTGCGCAACCCTGCCCAACAGTATGCGCTGTATTCGGTGAAGGAAAAGCGGTTTCTGGCAAGCTATTCCTATGAGGAAATTAAGCCCTTTACAGGCTCTCGTGCTATGATACGGGTGGGAACCAACTGGGGACTCATGGATACATCAGGAAAAGAGGTGCTCGCGCCGACCTATCCTTACATGAACTACTTAGGAAATGGGCTGTATGTGGTGCGCGGCATTGATGCGGGGGCGTCTGTTATCAATGAGGACGGAACGGTTGTCTACCGCACGGAAACCTATGCAGGCGGCTTTGAAAGCTTCCAATACGGCATTTCATGGCATGGCACGATAGAGGGAGATATCATTTTTTTCAATGCGTCCGGCAGCCTGAAGAAAAGAGTATCCGGCATTGAAAATCCGCAAATCGTGGCGTCTACGGTTGCCTGCGTGCAGCGGGACGGAAAAACGCAGTATATCAATATATATAATGGACGGGTACTGCATGAAAATGTCCGCGAATATGAACTGGAGGGTGGCATCAAGGTTACAACCGAGGTTTATGAAAAGTATCTGGGCATGAATGAGGACGGTACAGAATACGGCTGGTACATTGAATATCCTATGTTGTCCGGCATGAAGGATAAAAACGTGCAGACACGCATCAATAATACACTGCGTGAATTTTTCACTGCAGGGCCGAGCGGGCAGACAAGCCGCACGGCACTTCGTGCAACCTATGGATTTTCGGTTGAAAATCAGGTATTGGTGGTGTGGGCAAGCGGTACAAGCGATGCCGGACAGGCGGTTGCCGGCTGGAACAGCTCGATTGGCGTTGACCTTGTGACAGGGGCGCGGTATACGGCAGAACATGACCTATTTAATGACAAGATGCTTGAGGTCACGGCAAAGCTGCTCCCGCAGACCATTCCTTATTATGGTTCGCCGCGTATGGACAGGGACGGTGTGACGTTTTTCCGCTCCCACACAACAGTTGGTACCGCACAGCCCTATGCCGAAAGCCTGCACCTGACCTTTGACCAGATGGCGGAAGCAATCAACTTTGACGGGGCGTGTTACCGTGCGCTGACAGGATTTGCCGGCGTCGTTTATGCCGATGTACCATATAAGCACTGGGCATTTCCCTATGTGGCAGAGGTCGCAAGGCAGGGATTGATGACCGGAGATGAACGCGGTTTTCGACCAGATACCTTTATCCGCACCTGTGAGGCGGCGGCGGCAATTGCGCGCGGACTGGAGCTGCCTGAAGGCACGATGCCGTCAATCGATCAGAGTAAATGGTACGCCAAAGAGGTCGGCGCCATCTATGAGGCGGGACTGCTCGAGGGGTTTGATACCTATTGGTTTGACCCCGAAGCTGTTATGACACGTGCAGATGCAATGCAGCTGTTTGCCAATGTGCTCGCCTATCAAAAACGGGACGGCGGGGACATGGATACAAAGGAGGTCGTGCAGCATCTGAGCCGTTTCCCTGACTTTGAGCAGATCCCCGAAGACCGCCGCCGCGCGGCGGCAATCTGTGTACGCGCGCATTTGTTACAGGGAGATGAAAATGGTCTGCGCCCTGCCGATGCGTTCACACGCGCTGAGTTTGCCAAAATATTACTTTCGATTGTCAAAAAATAATATGAATTTGTGCATTTTGTACGCTCTGTGTAATCACAGGGCGTATTTTTTACTATTTGTTGTCATGAAAAGCCTGTGTAATATTACACTTATGTTACGTGTCCTCGTGTTACATTGACTTTATATTTCATCGCTGTTATCATAAATCCATACTCAAAGGTGGGGGAAGCCCCGCGAAAAAAAAGGAGGAAAAAATCCTATGAAGAATCTGAAGAAGGTTCTTGCTATGGTACTGGCTT
>JAGZIW010000027.1 GCA_018366035.1 Butyricicoccus pullicaecorum | reverse complement strand
AGCGCCGCCGCAGGGCGGGAGCGTGCAGGCGGGAACAGTACCAAGAAGTGCCCCGCCTCATGGGAATGTACGCACTCCGCACCGCGGGAGCGTGCAGCCCTTTCTTATGATGCGTGCAAAGTCTTTTAATTTAGGGAACGCTGGAGAGGCAGGGGCGAAATATTATGGGCACAAATAGAGAAATGGAGGTATGAAAAATGAAAGGAGATTTCAGGCAATGCTGCAACTGAAAAATTGGGTATTATCTGCACCGGACAGGGCAGACAGACTGCTTGGCTATGATGGCGAACATCTGGCGCGCACGCTTGCGGTACACATAGATGCGCCCAGTGTGTGGCAGTACAAATTTGAACTGCGGTTTGCAGATGGTAAGGTAAATATTTTGGACGCAATGCTGCACGGAAATGTGGCGTCCAGTGAACTGAAGGAAAGCTATCTTTCGGCAGCGGGGCCGTGCGAATTACAGGTACGTGGTCTATCTGGAGAGCGTGAAATGAAGTCCAATGTCTTGGGTCTGATGCTCGCGGAAAGCATCAAGGCGGGAACTGAATTCACAGCGCCAAGTGAGTTTGAACAGCTGGAACAAAACCTGACCAACATCAAAGAACAGGCGGTTGCAGCTGCGGGACAGGCACAGGACGCAGCAGAACGCGCAGAACAGGCGGCAGAACGTGCTGAGACAGCGGCGGACTCTGCAGAAGCCTCAGCAGAACGGGCGGAAGATGCGGCAGGCAAGGCAGAGACCTTTTCTAAAAATGCGCCCAAGATTCAGAATGGAAACTGGTGGGTATACAATCCGGTATCCGGTCAGTATGAGGACAGCGGGCAGAAGGCGCAGGGAGACAAGGGCGAACAGGGAGAAAAGGGTGACACAGGGGAAAAAGGAGAGCAGGGAGACAAGGGGGATAAGGGAGACAGAGGAGATGTGCAATATGCCACTTTTGACATCAACCCCCAAACCGGCATACTCTCTATGCACACGACAGACGGCTATCAGCAGCCGGATTTTAAGCTGAATGAAAATGGATATTTAGAGGTGATTCTATAATGGCAAGTACAAATTTAGGCAAGGTGAGCATCACGCCAAAAGGGGAATATGTACCGGAATCAGTCTACAACAGGTTGGATTTGGTACGATTTGAGGGCAGTTCTTTTCTTGTATTACAGGACGGTGTAGTTGGTGTGACACCGTCAGATGACGGGCAGAAATACAGCCTGCTGGCACAGAAAGGAGATACTGGTGCGCAGGGGGAACGTGGTCCAAAAGGGGAAACCGGTGCACAGGGAGAAAAAGGAGATACTGGAGCAAAGGGCGAACAGGGGGCACAAGGCGCAAAAGGAGATCAGGGCGAATCAGGAGCCAAGGGCGATCAGGGAGAAAAGGGTGCAGATGGATTTTCTCCCACGGTAGAGACCGCGCCAGCGGAAGATGGCACGACTATTACCATCACAGATCGTGAGGGTGCAAAGGTATTTACCGTGAAGAACGGTGCGAAAGGAGACAAGGGAGAGCGCGGAGAACAGGGCGCAAAAGGAGATACCGGTGCAAAGGGAGAGCAGGGAAAGGGCTTTCGCATTTTGGGAAAGTATGAAAGTTTGCAGGCACTCAAAGAAGCTGTGACACAGCCGGAAGCCGGTGATGCGTACAGCGTAGGTGCATCTGTCCCCTATGATATCTATATCTATGACAGTGTTGCAGGCGACTGGACAAATCATGGCAAGCTGCAAGGCGCGAAAGGCGATAAAGGCGATATCGGACCCGCCGGACCTGCTGGCGCCAAGGGAGAATCCGGACCGGCAGGAGCCAAAGGCGATCAGGGAGAAAAGGGTGCAGATGGATTTTCTCCTACCATAGAGACCGCGCCAGCGGAAGATGGCACGACTATTACCATCACAGACCATGAGGGCGCAAAGGTATTTACCGTGAAGAACGGTGCAAAGGGAGACAAGGGAGAGCGCGGAGAACGCGGGCAGGACGGTGCAGACGGAAAAGATGGTGCAAAAGGTGAAAAAGGAGACACCGGACCCGCGGGCGCAGATGGTGCCAAGGGCGATAAGGGAGACGCTGGACCCGCAGGCGCAGATGGTGCCAAGGGTGAAAAGGGAGAAGCCGGCGCCAAAGGTGACAAGGGGGACGACGGTCAGGCGGCAAGCCTGCGAATCGGCTCCGTGCAGACCGGACCGGCGGGAACGCAGGCGCAGGTCACAAACAGCGGTACAGCGCTCGATGCGGTTTTTGATTTCGTCATTCCGCAGGGAGAAAAAGGAGAGCAGGGCGCGAAAGGCGAAAAAGGAGACACTGGACCGCAAGGCGTACAGGGGCCCACTGGATCGGCTGGCCCACAGGGACCAAAAGGAGATCGTGGAGAAATCGGTCCGGCAGGTCCGCAAGGCCCTGCTGGGACTGGAGGTGACGCCGCTGTCAGAGGTTCTTATGTTGGTTCCGGTTATGATGAAGCCAAAAGAGTGGTATTGGGCTTTCGTCCAAAGGCTGTTATTGTTTCTCCAAGTGAAAGCCATGGACACGAGCCAACTTATTTCGGTTATCGTGTAGATACTGCGCCCTCCAGCAATACTTCTACGCCAACCGGTACCATGCCAATCGATATTTACCAAAATGGGTTTTATGTTCGCAATGTCGGATCGATGTTAAACGACAACGATACATATTATTAT
>JAGZIW010000012.1 GCA_018366035.1 Butyricicoccus pullicaecorum | reverse complement strand
TTCTTGCGCTTACCTTTCGGTAAAGTGCTTGTTTATTTTACCAAAGTTTATTTTGTTTGTCAAGAACTTTTTTCAAAGTTTTTCGACTTTTTTCTACAATAAAGTCGTTTCTCTTCAAACTTTTCACTTGGTTTTGCTGTCCAACCGGTCAGCTTAACTATAATATCACAACACACGCTCTGTGTCAACCTGTTTTTTAATTTTTTGTAGTCTTTTTTAGTTCTGTCTTGTCATTTCTTTTCACTTAACACATCTTTTATTTTATAGTATACTCATGATAGTGAGGTGATGGTTTTGTCCCTATTCAAGCAAAAGTCCTATTTACAGTTTCAAACCCCAAAGCGTTACATCTTCCTAGATGAACTGCGAGGATTCTCTTTAATCAGTATGATCCTGTTTCATCTTTGCTGGAATATTGATAATCTACTGCATATTGAGCTTACTTGGTACCATACAACGGGTGCTCAAATTTGGCAATTTTCCATCTGTGCAGTATTTTTGCTCCTGTCCGGTCTTTGTATCCATTTCTCACGGCATCTGCTCCGGCACACTCTTATACTAGCAGGCAGTGCCCTTCTTGTCACAATTGCCACATGGTTCACTGGCGCACATACTCTTGTTGTATTTGGAATTTTACATTGTATGACACTCTGCTTTATATGCTATCTTATCTTGCGTCCAATGCTGTCACATATACCACCTTTGTTTGGTCTATTGCTGTGCCTGCTTTTGTTTTATGTTACCTACACAATTCCTGAACACTATCTTAGATTCGGCACTCTGAAGATCTTCCTGCCCAATGAATGGTATGCATCTTATTGGCTCTCTCTGATTGGTCTGCTCTCTCCAGACTTTTACTCATCAGATTACTTTCCCATTTTCCCCAATTTATTTTTATTTCTTGCTGGATATTTTCTTGGATACTTTCCACTGCCCGTCTGGATGCAAAAGACAAATTGCCGTCCACTCTCTTGGCTGGGTCAGCACAGCCTGATTGTCTACCTCCTGCATCAGCCCATTTTATATTTATGCATGCTTCCCTTCTTTCCCAAGTAAAAGCAAAACAGATATCGAGAAAAATATAAATTCCCCGCAGTCTGTGTTCCATCGGCGCAAAATATGTAACACAAATGACTCTTTACATCTTTTAACACTTATGATACCATAGTAACACACCACACGAAAGGAGTCTTGTCATGGCAATTCAAAAAGGCGTTAAACAAGTCACCTCAAACAAGAAAGCGTGGCATGACTACTTTATTGACGAGAAGTTTGAGGCTGGCATCGAGCTGGTCGGAACCGAAGTCAAGTCGATTCGACTCGGTCAGGTAAATCTCAAAGATGCATACTGTTCTTTCAAGGACGGAGAGCTTTTTGTGGTTGGCATGCATATCAGCCCCTATGAAAAGGGCAATATCTTTAATAAAGATCCCATGCGCCGCCGACGGCTTTTAATGCACAAAAAAGAGATTCTCTCCCTGTTTGGCAAAACCAAGCAGGACGGTTATACCCTCATTCCGCTGAGTGTATATTTCCGTAATTCCCGTGTCAAAATCGAAATCGGTCTGTGTCGCGGTAAAAAACTCCACGACAAACGTGACAGCATTGCAAAACGCGATGCAAACCGTGAAATCGACCGTGTGATGAAAAGCAGAAACCGGTAAACACCGTCCTGTCTGCCATTATGGGGACGTAAAGGCTTCGACGGGGGTGCTGAAGCTGGGATAGCGGGCGGCAGTGAGGACACTGCCTTAAAAGCCTCAACTTTGTTTATAAATTAAACAACAACAATACTACTCTTTTGGCTGCCTAATTACGGCTGGCCCGTCATCTTCGAGAGTACCGCGGCTCGGATGTATGGCGTCGATTAGCGGTGAACGTGTACGGGTTAAGAGTTGCGCTCGTCATGTAAAATGACTCTACGAAAGCAGTAAGCCTGTTTGTCGGCGTACTGTGGCAGGAATGTCAATAGACAAACTGCGCCCGGAGAAATTCTTGTGAATGTGCTTTCGGACAGGGGTTCAATTCCCCTCGTCTCCACCAGATGGACATTACACGAACACCTATTTTTTCAAAGGCAATTTTAAGGGTGTGCCTGTTATGTCAAAACAAAGCCCGAGGGTCAAGGTATATTATAATACCTTGACCCTCGGGTTTTTGCATATCTCCACAAGTTTCATTTTCTGCATCTTCTCACATTTTCATTCATTACGAACGTCACAAACTGCATTTCAAAGCAGTCCGTCAAATGACGGGAGTGTTCTATACATTTTCTTTTCTATCTGTTAAAATATAAATATAAGTATTTACAAAAAACGAGGCATTTTTATGAACTGGAAAACTATTTTCGACCCAGATAACGACTTTTTCCGCACCTTGAGCCACATGGTTGATATCGTTGGACTCAGCCTGCTCTGGTTCTTCTGCTGTATTCCACTCATTACCATTGGCCCTGCCACCGCTGCGCTCTACTCCACAGTCCTGCGCTGTATTCGTCAAGAGCAGGATTTTTCTACCTATCTTCATTTTTTTCGGGGCTTTTTGGGCAATGTAAAAATCGGAAGCGTTCTCACCTTGCTCTTTACCCCCCTCACACTCTTGCTAGGGTACGGCCTTCCTAGACTAGCATTTTTGGGCAGCAACGGCGATCTGCTGTCTGCCATATTTTTCTATACATGGCAATTTATAGGTTTTATCTTATTATCCTACGCCTGTCTCTTATTTGGTCTGTTAGCTCGTTTCGTGTTCTCTTTCAAAGGACTTTTACTGACATCGCTGCAGCTTATGATCCGGCATCTGCCAAGTATACTGCTATGCGGCGCCATTACATATCTCACTATCGCACTGTGCTGGAATTTCTGGTATCCGATTCTATTCGCGCCTGCCTTGGCAGCACTCATTCTCTCATTTCCCTTGGAACGCATCTTCTTACGATATGCGCCAGAGAAAGAATCCGACCCGAGCAGTACCTCTGATTCCTGACTCGGACAAATTTCATTTTCTTGTCTTTCATCACCTACAAAAACGCCCAAATTTCTATTGGCAAAATATTCAAATTATTAAATCTCTTTTTGCCATTTTCACGAAATTTAACCAATTCCACAAAAAAACATTGACTTTCTCTAGATATAATTGTACGATTTACCCAGTAAAGGAAAGAGTTTCACCCTGTCCCATGCAGGGCTTTCCCAAGCAATCCGTTTCTACGCGGTTACGTGAAGGCTGATTTTCATGGAGGAATGAGGAGGTTAAACCCAAATGAAAAAATTTCTTGCGCTGGCACTCTCTGCCAGCATGACACTTGCTCTGGCAGGCTGCGGCGGCAATTCTGACCAAGCCGCAAACAATGCATCTACTGGTGAAAACACTACCATCACATTATGGACATATCCAATCGGTTCTTGGGGCGGCACCGATTCCAAGCTAGATGACATCATTGCAAACTTTAACAAGGTACACCCAGAAATCACCGTAAAATACGAAACATTGGACTACCAGAACGGTGATAATCAGGTGACCTCCGCAATCACCTCAAACAACACTCCTGATATCATCATGGAGGGACCGGAACGTCTCGTTTCCAACTGGGGCGCTGCCGGAAAGATGGTTGATTTGTCCGACCTATGGGCAGATACCAAGGACGACATTGCCGCAGTCAGCGAATCCGTTGTGAACGCATGCCAGCTGGACGGCAAATTCTACGAATACCCGCTCTGTATGACCACACACTGCATGGCAATCAACTATGAATTGTTTGAAAAGGCAAATGCTTTGCAGTACATCGATGAGGAAACCCGCACATGGACAACCGACAACTTTGTTAAGGCTATGGAGGCTGTTCGTGACTCCGGTCTTGCTCCCGTTCCGGGCATCATTTACTGCGGCGGCACCGGCGGCGATCAGGGTACCCGTGCACTGGTCAACAACCTGTATTCCGGTCAATACACCAATGCAGAGCACACTGCATATACTGCCAACTCGCCTGAAAATGTTAAGGGTCTGGAACTTCTCAAGTCCATGGTGGACAGTAAGGCTCTGAACGCAAATGCCGGTTTTGTAGCATCTGACGAGCTGCAGCAGTTCGCAAACGGCACCTCTGCTGTTACATTCTGCTGGAACGCATCGAATGAATCTCAGTATGCTTCTCAGGTTCAGTTTACGCCTTATGCAATGGCATTCCCTTCAGACGACGGCAAACCTGAGCTTTGCGGCGGTATCTGGGGATTTGGCGTATTCGATAACGGCGATCAGGCTCGCATCGATGCAGCAAAAACCTTCATCAAGTTCGTCTGTGATGATGCTGCACAGGGTGTTGAGAGCGTTCGTCTAACCGGCTTCTTCCCTGTGCGTGCTTCTCAGGGTGATGTTTATGAGGGCACTGAAGACGCAGAGCGTATGGCAAACTACACCGAGCTGATGCCTTATCTCGGTGACTACTACAATGTTACTCCGAACTGGACAGAGCAGCGTAACAACTGGTTTAATATGCTCCAAGAAGTTATGGTCAAGGGAACTCCCGCGCAAACAGCTGCTGATAACTTTGTATCTGCAAGCAATCCCTGACACAGCGCATGATTATACTTGTCTAGTTCCATAGCAGCACAATCATTATGGCGGGCTCGCTCTTTGGTATCAGATGAGCGAGCCCATTTTTTAATTTTCACATGTACGAAAAAAGAGGAGGGAATCCACGTGGCACAACAACCTGCCTCCGCAGCCAAAGCTGCACAACCTCAAAAGCACTCCGATTTTTCAAAAAAAAGCCGAGCGCTTATGCGCCGAGAGACAATCTCCGCTTATCTATTTCTATTGCCCAGCTTGATTTTCTTTGTGGGCTTTGTCCTAGTTCCTATGGGCATCTGCCTTGTATACAGCTTTCTCGATTACAGTCTGGCAGGGGTTCAAGGCTTTGCAGGTCTTGAAAACTACGTCCGTATGTTTCAGGATAAGACCTTCCTGCGCTCCTTATGGAATACCATTGTGATCGTTCTGGTATCCGTACCTGCTGTCACCGCTTTTTCACTCTGGGTCGGCTCTGCCATCTACCCCATGCACGCGGCATGGCGCTCCTTCTACCGCTGTGTATTCTATCTGCCTGTCGTAACAGGCACCGTTGCCGTTACTGTGGTATGGAAATGGATGTTCAATCCTTATAATGGTCTTATCAACCAAGTTACAAATAACATTGGCTTTGACTGGCTGGGCAATGAAAAAACTGCGATCTGGTGTATCATTCTCATTCTGTTCACGACCTCTATCGGTCAGCCCATTGTACTCTATGTCGCCGCTCTCGGCAATGTAGACAAATCTCTCATTGAAGCAGCGCAGGTTGACGGCGCAACCAATCTTCAGGTCTTTTGGAAAATCAAATGGCCCGAAATCATGCCTACCACCTTATATGTGCTGGTTATCACAACCATCAACTCCTTCCAGTGCTTTGCGCTCATTCAGCTGCTGACCCGCGGTGGCCCTTTAGGCAGCACGAGCACTCTCATGTACTATATCTTTGACATGGCCTACAACTTCCAAGACTTTGGATATGCCAACGCGATGGGTGTTATCCTTGCCATCATCATCGCAATTTTCTCTGCAATTCAGTTCAAAGTCACAAAGTCCGGCGAGTAATGGAGGATTTCTATGAAGAATACATTCACAAAAGGCGAACAGTCTGTGGTCTATAAGCTGCTTTCCGTACTCGCCCTCATTCTATTGGCGTTTTTCTTCATCTTTCCACTGTATTGGATTGTAACAGGCTCCTTTAAGGACGCCTTGACCATCAACCTGCCAAAACCACAGTGGTTTCCACTTACGCCAACCACACAAAATTATATCAACCTTTTTAAGCAGCCTGCCTTCCAGTGGCTGTTGAATACCGTTATCATTTCTGTGGGTGCTATGATCCTAACCTGCTTTACCGCGTCCTTAGCAGGCTATGCACTCGCCAAAAAGCGTTTTTATGGACAAACCATTCTTTTTACTCTGTTTGTATGTGCCATGGCACTTCCAAAACAAGTTATTGTTATCCCGCTGCTTCAAGAGATGAGTGCGCTGCACCTCAATAATACGCTGCTTGCAGTCATTCTTCCAACAGTAGGCTGGCCCTTCGGCGTATTCCTCATGAAACAGTTTTCCGAAACCATTCCGAGCGAAATTTTGGAGGCTGCCCGTGTAGACGGTGCAGGTGAAGTCCGCACCTTTGCTACCATCGTATTCCCCATGATAAAGCCCGGGATCGGTGCACTTGCAATCTTCACCTTTGTCAATACATGGAATGACTATTTCCTGCAGCTGATTATGCTGCAAAAACGAGAAGTCTTTACTCTCCCGCTCGGCATTGCACGTCTGCAAGGTGAGGTATCCAGCGACTTTGGTCTAATCATGGCAGGAGCAACTCTTGCAGCTATCCCAATCGTTACCGTATTCCTATGCTTCCAGAAATACTTTACCCAAGGTATTACCATGGGAGCTGTCAAAGGATAAGCAATTCATGCTGCAAGAATCTATAAACCCAATCGACCTAAAATGATATCTCCATATTACAAAGCCCTCCTGTTCGGGAGGGCTTTTCTTATCCTTACAGACAGCATATCCTCGTTTTCTCACACCGCGCTCACACAATCTGTGCTATAATACGATACAAGATAAGTCGTGATTCCTCGACAGGCAAGGAGCAGATTCCATGAAACCAACCGTCACAAAACATCTCCTAAACACAACCATTATGCTCCTTTTGATTGCGATTCCAACTGTCATTGGTTTCCTCTCCGCAAACATTCATGGATTTGAAACCAATATCACAATTATCTATATCTTATCTGTCCTGCTGACAGCACGGTTCACAAGCGGTTATTTTTATGGAATCGCTGCCGCCGTATTGTCCTTTGTGACATTCAACTGGTTTTTTACCGAGCCTTATTACAGCTTAAAAATCCATGACCCCACGCTTTTACTGACGGTTATCATCATGACCATCACCGCCGTCATCACCAGTACATTGACCAGCAAGGTCAAACAAACCGCCGCGCAAGCCAGAGAAAAAGAGTCTGAAAGCAATATCCTGTACCAGATGACCAATCATCTGACCGATGCGGAAACCGAAAATCAAATCGCTGCGATTGTCGTACAAACGGTCAGCCGGATTCTGTCCTGCAATGCAGGCTTTCTTTGCTTTGATGAGAACGGTGCACCGATGCCGCATTTTATCCAGCAAAAAGAAGATGGTACCCAGATTCACCGCCGGCTGGAGTGCCCTGCTGACTTTCAAAAGCAGATAAAGAATCTTCACAAGCCCTATGCCGCCCAATCCGAATTCTATGATTATCCTATCTATGGACGAACGATGATGCTGGGCGTGCTGCGTATCCCCACTGTATGTGCAGAAAAGCTCAGTGATTCGCAAAACAAGCTGCTGTACGCAACCGTAGAAAGCACCGCTTTGGCCTTGGATCGTCTATACAGCCTGCGTGAACAGGCAAAAAGCAGAGAGGAGACCGCACAGGAACGCTATCGTGCAAATTTACTGCGCGCAATTTCACACGATTTGCGCACACCGCTTGCCGGTATTATGGGAAACAGCGAGATGATTATGGATATGACCGAAAAATCCGATGGGCGATATAGCCTTGCAAGAGATATCTATGAAGATGCAGACTGGCTGCATGGCTTAGTCGAAAATATTTTAAGCCTGACCAAATTTCAAGATGGACGCTTGGCACTCAAAAAAACGCCGGAAGCCGTGGAAGAAGTCATCGGCGCCGCACTGGTCATACTCAAAAAGCGCGCACCCGAAAGAGAAATTGAGGTAGATATTCCAGATTCTTTGCTGCTCGTTCCCATGGACGCCCGACTCATCACGCAGGTTCTTGTCAATCTCTTGGACAACGCTGTCAAACACACAACGCCCTGTCAGGAAATTCGTATTTCCGTTCGTGCAGCCTCTCAATTCGTTACCTTCACCGTCTCTGACCGTGGAGATGGACTTCCAGAAACGTCCAAGCTGTTTCAGATGTTCTATACAACCAGCAAACAGGAATCTGCAACCCGAAAGGGAATCGGTCTCGGGCTGCCTATCTGTCAATCTATTGTTGAAGCACACGGAGGCAGCATAAAAGCGGACAACCGCACAGGCGGCGGTGCAGAGTTTACATTTACATTACCCATGGGAGATGAAAAGCATGAGTCATGAAAACATTCTGATTGTAGAGGATAATACACAAATCCGCAACTTCATCGCCTATACCTTAAAAAGCGAAGGGTTTTCCACCGAAATCTCTGGCACAGCGCAGGGTGCGATGTCCATTCTCGTCTCAGGACATGTTGATTTGGTGCTGCTCGATCTCGGCTTACCAGATTTTGACGGCATGGAGGTCATCAAAAAAGTACGGGAATGGTCGGAACTTCCCATTATTGTTGTTTCTGCCCGCGATCAGGACAAGGAAAAGGCAGAGGCTTTGGACGCAGGTGCAGATGATTATCTGACCAAACCATTCTCCGCAACCGAATTGATGGCGAGAATCCGCGTTGCACTCCGGCATCTTTCCATGATCGCCATGAACAATCCGCAGCCCACGCTCAAGGTTGGCGAGCTTTCCATGGATTTGGAAAAGCATCTTGTCACACTTTCGGGACGCAATCTCCATTTAACCCCTATGGAATACAACCTTTTATCCCTGTTCTTCAAAAATATGGGAAAGGTTTTAACCACACAATTCATCATCAAAGAAATCTATGGCGTTGGCTATGGCTCTGACACACAGGCCCTTCGAACGCTCATGGCGGGACTGCGCCGAAAAATTGAAACGGTTCCGGCAAAACCACGGTATATTATGACAGAAATCGGTGTCGGCTACCGTCTGGTAGATGAATAAAACCATCTCAAGAGACTGCACGCAGTCTCTTTTTGTTTCCCCAAAAATCCTCACAAGATCCTCACAGCAAATGCAGTTCACTCACACGAAGGACACAATAAATCTGTTATAGTAAAGATGCAGTCAAAGGGGCGCTGATTCGGTTCCTTTCACTACATCAAATATTCTTGTATATGGGTGTATCCACAAGAAAGAAGAGAGCATTATGACAGAAAGCAACAATAAACATGCCGCACTGGAAGCACTCTGCGCACACGCAAAACATATGGTGTTATCTGGTGATTATAAGAAATGTTACCAAATGGTGTGTACTGTTATGAGCAGATATCCCAACTCTCCGCACCCTCATAATTTAATGGGGATTTTATATGAGAAAGAGGGCTGCCACACAGAAGCCATGAAGCATTTTCGTGCCGCATTAGCGCTTGACCCCACCTACATGCCTGCCAAACAAAATCTCAATCTATATGGTACGTGCGATTTTCCCCACCGATGCGCATTTCTGGAAGCAGACTGTACACAGGAGCACGATACATCAAGCTCAAAATCATCTGGTTTTACCTTTCGGAGGTTATTATGAGTTTTTTTGAAACCGAAAAAAAAGATGACTATGTCATCATTGTTGGCTGCGGGCGTCTGGGCGCCTCTCTTGCCAACACATTGTCTGATAATAATGGAAATGTCCTGATTATGGACACTGACTCTGCCTCTTTCCGTCGCCTTTCCTCTCACTTTGGCGGGCTTTCTATGTCGGGAGATGGAATGGACCTCAATGACCTCAAAGCCGCGCAAATCGACAAGGCGTCTGCTGTCATCGCAGTCACCAATCACGACAACACCAATATCATGGTTGCACAGCTTGCCCGTGACTTATTTCACGTGAACAAAGTGATTGCAAGGCTCTACGACCCAGAACGAGAAAGCGTATATCAGGAACTTGGAATCGAAACCATCTGTCCAGCCGTTCTCTCGGCGAAAGAAGTCGACAAATTTTTGGGCAGAGAGGAGAAGCACCTATGCACACACTGAAAAATATCCTGTTGATCGGTGGATACAACAAAACCAAAGCCTTGGCAAAATCCTTGCTCGCACAGGGCTACCATGTCACCATTGTCAACGAAAATTATGATGAATGTATGGACATGGCGCAAATCGAGGGCGTACATGTCTATCACGGTGATGGTACCAAACTCTATGTTCTGGACGAAGCCGGTGCGGCAGATTGTCCGATTGCCATTGCCTTATCCTCTCACGATGACGATAATCTGGTTGCCTGCCAGCTTTGCAAGCGTAACTTTGGTGTGAAAAAAACGGTATCCTTGGTCTCCGACCCACAAAAGACCGAATTTTTTCACCAAATGGGTATAGACAGTGTAGTCTGTGCCATTTCAGCTGTTACCAATATCATTCAGCAGCAGGCATTCATTGACGATTTGGTCAATGTAATCCCCGTTGACCTTGGCACGGTGCAAATCGTCGAGGTCAATATCCCTGAAAATGCTCCTGTTTCCGGAAAATCACTATGGGAAATCGAACTCCCACATGAAGTTGTCATCGGCTGTGTTCTGCGCAATGGCTGCGCACTGATTCCACATGGAGATACCAAAATCAACGCCGGTGACACCCTCATTATGATTGCGCACGCGGACAAGATACAGAAAGCGGTTCATCTGCTGACATGGAAGGAGTAATCCATGAAGCAAGCACTATCAAACGCCTCCATTTCCGCAAAACTGATGATCCTCATTGGAATCCTTGTACTCACCCCGAGTGTACTCCTTTTCTGGTACCCAGAAGAAGCTTCATACCTTTTATATTTCGTCATTCCCAGCGGATTTTCTATTCTCTTGGGCATTGGCATACTCCTTTTTCAGATTTTCCGAAAACAGCCTGTGCGAAAGCCTGATTGGAAAACCTCACTCGGCCATTCCAGCCTGACTGTTTTATTCGCATGGAGCTGGGGAGTATTGATTGGAGCGCTTCCGTTCTACCTCAGCGGACAACTTACATTTGTACAAAGTATTTTTGAAGCGGTCAGCGGCTGGACAACCACCGGACTTTCTGTTATCGATGTACGCATCACGCCCGCCCTATACCTGTTTCACCGCAGCTTCATGCAATACTGCGGAGGCTTGGGCTTTATCGTGGTAATGATCTTATTCATTTCCAGCAAGGATTCCATGAATCTATACAGCGCAGAAGGACACCCCGACAAAATCATGCCCAACATCAAGAAAACAGCGCAGGCAATTTTTATCATTTATAATATTTGTCTCGTTGTGGGTACGATTGCCTATCGTATTGCAGGCATGTCATGGTTCGATGGCATCTGCCATTCTATGTGCTCCCTTTCCACCGGCGGTTTTTCCACTCGGCTCAACAGCATTGGAGAATATAACAGCCTGTCCATCGAAATCATTACCATCGTTCTCATGCTGATTGGAACCACCAACTTTGCCGCACTGATTCTGCTCGCCCGCGGCAAGGTGAAATCCTTCTGTCGGGTGAGCGAAGTCCGGTTTATGTTCCTGCTGCTTGCCATCTTCATTCCCCCAACTGCATTTTCTCTGGCAGACGGTTTGGGCATCAGCCTTGGAGAAGGCTTTCAAAGAGCAACCTTTGATATCGTCTCTGCCATGTCCACAACCGGTTATTCGACGATGAGCTATGCAGAATGGCCGCAGTTTGCCATTGGCGTTTTAATCCTTATGATGGTCATTGGCGGCGGCATCGGCTCCACGGCAGGCGGCTTGAAGCTTTCCCGTGTTTATCTGCTGCTGCGTGTCGGAGGCGTCAACTTAAAGCATAAATTATCTCCCGCCCGCAGTATCCAAGCCCCCAAATACACCAAAGCATCGGGAAAATCTGCAATCGACCACACCTTAGTGGACGAAACGACTGGCTTTCTTGTCCTATATCTTGTTGTATACACCATCGGTACGCTGGCGCTGACACTGGCTGCTAACTGCACCCTGACCGAAGCCATGTTTGACTTTGCCTCCTCTCTCAGCACAGTTGGACTTTCTATCGGTATCACAAACCCCGCAACACCTCCGGCAGCGCTGATTGTAGAAATCATTGGCATGTTTTTGGGCAGATTGGAAATCTTCATTGTTCTGGTCGGCATTACCTCTGGTTTCCACATGCTGTTTCATAAAAAAAGGTAGAAAAAAATCCGAACCAAATTGGTTCGGATTTTTTTGGTGCAGATGGTGGGACTTGAACCCACACGCCCTTGCGAGCACTAGCACCTGAAGCTAGCGCGTCTGCCATTCCGCCACATCTGCATCTCATATTGTCAGCAATATTTATTATACACAATTTTCAAAAAATTGCAAGCATTATTTTACAAAAGTTTTTCAGACCGCGTCCAATCTGTATCTAAAAATTTGCCCGCACAGATACCCTGTGCGGGAATCTCTGACCTATCCGATACGCTCCTTTATCATGCGTCCATCGCGCAGCAGAGTACGCAGACGCTCGGCATCGCCTGCGGCAATACTGTCTCGGTACTCCGTCAAATGCTTGATGATTTCATCAATTTCCTGTACCAGTGGCTGCTGATTGAGCAAAAACAGCTCTGTCCACATGTCTTCATTGAGCTTTGCAACGCGAGTGAGGTCTTTATAGCTCCCCGCCGAATATCCATTGTGCTTGAGCGCCTCTGGACTTTTGATATAGGCAGAAGAAACCACATGGCACAGCTGCGAGGTAAAAGCAATCATATGGTCGTGCTGTTCAGCAGAACAGCGCACAACGCGCCCAAAACCAAGCTGCGAAAAAAATCCCTCCACAGCATCAACTGCCCAAAGCGGGCTGCTCTCTGTCTGCACCAAAATCATGCTTGCATCACGAAACAAATCCTCCTGTGCATAGGCAAAGCCTGAAAATTCCCTGCCCGCCATCGGGTGTCCGCCCACAAAATGAACGCCATGCTTTTGTGCCAATGGTGTCAGCGCGTCCACAATACACTGTTTTACGCCCACAAAGTCAACAACCAGACAGCCATGCTTCAGTTTTTCGATATGTGCTTTCAGCCAATCAATCGCCGCCTGCGGATATAAGCTGATTACAACAAGGTCTGCTTGTCCCAATATGGCGTCATCTGCAATCCCATCGAGTACGCCCTCCTGCACAGCTGCCTGTGCGACTGCCTGTGTGCGATTCCAGCCATATACCTTGCAGTCTGTATAGGCACGCACAGCCTTCGCAAAGGAGCCGCCCATCAAGCCCAGACCCACCACAACTACATTACGAATCATACTTATATCCTCTCAATCGGTTATTTACATGGCGCGACAGCGGCCAGAGTATCAGCCAGCTTAGAAACGCACCTGCCATATTCAAAATCAAATCATCAATATCCCCGCTGCCGCAATTTGTGACAACCTGTGCAACCTCCACTCCGCAAATCATCAGCAGCATACAGGGGACATATATAAACAGATTTCCCATTTTCCGGAACAGACTGGGCAGGAAAAATCCCATGGGCGCAAATGCCGCAATATTTCCCAACAGATTGAGCATTGCGATATCGGGAATATACCCTCGATTATATGCACGTAAATAATTACGAATCGTATAAAACGGCTGTAAATTGATGCCGTCATGTGTTTGGTGCCTGCCAAAGGCTGCGTCGAAGAACAGAAGGTTGAGCAGCACCCAAATATAATAAAGGAACAGCATTGCGAACCACTTGCCCATGTTCTGTCTGGTTGGCGGAAATGCAATGGTCCACAGCAGTACAAATGCCGCTGCAAATAACAGCTTGACCGGAACACCCACCACGCCGTTCGGTCTTAACTCAATATATAAATTGCAGCCTGTAACCACCAGCCAGAGAACAAACGCTATGATTCGAATTGCTTTGCCCACTGAATCGACCACCTTCTTTCTGAAACTATTTCATATCTAATATAATCGTGAAATATCTGGTATAATATTATACCACAAAGATAATCAAATTTTAACCCGAAATCGCGCGCTTTTTTCCGATATACAAATATAGTCCCATCACGCGCAGTCTGTCAGTCCTGCAAGCTGCCTGCGCCGTATTTCGTAGTTCCGATAGCACCCATACAGCAAATATGCCTTCCATGTTTGCAGCAAAATCAAGGCAGATGGTATCATTTTATCAAACCAAGGCACAATCGAAAGCCCACAAACCAAAAGAACCGCCAGCACAAGCTCTGTCCAGTAGGCAGACAGGATTGCCCGTCCATTCAAATTGCCATAAGTCCCTTCCAGTTCCCGAATTCCCCGTAAGCACTGATGCCAAATCCAAAAGTATAACAGGCTCTGTATCCAAACAGCAAGCCCAAGCACAGGAGCAAACCGTGCCGCAATACCTATGACAATCCATGGCTTTATCTTGGAAAATACAGGAAATGGCAGACGGCAGCAGCCATAAAACAAAAACAAGTACATGATAATTTGCCAAATCCATGTACGCGCCAGCATGGCTGTGACACTGGCGACCCATAAATATTCCATTGCGTTCCCTCCTATCGAACCTTGTGGAACGTCACATATAAAAATGGTGCGAACCCTGTCCGCACCGGAAGTCTTTATCTGGGGTATGGTGTTTTTTCATCTGTCAGCCCTACCAGATAGTCAATGCTTGTATCATAAAATCTTGCAAGCGTCACAAGCATGTCTGTTGGAATGTCCAGTACCCCGCTCTCATATCTGGAATACGTTGTTTGTGTCACCTTGAGCAGTTCTGCAAGCTTCCGCTGCGGCAGGTCTGCGTCCTCACGCAAATTTCGGATTCTATCGTACAATGCTTTCACCTCAAGCACATTGTATGTCATTCCAAATTTACGTCTTGACATTTATGCGATTTTCGCATAAAATTTATTTGTACCGAGTACGTTCATAAGGCGTTCGAACATCGGTCAAGCCAACCAGATAGTCGATACTGGTATGATAATACTGTGCCAGCTTGACTGCAATTTCCAATGGCAAAACACGTTCGCCGCGTTCATATTTCGAGTACAGCGATTGGTCGCACATGAGATAGTCTGCAATCTCCCGCTGTGTCAAGTCAGAGTCCTCGCGCAGGTCACGGATTCGGATTCGCATATACATCACCTACTGCACTATATCGCAGGACAAATCGTCCTATTGACATTTTGGACAATCCGTCCTAAAATATAAGTGAGGTGATTTTATGCCAGACTACAAAGCTCTGTATCATCAGCTGTTTCACGCAACAGAAAACGCAATCAACGCTTTCATTGAGGCACAGCGCGAATGTGAAGAACTCTATATCTCAGCGAAAGAAGATGAAGAGAGTGCGGACGGAATCCAGTGATTCCAAATCCGCACTCTCTTTTCTGCTTATTCTGCCAAGTCTCTTTGTTTACTTGTGATCTTCCTTTGCAATCTTTGCAACCACGCCGCTGAGCGCAATCAGTGCAACAAGGTTCGGGAACACCATCAGACCATTAAAGAGGTCGGAAAGGTTCCAAACAAGGTCGACCTTCAAACCTGCACCAAAGACCACGCACAAAACAACGATTGCCGCATAAATCTTTACTGCCTTTTTTCCAAACAGTGCTTTGACATTCACTTCCCCGAAGAAATACCAGCCAATGATGGTCGAGAATGCAAAAAACAACATACAAATTGCGATAAAGATACTGCCGAACTGACCAAATGCCTGATTAAACGCCATCTGCGCCAAAGTCGAGCCGGTCTCACCGCTCTCCAGCGCACCGGACGAAATGATAACCAATGCAGTCAGGGTCAAGATGATAAAGGTATCGATGAATACGCCTACCATTGCAATCACGCCCTGATCCTGCGGTTTTTCTACCTTTGCCAGCGCATGTGCATGCGGAGTAGAGCCCATACCTGCCTCATTGGAGAACAGTCCGCGTGCAACGCCAAAACGCATTGCCTCCTTGACGGTCACACCCGCAACACCGCCAGCGACTGCCTGCGGCTCAAATGCACAGATAAAAATTGCCTGAATTGACTCCCACAAAGCTGCATGGTTGATGCACAAAATGACAACACAGCCGACAATGTAGAAGATTGCCATAATCGGCACCAGCTTTTCTGTAACCGATGCAATACGCTTGACACCGCCCAGAAAAATAAATGCTGCAATCACAGCACAGACAATGCCAACATACATCGGGTTGATGCCAAACGCATTGCGGAAGGAATCACCAATCGAATTGGACTGCACCATATTTCCGGCAAATCCCAATGCAAAAATGATGGCAATTGAAAAAAATCCTGCAAGGAATTTTCCGAATTTACCTTGAAAACGTGCCTTGATGTAATAAACCGGACCGCCTGTTACCTGCCCGTCCTCACCGACGGTTTTGTACTTCTGCGCCAACACTGCCTCACCATAAATGGTGGACATGCCGAAGAAGGCGGAAAGCCACATCCAGAAAATCGCGCCCGGGCCACCAGATGCCAATGCTGTTGCACAGCCTGTGATGTTGCCGGTTCCGACCTGTGCCGCAATCGCAGTGGTCAGTGCCTGAAAGGAACTCATGCCCTCATGGTCTGCCTTTTTGCCGTTGAGGCTGAAAGAGCCAAACATTCGCTTGAGACCAGTCCCAAGATGCCTTACCTGCACAAATCCGGTACGCACAGTAAACAATACGCCCGTAAGCACCAGCAGGTATAACAGCAGATTATCCCATACAAATCCGCTGATCTGCTTCACGACTGCCGCAAGTTGATCCATATCCATTGTTTTTTACCCCTTTTTCGTGATTTCCGAACAAACCAAAGAAAAAGAAAAAGCGAATCCAAAAACCCCATTTTCCTGTATCCAGAAAATACACGAAAAAACGAGATGATGGTTCGCCCTGCTGCCCGAATTTGCGCAGCCTGTTGTTCCAAAATAGAACAACAAAACAGCACCCATCGGGCTTAAAATCCACTCTGTCCTTTTGCCTGAGAGATTAGCGCACATTCTTGTACGCCTTGCACCTTCGGCACCCGTGATGCGGGATTCTCCAGAGCCACATCCGTTTATAGTCCTGATCCACCCATCGGGCAGAAACCTGAGAGTTTTACTCCTTCGGTAAGCGCATGGCTTTTTCCTAAAAACTTCGTTTGTCGGTATTAAGTTATTTCTAGCCTATCACACTTGCAGGACGGTGTCAAGTCAGCTTCATAAATTTTCATACAGTAAAATGACTGTCCCTTGCACGTGCGGTGTATGGGCAAAGCCCAAAAAGAGGGTGACAAAGCCACCCTCTTTTTTTCAAAACCTCAATCAGTTGTTTTGAAATTCAACCTTTACACTGTCAAATTTACCCATTCCCTGCACCGCCAGTGTAATCACATTGGTCAGGCGTTCCTGCGCACTTGACACCTTTCCGCTGTCAAAAGCCGCCTGTTCGTCAACCGGCATTTGATCGTTGCAGAATCCCGTGAAATCCTCCAGACGAATTTCTCGGAACTTTTTATCCTCGGTATCATACACGCTAATTGAGGACTGATTGATTTCATTTACAATAATTTTGGCTGCCGGCACCTTGACCGTCACCGTTTTTTTGTCAATTACAATATCATCTTTTGAAAGCTTGGAGGTATCCGAGCCAATCTGCATGGAGCCCTGATACATGATGGTAAAATTTTTCTGGTTTTCCGCCTCGCTCCAACCATAAAATTTATCCTGATTTTGCAGGTGCAGTACATTGCTGTAATCATAGCTTACCTGCACAGCCTGTCCCATGCCCTGTAAGGTTTTTGCAATATCCTCCGCCTTGACGCCGCCCAAGCTGTGTCCCCAAAGTGCGCCCAATCCAAAAATAATCAGGAAGATTCCAGCGACTACACCGGCAACAGTCAGCTGACGCTGTCGGCGGATTTGCTTTTTGGATTTTTTGACGGGCTGTCGTCTATGCTGCTCTGCCATATCGCACTCCTCATTTCATACTGTTTGTTACTTATCATAGTATCCCATTTTATAGAATAAATCAATTCACAATTGTAAAATTTATCAATCTTTTTATGAAATCCTCACAACTTGATCGCCCATAATCGTACAAATTGCCGAACCCACAAGCGGCATGCCTGTATACGGTGTGTTGATTCCCTTTGAATAATACTCTTTGTATACCTTTTCGCAATCCCAGTCCAGCATAGCAAGTTCCGCGCGGTGTCCAACAGCAATGGACTTATCCGCAAATCGATAAATCTGTGCCGGATTACGCGACATTTTTTCTAAAAGCTGCATCTTTGTGAGTGCACCTGTGCGCACAAGATAGGTATTGCATACAGAAAATGCAGTTTCCAAACCAGTGATTCCAGACGGGGCTTGTCCAAAAGCGCGCGCTTTTTCCTCTGCCGTATGGGGGGCATGGTCGGTTGCGATCATATCCACGGTGCCGTCCTGCAATCCGCGAATCAGCGCCTGCCGGTCGGCTTCCTTGCGCAATGGCGGATTCATTCTTGCATAGGTGCCATATTTACATACTGCGTCCTCGGTAAGCGAAATATGGTGGGGTGTGACCTCGCAGTAAATATGAGCGCCCAATGCTTTGCCTGCGCGAATCAGGTCTACGGACAGCCCGCTCGAAATGTGCTGGAACACGACCCGCGCACCGCTCCTTAAAGCAAGTGCAATATCTCGTGCCACCATCGCCTCCTCTGCCGCAGACTTTGCCCCCAGAACCCCAAGTTCCTTGGCAGCCGCAGAGCCAAAATTCACACCCGCAGATAGCACCAGAGACCGATCCTCCTCATGGAAGGACAAAAGTGTATCCTCCTGTACCGCCTGCTCCATCGCTGTCAGGCACAGGTTCATATCTGTCAGGTTCAGTCCATCATCGGTAAAGCCAGACGCACCGGCGGCAAGAAGTGCAGAAAAATCTGTCAGTTCAGCACCCTTCAGCCCTTTTGTAATCGAACACGCCTGCTTCACATTGACAAAGTTTCCTGCGTTCTGTGCCTGCTGCTGCACATAGCGCAGCGTATCTACATTGTCACAAGTGGGTATGGTATTTGCCATACAGACCACAGTCGTAAATCCCCCCGCCGCAGCAGCCCGCATGCCCGAAGCCACATCTTCCTTTTCCTTCTGCCCGGGATCACGGAAATGTACATGTGTGTCGACGAGTCCCGTGCAAATGGTCTTGCCCATCGCGTCTAAAACAGGGCAGCCCTGCGGGGCATCTACGCTTGTATTCAGTGCAGCAATGATGCCGTTATCATCAATTAAAATCTCTCTTTTTTCATCTAGTCCTGTATATGGGTCCATGACCTGTGCATTTCGAATCAGCAGCATAGCAGTTCCTCCTCATGCGTTTCATTGTATTGTCATTGTGTGTTCCAGCGTGACCACTGGCTGATATCGCTTATCCTGTGCGCGCAGTCCTGTCAAGATGCGGGCATGAATTTCTTCTTTCTGTTCCTTTGTATATCCAAAGGGCACAATTACATCAAAAATCAAATTGATTCTGCGCTCGCCCTCCACAACACGGAAATCGTGCATGGTAAGCGCTGGATCGATCTTCTGCAAAACGTCCAGCGTTGCCTCACGCATGGCATCGATACGGGGATCTCCAACACGCACAGGGTCCATGTGAATAACCGCGTATACGCCGGTTTTTTCCCAAACCTTGCGTTCCGCTTCATCAATCAGCTCGTGTACAGCAACAATATCTGCCGTATCCGGCACTTCTGCATGCAGGGAAGCGAGCGATTTCCCAACACCATAATTATGGATAATCAAATCATGGATTCCCAAAATACTCGGACTTTGCAGCACGGTATCCGCAATCTCATGTGCAATCTGCGGGTCTGCGGCTTGCCCAATCAGCGGACTGAACGTATCCCGTGCAATGCAAATGCCTGACCATATAATAAAAAGGGCAACCATAATGCCGACAATACCATCTACTGGCATGCTGGTAAACTGTCCCGCAATCATACCCATCAGCACAACGCCGGTCGTCACAACATCATTGAGACTGTCCTGCATGGCTGCGAGCAGGGTCGGCGAGTCAATCCGCTTGCCAAGCGAACGATTGAACGTGCCCAGCCACAATTTGACCAGCATCGTTAAGACCAAAACCACCGCCACTGTCCAAGTAAAAGAAACCGTCTTTGGGTGCAAAATGCGGTCCACAGAGGTCTGCAAAAACTGTACGCCAACAACACAAATCAGCATGGAGACAATGAGTCCCGCAATATATTCGGTTCGTCCATACCCAAATGGGTGCTGTGCGTCCGGAGCGCGTCCAGATACCTTAAATCCCACAATTGAAATCACAGAAGACAGTCCATCTGACAAATTATTAAAAGCATCGGCTGCAACCGAAACGGCTCCTGTCATCAATCCAATGAGCAGCTTTGCAGCAAACAGCAGCACATTACAGACAATTCCAACTGCGCCAGACAGTACGCCGTAGCGCTCGCGTACCTGTGCATCGCGTACATTATCGCACGCCTCACCAATAAAATGCGCAATCAAAAATTGTGTCATGTAAACCAAACCCCATTTCGATACCCAATGTATATTATTGCGGATATAATTACAATTTGTAATATAAAAATTGCAGGAATCCCCCACATAAAAGAGCGGTGCAGCGTCTTATGCCGACACCCCTTCAGGGCGGCATACACCAGCGGACACCCGCCCAACCAGCAATACAAAAATAACGTCCGCTCCCGAATCCTCCATTTTTGATGCTGTGCCAACCATTTGTCTAAAACAACCGCACCTGCACCCAATACATTGACCGTCACAAGATAGATGATACAAATCCATTTCACGCGCCGTACACTCCTTTCTATCCTGCAAAGGCTTTGTTTGTGTTATTATAGCAAAATTTCCGTTCTGTTACAACCATATCACGACTTCTGTTCTCTCGGCACTTGAACGCACCCCATAAATAGTGTATGATGGAAACATCGTGTAAGAAGGGAGCACTCTCATGTTCGTCCGTCTCCTGTGCTGTGCACTGCTGACACTGCTTACCCTGTTTTGCGGCACAGCATCTGCTGCCCCTGCTTTACAAGAGCCGCTTTACGGTGCAGAGGCGATTCTATACTGTGCAGAATCTGGTCAAACACTATATGAAAAAAATGCAGATGTACCCGTGCCGCCAGCCTCTGTTACCAAGCTGATGACCGCACTCATTGTTTTAGAGCAGGTCGATGATTTGTCCCAAACGGTTACGGTATCCGATACTGCCGTGCAAATCGAACGGGACTCCACACATATCGGTCTCGTTGCCGGTGAAACAGTCACCTTGCAGGATATGCTCTATGCAACACTCATGCAGTCGGCAAATGACGCTGCCAACGTGCTGGCAGAAGCCGTTGCCGGCTCACAGTCTGCCTTTTCTCACATGATGAATATACGTGCGGCTGCGCTTGGCTGCACGGGCAGCCACTTTGAAAATGCACATGGACTGGACGCCCCCACGCATCTTGTCACGGCACGCGACC
This sequence comes from Butyricicoccus pullicaecorum, assembly GCA_018366035.1. Taxonomy (GTDB): domain Bacteria; phylum Bacillota; class Clostridia; order Oscillospirales; family Butyricicoccaceae; genus Butyricicoccus; species Butyricicoccus pullicaecorum_A. The sequence goes on along the minus strand of JAGZIW010000012.1, from coordinate 47,368 downwards.
TTGCACGCATCACCGCCGCATTGCTGGAGTATCCACGCTTTTTACAAATCTCCGGTGCGCAGACCTATACCATGCCAGCAACCAACAAGCACGCCGCGCCGCGTACCTTCTATACCAAACAGCGTATGCTGCGCAAGGATTCGGCGTTCTACAATCCTTATGCACTCGCCGGCAAAAACGGCTATACCACCAAGGCGCAGCATACACAGGTCATGGCTGCCCGCAAGGACGGTATGACCTTGATTGCAGTTTCTCTTGGTGCCTCCGGCAACCGCTACTATACGTGGCGCGACATGCGCACACTGTTCGCCTATGGCTTTGGCGCGTTTCATACGGTCACACTGCAAGGGGACCAGATTGCGGCACTCGCCGCACAAGCCGGTGCCAGTTCCGATTATCCACCGGTCTCTGTAACGCTCCCTGTTGGAACCCAAGCACAGGCACTATCCCTGTCTCAGCAAGCAAACGAGCACGGTCTGCGCACCTTACAGATGACACGCGACGGCATCACACAGGTGCTTCGCACCCTGCCATATCCACTCTCCTGCGATATCCAGCCCGTGATATCTGCCGAAAACGCTCCGTCGAGATTTTTGGAACTGCTCATTGGCTCAATCCTCACCGCTTTACTCGGTATATGGTTTACTGAAATCCACATTGTTCAAAAAACCACCGCCCCTTGTCGGCGATATTCACGCCAGCGGCGTCACGCACGACACGGCAAGCGATTCTAAATCCAACCTTGGAGGTTCTCATGTTACCGCAAATCACCATTCGTCCGGCTGTTCCGGAGGACGCCCCTGCACTGCTTGCAATCTACGCTCCCTATGTCAGCCAAACCGCAATCTCTCTTGAATATGATGTGCCATCGTGCGCAGAATTTACCGAACGAATCCGTTCCATCACCGCACTCTACCCTTATCTCGTTGCAGAGCAGAACGGAACCGTGATTGGATATGCTTATGCCGCTCCCTTCCACCCGCGTATGGGCTTTCACTGGGACGTTGAGCTGTCCATCTACCTGTCCCTAGACTGTCAGCGGCATCATCTGGGAACACGGCTCTACCAAACACTGCTTGCCCTGCTGCGGCATCAAAATGTTGTAACTGCCTATGCCTGTGCAACTGCCTCGGGCAACAGCATTGCCTTTCATGAGTCGGTTGGTTTCCAGCGTGTTGGTCTATTTCCGAGAAGTGGTTGGAAGTCCGGCTCATGGCATGATATTGTATGGCTGGAATATCCATTGCGGCAGCGTGTTACAGAACCGGAACCCCTGATCGCTTTTCCAAATTTGCCAACCGCACTTGTGCATGAGCTGCTCAGCATGCCGATTTCGATAAAATGAGACAAAAAACGCACCCTGATGTGGATGCGTTTTTTCATTATGCTGTAATAACTGTCTTTTCTTCGCCGCACACATATGAAATATTGATGATGCCCTTGACACAAAGTGTTGTCACCTGACAAATGAATTCCATATCACTGACAATACTGTGATGCGGCAGCGCCTTATATTTTGCGTGGAGCTTTTCAATGCGGGCAATCAATGCCTCTGCGCTAAAAGGTGCAACGATATCTTCCACCCAGCCTTCAAAATGCGCCTCGGTAAGGCTGCGTCTCAGACACAGTGCAACGCGTTTTTCATAGACATAATGCAAAAATAAACCGTGCGGATAAATATCATCATTATGCGGATAACAAAAGAAATCTGTTAAATAATGGCAGATTTCGCCCAAATCAACCGACAACTCTCGTCCATTCACATCTCCCAGCGCATAATTCCGGCAGAATGTACGAATCTTATCCTTGACCTCTTCAAACATGATCGAAGGGTAATGCCGCTTGGTCAAATATGTACCAGTCAAATCAGGCTTGAGATTTCCGTAACGAAAGGCGTTCGCATCAAAGGTCACGCCGGTCTCGGTCTCAATATGAGCCAATAGCAGATTGGCAACGCGAGTATGAGAAATGGAATCCATGCTGCTCCTCCAAACGAAACACAGAAATGAACGTGTGACACAGTGCGTGCCGTAATGTAACTTTTCATTTCCAAAAAATGTTCATAATTTCCTATCATCTATGCGATCCGAACGGTTTTATTATATCATATTGTGTGCGCAGATTGCAACCAAATCCAAATTTTTATGTCACATGGTATATTTTGTAAACCGCCCGTTCATTTTTCATTATATCACGTTCCACAGGTTTTGTCCTGTCAATTTCTAAAAAATATCCCAGTTTTTGGCGTTCGTTTTGTCCTTTTCCTGTTCGTTTTCGCTGAATCCATGGAAATCATCTTGCGCGGAATGCTTCGCTCTTAAAGCGCACCTGTCCGTCCAGCGCTGCGCGCAGCTTTTGGCACATGGCTTCTCTGTCCTGATTCAGCGTACCTGCAAGATTCACGTAATTTGACGCATGATTTGCGCGGAACACACTGCCTTCACAGTCAATATGCTCGAGCAGCACCAAGGTTTCCTGCGCGATCTCAATCGGCTTCATAAGGTAAAAGCGTCCTGCCTGCCAGTCCTCCATCAGCGGAGTCGGCAGTTCAAAGAGCAGCGTCAAAAGCCCGATATACTCCGGTTTCATCTGGGAAAGCGCCTGAGCAGTCTCAATGGCATGTGTATTCGAAAGTTCCAGAGAACCCAGTCCAGCAATACAGGTGACAGACAGCTTCATGCCCGCTTTTTTGACCATCTGTCCTGCGCGGACGATCTCCGCCGCAGTTTCTCCCTTATTGACACGGCGCAGCACCTCGTCGGAACCGGATTCCAGCCCCATGTAGATCATATCCAGACCCAGTTCGTGCAGCAAATTCAAATCTTCCTGCTTTTTGACCAAAATAGAGTTCGGGGAACCATAGCTTGTCACCCGCTCACATTCCGGAAATACCTTTTGAATATAGCGCAGGATCTCTGCCATGTGCGCAGTCTGGCACATGAGCGCATCACCGTCTGCCAGAAAGATACGCTCTACACGGCGATACGCCTGACGGGCAAGGTCGAAATCGTGGTAGATCTCCTCCAGCTTACGGACACGAAACGATTTTTCCTTGTACATGTCACAAAATGTGCATTTATTATGGCTGCACCCAATTGTCACCTGCACAATCAAGCTATACGCCTCAGACGGCGGACGAAATACACGTCCTTCATATGGAATCATATTCACACTCTCCTCTCACAAAAAAACAGGCGGAGCGCGGTGGCTTCGCCTGTTTCGACATCAATAATAAAATCAAGGTACTGTGGGCGGTTCTGGAGCCTCTTCAGTTTCTTCTTCCGGTGGAACAGCCTCGGCGCAAACCTCTGCACAGGCCTCTGCGCAAGAACAGGTATCGCAATCCATTGCGTCCTCATTTCCATCATTCATCATTTCATCAAGTTCATTCATCGCCTTCAGCTCTGCTTCATGATAGATTTCCTCACGCTTTTTCTTACGCATAAATGCCACAGCCAACGCGCCGGCACCGGCCAATACGCCGGCAAGCGCCATACCATAACCCAGTTCCTTTTTCATATTTGTCACCTCTACCAACGGTTTTATTTGATATGATGATTTCATTTCATCTTCCAAATATGTATAGTTAAACTTTAGCACATTGGACACACAAAGTCAATGAATGTGATGTGAATTTGGTGTTTTGTGTTTTTCCTCTGTATTTTTTGGTTTCAGTATTGCCTAACCCCTCATTCCGTAGTATCATAAACATATTTCAAGGGATCTTCAAAGCACATGCCCATAGCAGGAGGTATTCATGTCCCATTCCGCGCATCTGCATTATCATATCGGACTTCGCACAGCCAAAACCGGACTTGCTGTCGTTCTTGCTCTCCTGTTGTCCAGTCTGCGTCCAGCCTCACTTCCCATTTTTGCAGCCATTGGTGCCATCGCTGTAATGAGCCGTACTCTGTCCGACGCCATCACTGCCGCAACGACACAGCTCTCAGGCATCACCTGCGGCGCACTTGCCGGCTGTCTTTTTACGCTTTTATTTCCAAATGACCGCTATATTGCAATTGGCTTGGGTCTTATTTTGCTCATTCCCATCTGTCAGCCCCTTCGAATCGGCTTTGCGGTTCCGCTTACCTGTATCGTATTTGTCTCGGTCTGTCTATACGACCCAACAAACGGCACGCCGGTTGCCTATGCAGTCAATCGTTTTCTGGATACCTCAATTGGGCTTGCAGTAGGCTTTGTTGTCAATGCGGTTCTAAAACCCTATAACAACCACAGCTTGATTTTGCGTCTGTTCAGCGAATACACCGCCGCATATCTCTCTGCGCTGCACGAGCTGCTCTCCGGACACTATCCCGCACTCTCTCCCTTTGAAACCAAGCTGCGCCAGCTGCATGATGAAATCCGTATTTTTTCTGAGCAGCCCTTTCCCTATCGCAAGCAGCGAAAGACAGAGTCTGCCTACCTTTTCGGCTGCTATCAGCTTGCCGAAAAAATGTATATGGCACTGTCTGCACTCTGCGGAATGGATACGCTGGGTATGCCCAACGAAAGAAACCGTCAGCGCCTTGCCGAACTGGGTGTAGAACTGCCGGCACCTGTCCCCAATCCCGAGCTTGAGGAATATAGTATTGTTCTAAATTATCATTTGCATACATTGCTGGAGGCGCGCAGCTATCTGACCGAGCTGCTCAGCGCAGCTGCGCCAAGGCTTCACTGAAAGGAGTTCCTCTTTTATGTCTTTTACCAAGGAAAGTAAATTTCTGGCTCTTGTTCTGCGCCACAAGCCACAAGCCATCGGGATCACGCTCGATGCGCATGGCTGGGCAGATGTACAAGCACTGATTTCCGGCATGAGCAAATTTCTGCCCTTTAACTTTAATATGCTGGAAGAAATCGTCCGCACAGATACCAAGCAGCGTTATGCCTTTAATGCGGATAAAACACAGATCCGTGCCAATCAAGGGCACTCTATCGCGGTTGATGTGGATCTGGACGTGATGGACCCTCCCGAATTTTTATGGCATGGAACCGGCGAAAAATACGTTGCCTCTATTTCCGAACAGGGACTGATTTCCAAGGAACGTCTATATGTGCATCTGTCAGAAGATCCTGAAACCGCCTGTATGGTAGGAATCCGGCATGGCAATCTGGCTTTATATCGGGTATGCAGCGGACAAATGGCACAAATGGGATATACGTTTTACCGCTCTGCAAACGGCGTTTGGCTGACACAAAATGTACCCGTGCAATTTCTCGAAAAGCAATAAAAAAAGGGAGAGTTCCACTCTCCCTTTTTGATTTTACAAGCCCTCATCATGCCACTGGCTCGCGAATTTTTTCCAGCAGCTGTGCACCTGTCATATCCTCTGTAATATTAAAGCGTGCCATACCATATAAACTGGAGGCGTCTCCACGCACCAATGTATTCATGCCTTCCCGAATGGTAACCGTGATTCGCACCCCCATCGCCTGAAGCATGCCCTCTGTGATTGCATTGTGCAGCCCAAAGGGATAAGCAAACGACAAGCTGTCTGCGCCAAAAGCCTGTCGGATCCCTGCATTTGACTTGCTGAAATCCGCATAGAAGGTATTCATATATTGATCCAGCGGTTCTCCCAACCGTGGCAGCACGCCGCGGCGATAACCCACGGTATCCAATGTTGACACATTGTGCATATCATAGGTGTGGCTCTGAATGGTCAGAACGCCTTTATCGCTCCATGGCTTAACTTCCTCGTAAGAAAAATGCGGGATAATCGGCACTCCCATATCCTTATAAGTCGATTTCCCGACAGAAACGCCAATACAATAAACAGTCGCCTTTAATCCATTGCGTTCCAGAATCGGCGCTGCAACCTCCATGTTGCTGCGATATCCGTCGTCCATGGTAATCCAAACCGGCTTTTCGGGCAGTGGCACGCCTTTATCCACATAATCTACCAGCTGCTGTGGTGTTACTGCTGTATATCCTGCATTCTTGAGCGCTGTCATTTGTTCCTCAAAGCGTGCCGGAGATACAATCATTTTAGAACCTCCCGTCTGCGAGTCAAAATGATGATACATAATAACAGGGAGGTAGTCAGTCGCTGGGGCTGTTGTGGCGGAGCCTGACTGCTCTGCCGCCTCCGCGATTCCCATCAGCAAACAAACAGATAGAACTGCCGCTGCCATGCGGCGCAGCAGTCCCAATTTTCCAAAATGCAATTGCATGCGCTTCCTTCTCTCCAAATCATTTTCAATAATTGGGGCAATTCCTTTTCCCCTTATCATTTCACGAAATAAAAAATCTACGCGACCTATGCCGCGCTTTTTCATTATATCATAAATTCACGGCTTTGCAAAGGTTTGGTTTCTATACATTTGGTTTTTTATAAGTCTTTTTCCTGCAAAAATCCCAGATATTCCCGCATAAAAAGATTGTATCTGCATCTGATTTGCAGTATAATTTTGCAGGAAGCCTTTCCCCGTATACCAGCAGGGTTTTTACACTGTTTTACCAAATCTGTTCAATAAAAGGAATTTATCTTATGATGCAAGAATTTTCGCGCACTGCCTTACTCCTAGGTACGCAGGGTCTGGAACGACTGGCGCAGGCACATGTTGCCGTCTGCGGTGTTGGCGGAGTCGGCGGCGCGGCTGCCGAAGGGCTGGCACGCGCTGGTGTTGGCGCCATCACTCTAATTGATAATGATACGGTCTCGATTTCGAACCGCAACCGTCAAATCATCGCCCTCTCCTCAACGACTGGAAAACCCAAAACAGAAGTCATGGCAAATCGAATTCGGGACATCAATCCAAATTGTAAGGTTACTCCACTGCAAATGTTCCTCTCCCCAGAAAGTATGCCTGATTTATCTGTCTTTGACTATGTAATCGATGCCATTGATACTGTAACCGCAAAACTCCACCTGATTGAAACCTGTGACCGTCTTGGCGTCCCGCTCATTTGCTCTATGGGCACCGGAAACAAACTCGATCCTACCAAGTTTCAAATTGCAGATATCTATAAAACATCGGTCTGCCCCCTTGCCCGCGTGATTCGACAGGAATGTAAAAAACGCAGAATCCGTAAGCTCAAGGTGGTTTTCTCCACCGAAGAGGCTGCAAAGATTCCACCTGAGCGCTATGCATTATGCCCCAATGAGGCAAAGGGAACTGCGGGCAGGCCGGTTCCGGCAAGTGTTTCATTCGTCCCACCTGTTGCAGGATTTATCCTTGCAGGGGCGGTTATCAAAGATTTAACGGAGGGATTTTGATGAATATTTTAGTCAGCGCATGTCTGCTTGGCATGAACTGCCGATACGATGGCTCCCATGCCTACTGTCCAGAGCTGGAACGCCTTATGGACGAGCATATACTCATTCCGGTATGCCCAGAGCACCGTGGCGGTCTGGACACCCCACGTGAGCCTGCCGAACGGCAAGGTGATAAAATTATCGCGCGCGATGGCACAGATGTGACCGATGCCTTTATCCGCGGCGCACAGGAAACCCTGCGTCTTGCACGTGAATATAACTGTCGTTATGCAATCTTCAAGGAACGCAGCCCCTCCTGCGGCGCTGGTGTAATTTATGACGGAAACTTTACCCATACCCGTGTTGCGGGGGACGGAATCACAACACAGCTTCTCCGCGCCAATGGTGTCATTGTACTTGGAGAAAGTCAAATCGGTGCTCTCCTGCACAAGTGAATGGATTCACAGTCAAATTATATAATAACAAAAAAACGCCCATACGGGCGTTTTTTAATTATCAACCTTTAGAAGCCTTTATATGTGCAGCAACCTTAGCATCTTCACGCTTGATATGTGTCACGAGCCAGCCGCCTACGTTGGCATTTACCTTGCCAACCAACGCAACAGTTGGACCTGTGCGCTCCAGTTCCTGACAGATTTCGCTTACGACTTTCTTATACCCATCGTGCAGCCCCTTATGGCGCACAGCATCTGGATAACCAGTCTGTGCCTGAAGCTGTTCCTCATGGGCAAAATGCTTAGCAATATACGACTCCAAAAAACTCATGGTCTGCGCAAGCTGACCACGCCCTTTTCCCTGTGCACAGGCATCTAAAAGTGCATTGATTGCATCAAATAGCTGGCGATGTTCTCCGTCAATAATCGTATTTCCAGTCAACAAATCTGCTGTTATCTGATATGTCATCTTATAAACTCCTCTTGATTTATCCTCTGATGGCAAATGAAATTTCTCTGTACAGTATATTCCGATTATAGGAATATTTCCTATAATAAATATACCATTTTAATGTGTATTTTCAAGTATATCTGCACAAAAAAATCCTACAAATTTTAGTCTATTTTACAAAAAATTTTTACAAATTTATGCAAAAAACTATCTTTTATCTGGCAGTCTGCCCAAAGTCAAATGCTTTCAAAGGAAAAGCAGTCTATTCTTCTGCCTGCGAAGATGCCAACAGCACACTGGTCTCCTGCTTTTGTGCAAAATCCAGCCAGATTTTTGGCGCTTCACGCAAACGCTCAATTTCACTGACGCTGATTACATCGTCCATAGAAACACCATATAAAATCCGGCGGCAGGCAAAACCATCTTCTCCGTAGACTGTTACGGTTCGGTTTTGCTGCATACCATCATGAATGACACAGTTTTCGGTCTCTCTGCCAAGTCGGTCATAGTAATATTGCATTCGATACGTATCTTTCTCTCTCCAGAGAGGCTTTCCTGCATCGTCGTAACAGGTCAAATCAGGTGATAATTCTCCCTGCACTACCGTGCGAACGATGGTTCCCTGCTCCGTCTGCTCTCGGGTATAGGTTTCCTTTGCAATTGGCTGACCTGCTTGATATGTGGTTTTTTCAGAGACTCCATCTGCTCCATACTGGTATGTATAGGTCTGCTCCGTATCCTGTACACCCTCTAAAGTGCGTGCCTGATACTGCCAGCTTTCCTTTTCACCCTTTTCATTATAGGTGTATACACTATGCACAAAGCGCTTATCCTCATCATAGCTTGCCACCTCGATCTTATTTCCCTGCGCATCATAGGTAGATATGGTGATGATCGGGCTATCCTCCTCCAGAATGGATACCACTGTATCCCCCTCTGCATTATATCCCTGTGTGATGGAAATATCATCACCCATTTTATTCTTTTGTGTTTCTCGTTCCCAGCGCACAACGGTATTATATGGCTGCGCAGCAGGGTCAAGACGCATACCTGCGCTTGCCTCACTGTGCGATCTTCCACTTGCCGCAAAACAAAAGACAGTCACAGCAAATACACATAAAGCGATGGCTCCAACCCGTCGCATATCTAAAACTCCTCCTCTGCATGAATAACCGTCTGAAAACAGACAGCCATTTGACATACTGTTTCTAGTGTAAATGCTTTTTCAAAAAAATACAAGGAACATTTTGTGAACTTTGTTCCCATTTTGCACAAAAAAGCCGCCCTTTTGGACGGCTTTTTTTGAAATATGATAATGATGCTTAGTCGATGCTGTACAGAGCCTGCAGCTTCTGCAGATGTGTGAATCTCTTCTTGGACTCCTCTTCTGCTTCGGTAAACAGCTTTTCTGCACGCTCTGGGAAGGAGCGGGTCAGTGCAGAGTAGCGTGCCTCATTCATGATAAAGTCACGGTAGCTTGCAGTCGGCTCCTTGGACTCAAGGGTAAATGGATTCTTGCCCTCAGCCTTGAGTGCCGGATTGAAGCGGAACATGTTCCAGTAACCGCAATCAACAGCCTTCTTCATCTCGCTCATGCAGTTGGTCATGCCGCCCTTGATGGAGTGCATTTCACAAGGTGCATATCCAATGATGAGAGACGGTCCCGGATAAGCCTCAGCCTCAGCAATTGCCTTCAATGTCTGTGCCGGATTTGCACCCATTGCAATCTGTGCTACATAAACATAGCCATAGCTCATTGCAATCTCAGCCAGAGACTTCTTGCCAATCGTCTTACCAGCAGCAGCAAACTGTGCAACTGCGCCGATATTGGTTGCCTTGGAAGCCTGTCCGCCTGTGTTGGAGTATACCTCGGTATCGAATACCATAACATTCACGTCCTCGCCGGAAGCCAGAACATGATCCAGACCGCCAAAGCCGATATCGTATGCCCAGCCGTCGCCGCCAAAGATCCAGATAGACTTCTTGGACAGATATTCCTTCTCAGACAGGACTTCCTTGCACAGTGCGCAGCCAGCAGCAGCGCCCTTTTCCAGCTCTGCTACGAGTGCCTTCGTTGCCTCTGTATTGGCAGCACCGTCCTCCTTGGTCTCCATGAACTTCGCAATTGCAGCCTTTGCCTCTGCCGGTGTATTCTCCGACTGTGCCATTTCTTCAAGCTTTGCAATCAGGCGGTCACGAATTGCCTTCTGACCATAGTACATACCAAGACCATGCTCTGCATTGTCCTCGAACAGAGAGTTTGCCCAAGCCGGACCGCAGCCGTTCTTATCAACGGTATACGGAGAGGTAGCAGCCGGACCACCCCAGATGGAGGAACAGCCAGTTGCGTTAGAGATATACATACGATCGCCGCAAACCTGTGTAATCAGACGTGCATATGCAGTCTCAGCACAGCCTGCGCAAGAACCGGAGAACTCGAGCAGAGGTGTCTTAAACTGAGAATCCTTAACAGACTTATTGGAGATCATCTCGTCCTTCTCGGAAACCTTGGCAACCATATAGTCGAAGGTATCCTGCTGTGCAGCCTCCTGTTCCTGCGGAACCATAGACAGGGACTTGGTCGGACAAATGCCAACACAAACGCCGCAGCCCATGCAGTCAAGCGGAGAAATTGCCAGAGCGTACTTATAAACGCCCTTGCCCTTGCCAGCCTTGATGTCAACGATCTTCGTTGCCTCCGGTGCAGCAGCAGCTTCTTCCTCAGTCAGCGCGAATGGACGAATGGTCGCATGTGGGCAGACATAAGCACACTGGTTACACTGGATACAGGTTGCCTCGTTCCATGTTGGAACAGTAACCGCAACACCGCGCTTCTCATAAGCAGCAGCGCCCTGCTCAAAGGTACCGTCTACATGATCGCCAGCGAATGCGGATACTGGCAGAGAGTCACCGTCCATACGGCCAACAGGCTCCATGATATCCTCAACCATCTTAACGGTCTTTTCGCGGCCAACGAGTGCCTCACCCTTTGCCTCGTCCTGTGCATCAGCCCAAGAAGCCGGTACATCGATCTTGACAAATGCAGTTGCACCTGCATCAATTGCCTTGTGGTTCATGTCAACCACATCTTGGCCCTTCTTCATGTAGGACTTGGTTGCAGCGTCCTTCATAAAGCGGATTGCTTCCTCAGAAGGCATCACCTTAGCCAGCGCGAAGAATGCGGACTGCAGAATGGTGTTGGTACGCTTGCCCATACCGATTTCAATTGCAAGGTCGATTGCATTGATGGTATAGAGCTGAATGTTGTTCTTTGCAATATAGCGCTTCTCAGAAGCTGCCAAATGATGGGAAAGCTCCTCTGGCGTCCACTGGCAGTTAATCAGGAATACGCCGCCCGGCTTTACGTCGCGCACGATTGGGAAGTGCTTTGTGATGTAAGACGGGTTGTGGCAGGCAACAAAGTCTGCCTTATTGATATAGTATGGGCTCTTAATCGGCTTGTCACCAAAACGCAGGTGCGAAACGGTTACGCCGCCGGTCTTTTTAGAGTCATACTGGAAATATGCCTGAACATACTTGTCTGTATGGTCACCGATGATCTTGATGGAGTTCTTATTTGCACCAACCGTACCATCACCGCCAAGACCCCAGAACTTACACTCCGTAGTGCCCTCTGCTGCGGTGTTCGGGGACGGCTGCTCGTCCAGAGAGAGATAGGTTACGTCATCGGTGATGCCCAGCGTAAACATATGCTTCGGCTCGTCCTTCTTCAGTTCGTCGTAAACAGCGAATACAGAAGACGGCGGGGTATCCTTGGAACCCAGACCGTAACGGCCGCCGGTTACAACGATGTCGTTCTTGCCTGCATTGCGCAGCGCGGTTACAACGTCGAGGTAGAGCGGTTCGCCCTGTGCGCCCGGCTCCTTGGTGCGGTCGAGCACTGCAATCTTCTTTGCACTCTCCGGAATTGCTGCAACAAACTTATCTGCTGCAAACGGACGATACAGGCGGATCTTGACCAGACCAACCTTTTCACCATGTGCGGTCAGGTAGTCGATGACTTCCTCTGCCACGTCACAGATGGAGCCCATTGCAATGATCACGCGCTCAGCGTCCGGTGCACCATAGTAGTTAAACAGCTGATAATCGGTGCCAAGCTTTGCATTGACCTTGCCCATATACTCTTCTACGATGGCAGGAACTGCATCATAGTACTTGTTGCAAGCCTCGCGGTGCTGGAAGAAGATATCGCCGTTCTCATGAGAGCCTCGCATAACCGGATGCTCCGGATTGAGGGCGCGCTTACGGAATGCTTCCACAGCCTCCATGTCGCACATCTCAGCCAGATCGTCGTAATCCCATACCTGAATCTTCTGAATCTCGTGGGAAGTACGGAAGCCGTCAAAGAAGTTGATGAAAGGTACACGGGACTTCAGTGTTGCAAGATGTGCAACAGCAGACAGATCCATGACTTCCTGTGGGTTGGTTTCGCAGAGCATTGCAAAGCCGACTTGGCGGCAAGCCATAACGTCAGAGTGGTCACCGAAAATGTTGAGCGCATGGGAAGCAACCGTACGCGCGGAAACATGGAATACACAGGGAAGCAGCTCGCCCGCAATCTTATACATGTTCGGGATCATGAGCAGCAGACCCTGAGAAGCTGTGTAGGTGGTGGTCAGTGCACCAGCTGCCAGTGAGCCATGCACAGTACCAGCAGCACCGGCCTCGGACTGCATCTCGATGACCTTCACGGTCGTACCGAAGATGTTCTTCTGGCCAGCGGCTGCCCACTGGTCAACGTTGTCTGCCATGGGGCTGGAAGGGGTAATCGGGTAGATACCCGCAACCTCAGTAAATGCATACGACACATGTGCCGCAGCAGTGTTACCGTCCATGGACTTCATTTTTCTTGCCATGTTTTGAAATCCTCCTTGATGGAAATTACGGATTGACGAAAAAAGCAGAACGACGCACCATCGGTGCGGTTCTAAAAGCAAAATACGTTACCGTTAATATTTTATCACACTTCACATCATTATGTAAACCCGTCCACTATGAGATTTTGTGATTTCTCTTGTATTTTCAGAAAATTCTTGGCAAACACAGGAAAAGTATATTATATTACTATCATATACTTGCATATTTTCGGGGAGGTATTGGTATGGTTTCTCTGGTTCACTCTGCCGGTCTGACCGGTATCGAAGGATACATCGTTTCTGTGGAATGCTTTTTTTCCTCTGGACTGCCGCGTCTGGATATTGTGGGATTGCCGGACAAGGCGGTGTCCGAAGCAGGCGAACGGGTGCGTGCCGCAATCAAATTGTCCGGCTATGAATGGCCCGTCTCACGTGTCACCGTCAATCTGGCGCCTGCCGATGTGCGCAAGGAAGGACCTGTCTATGATTTGCCCATTTTGCTGTCCATTCTCGCTGCATCGGGTCAAATCAGCCCGCCAAAACAAAACGCCATGTTTTTAGGAGAACTTTCCCTCACCGGTGCGCTGCGTCCCGTTCGCGGCGCCCTCTCTATGGTGCTGGCTGCACGGGACGCCGGCTTTGAGCGTGTCTATCTGCCTGCCGCCAATGCTGCCGAAGCAGCCTTTGCCTCGGATATTACAATCTGCCCTGTCGAAACACTTTCCTCTCTGCTTTCGCACCTATCTCATAATATCCCTCTGCCTGACTGTTCCATCGACACGCCGCAGTCACCGCCGCCAGAGATTCCGGATTTTTGTGATGTTCTCGGTCAGCAAACCGTCAAGCGTGCCTTTGAAATCGCTGCTGCCGGCGGGCATAACATCTTGTTGTCCGGTTCCCCCGGCTCCGGTAAAAGCATGATGGCAAAACGCTTTGTCGGAATCCTCCCGCCACTCTCCGAATCTGAACAATTGGAAGTCATTCGTATTTGGTCAGCTGTGGGACGCGGCAGTGAGGCGGCTCAGCTGACCACCCGTCCCATACGGGCGCCGCACCACACCATCTCTGCACAGGCGCTTGCCGGCGGATCGGCTTCTGCCTCTCGGCTTCCACTCCCGGGCGATATTTCCCTTGCACATAACGGCGTCCTGTTTTTAGATGAACTGCCTGAGTTTCACCGCAATGTTTTGGAGGTGCTGCGTCAACCCCTAGAAGACGGCGTTGTCTCTATTTCCCGTGCTGCAGGCAAGGTCACCTATCCTGCACGATTTCAGTTGATTGCCGCAATGAATCCGTGTAAATGCGGCTGGTATGGCACACCGCGCTGTACCTGCTCGCCTGCTGATGTCGCAAAATATCTGCGCCGTCTTTCCGGTCCGCTGCTCGACCGCATCGACCTTCAGGTTGCTGTCCAACCGGTCTCCTACGCTGCACTTGCAGCACGCGGAGACCGAAATGAAGAAAACTCTGCCACGATTCGGGCACGTGTGTATAAAGCGCACAATCTGCAAACTGCCCGTTTCCAGTCCACTGCTATTCATTATAATGCACAGATCCCTCCCTCTCACATGGCGACTTTTTGTCCCGTAGATGCCGAGGGTCAAAAGATGCTGGAGGCTGCCTTTTCCCGACTCGGTCTGACTGCCCGTGCCTATGACAGATTGCTCCGTGTTGCACGCACCATTGCTGACCTAGATCAGGCAGATATCATACATGCTCCCCATATTGCAGAGGCCCTCAGCTATCGCACCCTTGACCGCATGATATGATTACCTTTTGTTATTTTTATTTCTATTATTTTGTTTGTGGATAACCCTGTGGACTGTGTGTATAACTTTTTATCTATTGTATTTTTGCCACATTTTTTCTAAAATAGTTACATTTTATCGCATTTTTCTCTCTTTTTTCTTGCGCCTTGTGTAATCACTTTTCCACCTCATACACAAAGTTATCCCCAAAGGGCTTGTTTATTCCGAATCGGTCACATTCCAATGTGTGGAACAAAGCCAAGTGATTTTCGTCAATATAATTGACATTTTATATGGAATATGATGTAATGAACCTGTAACCAAATTGTAATTTTTCTTTTCACCGTTGTCTTATCAAACGGGCTTAGAAAGGAGTTCTCATAATAATGAAACACCCCCGTCTACTGTGCACATTTTTGACTGCCATACTCTCCATTTCCAGCCTGTCACCTGCCTATGCACTCACAGGGATCTCTCCGTGGGCAAAATCCGACGTGCTGGCAGCCGGAACCGCTGGACTGGCTCCCGATAAATTTGCTTCCCTAGATGCACGCACGCCCATATCCCGTGCCGAATTTTGTGCGGTTGCCCTCAATCTCTATGAAGCCGAAAGAAAAACAAAGGTTCCGCGGACAAAAAAAGTGTATTTCAAGGACTGTAAAGACCCCTATGTCAATACCGCCTATGAAATGAAGCTCGTCTCCGGACGTGACCAAAACCATTTTGCTCCGAATGAGCCGGTCAGCCGGCAAGACCTCTGCGTGATCCTTGAAAATGTACGCACACGCTGCGAAGCGGACAAGCCCAAAATCACAGTATCTGCCAAATCCTTTCCAGACGGTAAAGATTTACGCCCCTATGCTGTTTCTGCAACCGAAATCATGCTCTCAAGCGGAATCATAAGGGGGGTTGAAGTCACCCAGTCTCACGATCCGGAGCGCGCCGGTCAAACACTCACCCTTTTGGATCCGTTGGGCACCGCGACCCGTGAGCAGTCCCTCATTATGGCAAACCGCTTCTTGGAGTGCTTTGATGCCAAGCCGCTCAAGCCTTCTGATACCATTACAGATGACACTGTTATGGGCACAAACCCGCAGGACACAGACAAAGCGTCGCAGACGGACGGAAAGACAGAGCAGACAGAAAGCGCAACCCAGACAGAACCAGATTTATCCGAAGAAAATGACCAGCTCTTGATTATGGGCGATCCGATTCCGGTTTCCGGTACGGTTTCTGAAAAAAAGCTGTCTGTCTTTGGGGAAAACGGTGATTATTATACCACACAAGAAGAAGCAGAAGCCAACATGGTCGACATTACTGTCAAGGTATGGTCTTTGCTGTCCAGTGGACAGAAAACCCCTGCAACTCGAACCTTCAAAGTACATAAAGCGATTGCAGATGAAGTGCACGCTGTATTCGATGAAATTTTTGAGGGCGATGAAAAGTTCCCAATCAAGGACGCCGGCGGCTACTCTTGGCGTGCAAGCACACGCTCTGAACACCGGCAGGGAACCGCCATCGACCTCAACTATATGGAAAATATGGAATGTACCATTGATCAAAACGGCAAAGTCATCAAGGTAACAACCGGTTCCCACTGGACACCGATTCTTGATCCCTACTCCATTCCTGCCGGCGGAGATGTCGTGCGCGCATTTGCAGCACACGGATTTGCTTGGGGTGGTGATGCATGGACATCTAAACGAGATTACATGCACTTTTCTTACTTTGGTACATAACGCAGCCAATAGGCAAGACCTCTCTTTACCGTACTCCCGCTCTTCCCCATTCACAGGAATACTCCCTATTTTTCCAAACCTTGCAGGCAAATAGAAGTGTATCTGTGCCGATCTGTTTTTCCCGCTTGACTTTTGAAAAACGCGCTACTATAATTAGGGTGTCAAAAAAACTTCATTTTCTGACTATCCGATTTCGGACTGATTGCCGTGTTTTGTCTCGTCACCCAGCCCCGCCGGATACTCAGATTTGACCGTCTATTTCGCGCAGAGCAGGGGGGATTTCTATGGAAAATGCAAATGAAAACAAAATGGGTACCATGTCGGAAGGGCGGCTGATTCTCACCATGTCCTTTCCCATCATGCTGTCCATGCTCGTACAAGCGCTGTACAACATCGTAGACAGTGCCTTTGTCGCCCGAATCAGTGAAGATGCATTGACCGCAGTGACGCTTGCGTTTCCGGTACAGCTTTTGATGATTGCCGTGGCAACCGGTACCGGTGTTGGCATCAACGCGCTGCTGTCCCGCCGTTTGGGCGAGAAAAAGCAGCAAGAGGCGGACGCAGTCGCCTCCAATGGCATTTTTCTATCTGTCTGCTTCTGGATACTGTTTGCTGTGCTCGGTTTGCTGTTTGGTCGATCCTTCATCGAACTGTTCACCAACGTCCCTGCCGTAATCGACATGGGAACCAGCTATGTAACGGTTGTTTCGGTCGCCTCCTGCGGTGTGTTTTTACTGTTCACGGCAGAGCGACTGATGCAGGCAACAGGCAACACCGTCTATCACATGATTACACAGCTGATTGGCGCGGTTCTCAACTGCGTGCTTGACCCCATTATGATTTTTGGTCTGCTGGGCTGTCCCGCTCTCGGCACCACAGGCGCAGCACTTGCCACAGTCCTGTCCCAAATCGTTGCCATGATGATTGGTTTTTTCATCAATGTGAAATTCAATCACGATGTCCATATCCATCTGCGCGGATTCCGACCAGATGCAGCTATTCTGCGCGAAATCGTGCGTATTGGCTTGCCCGCCGCCTTACAGCAATCACTAATGAGCGTGCTCACCGTCGGTTTCAACCGTATCTTAATGCCGTTCTCGCAGACCGCAGTTGGCTTTTACGGCATTTACTATAAGCTGCAAAACTTTCTGTTCATGCCAATCTATGGTCTGAACAATGCGCTTATCCCTATGATTGGCTACAACTACGGTGCGAAAAAACGCCGACGCATTGAACGGATCACCCGTTACGCAATGTTTCTCGGTCTGGGCATTATGGTTGTTGGCACGCTGCTGTTTGAAGCGTTGCCCGTGCCGCTGCTTCGACTGTTCGACGCCTCCGAGGCCATGATTGCCATTGGTATTCCCGGCATTCGTATCATCTCTACTTCATTCTGTCTGGCTGGTATCTCGCTGATCCTTTCCGGCTGTATGCAGGGATTGGGACGCGGCAGCGAATCATTGTTTGTTGCTCTGCTGCGTCAGCTGATTGTGATTCTCCCGCTTGCCGCACTTCTGGCACGTTACAGTCTGTCAGCCGTTTGGCTGTCTTTCCCGCTGGCAGAAGCCGTTGGTCTGCTCGCCGCTGTGCTGCTGTATTACCGTGTACACCGTCAACTCATCAGCAAGCTGCCCGAATAGCTTATGATAAGAGCCCAGAGATGAAACGTGGTCGTTTATTCAGCTCCACATTTTACATACGCAAAAACCGCCTGTTCGGAATATCCGAACAGGCGGTTTTCTATTGACAATCGCTTTTTTCCGAAAATGTATTCAAAAAGGACGCAAACCGCGTCCTTTTTGGTGCAAAATAAAAGATAGGAATTTCAGACAGAATCATGAAAAAGTAAATCTAAATTATAAAATTGTGGACTTAGTCCATCTTAGAGAAAGACTCCTTGCCCACACCACACAGCGGACAAACAAAATCTGCCGGCAGCGCGTCCCATGTTGTACCAGCTGCTACACCGTTGTCTGCATCACCAATTGCTTCATCATAAACATATCCACAGATATCACATACATACTTGTTCATTTCAACTTCTCCTTATGGCAAGAAAATTATCATATTTTGTCTTTTAGAAGAGAGGGAAAGGTGATTTTCTATCACTTTGTATTCCCTTTCTGCATTTTTATTATACCGTCTTTTTCTTGGCTTTGCAAGTCCTTCTCCTCTTTTTCATACCTAATTTATATGTAATTCTTCTGCCCTTTTCAGACATATTATACAAAATTAGTATACGTTCCGTCAATCTATATCAAAAATACCTGTACTGAGATAACGATCCCCCGTATCCGGTAAAATCACAACAATTGTCTTTCCTTCATATTCCGGACGTTTTGCCAAGTCAATCGCAGCGCTGACTGCCGCACCTCCGGAAATCCCCACCAACAGTCCCTCTTTTCGAGCAAGTTCACGCGCAAAGGAGACTGCGTCCTCAAACTTTGCTGTAAAAATTTCATTATAAATACTCCGATCCAGCGTTTGTGGTACAAAGTTTGCGCCGATCCCCTGAATTTTATGCGGTCCTGCTTTGCCTGCTGAGAGCAGCGGCGAATCTGCCGGTTCTACCGCCATAATGTGTAAATTGGGATTTTGCTCCTTCAGATATCTTCCTGCGCCGCTGATGGTGCCGCCCGTTCCAACTCCGGCAACAAAGGCGTCCACCTGTCCGTCAGTATCCTGCCAGATTTCAGGACCTGTGGTCTTATAATGTGCCGCTGGATTTGCCGGATTGTCAAACTGCCCTGCAAGGATACTGCCTGCGATCTCCTCATGCAGCGCCTGTGCCTTCTCCACAGCACCCTGCATGCCCTTTGCGCCCGATGTCAGCACAATCTCCGCGCCATAGGCAGCAATCAATCGGCGGCGTTCCATCGACATGGTTTCGGGCATAGTCAAAATCACACGATATCCCCGCGGAACAGCGACCGACGCCAACCCAATTCCAGTATTGCCGGAAGTCGGCTCGATAATTGTGCCGCCCGACTTCAGTTGACCTGTGCGCTCTGCTTCTTCAATCATATTACGCGCCGCGCGGTCTTTGGCTGACCCCGCCGGATTCATACATTCCAACTTTGCCAGAACGCGTGCATGCACGTTATGTGCCTTGCAAACTGCATGCAGCGCAACCAACGGTGTGCCGCCAATCAAATCAGAAGCACGTGCAAAAATCCTTGCCATGTTTTTTCCTCCTCAATTTTCCAGTGCTTGCTTCAAATCTTCTAAGATATCTTCGATATGCTCAAGCCCAATGGACAAGCGCACAGTGCCGGAACGAATCCCTGCTGCTTCCTGTTCCTCCTGATTCATCTGTGCATGCGTTGTCGATGCAGGGTGAATCACCAGCGATTTTGCATCTGCTACATTGGCAAGCAGAGAAAATAACTGTAAGCGATCAATAAACCGCTGTGCCGCCTGTGCACCACCAGCAATTTCTATGGTAAAAATAGAGCCTGCTCCCTGTGGGAAATAGTTTTGATACAAACCATGTGTCGGACTGTCCGGCAAAGATGGGTGGTGTACCGCTTCTATGGCAGGGTGCTCATTCAAAAACCGGACTGCACGCAGTGCATTTTGCACGTGCCGCTCTACACGCAGTGATAAGGTTTCCAAACCCTGCAATAACAAGAACGCATCAAACGGAGACAAAACCGCTCCCGTATCCCGCAGTAAAACCGCACGGATTCTGGTACAGAATGCCGCTGCGCCGCAAGCATCTGCAAAGCATACTCCATGATAGCTTGCGTCTGGCTCAGAAAGCTGCGGAAATTTTCCAGATGCCTTCCAATCGAAAGCACCGCTTTCCACAATCACACCGCCCAGCGTTGTACCATGCCCGCCCAAAAATTTGGTAGCAGAGTGTACGACAATATCCGCACCGTGTACAATCGGACGAATCAGGTAAGGGGTTGCAAATGTATTGTCTACGACAAGGGGGATTTGATGCCGATGTGCAATCTGCGCCAGTGCATCGAGATCAATGACATCACTGTTGGGATTGCTGAGGGTTTCCACAAAGATGACTTTGGTATTGGGTTGGATTGCTGCTTCGAAGGACTCAGTCAGCGGGTCAACAAAGGTGGTCGTTACCCCCTGCTGCGGAAATGTATGCTGCAACAAATTATAGGAACCGCCGTAAATCGTGCGCTGTGCCACAATATGGTCACCGGCACGCACCAGATTCTGCAAAGCGTAGGTGATTGCCGCCGCACCGGAAGCAAGTGCCAGCGCCGCGGCACCCTCCTCCAATGCCGCAATCCGCGCTTCCAAGGCTGCCGTTGTGGGATTGGTCAAGCGGCTGTAAATATTGCCGGCATCGCGCAATGCAAACCGCTCGGCCGCCTGCTGAGCAGAGTCAAACACGTATGCTGCCGTCTGATAAATGGGAACCGCACGTGCACCGGTTGCTGGGTCTGGCTGCTCCTGTCCGGCGTGCAGCTGAAGGGTTTCAAATCGGTAAGTTCTATTTGTATCCATTGTGTGATGTTCTCCTTTGTATGTGGTGTATTGATGATAAACGCAGATACATCACATTCGTCCGCAGCGCCAGCCGGCTCGCAGAAGGATTGGAAATACATAGCGCATACACAGTCCAACCTTTCTCAAATACCTAGTTATTTTATATGTTTCTTTGATTCTGTATTTTAACAAGCAAAAGCGTTCTTGTCAATAACAAAATATCCAAAAACTGTCTCGTCATTTTATTTATATTTCACATCACATTCTACCTACCCTAATATTGACAGTGCCACAATAAAATTTTATACTATTCTCATAAAATTCAAGGGTGCAAGGAGTGATACAATATGGACAAGTATAAAAAAGCATTCCTGTATATCTCCGCTTATTTCGCTCTCATGGCTGTGATTTGCTATCTGCATATCCTTCAGAATTCTTTTCCCAACATCATCACAACCGGTTTCGTCGCAATATTGGCTTGTATCCCCATCGCAACGGAAGCGTCCAAACTGCATTATCGCGTCATCGATTTCTTACAATTTATCAATAAAAATCTGCTTTTCTACATCATATTTTTTGCCTGCTTTTTGTTTGTCAGAGAAAATCTTACAGCTTTTAATCATTATATTTATTTTTTATGGTGGGCGATACGTCTGCCCGAAACAGTGACCTCTATTTGCATCACATTCTATATCGAGCAGTTGTTTTGCTGTCTCACGGCACTGTTTTTCTGGCCGTGCTGCTTTACGTACCTGCTGCTCCTGTTCCGAGGAGAAAAGAATCTCTCATCTCAAATTGCAGCTATATAATCAAAAATATGGAGATAAAAATGGTGCCAGAATCAACTCTGGCACCATTTTTTATCTGTATCAGTAAGGACACGATGGTGTCCCCATGAAATATAATTATACAAATGGGCTCCGGCCCGCAGCCATCTGCGCACGCAGCCATGCTTCGTCCTTAGGGTCGATGACATTCGCCTCGGTTGTAAGGAATACTGCTGCCATGGACGCCGCATTTTCCAGCGCCAGACGAACCACCTTTGCCGGATCGACAATGCCTGCTTGAATCATATCTACATATTCTCCCGTAGTTACGTCCATGCCAAAGCCGACACCACGCTTTGCAGCCTCTGCCGCCACAACCGCACCGTCCATACCTGCATTTTCTACAATCTGACGGAATGGTGCATACAGCGCACGTGCAACGATTTGCGCACCCACACGCTCGTCCCCTTCACGCGCGTCAGCATAAGCCTGCACTGCCGGAATTGCGTTGCAGAATGCGACGCCGCCGCCAGCTACAATACCCTCTGCCATCGCAGCGCGCACTGCATGCATGGCATTTTCCAGACGTGCCTTCTTATCCTTCAGTTCCAGCTCCGATGCAGCGCCCAACCGGATAACGGCTACACCGCCGGCAAGCTTGCCCAGCCGCTCACGTGCGCGATCTTCCGCAAACTCATCTTTTGCATCTGCCAGCTGACGGCGCAGCTTATCGATTTCTGTCTGAATCGCCTCTTTGTCACCCGCACCACCAACAATGACTGTGCGATCCTTGCTAATAGTGACTTTTTCTGCACGACCTAACATATCCATTGTTGCATCACGCAGGATAAATCCAGTCTCCTCACGCACAACTGTCGCACCAGTCAACAGTGCCAGTTCATCGACCAACGCCTTTTTGCGGTCACCGAAGCCCGGGGCGCGTACTGCCGCTGCCTCGACCGTGCCCTGCATCTTGTTGATGATGAGTGCCTTGAGTGCCTCACCAGACACGTCCTCTGCCACAATAACCAACCGCCCACGGTTTTGTGCCACCTGATCCAAAATCGGTAAGATATCCTGCAAGTCCGTGATCTTCTTGTCGGTAAACAACAGATACGGCTCGTCCATTTCGACTATCATCTTTTCCGAATCGGTTACCATATATCCTGAAAGATATCCCTTGTCAAACTGGCTTCCCTTGACGATTTCGAAGCGTGTCTCCATGGTTTTGGATTCCTCCACGGTGATTACACCGTCCTGCCCGACCTGCTCCATAATATCGCCAAGCATTTCTCCAGTCTGTGGGTCCGCGCCCGAAATGGACGCAACCTGTACGATATCCTCTTTTTTCTCCAACTGATATGCGCTCTCGCGGATTGACTGCACTGCCGCGTCTACTGCGCCATGAATACCGCGCCGCAGACCCATGGGATCTGCACCAGCTGCCATATTTTTGATTCCCTCGCAGATGATTGCCTGCGTCAACAAGATTGCTGTCGTTGTACCGTCTCCAACAGCGTCCTTGATTTTGGCTGCGACCTCTGTGAGCATCTGCGCTCCCAGATTTTCCGAAATATCACTCAGTTCAAAGTCTCGGGTCACACCCGAAGCCTCATTGGTAATAACCGGCTTACCACCGGTCCCGCTCACCAATACATTGCGGCCCTGTGGACCAATTGTTGTCTTGACTGCATCGGCCAATTGGTCCATACCGTTTTGCAGCCGCATTCTGGCGTCCTCGCCATAGTACAAATCTCTTGCCATTGTGTTTTTGCATCTCCCTGACAACTATCAGCAAATAGGCACGCAGCAGGAAACTGCCGCATGCCCATTGACCGACGAAGTATAAGTGCTGTGAAATGGATTACTCCGATGTCACAGTTTCCAGCTCGCCCACTGCTTGGGAAACCGGAATCAAATCCTGCTCCTCCGCAAGGGCTTCCGCCCGCATTTCTTCTTCCTGCTGTGCAATGATCTTTGCATGCAATCCAATGCGGTCATCATGCTGTAACCATTTTAACAGACCAAGCATAGTTCCCGCAAGTATAATCAGGAATGGAGCAGAAATAATAATTGCAATATTCTTAATAGCGGTAAATTCCGCACCAACCAAAATAATGGACAGCGGAATTACTGCCAATAGAATACAGAAGAACAGGCGCAGTGCCATTTTAGGCGTACCGCGTTTGGTGACGGTTTCGGCAAGCGCAAGCGAAGCCGAGTCCATCGATGGTGCCACGAAACCGACTACCAGAACCAAAATGAGGAATGGCAGCAGGGTGGAGCCGAGCGGCAGCGTTTTCAAAATGCTGAAAATCGCTACATCTCCTACACCGCTGGCAACCAAACCGATGACATCAACCAGACCTTCCAGATGCTGGAAAATCGAGAAGCTGCCATTGATACCAAAAATCAGGATACCGCCGCCTGTCATGATAAACATGGTGTACAGCGCAACCTCGCGAATAGTTCTGCCCTTGGATACCTTTGCAATAAAAATACCCATCATGGCAACATAGTTTAGATAGAATGCGATGAAATATACCGTCCAGCTCTCTACAAAGCCTGTGTTGTTAATTGGGTCAGTGAACAGCGCCATACGCGGCAGCTTTTCAATCATATGACCGAACGAGTTGACGATATTTTTCAAAATAAAGGTGGTTGGTCCTGTAAACAGCACATACAGCAGGAAAACCACACAGGTCACGGACGCAATGTTACTGATTGTCTGCATTCCCTTCTTCGTGCCAAGGAAAGAAGTGATCGAATACACGATTGCAATAAATACAATACAGCCAACCTGTGACACCGCATTGACTGGTATATTGAACAGAACATTTAAGCTGCCGGTAAACAGCGGCACTGCCAGACCGAGCGACGAGCTGAGTGCACCCAACACGCCAAAAATAACCAAAAAATCAATTACTTTACCAATAGCATTCTTACCCTTGACATTTTCTCCCAACATTGCGCAGCAAACTGCGCTGGTTTGGAAGGAAGGCACCTTGCGGACATAAACACCATAGGCAATTGCCACACCCATCACCGTATACATGGACTGGTTGACAATGCCCCAGTGGAAGAACTGGTATCCAAGGGAAGACTCGATTGCTTCTACGCTTTCGGGTATGATGCCAAGTCCGGGCGCCTGATAGTAGCTCGCCCATTCTGTGAATGACCAGTACAATGCTGCGGACGCTAACGACGCGAGCAGCATCATGGAAAAGTAGCTGAAATTGGAATATTCCGGTTTGCAGTTGCCCAGACGTACTTTGCCGTATTTGCCAAAACAGAAATACAAACCGACAATAAAGGATACAAATGCAATGATTTCAAAGAATGGTCCCAGACCAGTAATCATCATGTTGAAAAACTTGGTGATTGCATTGAGCGTACCGTCCGGATTGACAATCATCAGAATGATAAATGCAACCAAAATCGTTACACTAACGATAATCAGACCTACCTCAACATCGGAATTCTTTTTTTGTTTTGTATTTTTTTCCATTTTGTCGTCTCCCGTTTCTCTATACTGTCACGGAGTTAAAAGCGATCTCATCAAATCAGTAATCGGGCGGCTTGCACGGTTTTCTACATCATATCCAACATATACCGATTCGCAGCGGACAAGGAGCTCCTCCTCCCCCTTGCGGTATATCTCAAACGTTATTGTAAGACTTTTGTTGCCTACATTGATGCTGCTGATACCAACCTCTAAATCATCTCCCTCGAAAGCACTTGCGTAGAAATCATAGGTTGATTTTCTATGGCAGACCTCAGAACCATGCTTTTCTGACAGCTCACGGTACGTATACCCTTTGGAGCGCCAGAATTCTTCAAAGGCAAGATCAGTATATACCACATAATTACCATTGTAAACGATTCCCTGACGGTCTACCTCTCCGAAGCGCACACGAACAGGGCAGAAGAAAAAACAATCGCTCCTCATTACTTTGAATCTCCCCGCTTTGTCTTATTATCTCTTTCTCTGGCTGCGTGCAGACGTTTGAGCGCTGCGTGCAGCGCAGCCGTTGGATTGACCGAACGCTTACGCACCCTGTGCAGCAGGGCGCCGGGCGCACAGACATCTACACAATAGCCACAGTTGATGCAGGTTAGGAATGCCTTTCCCACAGCCTGCGGATATCCGTCCTCATCTCGATGGATAACATGCATCGGGCAAATGTCCACACAGGCATCGCACCGGACGCATTTTTCCTTATCGGGTGAGATCAGTTCATTCGCTTTCACAGATAAAAATCCCTTTCTAAAAAATGAAATCCACCCAATGCGCAACCGTGCCCCTGTTTTACCAGGCGATGCGTATCGGATGGATCATTCATTTTACACCATGATCAAACCATCAACCTGCCTGGTGTACTGCGCCCGCTGCGAGCAGACTGTCGATGCGGTCCTGCCCGTAGCCAAGCTCCTGCAAGATCTCAATGCTGTGTTCGCCCGCATGTCTTGCAGCAGATGCATTCGGATCGACTGGCGTCTTGCTGAAAAGGATAGGTGTGTTGGTAACGACATAATCGCCCACACCTTTTTGATGGATCGAAGTGATCACGTTCAACGATTTTGTTTGCGGATTATGATCAAACTCCTGCAATGACTGCACTGCCGCAGCAGGCACACCGACCGCACAGAGTTTGTTTTCCATATCATATCGTCCCATAACACTCGTTGTCTTTTCCAGTTCCGCAATCAGCGCATCGCGGTTCTGCACGCGCAATTCATTGGTAGCAAACCGCGGATCGGCAGCAAGGTCCTGCATTCCCAGCGTGCGACAGATTTTATCCCATTCCGCTTCCGAGCTGACCGCAATAACTACATTGCCGTCCTTTGCCTTAAATTCACCATATGGCGCATACCACACATAATGGTTGCCGCTCTTTTCGGTAAATTTGCCCGTGAGTGAATGTTCCAGAACAGACGATTCACACATATAGAATGCACAGTCCAGCATGGCAATGTCCACGCGCAGACCCTTTCCGGTTTTCTGCTTATGCAGCAGCGCCATCGCAAGACCACGCATCAGCTGCAAACCCGCCCATGTATCACACATGGAAAACCCGGGCTTTATGGGGGCACTGCCTGCCTCTCCGCTCTGTGCGACCAGACCGCTTCGTGCGGCAGCAATGATATCCATACAGGGCAGGTGTGACAGCGGGCCGTATGTACCAAAACCAGAAATCGACCCATAAATCAAGCTTGGATTGACTTCAAGCATTTTATCGTATCCGATCCCCAATTTTTCCAGCGTCCCTGCCTTAAAGTTCTCAATTACAATGTCTACCTGTGCGACCAGATCAAGTACGACCTTTTTTCCCTCTTCCGACCGCATATCAATAGCGATTCCTTTTTTACCACGGTTGTACTGGCAGAAATACAAGCTGATGTCATTGACATACGGCCCATATTCACGGGAAATATCGCCTGCGCCAGGTCGTTCGACTTTGATCACCTCTGCGCCCATGTCTGCCAGCATCATGCCGCAGAACGGCGCAGATAAAACTTGAGAAAAATCAAGAACTTTAATCCCTTTGAGAGGTCCCTTCTTCATTTTTCACTCTCCTCAACTCGTTATCTCAGGCTTATCCGCGCCGGCCGCTTAAATGACGCCCTCCTTCTGAAGGCGATCTATGGCCGCGAGATCCAAACCCAAAGCGGTGTAAAGTGCCTCATTCTGCTCGCCCACGGTTGGGGCAACAGCAAGCGGCTCCTCATTCTGATTGCAGAATTTCACCGGCTTGCCGGGCATTTCCAATTCGCCCAGCTCGGTATCCTTTACAGAAACAATCATGTTTCTTACCTGAAGCTGGGGCTGCTGCAGTGCTTCCTTGGTTGTGCTGCACATCGTGCCCGGAATCAGCGTATTATCACAAATATCCGCAATCTCCTGCATGCTGTAATCCGCAAACAGTTCTTCCAGCTTATCACGGAGATCGCCAAAATAGTGATAACCTCTGACCAAATTCGAGCAGTACAGCTCATCAGTTTTCCATTCCGGTCGTTTGAACGCATCACAGAATTTTGCCCACTGCGCGTCTGACGAAATACCCATTGCCACATAGCCGTCCTTACATTTGAGGATATCGTATGGGTTAATCAGTGGGTGTGCATTGCCAGTACGCATTGGATCTTCATGCTCTGCGCCATAGGTGATGACCTTATCCTCCGAAATGGCGATGGCTGAACCGCAAAGCGTTGTCTCCACTACCTGACCTTCGCCGGTTTCTCTGGCATGATACAATGCCAGACAAATCGCAGAGGAAAGAAAGCTGGCTGCATATCGCTCGGAAATCGCAAAACCGATACGGGTAGGCTCATTTTCCGGAAAGCCGGTGAAGTGCATGACCGCGCTCTTCGCCTGCGCGATCAAGTCCAGCTGGGGCATATCCGCCCCTTCGCCGGTCGAACCATAGCCGGAAATGCGTCCGTACACCAGAGAGGGTTTGATAGCGCTCAGCACATCATACCCCAATCCCAATTGCTCCATAGTGTTCGGTGCAAAATTTTCCAGCACAACATCTGCCGTTTCTACCAGCTTTTTGAAAATTTCCTTGCCCTCGGGATTGTGTAAATTGAGCGTAATACTCTTTTTCCCGCGGTCACGGAAGGCATGATGAACACTGGCGCCATTTTTCAATGGCGCCAGCGATCTCAGTGGATCCCCTTCTGGAGCTTCCACCTTAATAACCTCCGCTCCGTAATCAGCCAGTTCCATCCCGCAGTAACCGGAAAGTGTCATCAAGTCAAGCACTCTAATACCTTCCAAAGGAAACATATTTACCTCCTATTACTGTGAGAAGCAAGCCTCACGGAATCTCTTCATTATTCCTCGTAAGCCCAATCAGTGTACAGCTCTGTGCCGCGCTTCTTAATCATGCCGCCGATGACATTGCGCTGAATCTCGGAAGTACCTTCCCAGATGCGGTCAACGCGCTGGTCACGCCACAGACGCTCTACTGCGTTCTCACGCATGTAGCCACGGCCACCAAGAATCTGAACGCCCTTATCCGTTACGCGGTTAACCATTTCAGAGCACCACAGTTTAATTGCAGATGCACGAGCATGCTTGAGCTTACGATCCATATCGCCGGAAATCTCCCAGCATACGCGATACAGCAGGCTCTTCGCAGCCATGATGTCCATAGTCATGTCAACCAGCATGTGCTCAATTACCTGATAGTCACGGATCACACGATCGCCCTGTACACGGCTGGCAGCAAAATCGTTTGCTTCCTTCAGCACACGCTCAGCGCCGCCTACGCAGCGAGCAGCGATGCCCAGACGTGCTTCTACGAACCAATCCTTGGTCATGTTGAAGCCTTCGCCAATGCCCTTGAGGATCTTAGACTCATCAACAACAACGTCCTCGAAAGTAAATTCTGGGTGCTTAAATGCAAAGTGATGGGTGAACTCAGGTGTGCGCTTTACGCTTACGCCCGGTGCATCTTTTTCTACGAAGAATACGGTAGCCTTATTTGGATCACCATCGATATGTGTATGAACCAGCAGGAAATCTGCAATATTACCAACTGTTACGTACCACTTCTCACCATTGATCTTGTAGCCGCCATCACACTTAACAGCAGTGGTCTGGCACATGGTCGGGTCAGAACCTGCATCTGCCTCTGTAATTGCGTAAGCATCACGGCGCTTACACTGACAAGATGGGATCAGGTATTCCTCAATCTGCTCCTTCGTACCGAACTTCATCGGGAAAGAAGGCTGCGGAACAGCATCCCAAATTGCACCGGTGGACATACCCAGCTGCTCACTTACCAAAGCCTGCTCAAACAAGGTCAGGCCAGCGCCGCCGTGTTCCTTGGAATGGTTGGTTGCGTTAAAGCCCCACTTCATAACCTGCTCTGTGATGTACTTATGGGTTTCAGGAGAGATACCGTTGTTCTCCTCACACTCCATCTCATACGGGAACAGTACCTGCTCGGTAAATTCTCTTGCCTTTTCCTGCAGTGCGCGATGCTCTTTGCTCAGTTTGAAATCCATACGATTACTTCCTTTCTCCTGTGAAGCGTATTGTCTGACATCGGTTAGTCCGTTGTCGTTTAGTCCGTTATCGGATAATTAGATTATATATCTTAGGCAAAATAAGTCAATACTTTTTCCAAAGTTTTATGCACTTTGTATGATTACACAAAATCCATACTCCAGTTTTGTGCATCGCGGTAAAAATATGGCTGACACTTTATTTTCTTTCTGACAAATATACTGTATTTTCCACATAATCCTAACTTTATAGTTGACTGTGCCTCCTCTTCTGCGATATAATAAAATAATAATCAGTCCGGTAACAGATGATTTGCCTTCAATCAGTCCATCATCAGATTGTCCGAGTATTTTGTCATCGAGCTGTCTTTATCCCCCTATGCCGCAGACCTGCTTTGCAGTACCAAAGCTGTCTCAGAATCGGCACACAGCGCCCGTGTTACAGCGTCCTCCAGCCAGCGGGCTGACTGATTTTTCATGTTAAAGGAGCCGTAAAACAATGGAACATTTGAGCAATGATGTATTTGACCGGTATTATAAAAGTTGGCGCGGAATTGATGCTGCCTATGATAGAATCGCTGCACGGTGTGGTGTTACTTCTAACATTATGAATATTTTGACCCTACTATACCAACATCGTACGCCTATGTCACAAAATGAGATCAGTCGCGAGCTTTACCTCTCCAAGCAAACAGTTACCAGCGTGGTAGACAGCTTGGAAAAACGCGGTTTCGTTACCCGATCGATTTCTGAAGGTGACCGCCGCAGCCGAGAGGTGACGCTCACAGAATCCGGTCGTGCCGCAGGCCGTCGCATTGGCCGCGAAATGCGCCGCGTCGAGCTGTCCGCATTTGCACTTCTCTCTGAACAGGAACAGTGTGCTATTGTAGATATTCAAGAAAAGCTGTGGCATGGTTTCTATCAGATTCTCGGTGAAGAATAAAATTCCTCATACACTGCCAAAGACTCCTCTTTTGGCAGTGTATTTTTATATCTAAATGTAATGTTATAGAAAAGGCTGGTGCCTGAGATTCACTCTGGCGCCAGCCTTTTCTATCATATTACAGGATTTAAAAATCCCCTTTGACTAATTCGGATATGCAAATGTCACAGGTCTTACCGTATTATTCAATGCTTCACAGGTATAGCCTGCTTTTTTCAACTCACTGAGCAGATTGCCCATTGCGCGCGCTGTATCCTCTGCCGTGTCATGCATCAATACAACCGGTGTATTTTTTGTTTTCTGTACACCTGCCAGAACGGTCTGTGTAACCTCTGTAATGGTACGATTTCCACTTTCTGCATCATTTGCAGAAGCACTCCAATCATAATATAAAAAACCACGCCGCAGCATCTCCGCAATAATCGGCTGATAGGTATTCTGTGAGTATCGATTCACAGAACCGCCCGGAAAGCGAAAAATCGTTGGATATACGCCGCAAGCCGCATATATCGCTTCATATGCCTGATGGAAATCCTCCACAAACGCATCTGGAGAGAGATAAATTGCCTTATAATCACCAGAATAGCTGGAAACCCCTATCGTATGTCCCTCGTCTACCATACGTTTGACAAGGGCTTCATTTCCCGCAATATTTTTTCCGGTAACAAAAAAGGTTGCATGCGCACCGCTCTTTTTCAGAGCATCTAAAATAGTAGCCGTATGTTGCGAAGGACCACCCTCAAAGGTCAGAAACACAGTACCCCGCTTTGCAGTCTCCACCTCCGGTGTCTGTGCGACCCGCATCTCCGGATAGAGTGTCTGATACGGCAGCGGTTCTGCCGCCCCTGTAAGCGCCGGATCTGGCATGACCGCCTGATACCGTGCAACCGTCTGAGAAAGTACCTCGTTCTGTTTTTTTAAGTTCGCCAGAACAACCTCTGCATGTACTGCACGATATACCATAAAGGTACCAAATCCAATCATTCCAACAATCAAAATCAATAAAATAATACGAATCACTTCACCAAATGTCATTCGTCTGTGTCGATAACGGGAAGAATAATAAGATGAATGTCTATATCGCACAGCTTGTCTGCCTCCTTATTTGCCAATCCACTGAAAGTAAAATATCTGGTATAATAGTCGCTGATGCGACTATTATACCATAGAAACAGGTAAAATTTAAGAGAAGTCTGTAATTTTATACCGTGCTTTCCTGTTTTTATCTGTTTTCATGCAAAAGCAAAGCGGCACTGCTTCTATCATGCCGTTCTATGTAGTGACAGCATACACAATTTTCCATGGCAAGGAGATTTTTCCTATATTTCAACGATGTGATATTGAAAATACTCGAATCTTATACATATTATGTTTTCAGAGCATAAAAAAGCCTCCCATATCCAAACAGGATACAGGAGACTTTCTATCTCAGCGTAAAAGCATCACCCAACAGGGCAAGCGAAATGCTTACTTGAGGTTAAACCAAGCAGCACGGCCCGGATAGGTTGCAATATCGCCCAGCTCTTCCTCGATGCGGAGCAGCTGATTGTACTTTGCAACACGGTCGGTACGGGACGGTGCACCGGTCTTGATCTGACCAGCATTCAGTGCAACTGCGATGTCCGCAATTGTGGTGTCATCGGTCTCGCCGGAACGGTGAGAAACAACAGCGGTGTAGCCAGCACGGTTAGCCATCTGGATTGCGTCCAGAGTCTCGGTCAGAGAACCGATCTGGTTTACCTTGATGAGAATAGAGTTTGCAACGCCCATGTCGATACCCTTCTTGAGGCGCTGGGTGTTGGTTACAAACAGGTCATCACCAACCAGCTGAATCTTGTCGCCCAGAGTCTTGGTCAGCATATCCCAGCCTTCCCAATCTTCCTCAGCCATACCGTCTTCCAGAGAAATGATCGGATACTTCTCAACGAAGCCCTTCCACATCTTAACCAGCTGCTGGCGAGTCATCTTCTTGCCAGACTTCGGCTGAATGTAGCAATCCTCTTCCTCGTTCCACCACTCAGAGGAAGCTGCATCAATTGCGATCATGAAGTCCTCGCCCGGCTTGTAGCCAGCTTCTTCCACAGCCTGTACGATAACCTTCAGTGCGTCCTCGTCCTTCTTGAGGTTTGGTGCATAGCCACCCTCGTCGCCAACACCAGCTGCCGGAGTACCATTCTCCTTCAGCGTCTTCTTCAGAGTGTGGAATACCTCTGCACAGCGGCGCAGAGCCTCACGGAAGGAAGGTGCAGAAACAGGCATAATCATAAATTCCTGAATCTCTACGTTGTTGGTTGCATGTGCGCCGCCATTGAGAATGTTCATCATCGGAACCGGCAGAGTCTTTGCATTGCAGCCGCCGATATAGTTGTAAAGCGGCAGACCCATAGCCTCAGCTGCTGCCTTTGCAACTGCCAGAGATACGCCCAGAATTGCGTTTGCGCCCAGCTTAGTCTTGTTCGGGGTGCCGTCCAGATCGATCATAGCCTTGTCGATAGCCTGCTGATCAAGTGCGTTCATGCCGATGATCTCCTCAGCAATCTCACCGTTTACAGCGTCAACAGCCTTGAGAACGCCCTTGCCCAGATAGCGATCCTTGTCGCCGTCACGCAGCTCGCAAGCCTCAAAAATACCGGTAGATGCACCGGACGGAACAGCTGCACGGCCCATGAATGCGCCGGTATCAGCCTCTACATATACCTCAACCTCAACGGTCGGATTGCCACGGGAGTCCAGAATCTCGCGGCCGATTACGTCAACGATTTCGATGTAACCTTTCATAGTATAAACACTCCTTAAAAATTTTGGTTGTATGATAAAAGTATACTACCCGATAATTATTTTACCAGCAGGCTGTGACCGGTCATCTCAGCCGGCTGTGCCAGTCCCAGCAGATCGAGCATAGTCGGTGCAAGATCAGCCAGAACACCGCCCTCAGCCAGTGCCTTCACGCTGTCATCGCGCCCAACCAGTGCCAGCGGTACCGGATTGGTGCTGTGTGCAGTAAACGGAGACTTTCCGTCCTCCTCCAGCATCTGATCGGCATTGCCATGGTCTGCGGTAATCAGCGCACAGCCGCCATGTGCTGTGATGGCGTCCAAAACGCGTCCCACACAGGTATCCACAGTTTCTACTGCCTTAACAGCCGCCGGAATCACACCTGTATGCCCTACCATGTCACAATTTGCGAAGTTCAAGATGATCACATCATACTTGTCTGCTTCGATACGCTTCACGACCTCATCGGTCACCTCGACCGCCGACATTTCAGGCTTGAGATCATAAGTTGCAACAGAAGGTGACTTAATCAGTGCACGTTCCTCGTTTTTATACTCTCTCTCAACGCCGCCGTTAAAGAAGAAGGTAACATGTGCGTATTTTTCGGTTTCTGCAATGCGCAGCTGCGTCAATCCCTTTTCTGCGATATACTCACCAAAGGTATTGGTCAGAGACTGCGGCTTAAATGCAACGGTAACATTCGGCATGGTTGCATCATACTGTGTCATACAGATGAATTTGATTGGCAGATTGCCATTTTCACGCGCAAAGCCATCAAAATCCGGATCAACCAGCGCACGGGTGATTTCACGTGCACGGTCTGGACGGAAGTTTGCAAAAATCACTGCATCGTCCTTTTGAATGGTTGCACCCTCCGTCACTACAAACGGTTCAATAAATTCATCGGTTACACCATTCTCATAGGATTCCTCAATTGCCTGCACAGCATTCGGACGAAGTGCACCCTGACCGTAAACCATTGCCGCGTATGCGCGCTCAAGGCGCTCCCAACGCTTATCACGATCCATTGCATAGTAACGACCGGAAACCGTTGCAATGCAGCCAATCCCCAGTTCATCAATTTTATCCTGAACCTTCTGCACAAAGCCGGCACCCGAAGTCGGGGCAGTATCACGGCCGTCCATGAAGCAGTGCACACAAACCTTGGTCAGACCATTTTGCTTTGCCAAGTCCAGCAGCGCACAAATGTGATCGATATGGGAATGTACACCGCCATCAGACATCAGCCCGAAGATATGCAGGGTGGAATTGAACCACTTACACTGATCTACTGCTTGCTGAAATGCCTCATTTTCAAAAAATGTGCCGTCCTGAATGGACTTTGTAATACGAGTCAGCTCCTGATATACAATACGACCTGCACCAATATTGGTGTGACCGACCTCAGAGTTGCCCATCTGCCCGTCCGGCAGACCAACGTCCATGCCGGAGGCTCCAATCAGAGTATGCGGGTGCTCACTGAACACCTTGTCGAGCACCGGCTTCTTTGCCATTGCAATGGCATTGCCCGCAGTTTCCTTGCGATAACCAAAGCCATCGAGAATAATGAGTGCCAGCGGCTGCTTCTTGCTATTCTTCTTAGCAGCTGCGGTCGTTGTCTTTTTGGTAGTTCTTTTGGTTGCCATTATTTTATTTACTCCTTAGTCAGGAAAGGGACAACAGATTGTCCGTTGTCCCCCTCACAAATGTGCACGGGGAAAAGACCCGCACGCGGAAATTACTGATTTGCCGCCTCCACGATTGCTGCAAAATCCGCAGACTTCAAGGAAGCTCCACCAATCAGACCGCCATCAACATCAGGCTGTGCAAGCAGTTCCGCTGCATTCTTTGCATTCATAGAACCGCCATACTGAATGGTGATCGCACGCGCTGCACGCGCACCGTATAGCTCACGCAGGCAATCGCGAATTGCTGCACAAACCTCACCAGCCTGCTCTGAAGTAGCCGTCTTACCGGTACCAATTGCCCAAATCGGCTCGTAAGCGATTACAACCTTCTTAATGTCCTCAACTGCAACGCCCTGCAAAGCGATCTTGATCTGCTTGCGTACAACCTCGGTGGTAACATCTTGCTCACGCTCAGCAAGGGACTCACCAACACACAGAATGGGACGAAGACCGTTTTCGATTGCAGCATGAACCTTCTTGTTGCAGGTCTCATCGGTCTCATTGAAATACTGACGGCGCTCAGAATGGCCAATGATAACATATTTTACGCCCAATTCCTTCAGCATATCAGCAGAAATCTCACCAGTGAATGCACCGGACTTCTCAAAATGCATATTCTCAGCACCGATAGCGATCTTAGAGCCCTTTGCAGCCTTAACGGCAGTCTGGATATCGGTGAATGGTACACACAATACCATCTCGCACCACTTTGTCTTAGACAGGAGCGGCTTCATCTCCTCAATCAGAGCCTTCGCCTCGCTCGGTGTCTTGTTCATCTTCCAGTTGCCGGCGATGATCGTCTTACGATATCTGCGATTCATTGTTCAAATACCCCTTTCAACACCCGCGGAATGGTCTATTTTCCCTTCATCGCGGATGGCATACAATAAACTAGGATTATATGTAGACACGGGGCGAGGATACCGCCCCGAGCATACCAAATTTACATTACTTATCTTCAAGGCAAGCAATACCCGGCAGTTCCAGACCCTCTAGGAACTCCAGAGAAGCGCCGCCGCCAGTAGAAATATGGCTCATTTCAGCTGCAAATCCCAGCTTTTCAACAGCTGCTGCGGAGTCGCCGCCGCCAATGATAGAAACAGCCTTGGATTCTGCAATTGCCTTTGCAACAGCCTTGGTGCCAACAGCAAATGCATCGAATTCAAATACGCCCATCGGCCCGTTCCATACAACTGTACCAGCGTCCTTAACGGCCTCAGAGAACAGTGCAACGGTCTTTGGTCCAATATCCAGACCCATCATATCAGCCGGCAGCGCACCTGCATCGTATACAACCGGAGTTGCGTCTGCTGCAAAGCGGTCTGCACACACGGTATCTACCGGCAGAAGCAGCTTAACGCCCTTTGCCTCGGCCTTTGCCATGAGCTCCTTTGCAAGGTCAAGCTTGTCAGCCTCGCACAGGGAGGTACCGATCTCCTTGCCCATAGCCTTCATAAAGGTGTAGGACATACCGCCGCCGATAATGATAGTATCACACTTTTCGATGAGATTATTGATCACACCAATTTTATCGGAAACCTTAGCGCCGCCCAAAATGGCAACAAACGGACGAACAGGGTTTGCCAGCGCCTTGCCCATGATGGAGATTTCCTTGTTGATCAGGAAACCGCATACAGCCGGCAGGTAATCTGCAATACCAGCAGTGGTTGCATGTGCACGGTGTGCGGTGCCAAATGCATCATTTACATAGATCTCAGCCATATCTGCCAGTTCCTTGGCAAATGCCGGATCATTCTTTTCCTCTTCCTTGTGGAAACGTACATTCTCAAGCAGCATTGCCTGACCGCACTTCAGTTCAGATGCCATTTTCTTTGCATCTTCACCGATTACGTCCTTGGCAAGCTTTACCTCCTGACCAAGCAGTTCAGTCAGACGTGCAGCGACCGGTGCCAGAGAATACTTCATCTTGAACTCACCCTTCGGGCGGCCCAGATGTGAGCACAGAATAACAGCCGCATTGTGCTCAAGCAGGTACTTGATGGTCGGCAGCGCAGCAACGATACGCTTGTCATCTGTGATTGCACCGTTTTCATCTTGCGGTACATTGAAGTCACAGCGAACGATGACCTTCTTACCAGAAACGTCGATATCCTCTACGCTCTTCTTATTGTAATCCATAATAGCATCTCCTTTATAATAGGTGAAAAATATAGACCGATGAACAGAAATATCGTGGATTCCTGGCATGAACCCTGCTGTTTTCCAGGTTCCCACTACCAAGACAAAATTATACTTGGTTTTTGTTCAGGTTTCAATAGAAAATCTGAAAAAAAGTATGTTTTTTTCGAATTCTTTACACCTTTCCAGCGGGCTTAGCCCAGAACCAACCGAAATTACGCAAGGATTTCCCCAAAACATACCTTCCGGTCGTTCGCAATCATTCGAGCGCACGCTGCTCCCCATGATAGGCCACCGCAAACGCCTGCGGTCCCGTATTCGTGATTACCGATATCCCGATTGGCCTGCGCTCAACGGCTTCGAAACCAATTTTCTCAAGCAGACCTTTCTCCATTTCATCTATTTTTTCAGGTGCAATTTTTCCATATAGTAAAACTGCTTTCTGGGATTCCGGATGTACAGCGCGCCTCGCTACCTGCTCAAGCACCTTGGAAATGAGATTTTTCTCTCCACGTGCTTTGTCGATTACAGTGACCGCACCTGCCTTTACCAAACTGACGGGTTTCAGCCCCAGTGCCTCCCCAACAAAAGCTGCACCACCGGAAATGCGTCCGGACTTTTTAAGATGTTTGAGCGTATACACACCGAGTACAGCCTCGCAGCGCTTGAGCCGCGCACGCGCAATGTGTACAATATCACAAAATGCGTCTCCTGCATCGCGCATTTCGCACGCATGCAGAACGACCTGCCCAAAAATATAGGTATAGCTTTCCGAATCGATCAGCTCAATCTCCATATCCATTCCATAGGCTTCATAAAACATGGAACGCGCAATACAGCAAGACTGATAACCGCCGGAACCAGCTGCATTCATAATAATCCCCAGTACATGCGTGCACCCATCTGCCAGTGCCTTTTCATAGCTTGCCATGACCTCTGCCGGAGTAATCTGTGCTGTTGTTGGAATTTCTTCAGATGCTTCGAGCAAATCCCAATATTCCTCGGGTGTCATATCATAGAATTCCCGAAAAGTCTTTCCATTATGTGTGATCTTCTCTGGAACAATATCGATTTCATATTTCTGGACCAACTCACGCGGAATATCTGCCGCCGAATCACAAAATATATGGATCTTTTCCATTCCATTCCTCCTGTATCAGTGTGCCGCGTCCATTTCTGCGGGGAAACGGCCGGCCTCTGCCAATCCGGCAAAATCTGTTTGTCGAA
Source organism: Butyricicoccus pullicaecorum (assembly GCA_018366035.1). Taxonomy (GTDB): domain Bacteria; phylum Bacillota; class Clostridia; order Oscillospirales; family Butyricicoccaceae; genus Butyricicoccus; species Butyricicoccus pullicaecorum_A. The sequence continues at coordinate 8,886 of JAGZIW010000012.1, read as the reverse complement.
GTGCCTCAAACACGGTGACTGCCACTGCATTTGACAGATTCATACTGCGTGCACCCTCTCTCATGGGGATCCGAATACAGCGCTCTGGATTTGCAATCAGCAAAGATTCCGGCAGTCCGCGGGTTTCCTTGCCAAACATCAAATAGTCACCATCTTGAAATTTGGGTTCCGTATAAGCGTGCGTTGCCTTTGTCGTCAAATAGAAATATCTTCCATTTGGATTTTTTCTAAAAAAGTCCTCTAAATCATGATAAAGACGAATATCCAACAAGTGCCAATAATCCAATCCGGCCCGCTTGAGCTGCCGGTCGTCAATAGAAAATCCAAGCGGCTCCACAAGATGCAGCACCGCACCCGTCACCGCACATGTACGCGCAATATTACCAGTATTCTGTGGGATCTCCGGCTCAACCAAAACAATATGAAACATAAAGCGCCTCTTTATAGTTATTACACCCCCTATTTTATGCGATTACGCTGTATTTTTCAAGCATTTTATATCATTTTTGCAAAAATATCCAGTATTTTTCCGATATCAGCCGCTTTATCTGTTCATTTTCGTGCAGGCAATCCCCAAAGATATCGTTTTTGATATTCCAGCATGGCATAACCAGTTATCCGGCGATAGAGGGGAAGGTTATAGATCCCGCCGGCGACTCCCACAATCGGTAATCCCTGTATGAACTTTGCAGCCAACATTCCCTGTGCCAAGCTTTCTGCCGCTTCTCTCTGTACAAGCTCCAAATGTTCATGTATTTCGCACCCTGCCTGTATCTCTCGCGCCAACAGATCCAGCCGCTCCTGCCGTTCCTGCTGCGGCGCACCCGCACAAGCCAACAGCAGCATGAGATATATCTGTTCGGTATCCTCCCGCACATCTACACCATAGGACAGCGCGATTTGGTAAATCCCACGCAGCAGTCCCCCCAAAAAGAGCGGAATATCCGGCAGTCCAACGCCAAGTGCCCCCAAACCTATCCCCTCCGCAAGTGAAACGCCAGAACCTCGCCGCCGCACCTGACGCGCCTGTGCGCCAAGTGCACGAATCTGCCCTGCACGCAGCTTTTGTCTCACCTTGTTATCCTGTTCACAAAATGCCTGTATCATCTCTGTCTCGGGAATTCCGCGGCGAATCAATCCATCTCCTTTTTTGAACACCAAATCCAATCCTCGTGCAAATGCAGCAGTCAAAGCCTCCTGCGCCTTTTGCGGAACAGCAATCTTATTTGCCAACCCTTTACCAGATTGAAACTTTTCCAAATATTTCTGCTCCTTTTTCCGGATTTTCCGCAATGCCTTTTCCAGTGTATTGTACATAGATATCAGCTCCTTCCCAACGCACAGCCAGTGTGGAAAACGCTGAGACTTTGTTATCCTGTCCACAGCTCAGCAGCACAGGAAAGCCCAGAGTCAGACAGCATTTCTCAGCCATTTGACTCTGGGCCCTCCCAGCAGACATCTCTATGATTCGCTCCTATCATTCTACCAGACTACGCCTTTTAGCCAAACAGCCTGTCGGGCAGCAAGCGATGCAGGAACATCTAAAACACGTTGGTTGCTGCTGCCGCGAAAACGCAGCTCCAATCCCTTTTGCGCTTCTATAAATGGACCATCAACCAAAAGAGCCAGCTTTTCAAGCAGCTTCAGCACCCATGGGTCCGGCAGCTCCAAAAGCTGTTCAAATGTATATCCGCTGTATGCCATAAGATGTTTTTTCCCCTGCAACTTTTCTGCAACTGCGGATAAGGCCTGTGCCTGACAAAATGGTTCTCCTCCTGAAAAGGTCACACCAGATACAAGTGGATTTTTAAGGATATCCTGCACCAATACATCAGGATCTATCAGATGACCGCCTGCAAAATCATGCGTTTCCGGATTATGACACCCCGAGCATCGATGCGGACAGCCCTGCGTAAAAATGACATAACGAAAGCCGGGCCCATCTACAATGGATTCTCCAATGGTTCCCGCAATGCGAAGCATCTTGCACATCTGCTTATGCCGAGCGTGTACTGTCATTGAGAGAACAGCAGGATACCCCATGCTTTACGCGGTCACTCTCTTCTGCACGTTTTCCATTGTTAAACCGATCGAGTGTACCAACCAGATAACCCGTGATCCGGCGAATCCTCTCAAATCCAACGCCTTCGCCAACAACAGCAACGCCGTCTACTTCTGTCACATGATATTCTCTTGCCATTTTTTGATACAGCCTTCTTTCTATTGTTATGATTGCACGCAAAGTGGATTTACCATGCGTTCTTGCTCTTCATAAGGGTCTCCATGATATCCCAGCGTTGTTGCATTCAAATGCCGATAGAGTCCCAGCTTATGCAGCTTGGCAAGCGGAACGCCTTCGCCCTCCCGTCGTCCGCAGCGCGGGCAGACATCGCCAATGATGCCTGTGTACCCACAAATCGGATCGCGGTCGATTGGGTGATTGATAGCACCATATCCCATACCAGCCTCCTTCATAGCACGCACAACCGTTTCAAACGCCTCTATATTCTGCGTTGGATCTCCGTCGAGCTCAATATAGCTGATATGTCCGCCATTGGTCAGCGCATGGTACGGTGCCTCCCGCTGGATTTTTTCAAAAGCAGAAATGGGATAATAAACTGGAACATGAAAAGAATTCGTGTAATATTCACGGTCGGTAACCCCTGCAATACTGCCAAAACGCTCTCGGTCCATACGGACAAAACGTCCAGACAAGCCTTCAGCCGGTGTTGCAATCAGAGAGAAATTGAGGTGATACTGCTCTGATGCGGCGTCCATACGTTCCCGCATGTGTGAGATGATTTTCAGCCCGAGCGTCTGCGCCTCATCACTTTCTCCATGGTGCACACCAATAAGCGCCTTCAGTGTCTCGGCCAATCCAATAAATCCGCAGGTGAGCGTACCGTGCTTGAGCACTTCGCCCACTGCATCATCTGGATCAAGTTTTTCCGAATCCAGCCACACCCCCTGTCCCATTAGAAACGGATAATTGCGCACCTTCTTGTGCGCCTGAATTTGGAAACGTTCCAGCAGCTGATCAATTACCAAGTTTATTTTCTGATCCAGCTGTTCAAAAAAAACATTGAGATCTCCCCCACTCAAAATTGCCAAACGCGGCAAATTGATAGAGGTAAAACTTAAATTTCCGCGTCCATTGACGATTTCACGCGATGGATCATATGTATTTCCAACGACTCGGGTACGACAGCCCATATAGGTCGCCTCAGTTTCCGGATATCCAGCCTTATAATAAGCTGCATTGAAAGGCGCATCTAAAAAAGAAAAATTGGGAAACATACGCTTCGCAGATACCCGCATAGCAAGCTGGAATAAATCATAATTGGGATCCTCCGGATTATAATTGACACCTTCCTTGACCTTAAAAATATGAATGGGAAAAATAGAGGTCTCTCCGTTGCCAAGTCCAGCCTCTGTTGCCTTCAAAAGGCACTCCATAACCAGTCTGCCCTCCGGCGAAGTATCTGTACCATAATTTAATGAAGTAAACGGAACCTGTGCACCTGCACGGGAATGCATGGTATTGAGATTATGAACCAACGCCTCCATTGCCTGATAGGTTGCACGTTTTGTTTCCTTAACCGCATATTTGCGTGTGAATTGCACGATCTTTTTCGCGGTTTTTGTGTCTACCTGCGTACAGAGTATCCGATATACAGCTTCATCAAAGCCATTGTCTGCTGCCATTGCAGCTTGTGCGCCGGTTTCCCGCTCGGCCTCCTGTACAACCGATTTGCCTGTCAACGCACCATCTTCCTGCTCCAGATAAATTTCGACTGCCTTGGTCAAATTTTCCGTAAAGATACGGCGATAGGTCTTGGCAACTCCAGCTGCCATAGAATATTCAAAATTCGGAATGGACTGACCACCATGCTGATCATTCTGATTGGACTGCAACGCAATGCACGCCAGTGCAGAATAAGAGCGAATGTCATTGGGTTCCCTCAAAAAACCATGTCCGGTAGAAAATCCACCACGGAATAGCTTTCGCAAGTCTATTTGGCAGCAGGTCGTTGTCAGCGTCAGAAAATCCAAATCATGGATATGAATATCGCCTTCCCTATGTGCACGTGCATGCTCGGGAGCGAGAATAAACATTTCATAAAACTGCTTTGCACCCTCAGAGCCATACTTTAGCATGGTTCCCATTGCAGTATCCCCATCAATATTTGCATTCTCCCGCTTTGTGTTGTTTTGAGCAGAAGACTTGAAAGTTAGCTCCTCATAAACCTTCATTAAGCGCGTATTCATTTCGCGCACCTGTGTGCGCTCATTTCGATACCGGATATACTGCTTTGCTGTGTGAAGCTGTCCGGCGTCCATCAGCACCTGTTCCACCTCAGCCTGAATCTGCTCGGCAGTGAGAGGCTCCCCCGCAAAGGTTTGTTCCAGCTTGTGCTCCACGATCCCTGCCAATTTCTTCGCGGTCTCATAGTCAAGCGTGTCAGATTCCCGTGCCGCCTGAAAAATGGCGTTTGCAATTTTACCTGTTTCAAATGCCGTATGCCGACCATCTCGTTTAATGATTTGTGTTATCATGTAAAAGAAAGCTCCTTCCAAGGCAGATTTGCCTGTGTATAAAGCTGTGCACAACTTTTTGTTGTTGTGGATAAACATCAATACCATATCTAGTGTTCTTAACACGTGATGCTTTTAATACTATATCTCTGTTCGGGACGCTTGTCAAGGGTACGACAAATCGTTTGGGCAGTTCTACAATTCTCATCTTATTTTTTTGTCATATCTGAAACGACATTCCTATTGACAACACATGATCCCCTTTTATTTGACAAAATCAGCACTCTCTTCAGAAAAAGTTTCGCCCTCTTCTCAGTGTTTCAGTTCCCACACACTACCCTTTCACCATTTTATATGGTACTGTTCTCCTTGCTTATCCTTCCATTGCTTCCTTGGGCTTTCCTCTGAATCATGCAATATACAAAACGAATTTTTATATAAAGTGTTCTTTCATTTTTTGTGTTTTCTCTGCTTCTTTTATCTGTTTTTATTCTTACATATGCGTAGATATACATATACTGAACATTTCTTACAATATACTTGCTTTTTTTTCGTGTAAATGCTAATTTTATTGGTATTTTCCTACAATATTACTTATCTATTTTCTATACATAGATTGTAAATATTTATTTTCATCGTTATTTGTTCGTACATTGTGGATTTTCTCGTATAATTCCGCCCGTAGAGGACATTCAAATATAAACAATCTATGAATTCGCCATTTCTATCTGGTTGCGTAAGGAATATCGAATCTGTATAATGAGAGTGCACAATCACAATCCATGATTAGGGGGATTTATGATGGAAAAGAAAAAATTAGGGCTTGTACCCCGCCTCATTATCGGTATTCTCTTGGGTATTCTTTTGGGGCAGCCGTTCATTCCCGAGGTCATCAGTCGTTTGGTGGTAACAGCCTCATCACTCTTTAGTATGTTCCTGAAATTTGTTATTCCGCTCATGATTCTGGCGTATGTCACCATGGGTATTGCAGATTTGTCGCAGGGTGCTGGAAAACTGCTCCTCGTGACCGCAGGACTTGCTTACGCTTCTACGCTAATTGCTGGTTCGGCTTCTTATCTGGTATCCAGCACCTTGTTTCCATCTTTTATGAGTTCAGATGCACTCGAACAGATTGCGGAAACTGCTGGAAATTCATTAACACCTTTCCTGTCTATTTCTGTAACACCTCTTTTAGATACGTTATCTGCTGTTCTTCTGGCATTTATTCTTGGTCTTTGTATGTCCTCTATGCGGGGCAAGGAGCTAGGCAACTCCCTTTATAATGGTTTCCGCGATTTTTCGGCAATCATTGACAAAGTCCTGCATGTTGCAATCGTTCCACTCCTGCCGCTCTACATCTGTGGTACATTCGTAGATATGACCCGTTCTGGCAAAACTTTCGTCATTCTGGGTATCCTATGGAAAGTATTTATCGTTGTTATTCTGATGCACCTTATTTGTATTACCATACAGTTTATTATTGCAGGTGGCATCAGCCATAAAAATCCATTCCAACTAATTAAAAACCAAATTCCCGGTTACACAACAGCACTCGGTACGCAGTCTTCGGCTGCAACCATTCCGGTCAATTTGCAGTGTGCAGAGGCTGACGGTGTTTCTCCCGAAATTCGAAATTTCGTGGTTCCTCTGTGCGCAAACATTCATATGGCAGGTTCCATGATTACGATTACCGCATGTGCAACCGCAGTTTGTCTCATGAATCAAATTGATATCAATCTTACCACCGTTATTCCATTTATCGCAACTCTAGGCGTGGCTATGATTGCATCTCCCGGCGCTCCCGGCGGCTCTATCATGACTGCCCTTCCATTTCTCTATATGATTTTTGGTACAGAACTTGGTGATCCGGAAGGCCCAATCTGCGCAATTATGGTTGCACTGTATATTACACAAGACTCTTTTGGTACTGCTTGTAATGTTTCCGGTGATAACGCAATCGGTGTCATTGTAGATACCATTTATAAGAAATGGATTAAAAAGTAAAAATCCAAGCCAGACAGCCGTGCCTCAGGGCACGGCTGCTTGTGAAATTTTAATTGATTGAAAATCAAAAATAAAAGGAGTAGGCTTATGCAAATTTTTGATATCATTGGTCCTGTTATGATTGGTCCTTCTAGCTCCCATACGGCAGGTGCTTGCCGCCTTGGTCGTGTTGCGCGTAAAATTCTTGCCGACCGTCCAATCAAAGCGCGAATCGGTCTATGTGGCTCGTTTGCTCAAACCTATCGCGGACATGGTACTGACAAAGCACTCATTGCAGGTATTCTGGATATGCACACCTACGATCCCCGCCTGCGCAATGCGTTAACACTTGCAGAAAGTGAAGGATTAGAATATGAGTTTTATCTCACAACGCTTTCTGGCGCGCATCCCAATACCGCGATTATCGAGCTTACAGGAAAAAATGGAAATACCTGTCATATCACGGGTGCTTCCATTGGCGGCGGTAATATTATCGTAACAAATATCAACGGTTTAGATGTCCAATTCACGGGACAATACAATACTCTCATTGTGCTGCACAAAGATACCCCGGGTGTCATTGCAGCTGTTACCAATACAATGGCATATTCAGGCGCAAATATCGGAAACTTTCGCTTATCCCGTCCACAAAAGGGCGGTGAAGCTGTCATGACCATTGAGGTAGATGGAGATGTATCCGACTCCATGATTAACTGGCTTCGTGAACTGCAACATATTACAGGAGTCGTACTCGTTCGTGCGATTTAAGGAGGAATTTTATGCTGGATTATAATTCAATTGCTGAACTGATTCAAGCAGCAGAAAAAGAAAATATCACCATTTCCGAACTGGTTGTACGCGATCAGGCGGAGCAGACCGAAACCCCCCGTGAAAAATTGATTGCACATATGCGTGATAATCTTCATGTGATGCAGCAAGCAGTTGCAGAGGGCACTGCACAGGACCTGAAGTCTACCAGTGGTCTTACAGGTGGAGATGCCTATAAAATGCAGCAGTACAGCAAAACTGGTGGCTTATGCGGCTCTTTCTTTGGCAATGCACTAACTCGTGCGCTTGCAGTATCTGAATATAATGCGGCGATGGGAAAAATTGTAGCTGCTCCAACTGCAGGCTCCTGCGGTATTCTGCCCGGCACGATCCTTTCTCTGCTGGAGGAACGAGAACTCCCAGAAGATATCGCAGTAATGGCACTCTTTACAGCCGGTGCGTTTGGTATGGTGATTGCAACTAAAGCCTCTATCGCAGGCGCACAGGGCGGCTGTCAGGCAGAATGCGGAAGTGCCTCTGCAATGGCAGCAGCTGCCTTAGTAGAAATGGCTGGTGGAACTCCTGAAATGTGTGGACATGCTTGCGCAATTGCAATCAAAAACCAACTGGGTCTTGTATGCGATCCGATTGCCGGTCTTGTGGAGGTGCCTTGCGTAAAGCGTAATGCAGGCGGTGTTGCCTGCGCATTTACAGCAGCAGAACTTGCTCTGGCAGGAATTAAAAGTGTGATTCCAGTCGATGAGGTCATTGATGCAATGCGTGAAGTCGGCGATGCTATGCCGTGCGCCCTCAAGGAAACCGCTTTGGGTGGACTTGCCGCCACGCCAACCGGTATGCGCCTAAAGCAAGAGATATTTGGTGAATAACAATAAATACTGTTCAAAAAAGAATCAAACCACCAGTTCAACTGGTGGTTTGAACAGACCCTATAAGGGTCTATCTCGTAACCCCTACTCAGGGGCTCCTTCTTTTTGCCTACTGATTCCGCTACCCATAAACGGATCCATATACTCTTTCAAACTCAACTAATCGTTCATAATATCTTCTTCTATTTTAACTCAGGAGGTCTTTTTCCTTTTACAAGATTTTTTATTGACCTCCAGTTTAATTAGAGGATTTTTCTTGTCTATTCGGCGCCTAGGAAAAAAGCGGGAGAATATTAATTCTCCCGCTTTTTTCCTAGGACACAGTAACTGTGAAACTTCAAAGCCATCTCAAATAATTCAATACTAAATAATTAAAATATAAAAAGACAGACAAGAATTATCATCTTGACTGTCTTTCATTTGGAGCTGTTGAACAGATTCGAACTGTCGACCTCTTCCTTACCAAGGAAGTGCTCTGCCTGCTGAGCTACAACAGCATATTGTCGCCAAAACGGTCATTGCTTTTGCGAAATTGAAAAGAAGTTGGCGACCCGGATGGGGCTCGAACCCACGACCTCTAGCGTGACAGGCTAGCGCTCTAACCAACTGAGCTACCGGGCCATTTGGCAGGGGCAGTAGGGATCGAACCCACGGCACGCGGTTTTGGAGACCGCTGCTCTACCAGCTGAGCTATACCCCTATGTATTCGATG
>JAGZIW010000011.1 GCA_018366035.1 Butyricicoccus pullicaecorum | reverse complement strand
CGGTTCCCGTGCTGCAACCGATGCAGGCTGGCTGACCGTTGACCATCAGGTTGGTCAGACCGGTAAGACTGTACACCCGAAGCTGTACATTGCGCTGGGCATCTCTGGTGCAATCCAGCACAAGGCTGGTATGCAGGATTCTGAGTGCATCATCGCTGTCAATAAGAGCGATACCGCTCCAATCTTTGACGTTGCTGATTACGGCATCTGCGGTGACCTGTTCAAGGTTGTACCAATGATGATCGAGGCAATCCGCACTGCAAAGGCGAATAAGTAAGAGAATACAAGAACCTCCATGTATTTTGCATGGAGGTTCTTTTTATATAAATATAGAAACAGCTCAGCCATGTCGAAAGAATCAATTTTTTATCTTTGGAGTGCAAAGAGTGTGAATTTTCAAAATCTAAGGACATAACCTTGCATGTCCCATATTTTCAGCTATTTGTGTTGTCCGCAAAAAGGGCAGACCGGTTTTTGATTTGCAATCATTTGATGCAAAGCATCTAAGGCGTTTGAGAGGGAGCCGACGTCATCAATCAGTCCACAGGATACGGCTTCATCTCCGGACACAATGGTACCGGTATCGGCAGACAGTTCAGCGGTTTCCATCATCATGCGCGTAAATTCCTTGGCAGATACGTGACTATGGGCTGTGATAAAGCCAACGATGCGTTCCTGTATTTTTTGGAAATAGGAATAAGTTTGCGGGGAAGCAATTACAGTGCCGCTCATTCGAACCGGATGAATGGTCATAGCGGCAGATGGGGCAATAAAGGAGCGTTTTGCAGCGACAGCAAGCGGCACGCCAATCGAATGTCCGCCACCTAGAACAAGAGATACTGTCGGCTTTTGCATTCCGGCAATCAGTTCGGCAATGGCAAGCCCTGCTTCGACATCACCGCCTACTGTATTGAGTAAAATCAGCAAGCCATCAATTCCTTCAGACTCTTCGATTGCAGTAATCTGAGGAATGATATGCTCATATTTTGTGGTTTTTGTTTGCTGTGGTGCTTCCATATGCCCCTCAATTTGCCCAACAATGGTAATCGTGTGAATCGTACCATAGCGTGTATGGGTGGTAATAGAGCCTGTTTGCGCAATGCTGTCGCCGCTTTCCGGAAGGGCTTCAGGTGCTGTGTTTTCCATAGAAAGACCTCCTTTTGTGGATAGAATATAATGGACTATACTGAGTATGTCCAGAAAATAGCTCTGTTATGTGACAAAACAGATGTATATTTTACGTTCTGTATATCTAGAAACCGCTCAAACGAGCAGGAAAAAAGGTCAACATAGAGTTATCAACAATGTCCACAGAGTTATCCACAGTTGTTCACTATATTGTGTATAAAAAAGAGTCTACCATAGGTAATCGAAAACCTCATGATTTTTGAGGAAAAATTGTATTGATAACATCACGTTATCAACAATATCCACAAGATTATCCACAAGGCATGTGCAAAATATTATTTATAAAATTATACAAAAGGTAATGATTCGTGACAATTCGCGAATCATGACATCTATTCGACAAAAATATTAACGTAGGGTTATCAACAATATCCACAGACTTATACACATTTATCCCCAGAGGGGGATAAATGCATGTGTAAAAGAGGACGCTGCTGAAAATCTGGAGGCTGCGAAAAGCGAAGTGGATACAAAATCATAAACAATTTATTTTTGAAATCGAATTGGAAAAATTTCACTTGTGATGCTGTAAATGAAACGTATTTCATGATATATTGTCCAAATGTGCAGAGATTTATAAGTTGTTTGCCAATCGCTGAAGCGTTTTCTCGATAGGACAGGCATATTTGTGTTTTACTTTAGCGTGCTAATGTTAAAGCAACTTCAAGTTTTTCTATTGAAAGGGACAGAAAACTGTGATAAAATAATGCCAAGCGGTGTTATTCCGCAGAAAGGGTTAAGAAAATCATGAAAGAACGAGAAAAATTTAGTTCCAGACTCGGATTTATTTTAATTTCCGCAGGCTGTGCAATCGGCCTTGGAAATGTCTGGCGATTCCCGTATATCACTGGTCAATATGGCGGAGCAGCATTTGTTTTGATTTATTTGCTGTTTTTGCTGCTGCTGGGTCTTCCCATTATGGTCATGGAGTTTTCTGTTGGTCGTGCCAGTCAGCTTTCGGCTGCGCGGTCCTTCCATAAGCTGGAGCCAAAGGGAACCAAGTGGCATCTATATAGTTATGGTGCAATGATTGGCAATTATTTGCTGATGGCGTTTTATACCACAGTCGGTGGCTGGCTGATTGCCTATGTCTATAAAATGGCAAAGGGTGAGTTTGTAGGCGTTGACAGCGACTATATTACAGCATCTTTTAGTACGATGCTGCAAAGCCCAATGTATATGACCATCTGTATGGTTGTGACAGTGTTGGTTTGCTTCGGCGTATGTTCAATGGGACTGCGTAATGGCGTAGAAAAAATCAATAAAATCATGATGCTCTGCTTGCTTCTCCTCATTTTTGTATTGGTAGGCCGTGCAGTGACCTTGGAGGGAGCAGCAGAAGGCATTGCGTTCTATATCAAGCCGGATTTTTCTAAGCTGTTTGAAGCCCCGGGCGGTCTGTTTGAGTCTATCTTCGCTGCGATGGGGCAGGCATTCTTTACATTGTCACTGGGTATTGGTGCACTGGCGATTTTCGGTTCCTATATCGGTCGTGAGCGTTCTTTAACAGGAGAAGCGATTTCAATTACAATTCTGGATACCTTTGTCGCGCTGATGTCTGGTATGATTATTTTCCCTGCCTGCTCTGCATTTGGAATCCAAGCAGATTCTGGTCCAAACCTTTTGTTTATCACGCTGCCCAATATCTTCAATCAGATGGCAGGCGGACGGATTTGGGGTACGCTGTTCTTTATCTTTATGGCAGCAGCAGCTTTTTCAACCATTATTGCAGTATTTGAGAATATCATCTGTTTTGGTATGGACCTTTGGGGCTGGAGCCGAAAAAAGACGATTCTTTTTAATCTGGTCTTGATCTTAATTATTTCCATGCCTTGTGTACTGGGCTTCAACCTGTGGAGTGGTTTTCAGGTTCCGCATGTTGGAAATATTCAGGATTTGGAGGATTTTATCGTATCCAATAACCTGCTGCCGCTTGGCTCTATGGTGTATCTGCTGTTCTGTACCTCTCGCTATGGCTGGGGTTGGAAGAACTTTATCGCAGAGGCAGATGCTGGTGATGGACTCAAGTTCCCGTCAGCTCTGCGTGTGTATGTAACATGGATCCTGCCTGCGATTGTATTCTTTATCTTTATTATGGGGTATATCCAGAAATTTGGTGCAAATTAAATGGGTGTTTCAAACTTTCTGGTCGCTTATCATTTATAAGGGGGTTGTTTTATGCAAAAACGTGAAACTTTTGGCTCACGATTGGGCTTTATCCTGATTTCAGCAGGCTGTGCAATTGGACTGGGAAACGTCTGGCGTTTTCCGTATATCACCGGCAAATATGGCGGTGCGGCCTTTATTTTGCTGTATCTTGCTTTTTTACTCTTTTTTGGTATTCCTGTCATGACAATGGAATTTTCGGTTGGTCGTGCTTCCCGCCGATCAATTTCCCGTTCTTTTCATGAACTGGAGCCTAAGGGAACAAAATGGCATTTTTGGAGCTTCTTTGGAATTGCGGGCAATATTATTCTGATGATGTTTTACACCACGATTGCCGGCTGGATGTTTGTATATTTTCTGAAATATGTGAATGGAAGCTTTGACCATATGTCTGCACAGCAGGTGACAGCGTCTTTTGATGCCTTAACTGCAGATCCGGTTACGATGACCATTGCAATGGCGGTATCTGTGATTTTGGGCTTTGCGGTCTGCTCCTTTGGTGTCAAGGAAGGTGTTGAGGCAGTCAATAAAAAAATGATGGCACTGCTCATCATTTTGATGGCGGTTCTGGCAATTCGTGCAATTACCTTGGACGGTGCACAAGAGGGCCTTAAATATTTCCTCATTCCGGATTTCAGTAAGATAGTGGATAATGGCATTTGGAATGTCATGTATCAGGCGATGAGTCAGGCGTTCTTCACGCTGTCTGTTGGTATGGGCGGTATGGCGATTTTTGGCTCTTACATTGGCAAGGAACACTCTTTGTTGGGTGAGTCCATTCATGTTGCAGCACTGGATACCTTTGTTGCATTATGCTCGGGACTGATTGTAATCCCCTCCTGTTTTGCCTTTGGCGTAGACCCGGGTTCTGGTCCCCCATTGATTTTTATTACGCTGCCAAGTGTGTTTGAGCAGATGCCCGGCGGACGTTTTTGGGGTGCACTGTTCTTCCTGTTTATGATTTTCGCCGCCATGTCTACGGTCATTGGGGTTATGGAAAATATCATTTCCTGTTTTACGGATTTGTTTCCCAATTTATCACGTAAGAAGATGTGTCTGTATGGCACCATTGCATTGCTTGCGCTCTCTATGCCAACGGTATTGGGATTCAATCTGTGGAGCGATGTGCAGCTTCTAGGCAGTAATATTCTGGACTTTGAGGATTTCTTGGTTTCCAATAATATCCTGCCAATTGGTTCATGTATTTATGTCCTGTTCTGCTGTCTGAAGAATGGCTGGGGCTGGGATAACTTTATGGCAGAGGCAAACAGCGGCAATGGCTATAAATTTCCTGCGTGGGCACGTACATATTGTACCATTGTCATTCCGATTGGTATTGTAGCAATTCTGGTCATGGGATATATTACCAAGTTCTTTGGTTAAGTAGCTTTGCTCAACCAATCTTTGAATTTTCACAAAGGGCTTGCTGTCTGTAAAAACAGACGGCAGGCTTTTTTGTTGATTCTTTTCTCATAATTAAAAAACCCCCATCTGTCAGGGGAGCAGCGATGCTGACTGTCTGACAAATGGGGAGTTTTTTCATTGTGTAGGGTACTGTTATCGAGGAGCGAAGTCTTTTGCTATCCTCATTGCTTAATTGCAAATTGTACGCTCTGTTTCCTTGTCGAATATGTGTATTTTGTTCATATCCAACGCAAGCTGCATTTTCTCACCGCCTCTTGCCTGTACACGAGAGGGGGCCTTGACAACGATTTTATTGCCCTGACAGAGGGTATAGAGGAATACCTCTGCGCCCATCAGCTCGGCAATTTCAATATCAACATCAATGAGGCTTTCTGGAGCATTGCTCAGGAAGATATCCTCTGTGTGGAAGTCCTCAGCACGCAGACCTAGAACAACCGGTTTGCCAACATACGCGCCAAAGGTATCTGCACCGCCCTTACCCTGCGGAATGGGAATGGAGTAGCCTGAGAAGTCGATATGATATTGGTCACCGTGCTGGGAAATGACAGCATCGATAAAGTTCATCTGCGGAGAGCCAATAAAGCCTGCGACAAACATATTGCAAGGATCATTATAGAGGTTCTGTGGGGTATCTACCTGCTGAATGATGCCGTCCTTCATAACAACGATGCGGTCACCCATCGTCATTGCCTCTGTCTGATCGTGAGTAACATAAACAAAGGTTGTACCGAGACGCTTGTGCAGTTTGGTGATTTCGGTACGCATCTGGGTACGCAGCTTTGCATCGAGGTTGGAAAGCGGCTCGTCCAACAGGAAAACAGCAGGATCACGCACCATTGCGCGTCCGAGAGCAACACGCTGACGCTGACCGCCAGACAGTGCCTTTGGCTTACGGTTGAGTAAGTGCTCGATATCCAAAACCTTTGCCGCTTCATGTACCTTACGGTCGATTTCATCTTTTGGAACCTTGCGCAGCTGCAGACCAAATGCCATATTTTTATATACGGTCATATGTGGATAGAGGGCATAGTTTTGGAATACCATTGCAATGTCGCGATCCTTGGGTGGTACATCATTGATGAGACGATCGCCAATGTACATTTCGCCTCCGGAAATTTCCTCCAGACCTGCAATCATACGCAGCGTTGTGGACTTGCCGCAGCCAGAGGGCCCGACTAGAATGATGAACTCTTTATCCTGAATTTCCAAATTCAAATCTGGAACAACTTCAATATTTCCGGGATAGATTTTCTTTAGGTGACGCATTGAAATACTTGCCATAGCAGGTGTACCCCTTTCCATTGAATTCTCTGGGAATCCTTATTTCTGTAATCAGAATAACACCAGTATCTCTGGGTTACAATGGTAAAAAATTGATTCTTTTCGTTTTCTTTTGCGCATCTCAGACAAGTTGATACCACTTCTCAATCCATCTGGAATATGTTACAAATCTCTCAGAAAAAATTTGTATATGTTTCCCTATACTTGCTGATCCTTCAGTGATATCTCGGCGTTTTATTGGATAGGGATTCCTGCACGCTTTGCCGCTTTTCTCCAGTCATCGTATTCTTCCATTAGGCGTTCATAGAGTGCTTCATCTTCCATAGCATTGAGATCCGGTATGGAAATATAATTTGCATTGTCCACATAGCGGTCGTCCAAGTCATCTAGCTTTTCAAGGAACGGAAAGCTTTCTTTTCCAATTCCAATAAATTTCCAGAAGATGTTGTGCTTGGAGGCAGCGATTAAAGCTTGCTTTGCCGCGGGTTTGTCACTGTTATCACCATCTGTAATGAATATGACAAAGGTTGGGGTGTTGGAGGGCTCTTTTTCTGCATAGCGGTGCAATATGGTATTCATTGCAGGTGCATAACGTGTCTGGCCATATTTCCCCATTTTTTTCATGATGATATTTTCGGTATAGTTCTCCAGATTTTTAAGTGACACGGGATCAAGCTCTTGATAGACTGTGTCAAACAGATAGAACTGCATTTCTCCATTATCATCAAAGCGCAGTGCAACCGGAAAGATACGCTCTAAGGTGTTTTGAACCGTACCATTTTGATAAAGCGGGCGCATAGAACCTGAGTGATCTAATACAAATACAACACGTGCAGTTGTCTGATGCAAATTCTTTTTTTCGAGAATAACATCAAGCTTGTGGGTACAGTCCACAAGCTTTTTTTGTTTTTCCGTACAAAGCATATCAGAGTCAGGCTCACAGGCTGTATCCGGTTTGGAGACAGCAGATTTCTTGAAAAACGAAAACATTCTCAACCCTCTCTTTCTATTGGTCGGTTATGCCTGATAGAATGCGCCGAAGCCCAGATAGGTCATATACAAGTCGTGCTTAGAGATGGTTTCAAAGGGGGAGTGCATAGAAAGTACCGGCACGCCTGCATCTACGGTGTCAATATTACGGTTTGCAAGATACATCGCAACAGTGCCGCCGCCGCCTTGGTCTACACGACCCAACTGTCCTGTCTGCCATGTAATGCCAGCACCGTCCAAGATACAGCGGACGCGTGCCATCAACTCGGCAGAGGCATCTGAAGTGCCGCTCTTACCGCGCGCACCAGTATACTTGATGATTGCAAGGCCACAGCCAATGCGGGCGTCGTTGCGTCCCTCGGAGACCTCTGGAAAGTTGGGATCAAATGCGTTGCAGACGTCTGCGGACAGGCAGATTGCATGTTCCATACATTCCTCGGGCAGAACACCTTGTGCACGGCATAGGTCAGAAACGAAGGTATCAAAATGGTGGCTCTGCATACCAGTCACGCCATCAGAACCGATTTCTTCCTTATCTACCAACAGGCACATGGCAGTGTGCTCTGGCGTTTCGGGTAAATCAAAGAGTGCAGTCGCAGCCGGATAGGAGCAAACACGGTCATCGTGACCATAGGCTCCCACAAAAGAACGGTCAAAGCCGATGTCACAGGCGTTGAATGCCGGAACACAGGAAAGTTCCGCAGACAGGAAGTCAGCTTCTGTCATGTTTTCATAGTTTGCGTGGAGATATTCCAGAATGGCACGTTTTACCTTGTCCTTGTCATCTTTTTCTGCGTGTTCGCTTGGAATGGAACCAAGCAGTACATTCATGTTTTCTGCCTTGATGACCTCTGTTGCCTTCTTGGTCATTTGCCCACTTGCCAGATGCGGCAAAAGATCCGTGATGACAAATTTGGGATCGTTGGGCTTGTTGCCTACATGAACCGGAACCCGTGTAATTTTTCCGTTCTGACAAACACAAACGACGCCGCGCAGCTCGAGCGGGATCGCAAGCCATTGATACTTTTTGATGCCGCCATAGTAATGCGTTTTGAAGTATGCCATTCCATCTTTCTCGTAGAGGGGGACGGTGCGAATGTCGATGCGTGGGGCATCAAGATGCGCAGCGGTCAAATGGAAGCCCTCGGAAAGCGGTGCCTTGCCGATATGGGTCAGGATAATGCTCTTGTCACGGTTGATTTGGTATAGCTTATCGCCGGACTTTACAGGCATGCCGCGTGTCCATGCCTTATAGCCATTTGCTTCGGCTTTCTTTGTCAGATAGCATACCGCATCACGCTCGGTTTTGCCTGCATCGAGAAAACTTTTGTAGCCTTCTGCATAGTCCATGCAGGACTTGGTGTCCAGCTTGTCCCAGCCGGTTTTTTTATCATAAAACAGTTCCATAAAATACGCTCCTTTTTATACTTGTAATGTTTGGCACAGCGTGTGAACTTGTGCTGCAAGTGCTTGGTTATCACCATGATTTTCCAATATGAAGTCGCAATGCCTGCGGTAAAAATCACTGTCAGGCTGTGCATCGATTCGTGCCGCTGCCGCTTGTGCAGTCAGCCCGTCTCGTGTCATGATTCGTGCAATGCGCACTTCCCTTGGCGCAATGACGCCAATCACAGCATGACAATGAACATTCAGACCAACCTGAAATAGGGTGGGAGCATCAAACAAAGCCTGTGTGATGCCGCGCTGTTCCAGCCGGTCAAATTCGTTTTGGCTTTCTGCCCAGATGTGGGAACAGGTGATGGTATTCAATACTTTGAGCTTGTCTGCATCAGAAAATACAATGCTGGCAAGTGCGGGACGATTGAGGGAACCATCTGTATTCAGGATATCCCCAAATGCTGCCTGCAATTCACCGAGCAGGGCACTGCCGGATACACAGATCCTCCGATAGACTGCATCTGCATCAACGCAGCCAAAGTGATAGGGCAGAAAATATGCAGCTGCTGTACTTTTTCCGGCACCAGAACTGCCAGTGAGTCCATAAATTTTCATATTACACCTCAATCACATGGAAACCTGCTGCTTTTTTGAGCCGGTTGGCAACTGCAAGACCGATCCCACTGTCATCTGGACATTGTGCCCAGATGGAGGAAACCTCCGTATGATCAAAGGTGCGCAGGGCATCAAAGATTGCATGTGCCTGCGCGGCATAGTCATCAGAGCGTCCAATAGTCTGCACGATGTGAGAGGAAAAACGCGGGGCAAATTCATCAAAGCAGATAATACCACAGGTATCAGTCAGGTGTGCCGCAATATATTCAGCGCCGTGTTCTGGGTCACCGCATACAACAGTTACCGGCGCATGTGGCGCATAATGCCGGTACTTCATGCCGGGCGCAGATACACGGACATCTTCTCCGATTTGCTGGACAATCGCACGATCAACCTCGACAGTGCCAAGGACTGCCTCCAGCTGTTCCAGAGAGATGCCTCCCGGACGCAGCAGACGCGGTCTTTCTCCGGACAAAGAGATTACAGTCGATTCTACACCGACCGCACAGGAACCACCATCTACAATTGCCGCGATTTTTCCGTTCATATCCTCCATCACATGCGCAGCCGTAGTGGTAGAGGGACGACCCGACAAATTCGCAGAGGGTGCAGCGATGGGAACACCGGCTGCACGGATCACTGCCCGTGCGATGGGATGAGAGGGCAATCGAATCCCTACGGTATCCAGTCCGGCAGATACTTCGTTTGGAATACAGCTTGCTTTGGGGAGAATGATGGTCATAGGACCGGGCCAATATGCCTCAGCCAGCCGTATGGCGGCATCAGGCACCTCTGTGGTCAAAGAATAAATCTGGTCAAGGTCTGCAATGTGGACGATGAGCGGGTTGTCCGAAGGGCGCCCTTTGGCAGCAAAGATTTTTTGTACTGCTGTACCATCAAGTGCATTGGCACCCAATCCATATACGGTTTCGGTGGGTATGCCCACAACTTGACCAGAAGCCAGCAACGCACCGGCCTGTGCAATCGCACCATCAGCCTCCGGCTGCAAAAGCAAAGTTTTCATAGGATACACTTCCTGTTATGAAAAAATAAAATAATACAAAATGCAATCAAACGGTATCGTTCTGCGCCTGAAGCTTTTGTGCAGTATCCGCGGTGATGAGTGCGTCGAGCACTTCGTCCATATCACCATCTAAAAATTGAGAAAGTTTATAGATTGTCAGCTTGATTCGATGGTCAGATACGCGATTTTCGGGGAAGTTATAGGTGCGAATCCGCTCGGAGCGGTCTCCGGTTCCCACCTGTGCGCGCCGTTCGGCGGCGATTGCGGCGTTTTGCTTTTCGCACTCTGCCTCGTAGAGGCGTGTACGAAGAACGCGCATGGCCTTATCACGATTTTTGTGCTGGCTGCGCTCGTCCTGACATTCTACGACTGTTCCAGTGGGCAGATGGGTAATCCGAATGGCAGATTCGGTTTTATTGATGTGCTGTCCACCTGCACCGGACGCACGGAAGGTATCGATTTTCAAATCGGCTGGGTTGATTTCAAAGTCTACCTCCTCTGCTTCGGGCAAGACGGCAACCGTAACGGTTGAGGTGTGGATACGACCTTGGCTTTCGGTTTCGGGGACACGCTGCACACGATGTACACCTGATTCAAATTTCAGGCGGGAATATACGCCATCGCCTGCAATCTGAAAGACAACCTCCTTGCAGCCGCCGAGTTCGGTTTCGTTGATGGACAGGATCTCAGTGGTCCAGCCATGTTTTTCTGCATACATCGTATACATACGATGCAGCGAGTGCGCAAAGAGTGCAGATTCCTCTCCGCCCGCCCCGCCACGGATTTCCACGATAATATTTTTGTCATCATTGGGATCACGGGGGAGCAGCAGGATTTTCAGATCCTGCTCAAGCTGTTCTGCACGTGATTGTGCATCATTCATTTCTTCCTGCGCAAAGTCGCGCATTTCGGGATCTTCACGCATGAGCTCCTGCGCATCGGCGATGGTCGCAAGCGCCTGCTCACGGGCACGTATGACCTCAACGATTGGCGCCAGCCGGCGCTGCTCCTTGAGCAGCTTTGCCGCCGCCGTCGGATCATCATAGAGATCGGGTGCGGATAGGCGCGCCTCTACCTCATCAAAGCGAGCGATCAATGCACTCAATTTATCAAGCATAGTTTACCTCATTCTGTATTAAAAATATCTGCCTGTTAATAAAAGTCCCAGTGTAGAACAGTATTCCCGCATATGAGAAGCTGCTTCGATCAGCGGTACATCGGGCATAGGTGCGGAGATACCATAAGGTTCCAGCCCAGCCTGTTCCATGAGCCGTCTTGCACGTGCAAGATGGAAATCACTGGAAAGAACAGCGCAGCGATAATCCTGAAGATTATAAAGCTTTTTTGCGTTTCGTATATTTTGAATGGTATTGCGGGAGGTATCCTCCACAAGCAAACGATCGGGATCTACATTTAAGGTTTCAATCATATACTTTCGCATCATATGGGATTCCGGCATAGGCTCATTGGTGCCTTGTCCGCCGCATAGGATTGCAGTTGCGTTGGGGTGCGTACTCAAATAGTCTGCGGCAGTTTTGCAGCGCTCAATCAATGCATCAGAGGGACGGGTCTGTAAAATATGTGCGCCCAATACCAGTACATATTGTGCGTCCTCTGCTTCAGGGTCAGAGGTTTGCCCTGCGATAATCAGGGCTTGAATACCAATAAAAGACACACAGAATAGGGAAAACAGGATACGTCCCGTTTGCGCAATCTTATGTGCAGTGGGGGATACGCTTTCCTTTGCGACAAAAAACGCTTCCATCACACAGCAGAATCCCAAAGCACCTAAAAAGAACCCGCCAAAACGAACAGGGGAAAAGGGTAAAAAGAATATCCCCGGAATGAAAAATATAAACGCCAAAATCAGCCAAAATTTCCATTTTGCAAACATAATAAGTCCTCTTGAGGGAATGGCAGAGCGTATGTGCGCTTTATAAAAAGCACATTACTCGATTTGTTCTGCCAATGTCTCCCATTGTGCCATTTTATCGATCAAATCGGATTCTGTTTGTTCGCGTGTGTGCATAAGCTCCATGAGACGTCCGGCATCTGCACCGCAGGCGGCCATTTCGGTATCCAGTGCCGTGATGCGCTCCTCCAGCTGGGCAATTTCACGCTCTAAAACCGCAACTTTTTTTGCAATATTCTTGGTACCGCCCTTGGGTTTTGCCTTTTCTGGCTTCGCTGGAGCAGGTGTGTTTTCTGCTTTGGGGACAACGCTTGCCGCCTTTTGGCGTTCACGATAGCTTAGGAAAGCCTCATAATCACCCGTAAAATCTGTATATGTACCATTTTCCAGATAGATAATACGGGTCGCAAAGCGGGAAACAAAGTAGCGGTCATGGCTGACAAACAGCAGTGTTCCGGTAAAGGCCTCAACCGCTTCTTCGATCCATTCACGGCTCATAAGATCTAAATGGTTAGTTGGCTCGTCCAATATCAGCATATTGAGCGGATCATACATCAGTTCACAAAGTCTCAAACGGCTTTTTTCACCGCCGGAAAGCATACGCACGGTTTTGAGCTGATCCTCACCGGAAAAGCGGAAAGCGCCCAAACGGTTGCGCGCAGTCTGCATGGTCACATTTTTATCATATATCAGGGTGTCAATGAGATTACGCCCCTCATTTGCAAAATGCACCTGCTGCGGAAGATAGGCGGGGCGTAAGCCCTGCCCCTTTTTGATCACGCCACTGTCTGCGGTTTCTTCACCCAAAAGAATACGAAGGAGAGTCGTTTTTCCCGCGCCATTGTCACCAAGAATGGCAACGCGCTCTCCGTTTCGAATGTTGAAGGTTACATCTTGTAATATTATTCGGTTATCAAAACTTTTTGTAATACCACGAACCTTGAGTACTTCTTCTGTTTCATAGTTGGGATCGCCAAAGGATACGGAGAGATTGCCCTGCTTTTTGGGGCGATCTGTTACTTTCATGCGTGCAATGCGCTTTTCGATAGATGCTGCACGCTTTGCAAGCTTTTCTGTACCATGCTCATGCATTTTGCGTGCAGTCGCTTCCAGCCGCTTGCGCTCAGCCATTTGGTTTTCATGCTCAGCAAGCCGCTGTGCATAGCGGCGCTCCTTTTCTTCTGCATAGAAGGAATAGGAACCCGCATAAAAGTCACAAATGGTGTCTTGAATTTCAATGATCCGGTCACAGCACTGATCCAGAAAATAGCGATCGTGTGAAACGGTGACAACAGTGCCTGTATAGGATTCGAGATAATCACCCAGCCAGCGAACTGCATCTAAGTCCAGATGGTTGGTTGGCTCATCAAGCAGCAGGATATCAGTTTGCTCCAGAATGATACGCGCAAGATTGACCCTTGTTTTCTCTCCGCCAGACAGTTGTGAAAACGGTTGCGTCCGCTGTGCTGCTGGGATATCCAGACCATTGCATACTTTGTCTACTTCAAAATCATGGTCATATCCGCCCAGCGCATCTAATTTTTGCTGTAACGTGCCATAACGGTGCAGCAAAAGAGTATCGTCTGGGTGTTCTGCCATCTGCACTGCAAGTGCGTCCATTTCGGCGCGCACTGTCTGCACATTGGCAAAGGCAGTATGCAGGACATCGTCAACCGTGGCAGAGGTATCGTAATGTGGTATCTGATCGATGACACCAACCGTGCGGTTGGCACCAATAGAGACATGCCCGTCATCGTAGGCAAGACGCCCTGCAATGATATTTAGCAGTGTGGTTTTCCCCGCACCGTTTGGACCAAGGATTGCCACCTTTTCTCCCGACTGAATATCAAAGCTGATGTTTGACAGAATGAGCCGGTCTCCGTAATATTTTGTTAAATTTTGTATGGTAATGTCAGCCAAAGAACATTCCCTCCAAAGAAATGATGAAAGAAAAAGGGGCCAAAGGCCCCAGAAAAAATGGTCAGTTATGCCGGTTGGACAGGCTGACCGGAAAGTGCGAGGTCGGGGCGGCTGGTTTCAATAAAATTGACACCGCGGGCGACCAAAGAATGCAGAATCTCGGGATTGTCAGTCTCGGTAGAGGCAAGGAACAATCCGCAGCGCAGCGCTTCTGCACATAGTGTTTCACTCAGAAGCTCGGGTGTTGCGCGCAGTCCAAATAAACCAAGTCTTTGTGCACCGCGCACGAAGGTGACAGGGTCCTCTGGTGACAGCGGCAAATCGACCATGATCTGCAAATCGGGGTATTGTGCTGCGAGCGCAGCAGCCTGTTGTGGCTGTAATCCACAAAAATACGCATTTTCCAGATATTCAGAATATTTGAGGGAAATGCGTACCTGTGCGGCGGTAAGCGGGTGATGCAGTTCAATACCCAATTTTCCGGAATAGGAACGTACCAGTTCGAGTGCCTGACCAAAGGAAACGATTTTGGGGTAGGCAGCGCGAAGTGTTTCGAAGCTGTTGTCATGAACAGATAAGGTTTCGCCTGCTATCTGATAGCTGCTGGATTCGCAGATAATGGTGATATCGTCTTGTGTGGTGTCAACAGGCAGGATACAGCCATGTGCGCCGGCACAATGACCTGCCATAATAGACTCCAAGCTGCATGGGGGCTGTCCCATGGTTCCGGGCGTGGAAAGAATAAAGGACGTTCGGTTGGAATAGCGCATGGCGCTCCCTCCCATCAGATAAAGTGAATGAGGATCAGATCGTTTCGGGTGCGTCATAGGTTTCGCCAAAGGTTTCGACGGTGACAGAAACCATTTTCTGGTCAGCACGCGGACGGTCATGCCAGTCTCGTGGTGTGTTTACGATTTCGTCTGCGGTTTCCATACCAGAGGTGACCATACCAAAGGCAGCATATTGTCCATCGAGATGGGGAGAATCTGTGGTCATGATAAAGAACTGAGAGCCAGCAGAGTCTGGATCCATAGTGCGTGCCATAGAAATGACGCCACGGCTGTGTATCAGATCATTTTGAAAACCGTTTGCGGTGAATTCACCACGGATACAGTAATCTGGACCGCCCATGCCAGTGCCTTCCGGATCACCGCCCTGAATCATAAATCCCGGAATGACGCGGTGGAAGATGGTACCATTATAGAAGCCTTGCTGTGCCAAATGGATAAAGTTACGCACAGTGTTGGGCGCGATTTCTGGATACAGCTCAAGCTCGATTTTTGAGCCGGATTCCATTTCAATCGTTACGATTGGATTTTTCATTGAATTAAAACACTCCATTCTTTTGGATTGCGTGTATTTGCATGAATTTCATGTATCCTTATTGTAACAAAGTCACAGGCGTTATACAAGGCGCAAATGTAAATATTCGCTGGATTTACAGCACGATATTCTGGTACAAAATGAACGTTCTCTGGAAAAGCGGACGGAATACAGCAGGAATACAGATATTTCTTACAAATTGATTACGATTTTTTTAAGATTTGATTAAGGGCATTGACAGGGGGAGCGGAGTATGATAATTTAAGTGTACTAATACAAGTAATACAGTTTGAATTTCAGAAAGAAGGAGGGGTCTTTGATGTTTGTGATCCCGTGGCTCAAGGCGGCTGTTTTTTTGATGAGTGCAATATCGGTATTATATCTTGTGTACTTTGCACTATATCTGCCGCAGGCAGTGCGTATGGCAGAAAAATGGAAAACACACGAACCGCGCTGTCGTTTTGCGGTTTTGGTCGCGGCGCGGAACGAGCAGGCTGTGATTGGCAATTTGGTGGAAAGTCTGATAGGACAAGCATATCCGCGGGATAAGTTTGATGTAATCGTGATTCCGAATAATTGCACAGATGATACAGCAGGAGAAGCGCATCGTGCAGGCGCACTTGTCATGGAATGTGCCGCACCAGTACGCACAAAGGGAGATGCCCTCAAACAAATCATTGCCATACTGATGCGTCAAAATCGTTATGATGCTGTCTGTGTATTTGATGCAGATAATGTCGTTGACGCTGGATTCTTGGCAGCAATGAACAATGCATGGTGTGAGGGGGCTGTCGCAGGGCAGGGGTATCGAGACAGTAAGAACCCGACAGACACCATGATTTCCTCCTGTTATTCCATCTATTATTGGATGGTCAATCGAATGTTTAGCCACACACGTGCAAAGGTGGGCTTGTCTGCGGTTGTAAATGGCAGTGGATTTATGGTATCTATGGATTGGCTCAGACGGCATAATGGGTGGAATACAGTAACCATGACAGAGGATATTGAATTCACGACGCAGTGTATCTTGTCAGGCGAGCGGGTCGCATGGGTGCCAGATGCCAAGACCTATGATGAGCAGCCGCTTACCTTTATGCAGTCGTGGCATCAGAGATGCCGGTGGACTGTGGGGCTTTACCAGTGTCTCAGGGTCTATGCCCCGCAGTTACTACGGCAGAAAAGCCGCGGGCGGCATGACCTACATGCACGGCTTGATCAGTTATTGTTTTTATTTGCACCGCTTCTTCAGGTATTTTATATTATTTCTGTGATATTATCCGGATTTTTATGTGTCTTACAGATACATTTCGACCTTGCACCATATAGTGATATCTTGTATCAACCGCTTTTGTCTGCTGCAATTTCTTTCGTTGGAACCGTACTGCTTGCTGTGGCAGTGATTTTATTGGAGCGAAAGCCTCTGCTTACAATGGCAAAGGGTGTATTGGGCTACTGGCTCTTTGTTATGAGTTGGATTCCAATCAATGCAGCGATGCTGTTGAAACCACAGACCGAATGGAAAGCAATTCCGCATACCTGCCGTATTCGTTTAACGGAACTACAAAAATAATTGAAATCAAAAGCATGTCCTATGGGACATGCTTTTGATTTTTGAAGCCGTCTTTTCAATACCGCTACGATAGAGAAAGTGGATTTGTTTGCTGCTTTTTTGTATTCTGCTGAAGTTTACAGGATAAGAGAAATGAAAAAATCGCTGTCTTTGTAGATGAGAAAAAGATTAAATCTTGCATAATTTTGCGAAAAATAGTAAAATATGGTATAATCAAAGAGCAAAGCCGAAAAAACAAGGAAAACTTTCAACGCTGTATCTGGAAAAATGAAAAGAAATATCATATGCTAGGATTTTCACTTATCCGCTTGGCAAAGAGAATCACAGCGGTGATGTTTCGGAAACAAATTGGATTTAGAACGAAATAACTGGGGGGATATGCACGATATATCTGTATTTTTAGGTGTGTTTCACATAAGGCTGCGTGTAAGAAAAAGTGTCTTAGATGAAAGCGTATGAGAGGATTAAAAGAGGTTGAAGAAGAAAGTCTGCACTTTTTCGGATTTGCTAGGTTGCACAGAAAAAGAAATATGGTGAATCAATTAGACGTGGCTATATATTTCACTGCAAGCAGTCAATCGACTTTATATTTTGGAATTTGATGTAAGCGCAATGGCGAAATATCTAGCCCTTGCTGCAATGCAGCAGCTATTTGATTCAATTGTGCAAAAATGCTGGATTGTCTGGCATGAACCTGTTAAGATTGCAGAACGAGCAATCAGACAATAGAAATTGTTAACAGGCAAAGAAACGCAGTTACAAAAGCGTACAAAAAGAACGATACGATATTGTGTAGGGTGTGTTTGCAGCCTGTACATCGTGCACATATACCAACTAAAAATTTGAAGAAAAGAGTGTGTGAATCGTGGAGTACATTCGAAAAAAGAAAGCCGGCAGGCAAAGTGAAAAGCGAAAAATGAAAGTTCAGTTTGGTCTGACACCTAAGCTTATGACTGCTGTTATCGTACCATTGGTGATTATCCTTGTAGTATTGGGAGTCGCTTTGGGTAAGCAGATATCAGGAACCGTAGAAACATTGATCGGGAATAATCTGACTGCGGAAACAAGAACTGCGGCGTCGGCTGTGGAAGGATATTTTGAGAACTATCTGGGAATGGTGCGTGCTTTAACAGCGTCTGACGATTTGGGGGAATTGATTGCAAAGCGCCATACCGCTGCTGCATCAGCAAATAGTGCAGCTGAGGTTGCAAAGGTCAATCAGCAGATTGGAAGCGTACTCCAAGAAGTCAAAATGTTGGAAAGCGACACGATAATGTCAGTGTATCTGCTGGATAAGGATCAGGCAACCAATATTCAGGACGACGGAAGTGAGTTGGGGCCACCAGAATTCGATGTTACAAGCCGCGTCTGGTACCAGATGGTGATGGAGAAGCAGGGGGAAATCGTTACCGGAGCCTATCAAGATGTGAGAACTGGAAAGCTGGCTGTTGCAATCGCAGCACCCGTCTATTTGAATAATACAATGGTCGGTATTTTGGGAATGGATATTTCTCTGGAGAAACTCAGTGAACGGTTAGATGAGATCAAGATTGGGGACGTGGGATATATTACCATATACGATCGTGATGACAATATTGTATATCATCCGGACCGTGAGTTGCAGAGTAAGCATTTTAGTCAGGTCGAGTACTCAGAAAATATGCTGAACATTATCCAGAACAATCAGAGTATTCAGAGTGAGCTGTATACCCGTGCAGGGCAGTCATATTATGGAAGTACAGAGTACATAGGCGAACTCGACTATCTGGTGTTGGGTGTCTTGCCCGAGGCTGAGTACCTGTCTGTTATGAAACGCACAGTTTCTATGATTATATGCGGATTTACAGTCTGCATTGTAATCTTGGTATTCGTACTTCTGATGATTGCGTTCAGCCTTACAAGACCAATCAAAAAGCTCACAGGGATTGCTGAACAACTGTCTCTTGGCAATATTGAACAGACCGTAGATGTACATAGCGGTGATGAGGTTGGTCAGTTGGCAATGCACATTCAGAATCTTGTCAATCGCCTGAAAACCTACATTGTTTATATTGATGAAATCACAGCAACGCTGGATCAAATGGGACGAGGGAATCTCGTGTTTACACTGGAACAGGATTATAAGGGCGATTTTTCCCGCGTAAAAGACGGTTTGGAATCCATTCGCAATTCGCTTGCGGAAACAATTTCGGGTATCACGCAGTCAGCAGATCAGGTGGACAGCGGTGCCGATCAGATTTCGATTGGCGCACAGAACCTTGCACAGGGGGCAACTGAACAGGCAAGCTCTGTGCAGGAGTTGTCTGCAAGCATTATGGACCTGTCGAAGCAGTCTGCCGATGGTTCGGAACAGGCCGGTGTGGTTTGTCAGAATCTAGGTGTGATCAGTGAGGAAATTGAGCAGAGCAATCAGGAAATGAAACAGATGCTCGAAGCTATGGCAGATATTTCTGATAAATCCCAGCAGATTCATAAAATTATTAAAAATATCGAGGATATCGCATTCCAGACCAATATTCTGGCACTTAATGCCGCAGTGGAAGCCGCACGTGCAGGTGCGGCAGGCAAGGGCTTTACTGTGGTGGCAGATGAGGTGCGTTCTCTTGCGGCAATCACATCAGAGGCTGTCAAGAATACAACAGCGCTGATTGAAAGCACCGTGGAAGCGGTCGGACATGGTCATGACATTGCAGATACGACAGCGGCAACATTGGGTTCTGCTGCTGCAAAAACAGAGGTAGTGGTACATTCTGTTGAGGATATCGCACATTCCTATCAGACATTGTCTGAGCAGCTTGATCAGGTTGCGGCTGGCGTAGATCAGATTTCGAGTGTTGTACAGACCAATGCGGCAACCGCAGAGGAAAGTGCTGCTGCAAGTAAGGAGCTTTCGAGCCAATCTCATGTTTTGAGAGAAATGGTTGCACATTTCCGCTTACGATAAGCTAAATATTTTAGAGGACGGCAAAAAGACCACGTGCATGTGGTCTTTTTGTTTGCCTCTGTTTCGGGATGGCAGGTACAGGGTTTTACATGTCTGATTTTCCATGATACAATAGAATCAAGCTAGAAGGGAGAGGGTTTTGTTCATGGTTGGATCACATGGCACATGGTATTTTCGAGGCTTGCGTGACGGTGTGCCAATTGGGCTGGGATATCTTGCGGTTTCCTTTACGTTGGGAATTGCGGCAAAGGTCAGCGGGCTTACGGCAGGACAAGCAACATGGATGAGCTTGCTCAATAACACATCTGCCGGGGAGTTTGCTGCGCTCGGATTGATCGCTGCGGGTGCGCCATATTGGGAGATGGCATTTACACAGTTTGTAATCAATTTGCGTTATATGCTGATGTCTTGTGCACTCAGTCAAAAAATTGCACCAGAAACCCCCACTTGGCAGCGGCTTTTGATGGGATATACGGTGACAGATGAAATTTTTGGGGTTTCCGCAGCAGTATCGGACAGACTGGACCCATATTATTGCTTTGGGGCAATTTCCGTTGCAGCCCCGAGCTGGGCGCTTGGAACATATTTGGGGATTTTGATGGGAGAGGCGTTGCCGAGCCGCGTGGTCAGTGCACTGTCTGTGGCATTATATGGTATGTTTCTGGCAGTGATTTTGCCGCCGGCTCGCAAAGATCGCGTGATTGCTGGGGGCGTGGTGATATCTATGCTTTTGAGCGCAATTTTTACATGGATTCCTGTTTTGTCTGGCATTTCTTCAGGTATGCGTATTATTATTTTGACAGTATTGGTTTCGGGTGTGGCTGCGTTCTGTTTTCCGGTTCAGGGGGAAGATGCCAATGAAGCATGAAGTATATTTATATATCGCGGTCATGGCCGTGGTGACCTATCTGATCCGCGTTCTTCCGCTGACGCTTATTCGTAAAGAGATTAAAAATCGCACCATTCGTTCATTTCTCTACTATATGCCGTATGTGACCCTTGCCGTCATGACATTTCCGGCGATTTTATATGCAACAGAGACACCGTTTTCCGCGCTTGCAGGTCTGGCAGCTGCAATTTTCTTTGCATGGCAGGGGCGTTCGCTGTTTACGGTTGCAAGTGCAGCCTGTATCGCTGTTTTTGTATTAGAGTATTTTTTGTAGGCAGAGGAGATACTGCAAGAGAAGATGTTTATCGCAGAGGCTCTCATTTGAATGGGAATAATTTCAACAAGAAAATATAGGTTTCAAAATTTAAGAGAGGGAGAATGACCATGAAAAAGGAAATTGTTGAGGCATTTCGTGCAGATCTAAAGCAGTTTGACGAAGCGACAAGAATGTTTTATACGGGACAGATGCTGCGCCAGAAGTATAAAGGGATTTCAGGTTCCTTTGGAAGCTATGCGGAGCGCAATGAAAAATATGGCATGCTGCGTTTACGCATGACTGCCGGCCGCGTGACTAAGGAGCAGTTGGGATTTATCGTGGATATGCTCAAACGATATGAGCTGACCACAGTGAAACTGACAACCGGAGAGACCATTCAGCTGCATCACCTCAAAGGCAGACAAATTCTGGCAATTGCTAATGAAGCGCTGGAATATAACATTTTTTGCCGTGGTGGAGGCGGAGACAATCCACGCAATGTGATAGCACCGCCACTATCCGGCGTATTGTTGGGGGAGACGTTTGATGTTCTGCCCTATGCAGAGGCAGTGGGAGAATATTTGCTCTCTATTTTGCGTGATATCAAATTACCTCGTAAGCTAAAGGTAGGATTTGCAAATCATCGCCAAAATACTGCGCATGCAACTATTCGAGATTTGGGTTTCGTTGCGCGGGAAGATGGTATGTTTGATGTATATAGTGCGGGCGGTATGGGGCCCAATCCGCGTATGGGAGTTTTAATGGCAAGTGGGGTGTCTGGAAATGAGCTGCTCTATTATACACGTGCCATGGTCAATACGTTTATGAAGTATGGAAATTACAGCCAGCGTGCCAAGGCGCGTACGCGCTATATGCCAGATGCGCTGGGGGGTGAGGAGGCATATCGTGCAGCTTTTTCAGAACAACTTGAGGCTGTAAAGCAAGAAGGTGGTTTGGATTTGACGGTTTGTGCACAAATCGTTACCAAAACTGGTGACGGCAGCAGCATTGAGGACAGACGTGTCATTGCACAAAAGCAGTCGGGGCTGTTTGCGGTATGGTATCACCCACTGGGCGGTATGCCGAGTGCACAGACACTGACAGCCTTGTATGATACAATTCGAGATATGGACGCCGTAGAATTGCGCTTGGGTGCAGACAATACCATGTATATCATTCATTGTACGGCAAAGGAAGCAAAGGAGGTACTTCGCGTAACCGAGGACGGTGCAAAGACCTTATTTGAGACGTCTGTTTGTTGTGTAGGCGCAGAAATCTGTCAGCAGGGCGTGCGTGATTCTCAGCGGCTTTATCGCATTTGTGTGGAAGCTGCCCGTTCTGCCAATATTCCGGACGGTGTGCTGCCGCAGATTCATATTTCGGGTTGTCCGTCCTCTTGCGGAACGCATCAGGTTGGGAGCCTCGGATTTCGCGGCGGCGTGAAAATGATTGATGGCAAGCCGGCTCCTGCATATATGCTGTATGTAGGCGGAAGTGCAGAGCTGGGAAGTGAAAGGTTTGGCGAGAGCTGGGGCGCAATGCTGGAGGATCAGATTCCTCTGTTCTTAATGGATTTGGCAAAGGCAGTTTCCCGTGAATGTGAGCGATATGATGAGTGGATTCCAAACCATATGGAGGACTTGCGCGCATTGGCACAGCCATATTTGGATTAAGTGTCAGATAAATGTGTATACTGTTGAATAAAAATACCAAAAATTGAGTAAAGCCCTGTCTGTTTCGGCGGATATATCATCGAAACAGACAGGGCTTTTTATGCAGTCACAGATAAATCAAGGCACAGAGAAAGGACTTACTGTCTGTTTTTTGACAGACAGCAAGCCCTTTTGGCAGTTTAGATTGTATTTATAGGCTCACCTCATGTGATGGTTGCCTTTCTGCGCTGTTTTTCGCTTTCCCTTTTTGGGGGAAAGGGGGCGCTGAGATTTTCCGCCATGCTTAGGGGGGCGTGATGGGC
This sequence comes from Butyricicoccus pullicaecorum, assembly GCA_018366035.1. Taxonomy (GTDB): domain Bacteria; phylum Bacillota; class Clostridia; order Oscillospirales; family Butyricicoccaceae; genus Butyricicoccus; species Butyricicoccus pullicaecorum_A. The sequence goes on along the minus strand of JAGZIW010000011.1, from coordinate 48,433 downwards.
GGCGCTCCTCCTGATGCTTGTGCGGCTTTTTGCCCCAAGGTTCACCGGACAATGGACGAATGAGACATTCCTTGCCAAATCCAATTAAGTCTTCACGTCCTGCTTTGCGAAGCGCAGAGACGATAATTGGACGCTTTTCCGGACGGCGCCATTGCAGCAGCGCACGCTGCATCGCCTTTTCTTCAGGAGTTTTTGCGACATACACAGGCTTCATGGTTCGCGGATCGATTTCTGTATAATACATGGCGGTCGAGAGCGTGCCCGGTGTGGGATAAAAATCCTGTACCTGCTGGGGCATATAGCCTATTTTGTTCAAGTAGCAAGCCATTTGAATGGCGTCCTGTAAGGTTGCTCCCGGGTGGGAGGACATGAGGTAGGGAACAAGATATTGCTTTTTGCCTAACTTTTCATTGATCCGCGCGTAACGCTCGCGGAATTTTTCATAAACAGAGAATGATGGTTTGCCCATATAATACAAAGCGTTATCGCTCATGTGTTCCGGCGCAACTTTGAGCTGACCGGAAATATGGTGTTTGACCAGTTCGAGGAAGAATTCATCATTGTCATCTGCCATCATATAGTCATAGCGCAGACCAGAACGGACAAAGACCTTTTTGACACCGGAAACCTCACGCAGACGACGCAGCAGCTTTAGATAATCTTGGTGATCTGCTTCCAAATTCTTGCATGCTGAGGGAAAAAGGCAGCGCTTGTTGACGCACAGCCCATGTGTTTCCTGATGCTTGCAGGAGGGAAAGCGGAAATTGGCGGTTGGACCGCCAACATCGTGGATATATCCCTTAAAATCCCGATGCTGGGCAATTTGTTCGGCTTCGTGTACAACAGAATCGTGAGAGCGCGCAGAGATATACCGCCCCTGATGGAATGCAAGTGCACAAAAGTTGCATGCGCCAAAACAGCCGCGGTTGTGTATGATAGAAAACTGTACCTCCTGAATGGCAGGTACCCCACCCTCTGCTTCATAGGAAGGGTGATAGGTGCGCATAAAGGGCAAAGCATAGATGCGATCCATTTCCTGCGTGTTCAGCGGGACGGAAGGCGGGTTTTGAACGAGCAGACGTTTGCCGTGCGCCTGAAGGATTGCTTTGCCGCGGACATGGTCAGCTTCGTCGTATTGCATTTTGACCGAGCGGGCATAGGCTTCCTTACTTTGCAGGGTGTCCTCATAAGACGGACAGGTGACAACGGGAAACGGGATCTCTTCGGCATTGTGTGCAAAGTAGGCAATGCCGCGGATATTTCGAACCGCATCGGCGCCATGCTTTCCTGCTTTCAGATTTTTGGCAAGCTCCAAGACAGAGCGCTCACTCATACCATACATAAGTGCATCGGCACCTGAGGAGGACAGAATGGAAGGCATGATTTGATCGCTCCAGTAGTCATAATGCGCAAAACGGCGCAGGCTTGCCTCCAATCCACCAATATAGATGGGAGTTTTCGGAAACGCACGGCGCGCCAGCATAGAATAGACGGTCACAGCGCGGTCTGGACGCTTGCCGCCAACACCGCCCGCGGTATAGGAATCATCGTGACGACGTTTTTTGGCAGCAGTATAATGTGCTACCATAGAGTCGATGTTTCCTGCGTTGATGAGAACACCATAGCGCGGCCGGCCCATCGCAGTAAAATCCCGCTCGTCCGTAAAGCAAGGCTGAGATAAAATCGCCACACGGAAGCCGGCATCTTCGAGTACACGGGAGATAATCGCTGTGCCAAAAGAGGGGTGATCGATATAGGCATCGCCAGTTACAATTAAAAAGTCACAGTAATACCAGCCTCGCGCCTCCATATCGGCGCGGGAGATGGGAAGAAATTCAGACATGATAACTCCTTATTTTGGAAAATAGATGGGATTAAGGCTTTACGCGGTATTCATTGCGCAGATAATAGCACAAATTGGTGTAGGCTTTCCATGCAGGTTCAGCAGATGCAGGCAGGTCAGTGGTCATCTTGCCGTCATAGAAGAAAACACCCTGATTGCTTGCGACCGTCACGTGCTCCAGAAGCGGTGCTGTAATCTGCGTCAGGGTTGGACCCTCCCAACCCACAAGATCAAAGAAATGTGCCATTAGAAAAGCAGGGCTGAGGTCTGGACCTTTACCCGTGAAATCAAATGAAAGTACGTCCTTGGCTGCTTCGTTTGCCCATATAAGATAGCGCGTACCATAATAGTTTTCAAAGCCCTCCTGTGTAGAAAGGTTAAAGTTGACACCCAGCTCTTTATAAACGCTGTTGCCATCGCCCAGCCATGGATTGTGATCGCCATATAGAAAAAGAACAACAGGTTCGTCCAGCGCATCTAACTTTTTCTTGAGCTTAATAAGTTGTCTGCCGGTTTTTTCGATGCCGCCCAAATAGTTGTTGAGAATATAGTAGGTATCCTCGCTGTAAACGCCTTTGGGCACATATTCGCCGTAGCGCAGCCAGCCAATGGGATAGGGGCCATGGTTTTGGTAGGTCACATTGAAAGAAAATACAGGTTTTTTGCGCGCTATATCCTGCACCAAAAGATTATAGATTTCAGGAAGCAGTACATCGTCCATGGCGATTTTTCCGTCATTGATGTCAGCATAATGGTTTTCCAGAAAATAATAATCATCAAAGCCCAGATGTGCATTGATATTTTTGCGGTTATAGAACCAGTCGTTGGAAGGGTGACTGCCCTGTGTGATGTAGCCCTGTGATTGAAAGTATCGGGCATAGGACCATGTGTTATGCCGCAGCTCACCATAGTCTGTCATGCCTGTGATATGTCCGCGTTCGGTATCCACGGTGCCCGCCGCAAAGATGTTGGTGATTAGACGGCCGGTATAGCTCACTTTCTCAAGGTCATGGAAGGGTTTATATGGGCTTTTCTTATCTTCTCGCAGTTCGATATCTGCAAACTGTGTGAGATCGTTGAAGCCTTCCAGCATGATCGAAACAATATTTACCTTTTGGTTTTCTGGAATGTTGGCATCTGGGTGCTCGCTGATGACTGCCTCCACACTGCTTTTTTTGTAGCCTGCCGGTTTTTCTTCGGTTGCTTCAGGCAGGCTGTGCAAAAAAGGATAGACAAAGCCCTTTGAAAGATAAACCTGTGTTGCAGACCACTGGTTGATATCTTCTGCATTGTCTGTCCAGCTGTGCCAAGCCGTCTGTGTGTATTTGCCGCCGGTATAGAATGTCCAGATACCGCCTGCAAGCAACAGCAGACATAAGGTCGTGCCAACGACCTGTCCTTTCCATGTTTGAGACGGACGTGCGCGGCAAATCAGTGCCAAAATCAGAATACAGCCCGCAAGCAGCAAACAAGCAGTCAGTACCTCGGAACTGATTGCCGTTACATAGTGTCCAGCCATCTGAAGTCCTTCTGCTGCGAGTCCAAGGTCAGCCGCGGTCAGGGGATCATCGCGGAACATGAGCTTAAAATAGTTTGAAATCGATAGGATCGTGATGGCTCCGCCCCCGAGCAGTACGGAGAGCCATGCCTTTCGGAGTACAAACCAGAGCAATAGGAGCAGGATCACAACCGGTGCAATATTGAGCCAAAGGATAGATGGACGTGTGAGATAGCTGTCAAACATAGCCTGTCCAAATGGACCGGCAGCCAGACGCAGACTGCAAAATCCAATCCCAAGACCGGAGAGAATAAGCCCCAAAAGCGTCAGCCAGCGCATACGCCACACCCGCAGGGTGGAACCGCGCCCGCGTTTTCCGGTATAGCGGGTATACCCCAAAGCGGAAGGGCTTAAACTGATCCAGCGATTGGATTGTCCGGAACGATATTTTTTCATGCGTTTTTCCTCGTAGTGATGCGCATATCGCGTATTGTTTTTTCTTCATTATACGAGGGTTTTTGCTATCTTGCAACCTTTGTTCACATAAAATCGGCTTTTTCGTTGGCGGGACTGGCTTTTTTGCCGGAAAATTCATGGATACAAAGAGATGTTTTTGGAACGCCTTGGAATTGCGCCAGCGCAGGTTTGGTGATACAATATAAGAGTTAAACTCTTGTCATTTTATCGGGATTGCAGAATAAAATCGTACCGAATACAGCCTTTCCAATTGGAGGATATTTTAGATGTGGATTGCAAATAACTGGGCGGATTACGAAGTGTTGGACTGCGGCGGCGGAGAAAAGCTGGAGCGTTGGGGCAATCAAATCTTACAGCGCCCAGACCCACAGGCAATCTGGCAGCGCACAGAGGAAAATCGGGTGTGGAGCCGTGCCGGTGCGGTTTATCACCGCTCGTCCTCGGGCGGCGGAAGGTGGGAAATCCGCCATTTGCCAGAGCAGTGGGCGATTTCCTATAAGGAGCTGACCTTTCAGCTCAAGCCAATGGCATTTAAGCATACAGGATTATTTCCGGAGCAGGCGGCGAACTGGGACTTTATCATGGAGCAGGTGCGGTCTGCCGGACGTCCAGTTAGCGTACTGAATCTCTTTGCGTATACAGGCGGCGCAACGCTCGCGGCTGCGGCTGCCGGTGCCAGTGTATGTCATGTAGATGCTTCCAAGGGCATGACACAGTGGGCGCGGGAAAATGCGGCGTCCTCGGGTTTGTCAGACCGTCCGATTCGCTGGATTGTAGATGATTGCAAAAAGTTTGTGCAGCGGGAGTTGCGGCGCGGGCGGCGCTATGATGCCATCATTATGGACCCGCCAAGCTATGGCCGTGGACCGGGCGGAGAGACATGGAAAATTGAGGAAGATGTGGCGGAGTTTGTAACGCTGACGATGCAGCTTCTCTCTGACCAGCCGCTGTTTGTACTCATTTCCAGCTATTCGACCGGACTTGCTCCATCTGTGATGGCGTATCTTCTGGGAATGACGGCAATGCGCCACCATCTGGGACGCGTGGAGGCACAGGAAATCGGTCTGCCAGTCACCTCGACAGGGCTTGTACTGCCGTGCGGCTCCTCTGCGCGTTATATTGCGGCACAATGAGCCAAAAGAACAAAATGGGAGAGGAAAGACCCAATGTATCAAATTATTAAGACCGAGGACCTGACCTATATCTATCAGTCAGCGGAGGGAGAAAGAAAGGTTGCACTCAATGGTGTTGATCTTTCCATCGAAAGCGGAGAATTTGTAGCAATTCTGGGACACAATGGATCGGGAAAATCGACGCTTGCGAGTCATTTCAATGGGATTCGCCTGCCCTCTGGCGGCACGGTATATGTGGACGGTATGGATACAAAAGATCCAAAGCAGCTTTACGATATACGAAAAACCTGTGCAATGGTATTCCAGAATCCAGATAACCAAATCGTTGCAACGGTAGTTGAGGAAGATGTGGCATTTGCACTTGAAAATCTGGGCGTACCGCCCGCAGAAATTCGTCAGCGTGTGGAAGAAGCACTGAAGGCAGTCGGTATGTATGAGTTTCGACGGCATGCACCGCATAAGCTGTCCGGTGGTCAAAAGCAGCGTGTGGCAATTGCGGGCGTCATCGCCATGATGCCAAGGTGTGTGGTTTTTGATGAGCCAACAGCCATGCTCGATCCGGCAGGACGTCGGGAGGTCATGCGTGTGATCCGCACACTCAATGAAAAGATGGGCATCACGGTCGTGCTCATCACACACCACATGGACGAGGCGGTTCAAGCAGGGCGTGTGGTCGTTATGCATGGCGGAAAAATCCTCATGCAGGGCGCGCCGGAGGAAATTTTTACACAGGTAGATGCGCTGCGTGCTGCGAGCCTCACTGTGCCGCAGACCATAGAAGTGATTTTTGATCTCAACAACCAAATTGGCACAGAGCTGCCAATCAATGCGCTCACAGTAGATGCCTGCGCTGACATCTTGGAGCGATATCTGGCGAACTGAGGAGCGAACCGATTATGTCATATATTTTAGAAACAAGGGACCTGACGCAGGTTTATGGCGCAGGTACCCCGTTTGAGCGCACGGCGCTCGATCATGTGAATATAGGGGTGGAAAAGGGAGAGATTTTGGGTGTCATAGGACATACCGGATCGGGAAAATCCACCCTGATCCAGCATTTTAACGGTCTGCTCAAGCCGACTTCGGGAGAAGTGCTGCTCTCTGGTCATTCTATATGGGACGCAAAAGGAAAATGTGACCGCAAGACGCGATTTGCCGTAGGGCTGGTGTTTCAGTATCCAGAATATCAGCTGTTCGAGGAAACCATTGCCAAGGATATTGCATTTGGACCGCAAAATATGGGGCTTTCTGCCTCTGAGATAGAAAAGCGTGTGCGTGAGGCGATGGATTTCGTAGGGCTGGATCTGGCATTGGCAGGACATTCTCCATTTGCGCTGTCTGGCGGTCAAAAACGCCGTGTTGCAATTGCGGGTGTGATTGCCATGCGTCCGCAGGTTCTGATTTTGGACGAGCCAACGGCAGGACTCGACCCAGCAGGGCGCGATGAGATTTTGGCACAGATTCAGGACTATCATGCCCGTTCAGGCGCAACCATATTGATCGTATCTCACTCGATGGAAGATATTGCGCGGCTGGCGGACCGGCTGTTGGTTATGAATCAGGCAAAGGTGATGCTGTGCGGGACGCCGCGTGAGGTGTTCGCGCATGCAGACGAAATTACACAGGCTGGACTGGATATTCCGGAAATTACAAAGGTCGTTCGGGAGCTGGTGCGCCGTGGCTTCGACTTAGACCCTTCCATTTATACGGTTGCAGATGCTGTCAAGGCGATTCGTGCATGTAAGGAGGGCCGATAAATGCTTCGAGATATTACAATTGGACAGTATTTTCCCGGGCAGAGCATAGTGCACCGTGTCGATCCGCGCCTCAAGCTTTTGCTGGTCGTTGCGATGATTGTCACCCTGTTTCTTGCCTCCGGACCAATATCCTATGCCCTTTTGGCGCTCTATATTTTTGCAGTCATTCGAATTTCGGGGATTCAGCCGAAAATTGTTGTGCGCGGTCTCAAACCGGTCGTGTTTATTGTGGTGTTTACTGCAATTCTCAATCTGTTTTATACTCCGGGCAATGTACTTTGGAGCTTTGGCTTTCTGAAACTGACAGATGCCGGAATCAAGGTTGCCATTTTGATGGTCGTGCGTATTTTACTGTTGATTATTGGCACGTCCATGCTGACCTATACGACATCACCTATTGAACTGACAGATGGACTCGAACGCCTTTTGGCACCGTTTAAGAAAATTCATCTGCCGGTGCATGAGCTTGCGATGATGATGTCGATTGCTTTGCGTTTTATCCCAACGCTCATTGAGGAGACCGAGAAAATCATTGCCGCACAGAAAGCACGTGGTGCAGACTTTGAATCCGGCAATCTGGTACAGCGTGCCCGTGCAATGGTGCCAATCTTGGTTCCGCTGTTTATTTCGGCATTTCGCCGCGCAGATGAACTCGCAATTGCGATGGAATGTCGCCTATACCGCGGTGATGTCGGACGCACTCGCATGAAGCAAATGCAGTTTGGCAAGGTAGATGCAGGTGCGGGACTGGTCTCTGTCTGTGTGTTTGCTGCCGTGATCGTTTTGGGAAGAATGGGGTGGTGAGCAGGCATGAATATCGCACTTTCGCTTTCCTATGTGGGAACCGCATATCATGGTTGGCAGGTGCAGAAAAATGGTGCATCTGTACAGGAGACGGTCACACATGCCATAAATAAGCTGCTGCACTGTGATACTTACCTGTCCGGTGTGGGACGTACTGATGCGGGTGTGCATGCGAGGCGCTATCTTGCAAACTTTAAGGCAGATTGTTCAATTCCGCTTGATCGATTGCCGTTTGCTCTTGGGGCACAGCTTCCGGAGGATATCGCGGTTCATGGCGCGGTGCAGGTGCCAGATGATTTTGATGCACGGTTTCAGTGCACGAAAAAAGAATATGCGTACTACATATATCCCTCTAAGATGCGTGATCCATTTTTAACAGACCGCGCCTACCGATATTCATATCCGCTGGATCCGAAGCGCATGCAGGAAGGTGCACAGTATTTTGTCGGACGGCATGATTTTAATGCGGTGCGGTCGGTTGGGACACCAGTGAAATCGACGGTGCGAACGATTTTCTGGTGTGAGGTTGAACAAAATACAGATGGACTGATCTGTATTCGTGTATGTGGAGACGGATTTTTATATAATATGGTGCGTGCAATTTCCGGAACGCTGCTCTATGTAGGAAGTGGAAAGTTTGCACCTGAAGATGTGGCAGAGATTTTGCGTTCCTGCGACAGAGAGAACGCCGGACCAACCTTACCTGCCTGCGGCTTATTCATGAACCGCCTGTGGTATGACGATACCCCTGAATTAAATGAATTTCGGCTGGGGGATTAGAAAAAGTTTAATCTTGATTCACACCAATTGCATGAAAGTGTGATACACTGCTATAATGAGAGAGGAGAGGGGTGTTTGTGCAGGGAAAAAAGAATTTAGTTCCATTCCCGCGCTCCGCTAAAAAGCGTAAACAGCTGCTTCAGCAGGCGGAAAGCCTGAAGCAGCGCCGCCTGACCCGCTTTCGCTCGTTGGTTGGCTGGCTGCTGGTTGCAGGGCTGCTGCTGTTCTCGGCGGTTAATTTTACATTGTTTTCACCGAACACAATCCGACGAAATGTTCAGATTTTATTTAGTGCACTGGAGCCGGAGGCGCTGCGCGAGGGCGTCCTTGCGTATCCGGAACAGTCTGCAAGTCAGGTAAAGCCGGTGGGTTCAGCGCTTGCTGTTATCAATGACGAAGCGCTTTCTGTATTGCAGCTTGGCGGCGTTGTGCAGCAAAAAACAGCAATCAGCTATACATCTCCGGTCTTGGAGACCAATAAAAATTATATTTTGGCGTACGATCGGGGCGGCTATGAATTTTCATTTTTTTCAGAGCTGACACAGATGTTTGCAGTCACTTCGACCGCACCTATTCGCACGGCTTCGATTGGATATGGAGATAACTGTGTGGTCATTACCGATGAGGCAGGATATAAAAGCACGGTAACGGTGTATAGTGCATCTTCACGGGAGGAGGATCGGCATATCTGGCGCTGGCGCACGCCTGAATATTATGTGCAGGAAGCGGTTCTGTCGCCTTCCGGCACACATTTATGTGCCCTGACCTTCCGTCAGAATGGTTCACAGTTTGAGAGCATCTTACAGTTTTTTGATATGGACGCAGGAGAAGTACGCGCGAGCCTAAGCTTAGGTTCTGTGGTGGGATATGATGTGCATTGGCTAGATGACAGCAATGTTGCAGTCATTGCAGATCGCTCCATGTTCACTGCAAACCGCCGCGGCGAAAAGACCTCGGAACTGGATTATTCTGCAAAGGATTTACTGGGATATGCGTTTGATGAAAGTGATTTTGTGCTTGCTCTGCGGTCATGGTCGGGAGATGCCCGTGCAACGGTGACACGCTATGATAAGAGTGGGACTGCCAAGGCATCTCTCAATCTTTCGAGCGACCCAGAGAGTCTGTCCTATGCAGGCGGTCAGCTTGGTGTGCTTACAAGCTCTGGACTTTATATCTATAACAATGCCCTCCGTCCAGATTGGAAATGTATGAATACCAGCGCCGCACAGCAGGTACTGATGACACAAGATGGTGGTGCATGGCTGCTGTACTCCAAATATGCACAGCGCGTGACCGAGTCATCGGCGATTGCGGAGGGATTTACAGATGATAGCCATACAAGATAACAATAGCCTGTTAAACCTTCCCGATTTGCTCATTGTGCTGTTTTTGCTGTTCAGTGTGGCAAGTGGGGCACGGCGTGGACTAACAGGCACGATCATTGGACTTTTTGGCAGGCTTGCTGTTGTGCTGGGTGCAAATTGGCTTGCAGGCATGGGTGCACCCATGCTGGCACGCACAATGGTAAAGCCGATTACAGAAAAGCTGTTTGAATCCGAGGTCATACAAGGATTGGACGGGGTGCAGGAAACCGCTGTACAGGCTGCGGCCTCCATGGCAGAGGGGCTTGCCTATCTCATACTCATGGTTCTATGCTTGATGCTGCTGTCTGTTGTGCTTTCTTTGATTGCACACAGTCTGCATTTGCTGACACGATTCCCGCCGCTTGGTGCGCTGAATCGATTGGCTGGTGCTGCAATTGGGCTTGTGGGCGGATTTTTGTTGATTGTGCTTGCGCTTTGGCTTGTACATCTGCTGCGTCCGGAAGTTTTTACAACCATTGGCTGGCTTAGTCCCAGCCGCATTGAGCAAACTAGGATCTTGAACGGCTTGCTCACATATTTTCCCATTTTATAAGGAGAGTTTACCATGCAAATGCCCATGTGTTCTCGCTGCGGCAAAAACGTGGCGGTTATATTCATCACGAAGATGGACCCGAATCATGCAGACAATACGACACAGGAAGGCTTGTGTCTCAAATGTGCACGCACGCTTGGCATCAAACCACTGGACCAAATGATGGATCAGATGGGGCTCAATGACGAAGCACTTGAAATGTTATCCTCAGAAATCAATTCTTTGGAGGATCTCAATGACTTGATATTGGCGGGACCTGATATGGAAGATGAAGATGTAGAGGATATGGAAGATGAAGGCGAGGAGGACAGTGGCAATGGAGAGTCGGACGAGGCTTTTCCGTTCCCCTTTTTCCGAGGCGAAAAGAAAAATGATGCATCAGCGCGCAAAAAAGAAAAGGATAAGAAAAAGAGAAAATATCTCGATATGTACTGTGATGACCTCACAGCAAAGGCACACGATGGCAGATTGGATCGCATCATTGGGCGCGAACAGGAAACCGACCGTGTGATCCAGATTTTGAATCGCCGACAGAAAAATAATCCGTGTCTCATCGGTGAGCCGGGTGTCGGAAAAACTGCGGTTGCAGAGGGGCTTGCCATTCGCATTGCGGCAGGAAATGTGCCATATAAGCTGCGAGACAAAGAAGTGCACCTGTTGGATTTGACCGCATTGGTTGCAGGAACACAGTTCCGCGGTCAGTTTGAAAGCCGCGTGAAGGGGCTTGTCAATGAGGTTAAGAAGCTCGGCAATATCATTCTGGTGATCGATGAGGTACACACGATTGTGGGTGCCGGAGATTCAGAGGGTGCAATGAATGCGGCAAATATCCTGAAGCCTGCGCTGTCCCGTGGAGAGATTCAGGTCATTGGTGCTACAACATTTGCGGAATATCGGAAATATATTGAAAAAGATGCAGCGCTTGAACGTCGTTTCCAGCCTGTGACCATAAACGAACCATCTATTGAGCAGACTGTGGAAATGCTTCTGGGGATTCGCTCTTATTACGAAAACTTCCATGGAGTCACTATTCCAGACGAAACCTGCCGCATGGCAGCAAGCCTGTCAGAGCGGTATATTACCGACCGCTATCTGCCCGATAAGGCAATCGATCTCATCGATGAGGCTTGTTCACGTCTGAATCTGGAAGAACCGGCAATCAGCGAAATGCCTGCGCTCAAAGATGAACTCGAAACCATCAGCAAAAAGCAGGACGATTTGCTGCAAGAGACACAGGACGAAAAGACCTATGAGCAGATGGCAGGTCTGCGCTCACGTGAACTGCAAATCCAAAGCCGCTTAGATGAATTGCAGGGCAAGCCAACACCACAGCTGGATCTGGAGCATCTTGCCGGAGTCATTGAGCTGTGGACTGGAATTCCGGCTTCGCGTGTACAGGCGCAGGAGCTGTCCCGACTAAAGGGAATGGAGGAGCGGATCAAGCAGAGAGTGATTGGGCAAAACGAAGCGATCGATGCAATCTGTACGGCGATCCGTCGTTCCCGTGCAGGGATCTCTCCCAAGCGTAAGCCGGTTTCCTTTTTGTTCGTGGGTCCCACGGGCGTCGGTAAAACTGAGCTGGTCAAGGTACTTGCACAGGATCTGTTTGACGCACCGGAAGCGCTGATCCGTCTGGATATGTCGGAGTATATGGAAAAGCATGCGGTTTCCCGTCTGATTGGCTCTCCCCCGGGCTATGTGGGTTATGATGAGGCTGGACAGCTGACAGAGAAGATTCGGCGCCGTCCATATTCTGTCATTCTGCTTGATGAAATCGAAAAAGCGCATCCGGATATCTTGAATATTCTGCTGCAAATCTTGGACGATGGACATATTACTGATGCACATGGCAGACAGGTTAATTTTGAAAATACAGTCATTGTGATGACCTCGAATGCAGGTTCTCAGAATAAGACCGCATCGGTAGGCTTTGGCGGCACCGTCAGCGACTTGGGCAAGGAACGCGCAATCAAGGCGCTCGAAGAAATCATGCGTCCGGAGTTTCTGAACCGCATTGACGAAATCATTGCATTCAATCAGCTCACTGAGGAGGATTTTTCAAAGATTTGCGAGATTCTGCTTGGTCAGCTGGCTGAGTCGGTGGAGACACGTGGTATTCGCCTGACATGGGACGACACTCTGGTGCAGTATCTGACGAAGAAAGCATTCTCTGTGAAATATGGTGCACGTAATCTACGCCGTTTGTTGGAGAAAGAAGTGGAAAATGGTCTGGCAGCTGAAATCATTGAGGCATGTGACCACCCGTTGACAGGCGCTCATGTGACAGCAGACGAGCATGAGATACGGATAGAAACCATTTAATTGGAGGACTGATTCCTGCCCGAATTTTTCGGGCAGGAACTTTTTGAAAAAATGCTTGACATTATGGCTCCAAGCTGGTAAACTATAATAGTCTCAGGTGATACGCGGGTGTAGTTCAATGGTAGAATGTCAGCCTTCCAAGCTGAACACGTGGGTTCGATTCCCATCACCCGCTCCAATAATTTTTGGACACTTTGACTTATACCCAGTTGGGAAAACCTATGCGCCAGTAGCTCAGTCGGATAGAGCAACTGCCTTCTAAGCAGTAGGCCGGGGGTTCGAATCCCTCCTGGCGTGCCACTTTTTTATGAAAAGTGGTATTCAATAAATTTGATATGGTGGGTATAGCTCAGTTGGTTAGAGCGTCAGATTGTGGCTCTGAAGGCCGTGGGTTCGAATCCCATTACTCACCCCATTTTAACCCTTGACAATGCACACAACTTAAAGGTGCATTGTCCTTAAAAGGGCAAACGCCCGTTTTATATTGGGGCGTAGCCAAGCGGTAAGGCAGAGGACTTTGACTCCTCCACTCGCTGGTTCGAGTCCAGCCGTCCCAGCCATTTTCTTATGGGTGACATTACTCGAAAGGCGGCTCTTAGCAATATGCCGGTGGCATGTTGCAACCGCCGTGGCTTTTCCCGCAGGAAAAGCGAGTCCAGCCGTCCCAGTCAATATGGTTCATTAGCTCAGTTGGCAGAGCACCTGCCTTTTAAGCAGGGTGTCCGGGGTTCGAATCCCCGATGAGCCACCATTCTCAACAATCGCCGCAAGGGATTCGAAAGGCGGCTCTTGGCAACATGCCAGTGGCATGGCTGTAACCGCCGTGGCTTTTCCCACAGGAAAAGCGAATCCCCGATGAGCCGCTATTTATTTTTGTGGATTCTATATCTTGAATTATTTCAAGTATTGAATATGATCTCCTTGGAAGTTTAGCTCAGCTGGGAGAGCATCTGCCTTACAAGCAGAGGGTCACAGGTTCGAGCCCTGTAACTTCCACCAATAAAAAAAGACCCTTATAAGGGTCTTTTTTTATTTCGATTATATCCAGTGTGCGAAAAAATATCAATGCGGAAATAATCAAATAAAGGGTAAAGATAAGAGGAAAAACAAAAAGCACACTTTTTAAAGTGTGCTTTTTGTTTCTTGGAGCGGATGACGAGGCTCGAACTCGCTACCTCCACCTTGGCAAGGTGGCGCTCTACCAGATGAGCTACATCCGCATGTCTTGTCTGGCTGGAACGATATTTATTATATCAGCTATTAGACAGAATGTCAATGAAAAATATAAAAAATTATAAAATAAAAAGCTCCGGCCATAACAACCGGAGCTTTGACAGGACTAAGATTCGAATAGCCGCTTTTTGAGTGTTTCCAGTGTCATACCGGTCACAAGCTGCCCATCAATACGAACATTGGGAGAGGTACGGCAAGCTCGCTGACAGCCGGCTGTTCGATATAACCACCGACCATTTAAGAACGGCTTGCCATTTTGGACACCAAGTTCATTTTCTAAATAGCGTCGGAGTTCCGCGCCGCGGCGGGAGCAATTGGCACCTGTGCATACAGTCAGCGTATGTGCAGCACCGGACAGCTTGAGGTCAGAAATGCGTTTTGCAATGGCTTGCAGGTAATTGGGTTTTACACCAAGCAGCGAAGCAATTTCCTGCTGAGCTTGTGCGTCGAGCATACCGCCGCAAGCCTCCTGCGCTTCCCGCAGACAGGCAAGCAGAGCACTTTGATCGCTTGGTGCACCATTTTGCTTATAATATGTGACAATTTCAGTCAAATCGTTTGTCATGGGTTAACCTCCAAAGTTGTGGTTCTAGCAGGACACCCCATTTGGGATCGGTCCGCTGTGCGTAGGTTTCTGATATACATGCACAGACGAAATCAGCAGCAGCTTGTGCCGCGTGCTCCATGGAATTTCCTTTCAGCAGTCCGCCCAAAAGAACGGCTGCGAATAAATCTCCAGTTCCGGGATAGTATGCGCCGATACGGGGTGTTTCTATGGTTGTGACTTTCCCCTCCTGTCCACAAAGGGTACAGATGGTGTCTGTACCGCCGAGACCGGTAAGCACAGTGCGTGTCGCGTAGCGGCGGCATAGACGGTGCACCCAGTCTTTTGCATCTTCCAGATTGTCCGGAAGGGTATCAGGGGTATAGCCCAGCAGTACAGCAGCTTCGGTTACGTTGGGCGTGATAAAATCCGCCGCCTCACACAGCCGCTGAATTTCCTGCACGAGCGCAGGGGTACATATTTTATATAGCTTTCCGTTATCTCCCATCACAGGGTCTACCAGAAAAATACCGTCTGGCTTTTTTCGCGCACAGGCAAGCAGCACGCACGCAACCTGTTCTGGTGTATTGAGAAATCCGCTTTGTATGGCATCAAACCGAAGGTCAAGGGCTGTGTAATGCGCAAGTGCGCGTTGCAGCCATTGGGTGAGATCCTCGGCTGCAAAGCCGGTAATGCCTGCATGACCCGAATATACCGCGGTAGGCAGAGGAACACACTGGTGCCCCATTGCAGACAGTGCGCACATGACCTGTGTCAGTCCAGCGCGTCCTGTACAGGAGAGATCCTGAAGTACCAATGCTTTTTTTTGCTCCATGGTTTTATATCCCTTCTCATGAATTGTCCTGCTCTCAGCATACGATTTTTTATAAGCCACGTCAAGCCCCTCTTGCCAAAGAACGGGAACAATGATACGATAATAAGAAAAGAGAACGGTGTGTGGGGTTTTACACACCAAATTCTGGAATTTCGATTCATGAAAGAATGGTTCTGGGATTTTTAGCATCAAAGGAGGATTTATGAAACGAGTTTTTCGCGTGATTGCATTGATATTGGCTTGTACAGTCTGTTTTTCATTGACTGCTATGGCAGCACAGACACCCAAGGCTTCTGAGGAGATGCGTGGTGTCTGGGTATCCTCGGTGTATAATTTAGATTATCCAAAGAAACCAACAACTGATCCGGATATCCTGAAGGCACAGGCAGATGAGATTTTGGATAATTGTGTGAAGTGGGGATTGAATGCCGTGTTTTTACAGGTGCGCCCGTCCTCAGATGCACTTTATCCGTCAGAAGTTTTTCCTTGGAGCAGGTATTTGACCGGAAAGCAGGGAACACAGCCGGCAAATGGTTTTGATCCGCTTGCGTATTGGGTTGAGGCAGCGCATAAGCGCGGTCTGGAACTGCATGCGTGGATCAACCCCTATCGAATCACCAAAGGCAAGCAGGCGGAATGGGACAGTCTCGTGAGCACACATCCGGCAAAGAAGAATCCGGAATGGACTGTTCAATATACAGATGGCAATTACTATTTTGACCCCGGCTTGCCGGAGGTGCGGGATTTGGTTGTACAGGGCGCAGTAGAAATCGCACAAAATTATGATATTGATGGACTGCACATGGACGACTATTTTTATCCGGGGAAGGATTTTCCGGACAGCAAAACCTATGAAACCTATGGAAAAGGGTTTTCTGATATTGCAGACTGGCGCCGAGATAACGTCAATCAGCTGATACGTCAGTTGGATACGGAGCTGCATCAGGTCAACAAAGAAATCGAGTTTGGGATCAGCCCATCGGGTATTTGGGCAAATCAATCTACCGACCCGCGCGGTTCCAACACGAATGGCAGTGAGCATTATGCGAGTAATTATGCTGACAGCTTGTACTGGATTGAAAATGGTCTGGTAGACTATATCATTCCACAAATTTATTGGGAAATTGGACATAAATTGGCAGACTTTGCAACCTTGGGGGACTGGTGGGATCAGGCAGTCAAGGGAAAAGATGTAAAGCTTTATATTGGAATGGGCGCATATCGCTGTGCAGATGATCCGGTAGGCGTATGGAAAACCACAGACCCATTATTTGCCAGCATGGATTACTTAAAGGATAAGCAAAATGTAAGTGGCTGTGTCTTTTTTAGATATGGTTCTATTCCTGCGGTTTCTGGTCTGGCGGATCGTTTGACTGCATGGTATGCAGCGGATACACAAGTGCAGCAGGAAACAGGCAGTTTGGAGCCCCAAAGTTTCTCACAGATTTTGGGACAGTTCCTGCTGTCTATGATTCAGTAAGGGCGGTATGAAAATGGAAGCGGTATTTGTCAAATCCTATGAGCTGACATACAGCCATATTGACTGGCGCGGGGTCGCACGTCCAGCCGCATATTTTGATTTCATGCAGGACGCTGCAACGGTACATGCACATATGGCGCATTTGGACAGCGGTGCGCTGTCTGCAATTTGGGTGCTTTCGCGAATCCATGCAGAGTTTGAGCGCCCGCTTGTGCCCTATGATATCGTGCAGGTATCGACATGGTGCGCCGGTATCAAGGGGGCCAGCTGGCTGCGTGCCTTTGCGTTTGCAGTACATGGAGAGCCTGTTGGACGTGCCATTTCTTCTTGGGTCATTTTAGACCCGCAGACCCACCGGATCCTTCGTCCGGCAACTGTTCCGGCAGCGGCAGACTATGTTTGCGCAGAGCGAGATACCATGCCGATGCCGAGCAAGCTGGACTGTGAAGCGCTGCCTTTCCATCACGCGCATCAGGTGACATATTCGGATTTGGATATCAACCATCACTTGAATAATGTAAGGATTGCAGAACTGGTGTCGGACACATTGGATCTTGGAGAAAACGATTTTGTACGGTCGATACAGATAAATTATACGGCTGAGACCCCGCCGCATGCCAAGTTGGAGCTTTGCGCAGCGCGTACGCAGGATAACTTTTCGGTGTGTGGAGCATCAGATGGCTGTGTAAAATTTCAGTCGGCTGGTACATTTGGCAGACTTTCACAAGACAGATAATTTTTGGGGAAGGAGGTATCGTTATGGAATTCCCAAATGAGGTTGTCAAAATCATTGAGGAGAGCTGCACACCAAAGCAAATTATTTTGTATGGTGAGAAGCGTACCCTTGCAACGGATAAGCTCAAGGCAGCGAGTCTGTGCATTGTGGTTCCTGATGGAACTGACAAGCATAATTTGCAGCACAAATTGTATTTATCCGTTCCGGCAGATGTCCCAATCAACCTGACGCTGTATACCGTAGAAGAGTGGCAGGAACTGCTTACAGATGCAACCAGCTATGCAGCATGGATTGCACGGAAAGGACGGGTATTATATGAGCAGAGGACGTAAAGGTGGCAGGGACAGCCTTTATTATTATAAATGGCTGGATAAAGCACTGTTGGATTTACAGACTGCACGTATTTTGATCACTTGGAATGGAGATGAATGTAATATTGCGTTTCATTGCCAGCAGGCGATTGAAAAGGCACTCAAGGGATATCTCCTGTTTAAGACAGGACGGCATTTTGACGGGCATAATTTAACGTATTTGTGCCGGCAGGCGGTTGCCTGTGATGAAATGTTTACGGAGTGGCTAGATGAAAGTGCTGCGCTCAATAACCTTTACATTGAAACACGTTACCCGACAGATTTGCCGGTCATGATTGATGAGCGTGCATGCAGGCAGTATCTGTCTATGGCAGAAAATATGTTTTCTGCCATTCGTCAAGAGCTCTATGATGGCGGCAGACCGCATAAGATTGGCAAAAAAGAATCTCATTCCGTGTAAAATCAGACAGTACTGTACCTCTATCAAAAAATCATCTTTCTAAAGATAAAAATTGGACAATAAGGAAAATAATGAGACGAAATGCTTGTTTCATGCTTGTTTATTTTGTATAATAAAGAGTAGTTGGCAAAATAAGATGTAGGGCAAGAGAAACAGGAGATGGAGGACAAACATGAAAAAGGCAATGAAGCAATCGACGTTGGTTCGTATCCTAAATGTCGGTTCGATTGTACTTTTGGCGGGCATTGCACTGATGTTTTTTGTAAATGCACGTTATGTAGGGAAGATTGCACAGGTCAATGAGGAGCGTCATCAACTCACTCAATACGCGGAAATGTACGTTGAGGGTTCGTCCAATTTGACAGATGCGGCGCGTGGATATGCTGCCACGTCAAAGCAGGAATACTATGATGCGTATATGAAGGAACTAGAGACAGACCGCAATCGAGACAGAGGTCTGGAGGGCTTAAAACAAATCGGCATTACGGACTCGGAACAAAAAACAATCAATGACATGGCGAATATATCCAATATGCTTGTTCCGCTGGAAAAGGCAGCGATGCAGCTGGCTGGGGCACATAGAACGGATATGGCTATGTTGTATGTTTATGGTCGTGAGTATGAGGAATCGCTTGCACGGCTTCGTACATTACAGACAAAATTTTTAGATGATCTGGATATACGTCTGTCAGACAACATTGCGCGTATGGAGCAGGTACGTCAGGTGCTCAATGGATTCGTCTATTTGATGATTGCCATTATTGTTGTCATGCAGCTTATCAACTATATAGCGGTATATCGCAAGGTCATTCGCCCAATTCAGTCGATCCAGAATGAAATGCGTGCGATTGCAGCAGGAAACCTTTCCTCAGAGTTTAATTTGGAGGAGGACTCCTCGGAAATTGGCATGCTCATTGGTGATATCCACTATACCAAGAATGAACTCAAAAGCTATATTGACGATATCTCACGTATTTTGGTGGGTATGGCACAGGGCAATATGGATTTGCATACTACAATGGAATACCATGGAGATTTTGCACCCATTATGGTTGCACTCAATGCCATTCTGGATTCTATGAATTTGATATTCTATCGTTTGGGCGATTCTTCAACACAGGTTTCTATCGGTGCAGATCAGGTTTCTAATGGTGCACAGGCGTTGGCACAGGGGGCAACCGATCAGGCAGATACCGTAGATGACTTGTCAAATTCGGTAATTAAGCTATCGGTAGAGGCTTCTGATGGTTTTGAACAGGCGGTCAATATTTGCAGCAATCTGGGAGAAATCAGCAAGGAGATTTTGAGCAGCAATCAGGAAATGGGCAGAATGCTCGAGGCAATGAGTGATATCTCGGATAAGTCTGAGCAAATTCGTAAGATTATTAAAAATATCGAAGATATTGCTTTCCAGACCAATATTCTGGCACTGAACGCTGCTGTGGAGGCAGCGAGAGCCGGTGCTGCAGGCAGGGGCTTTGCCGTTGTTGCAGATGAGGTGCGGTCTTTGGCAGCAATCACCTCAGAAGCCGTACAGAATACCACCAGCTTGATTGAGTCCTCGGTTGCAGCAGTAGCAAATGGACGTGGGATTGCAGATTCGACTGCAGCACTGTTGGGAAGTGCCGCAGCCGATACAGAAACAGTGGTACATTCTGTGGAGGGAATCGTGAACTCTTATCAGGCACTGTCCTATCAGTTCAGCGAAATCGCGAATAATATTGACCGTATTTCTTCTGTGGTACAGAGCAATACGGCAACAGCGGAAGAAGGTGCAGCGGCAGCAGAGGAACTGCATGCGCAGTCCATTCAGCTGCAAAGAATGGCAAGCTCTTTCCGGCTGCGTGCGAGAGATAAGCAAGCTGAGCAGACAGCAGAATAAAAGTAAATAGATGAAACGTTTTCATAGAAATAACCGGAAGCTGTTGCAGTTTCCGGTTGTTTACTTTTAGACCTAAGTTTTTAGCATAATGAACAAAAAGGCATCACCTTGAAAATCATAAAATTGTCTAAAAAATATTGTGAGATTTTGTTGAAAAATACACAGGCTTGAAATATAATAATGCATGAATATACACCGGTGCGCAGATTATCAGGTTTCCGGTCGAGGAAGGATATATTATCTTTTCGAAATTGATTTAAGTAGGAGGAATTGCTTTGCGGAAGAATATATCAAAACGTCAAGGATCATTGGTAAAGAAGATGATGGCCTTGATTAGTGCTGTATTTATTGTTTCAGTTATCCTGATTTATCTGGGAAACTTTGTGATGACGCGACAGGTAATGTATGAAAACATGAATACCCAAATGTCATCTGTTGTAGAATATTATGAATCAGAAGTGCATAGTTGGACACAATTGCGTATGGATCAGCTGGAACAGCTGGGAGAACAAATCTTGGCAATTCCCTCTGCTGCACGTACAGATGCCGCAATTATGCATCAGGTAGCGCTTTCAACCAAGCACGGTGTGGACTATGGTGTGATAACAGACTATTTTGTCAGTCCGACAAAGAAAGTAATTTCGGGCGATGGCTTTATCCCATCAGAGGGATATGATGCAACTGCACAGAGTTATTATAAAGATGCAGTTGCGAAGGGCGGTATGAATATTTCTGCGCCATACATTGATATATCTACTGGGCAAATGATTATTACAATGTCAAAGCCGCTCATGGAAAATGGTACGTTGGTTGGCATCGTAGCCCGCGATTTGCGCATCGACAGCATTATGTCGATTTTTGACAAGTACTCGGCAGAAGATGGCTCTTACATATTCTTGCTGGATCAGGAGCAGCATATTTTGAGCCATATCAATGACGGATATCAGCCTAAAAAGGACCAAATGACCTTGGCGTCCGATATCAATAATTCGGAAATTTTAACTGAGGTTACCGCTTCTGCAACGCCAAAGCTTTATCAGGATTTTGATGGAGAAGATAAGTATTCTTTGGGAGTAAAGGAACAGAATAGCGGGTGGACCATTGGCTTGGTATATCCGCGCCAAATTATTTCTGGGGAACTTTTCCGTCAGGCGGTTATCAGCTCAGCGATATTCTTATTGGCTTTGGTTGTCGGCATCAGTATTATTATTTGGATGCTGAAGAAAAGTCTGGAACCTATTCATGGGGTTGTGCGGGCAGCCCGTCAGATGATCGAAGGAGATCTGGCTATCCATGTAGATGTCAAAACAAATGATGAAATTGGTGAGCTCGGAACGGTATTCAATGAAACAGTTCAATATCTGGGTGAAATTATTGGAGAAATTTCGACTATTTTAGATGGAATGGCTGACGGAAATCTGACTATGGAGTCCCATTGTAGTTATCAAGGAGACTTTGACCGGATTCGAATCTCTATTGAAAACATATTAGAAAATATGAATGAAACCATTGGTGGGATCCGTATGGCAGCTGATCAGGTTGCAGCCGGCTCAACACAGGTTGCACATGGTGCACAGCTTTTGGCTGGTGGTGCTGTGGAGCAGAATGAGCAGGTAGATCAGCTTGTGACCCGTATCCAGCAGGTTTCTTCTGTAACACAAAATAATGCGTCCGAATGTACTTCTGCAAGCAAAATCACAATGGAGGTTGCAGAAAAGCTTGAAGAAAGCAATCAGCATATGCATCAAATGGTAGAGGCAATGTCTCGCATCAATGATTCCTCCGAACAAATTGGAAAAATTATTAAGACAATTGAGGATATTGCATTCCAAACCAATATTTTGGCACTCAATGCAGCGGTTGAGGCGGCAAGAGCGGGTACAGCGGGCAAGGGCTTTGCTGTCGTTGCAGATGAAGTCCGAAATCTTGCGTCCAAGAGTGCAGAGGCTGCAAGCCATACCACAGCCCTGATTGAATCTTCCATGTCGGCTGTTTCAGATGGAACTCGCATTGCACATGAGACAGAGCAGTCCCTGCAACAGGTCGTAGATACTGCAAATCAAGTTACCACCATCATTGAGGATATTGTACGGCTGTCTGAAGAACAGGTGGTTGAGATTGGATACATTTCAGATGGTGTGGAAAAGATTTCTCATGTTGTGCAGTCGAACTCGGCAACAGCAGAGGAGAGTGCTGCAACCAGTGAGCAGCTTTCCGGTCAGGCACACACTATGAACCATTTGGTTGGAAAATTCCGAACTAAGTAACAGGAATTTCAAACGTATCACAGTAATTGTGTATAAAAAAGTGAGGCATTGTCCTCACTTTTTTGCTGCTCAGAAAAGCCAATGTGCCAGAGCTTTGCACACAGAGGTAAATATTTTTTGGCAAAAGAAAATACCGCCCTTTTGGGCGGCACTTTGCTTTAGGATAAGGAGCGGCAATGAGGACAGATTCCATGTGCGACAAGCACATAGCCGTCTATTTGTGCATCACCACAAGACTGTGAAATTTGACTTTTCAGGTCAGTAGACAAATAAAAATCAAATACCTGATTACAGGAATTACACATAAGATGATCGTGCGGCTCCAGCTTCCAGTCAAAACGATCTGGCATAGCGGGCATGGACAGTTTACGGATTTCGCCACGCTCAGCCAGAAGATTCAGATTGCGGTATACAGTTGCCAGAGAAATGCTTGGCAGCTTACAACGAATCGTCTGAAAGATTTCGTCCGCAGTTGGGTGACGATTGCTCTCGCGAACGGCTCTTATAATCAGCTGACGTTGTTTCGTTTGAACCATAAGAGTTCTCCTATCTATCAGAAAGAATATAAGATACAAAACAGAAATGTTTCTTATTTAATTTTATTATACTAATCGAGTATGGATTTGTAAATAAGAATTTTAGTGTATTTTTTTATTCTTTTTGCTTATTTTCCGTTGATTGCGTAGCGGATTCTGTCTGTGCATTTAGACGGCGTTCGTTTTCAAAAACACGATGCTCCAAACGGCACAGCTCTTGAGAAAGCGGGTCGGGAACATGGATTTGATCGAGGTCAAAGGAAGGCACACGATGCCCATCAATTTTGACAACACGCGCTTTTAGACCAACAACTGTGGAATTTGGCGGTACCTCCTGCAAGACAACTGCATTCGCACCGATGCGCGAATTATCCCCAACTGTGAAAGGTCCCAAGACTTTTGCACCGGTTGAAATCAGGACATTGTTGCCAATGGTTGGGTGACGCTTTCCGGTATCCTTGCCCGTACCGCCCAATGTGACTCCATGATAAATGGTGCAGTAGTCTCCGACCTCAGCAGTTTCACCAATTACAATGCCCATTCCATGGTCGATGAATAGACCACGGCCAATCGTTGCACCGGGGTGGATTTCTACCCCTGTCATGGTACGGGCAAATTGTGAAATCATGCGCGCAAGGAAAAAGCGTTTGTGCTGGTAAAGCCAATGGGTCAGACGGTGATAGATGAGAGCGTGAAAGCCGGGATAAAGCAGAAATACTTCTGCGGTGGAACGTGCAGCAGGGTCGCGGTCTCGAATGGAGCGGGCATCTTCAATCAGATCATGGAGAAACATAACAAACCTTCTTTTTTATGAGAACGGCAGTCAGCGGGCCATCAGTTCAGCCAGTGCATCGCCCGCTTCTTTTGCACGGGCGGCATAGGCGGGCATGATTTCAGTCAAATGTGCGCGGATATCATCTTCTCGCTCCATAAGCCAAAGGAAAGCATTTTTGAGATCATCTGGGTTCTTTAGGTTTTGCACAGGAAGTGTGTAGCCCTCGTAAGTGCCAAACAAATCTTTTGCAATGCCCTTGGCTTTGACTGAGTAGCCCACGACCAAGGTGGGAACACATGAGGAATAAGCGGCGATGGTGGAATGGGTGCGTGCACCCACGAAACATCGCAGGCGTGCGATATAGCCCTTCAGTTCTCGGCAGTCTGCATCGGGAATCAGCACTACACGTCCCGTTGCCTTGAACTGCTCATACAAACGGCGCAGAGGCTCTCTGTCATCATTATAGTCCCATACAACATGTGGGATAAGCGCAACAGAGAGGTCGGTCTCCTTCAGGATATGCTCGATGAGGGTTAAATAGTTCGCCATGGTCGCACCGCCCTGCTCCTCGTTGGAGATAATCATGGGAGAAACATTGATGCCAACGGTGTTGTTGGGCTGGAAGCCTTCGGGCAGTGGACGTTCTAGAGTTTCCAGAGTAAAGGCAGGGTCTGGAATGAGACGTACCTTTTCACCCAAACCGGCTTGTTTGAGCGCGTCGGCGGTAATGGATTCCCGTGCGCAGATGACATCGAAACAGGATAGCTGACGGGTGAAGGTTTCATCAAGATCACGCGGCTCGATAGAACAGCCCCAGAGCAGCGTTTTAGAGCCTTGCTTTTTGAGTGCACGGTCAGTGGGCCAGAACTGCTGTCCTTTATTATAACAATAGTTGTCTCCACCAACAGCAATGGATACGTCACAATCCTTTGCAAGGCGCAGACAGGTTTTTTCGGTCAGGAATTTATCCTGAAGCGCCTGTGAATGTGTTACGCGCTTGTCAAACTGATAAACGAACCAAGCCGGCGAAAAACGGCGCAGCACCTGATCGTTTTGTACAATGGAATCGACTGCCTCCTGCATGTTACAGGCATGGTCTTCCTTGGGGGCATAGGAGCAAAGTATAACCTCAGCTCCGGTTTTTTCCTTACTAATCGCGGAGATGGTACGGATCAGTGCCTCACAACCATGATTGAGGCTGCCTCCGTGCTCATAAAGCATTACTTTCTTCACAATTCAAGTCCTCTGTATCATTTCAAAATTCAAAAGTTTTTGTTAAAAAAACATATCAAATATAGTCTATCCGTATTTACGCCATTTGTCAAACACAATTATATACAGTTTGACAGCCTAAATCATTTCTGATATCATAAAAAACAACTGTAAGCAATTGCGGCAGAATAGAGACGCTAACCGACAAAGAGAAACTCTGTAAAACCGGAAGAGCCTTGAGGTGCATGATACATTTTGCGCAAAGGAGACACAAAAATGGAAACCATGGAACAGCTGCCCAATGGGCTGTTATTGCTGCAAGATGACCGCTATTTTAAGCTGGGACAGGACTCGGTTCTGCTTTCGCATTTTGCACAGATCCCACACCGTGCACGTGTACTCGACTTGGGGTGTGGAACGGGTGTGCTTTCCCTGCTGTGCTGGAGAACAGACCTGCAAATTACCGGATTGGAGCTGCAGGAGGGACCGATACGATTGTTTGCGCGCAGCATTGAGGAGAATAAGCTTTCCAATGTCTCTGTGCTGCAAGGAGACCTGCGTCAGATTCGAAGCTATATCCCGCATGGCTCTATGCAGTATGTCATCTGCAACCCACCATATTTTACGGCACAATCGGGAAAAAGTGCTGCACAGGCCGCACATGCAGCGGCACGCCAAGATGAAACAGCCGATATTGCAGAAATCGTATCTGCAATGGCATGGGTATTGCCAACAGGTGGGCGGTGTGCAATTGTATTTCGTCCAGAACGGCTATGCGCACTGTTGGGTGCCTTACAAAGCTATGGATTGACTCCAAAACGAATGCGTTTTGTACATCAAAGTGCCTCTGCCGCGCCTTCTGCGGTACTGATTGCGTGCAGACGCGGCAGCGCAGAAGGGCTTGTGGTGGAATCACCGCTGCTTGTCTGTGATGCAGAGGGGGAGTTCTCACAAGAATATCGTATGATTTATGGAAAATAGAGAGGTGTTTTATGTATGTCCGGTACATTATATCTGGTAGCAACCCCAATTGGAAATTTAGGTGATTTTTCGCCGCGTGCCTGCGCAGTGATGCGTGAAGTGGATTTTGTCGCTGCGGAGGATACCCGTGTCACCAAAAAGCTGATGACAGCGCTCGAGCTTCCAGCAAAGCCGCTTATCAGCTACTATGAGCACAATCGCAGGCAGCGTGGAGAAGAAATTTTATCACGCCTGCTGGCTGGAGAAAGCTGTGCACTTGTGACCGATGCGGGAACACCGGCGGTTTCTGACCCGGGAGAGGATCTCGTTGCCCTGTGTGCACCGGAGGGGATACCGGTAATTCCTGTACCCGGGTGTTGTGCGGCAGTTTGTGCATTGGCAGCTTCTGGACTGCCAACAGGACGCTGGTGCTTTGAAGGCTTTCTGTCCGTCAATAAAAAGGCACGCAGAACGCACTTGGACATGCTGCGTGATGAAAAGCGTACAATGATTTTTTATGAAGCACCGCACAAGCTGCGTGCAACTTTAGAGGATTTGTGTGCTGCGTTTGGTGCAGAGCGGCATATTTCATTGTCTCGGGAATTAACCAAGCTGCATGAGGAGACGCGCCGCTGTACCTTGGGCGAAGCTGTGGACTATTTTGCGGACAATCCGCCGCGCGGTGAATTTGTACTGATTGTAGAAGGCGCCCCTGAAATCGTGACAGAAGAAGATGCAGATGCCGCAATGGAGCGCGCCCTGCAAGCAGTACAGGTGCGGCTTTTACAGGGAGAAACGTTGAAAGATGCGGTCAAAATGGTTTCGGCTGAATATGGTGTGAAGAAAAATGCGCTTTATCAGCTTGCATTGCAGGAGCAGGAGTAAAAAATAGGGAATAGGGTCACATCATGCTTTTTCAGCATATATAAAAATTTCAGATTGTCTGAGACACATAGATATAAGAACAGGCACAGCGCGGAATGGCACTGTGCCTGCTGTTTTGTGGATATCAATGAGAACTGAACACCCTGCTTAGTACCCGATGTTTTCACCAACCATCACAATTTCGTAATGGCACATACGGGAAGGAGGCGCCATGAGAATCGTCATGGCACGGCAGATGCGTTCGGGACTGTGACAATCATGACACTGGCCATCGACTGTGCAGGGGGTGCGCTTACCCAGTCGCTTGGTGTTGAGCGGTGCAGCGATCTCACGTGCACGACGCATTGCGCTGTCTAGGTCAGGGGTCAGCTTGTTGATGCCGCAGACTACATAACAGGTATTAAAGCCGTATACCGATGCAGCAATTCGGTTGCACGCACCATCAATATTCACAACTTCGCCGGTTGCGGAAATCGCATTTGCAGAGGTCAGGAACACATCGCCGGTAGACAGAATTTCGTCGCCCTTCCAGTGCCAAGAAACCTGCGCGTTTTCTTTTTTCAGCATGTCATAGATACCTATGGTATCCAATGTAACGGAGCCACCCATGCCAATTACTTTTCCGTGGCATTGGCTTGCCACATAGTCAGCGGCCTGTGCAGAGGTTGCACAGAATGTCCATGTAAAACCATTGCGCTCAAAAGCCTGCATGGCGGCATCAAGCTGTAAGCGGTCAAGCAGCTGAATGAGATCCTCAGGGTGCTCAACAACGTGCTCAGCACCTGCTGCCAATAGAGATTCGCGGTCGCGGAATCCCCAGAGTGCACCAATTGCAGTGATACCGGCTGCTTTGGCAGTCTGCATATCTACATCACTATCTCCGATATATAAGACTTCGTCTGCCTGCACATTGAGCATGCTCAGGATTTGGTTCGTAGAAGTTGGATCAGGCTTGCGCGGGATCCCAACAATCTCTCCGCGGATCAGCGTGATCCGATTGGGAAAATAATGAGAAATCAGTCGCTCTGCGGCTGCCTGATATTTATTCGAAAGAACTGTCATGCGCACACCACGGCTGTGAAACGCTTCCATGACTGCGGGAATCCCTTGATATGGGTGTGTGCGTTCTACCAGATGGGTTTCATAGTGTGCTTGAAAGCGTTTGAGACAATCATCAATGACTTGAGATTCTGTGTTTGCCGGAACACTTTGCTCAATCAGGCGGCGCACACCGTTCCCGACACGTGCACATACATCGGTCTCACTTAAAAGGGGGAACTGGTAATACCGCATGGCGGCATTGACGGCATTGGTCAAGTCCCCTAATGTATCAAGCAGTGTACCATCTAAATCAAAAATTACGGCTTTGATGCTCATGATTTTATAAGATCTCCTTTCGATTTCACAAGCACAGATATGAATCCCTGTGCGCGGACTGCCTTAGAGCTCAAAGCGAGAGAAAAAGGCATTTGCTTTCAAAAGCAGGGTATATTGTTCATTTACGTCCGTCCAATATCGATGGGCACCATAATCCATATCCGCAGTAACCGAGCAGCACTTGATTTCAGCCAATGGTTTTTGTTCAAATATTTCGGGAATTGGGTGCAGGCGGCGATTGATATCGGTTACGCGGCGTAAAAATGCGGCAACGTCAGCGTTGATTCCTTCCTTGCGCACACGCCATGCCCAGTTTCCGCCTAAGGTTGCAGGGACATTCATACGCGCATCTGCCCCAAGATTTAATAAGTCCTGCATCGTTGTCATGGCAATGGAGGAGGGAGAGGCAAATAGGGTACGGATTGCCGACCATGCAAGCGGCTCCTTATAATCCCAACGGATATATTCCTTGGCAAAGGCGGCGTCATCTGGTTCGCAGAGGTCTAAAATCTGCTCGCAGATGGACTGAGAGTCATGCGTTGAGGTGTAGACAATAGAATTTACCGGATAGTTATGCGGTAAGTGATCGTTATCCTCGAATCGATTGAATCCAAAAATCATAACACGCATTCCGGGAAATCCGGTACTGCGCAGCAATGCCTTGACCTTGTCTGTCATCACACCAAGATCTTCTGCAATAATCGGAAGCGCTGGCAGCGCTTGCTCCAGTGCACGAAACAGCTTCATCGCGGGACCCTTCCGCCATGCGCCATGGATTGCAGTTTCTTCGCCCGCATCGACCTCCCAGAACGCTTCAAAGCCACGGAAATGGTCAATGCGAATGACATCAAATAAGTCGGCGTTTTGTTTTAACCGCCAGATCCACCATGCAAATCCGGTTTTTTCGTGCTCTTTCCAAGCATAAACAGGGTTTCCCCATAGCTGTCCGGTTGCAGAATAGTAGTCAGGTGGCACGCCAGCCACTTTTTGCGGCTTGCAGTCTGCGTCGACCTTGAATAAATGAGGGTTCTGCCATACATCGGACGAATCTGGAGAGACATAGATGGGAATATCCCCAATGATACGCACGCCTGCCTTTGCTGCATAAGCACGGAGTGTGCCCCACTGCGCAAAGAAGATCGTTTGTAAGAAAACACGGAAATCAATTTCGTCCTTGAATTCCTGCCGTGCTGCGGCAAGTGCATTGGCATCACGATGCAGCAAATCGGCATCTTCCCATTCCCAAAGCGGAGCTCCATCAAAGCGTTCTTCTTTGAGAGTCATAAAGAGTGCATAGTCTTCAATCCAGTCGGCTGCGTGGGTGCGGAATGCCTTTACAGCCGCCATGATATAGGGCATCTCTTTCGCACGCATATAAGCGCGGCGAAGCAAGGGATAGCGTACCTCGGTTAGCTGCATATAGTCTACTTTGTCAGGATTCCAATCCAAATCGGCGGCGCGAACCTCGTCAGTTGTGAGCATACCGTATGTAACCAGCTTATCCAAATCAATGAGCAGCGGATTGCCAGCGGCGGCAGAGTAGCACTGATAGGGTGAGTCGCCAAAGCCGGTATGTCCGAGCGGGAGTACCTGCCAATAACGTTGTCCTGCATTTCGCAGAAAGTCTACAAAATCGAAAGCGGCCTGTCCCAACGTACCAATACCGTGGGGAGAGGGCAAAGAGGTGATGTGCATGAGCACGCCACTTGCGCGGTCAAATGCCATGAAAATTCCATCCTTAACTTCGTAAAATGAGGGTAATACTATTGCCATTATAACGGGTTTATAGTGTGCTGTCAATTTTGGATTGCTTTCTATACGGTTGTATAAGGAAAACCTTCAAAAACAGCTTTTTCAGCAGAACACATGCGCGTGAAAACGGTGACAATGAAGATAAAACACTGGAAGTCAGAGCGGGGAAGAAGGACATAGCCAGAAAAATCACATGTTTTGCAGGTTTCTTGCATAAAAGTGCAGGATAGGCTTGAAAAGGAACGAAGAAACACGCTATAATAAGGGCACAAAGAGTTTCGATTTGGAGGAATGAAACGCATGAGAATGCGCAAAAAGAAAAATTTAGATGTACGCTTTGCACGGTGTGCGTCTGTTATGGTAGAAGATCCGAGGGCACAGCGCGGGGCATGGAAGCAGTTGTTTGGAAATGAGAATCCGATTCGGCTGGAAATTGGCTGTGGTAAGGGTCGGTTTATTTTGGAAAATGCGCGCCGTAATCCAGAGGTTAACTTTGTTGCCATTGAAAAGGAGGAGGGCGCGCTGATTATGGCAACCGAAAAGGCTGTAAACGAGGACTTACCCAATCTGCGTTTTTTATCATTTGATGCGGCTGCACTCAATGAAATCTTTGCGCCGAGTGAGATATCCTGTATTTATCTGAATTTTTCGGATCCGTGGCCGCCCAATCGTCAGCGCAAGCGCCGTTTGACATGGCGCGCATTCCTTGCGGTATATGATGAGATTTTGACAGAAGATGGCGCAATTTTCTTTAAGACCGATAATCAGCGCCTCTTTGAGTGGTCTTTGGGTGAGCTTTGCCAGAATGGTTGGCTGCTGCAAAATATTTCATTGGATTTGCATCATTCGGATTATGATAATATTATGACAGAGTATGAAGAAAAATTCTCGTCACAGGGATATCGGATTTATCGGGTTGAGGCAAGAAAGAGAATCCCGCAGAACCTGCTGAAATAATATCCCGCTGCATGGGGACAATGTATGCAGAAGCTTTCGCAGATATTGCATGAAAATGTGATATCTGCGTTTTTTTGTGATATTCTCCAGATTTTACGCTGGAATTTGCTATTTGTTACAAGGCAAGCCGAAGTTCTTTAGGTAATATTAACAGGTACAAAAAACATATTTCTGGAACAAAGTTCAAAAGACTGTACGCATATTTACAAGTAAAAGTATAAAATGCTATACTTGCGATACCAAAAAGAAAGGGGATTTGTATGAAAAAGCTGATTTTTAATGCAGATGATTTTGGTTATTCCTACGGTGTTAATTATGGTATCATCGAAAGTCATTTGCGGGGCGTTTTGACTTCTGCTACGTTGATGGCAGGAATGTCTGGTTTTGATCATGCGGTATCGCTTGCAAAGGCATATCCGACACTCGGCGTAGGTGTACATTTGACACTTACCTGCGGAACACCAGTTCTTGATGGTCATAAAACACTCGTGGAAAAGAACGGAGAATTTCATAAGCTGTCTTTTTACAAAGATCAGGGAACTGTGCTCGATGCGTCAGAAGTCTATAATGAGTGGAAAGCACAGATTGAGAAAGTGTTGGACGCAGGTATTCAACCAACCCATCTGGATTCCCACCATCATGTACATATATTCAAAGATTTAGAATCTGTGTTTGTTCGTTTGGCAAAAGAATACGGTCTGCCTGTGCGCAATTCAAAGGGAGGGCAGGTAGAAGGAAATATAGATGGTGTTCCATGTGGAAACATACTCATTGATTTTATCGAATGTTCTGGTGTACATTTTCATACAGCGCTGCCAGAGTATGCTTTGGCAATTGAAGAAAGTATGCATCGTGCAGTGCGTGAGGCACTAACAAAGTATGATTGTGTTGAAGTGATGTGCCATCCCGCCTATCTGGATACAGATGTGATGCTGCATTCTTCCTTTAACCTGCATCGAATGTGTGAAGTGGATCTGCTGGTTTCTCCAAAATCTCGCACATTTGTGGAGCAGCTGCCAGATGTTGTACTTACCAACTATGCTGCATTGGATTAAGGAGAATGGGACATGAAAAGTATATTTAACAAGTTCAATAAGAAGTTAGCACAGCTGGGGCGGTCTATGCTGGTTCCGGTTACAGCAATGCCGATCGCAGGCATTTTGTCCCGTATCGCATCACCGGATATGCTCAATCTTCCGCTGCTGAAGGCTGCCGGAGATATTGTATTTGGCAATATGGATATTTTATTTGCATTTGGCGCAGTCGTTGCATTTGCCAAGGCAAAGGATAAAATTTCACCAATTGTTGCCAGCTTTCTATCTATTTTGGTCTTAAAATCTACACTACTCTCTCTAGATGAATCCATTAATATGGGTATTTTTGCGGGTATCATTGTGGGATGCTTTACTGCGTGGATTTTCAATCAGAGCAAAGAATGGAAAACCCCTAAAATTTTTGATTTTTTTACAGGAGAGAAGTTTGTTATTACGCTTGCACCGGTTTTAACGGTTGCGCTTGGTTATCTGCTGAGCTTTATTTGGCCATCGATTCAAAATGCTCTGGACGTATTTGCTGTGGGTATTGCAAGCCTTGGTGCGATAGGCGTATTTATTTTCGGATTCCTGAATCGTCTATTGATTCCAGTTGGCTTGCACCATGTATTTAACTCCTATATCTATTTTAACCTTGGTTCCTACACAACACCGTCTGGAGATGTGGTAACGGGTGAAATGACACGCTTTCTGGCAGGTGATCCATCTGCGGGTCTTTTCCTGTCCATGTTCTTTGTAGTCATGATGTTCGGGTTGCCGGGAGCGGCGCTGGCGATGTATCAATGTGCAAAGAAACGTAAGAATGAAGTAAAGGGTCTTATGAGCTCAGCTGCAATTACATCATTTATTACAGGAATCACAGAGCCACTTGAGTTCTCCTTTATG
Organism: Butyricicoccus pullicaecorum; assembly: GCA_018366035.1. GTDB lineage: Bacteria > Bacillota > Clostridia > Oscillospirales > Butyricicoccaceae > Butyricicoccus > Butyricicoccus pullicaecorum_A. The sequence continues at coordinate 15,763 of JAGZIW010000011.1, read as the reverse complement.
TTTGTTGCACCGCAGTTGTACGTTGTACATGCATTTTATACGGGTCTTGCCGGTGCCGTTTGTTACCTTTTGGGTATTCGTATTGGATTTTCTTCCGGAGGCAATATCATTGATCTCACACTCAATTGGGGACTTGGCAGCAATGTAATTTGGATTATCCCAGTAGGGATTGTATTTTTTGTATTGTATTTTATAACTTTCCGTTTTCTGATTACAAAATATAACATTAAGACATTAGGGCGAGAAGATGATTTTGTGGATACAGAAGAAGTGACAGAAGAAGAAAAAAACGCAACTTTGTCAAACAAGAATTATGCTTATATGGCAAAGAAGATTCTTGAAAATCTGGGCGGAGCATCTAATATTGAAACGATAGGAAATTGCATGACTCGGCTGCGTGTTGAGGTGAAGAATCCTTCGCTTCTAAATTTGGAAAAGATCAAGCAGATGGGTGTACGCGGTATCGTAAAGCTATCGGACACCAGTATCCAGATTATTATTGGTTCAGAAGTGCGTTATATTATGAATGAGATAAACCAGATTATATGATAGTATTGATTTTGGGAGGCTCCATATGAGGAAGAATAAATTTGTGATTGTTGGATCAGGTTCGTCCTACACTCCGGCAATTGTAGCGGTTTTACTTGCACGAAAAGAAGATCTGAAGCTGAATGAAATTTCACTTTATGATATCGATGCAGATCGCGCAGCAAGAACGGGAAAATTCTGTCAGTTATATGCAAGAGAGCATGATGGTGAGGTGCAAGTATCTTATACCACCAATATAGAAGAAGCGTTTCAAAATGCCAATTTCCTGTTTGTGCAGATTCGCCCGGGCTGCAACCAGCAGCGAGAAAAAGATGAAAAAATTCCATTGCGGCATGGTTTGTTAGGACAGGAAACTTGTGGATTGGGTGGCTTTTCGTTCGCATTGCGCTGTATTCCAGCAATCTTGGATATTGTTGGAAAGGCACAGGAATTGTGTCCAGATGCATGGATTCTAAATTACAGCAATCCAGAGGCGATGATTTCAGAGGCGATTTATCGGACATATCCCGATGCGAAGGCACTATGTATCTGCGATATGCCGATTTCTCAGGAAGAAACAATTGCAGACTTCTTGAAAATTCCGCATGAGGAATTGACGTTTAAGTATTTTGGACTCAATCATTTTGGCTGGTTCACCAATATCTATGATAAAAATGGGCAGGATCTATTGCCTGTACTGCGTGAACGTGTCCTTGCTGGGCAAGATATCAAGCTGGTAAATTCTGAAGCAGAAAATAAGCATGATAATTATTGGTCAGAGATGTATCAGCATGCAATAGAAGGATTTGCAGCATATCCGCAGTTCTTTCCGTTGGTTTATATGTCTTATTACTATTTCCACAATGAAATTGTCGCGCAGATGGACGTTCACTATACCCGCGCAAATTATGTTCTAGATGTGCGTGAAAAGGTTGTTTTTGACGATTGTGAACGCTGTATTGCGGACGGAACGACAAAGAATAGTACACTTTGCACAGGTGTGCATGGAAACTACATTGTCAATATTGCAAATGCAATTATCAATAATACACATGAACGCTTTGTGATCAATACAATGAACCGTGGAGCAATCGGAAACTTTAACCATGATGCTGTGGTAGAGGTCCCTTGTTATGTAGGTGCAGATGGAATCGAGCCGGTTGCGGTAGGTTACATTCCGCAATTTCACAAATCCTTGATGGAGGCGCAGAAAGGATATGAAAAGCTGGCTGTGGAAGCGGCATTGACAGGCTCTTATCAAACGGCGTTGCAGGCAATCTTACTCAATCGTACAGTCCCCTCCTATGCAGTCGGCAAAGCGATTTTAGACGAATTGATTGAGGCAAATAGGGGCTATTGGAATGAGTTGAAGTAAAAGATGGATTACAGCTGTATAAAGCGGTTGAAAAAATGAAATGTGATTAAAACTGATTCTGTCAGTTGGTTTGTGTTTAGCAGACAGAGAAATACAGTACAAATCAAAAAATCCGAGGGTAGAAACCTCGGATTTTTTGCTGTTACAGACTTGGAAGTATCCCGTTAGAATGTGCGTATAAAACAAGTGGTGCCTTATTTGAAACGATTATAATAGAGATCAAAAAGTTCTTCAAATGTCAAAATACAGTAACCAAAGAAATAGTTTGACTGTACATTTTCAATATCAAACGGGTGATTATCCTTTATGATGAATACAGTGTCACAATTTTTTTTCAATTCACAATTTGGATTTCCGGTGAATAGGATTGTTGGGATTTTGGCTTCTTGGCATTGCTTGGCAGCCGCAAGCGCAAAAAGATTGTTGCCGGATTTTGATATGATAATCATTGCATCAAGTTTGTGCTTAAAATTTCGGATAATAGTTTCTGCTTCTAAACTATCTTGTAAAATTGCAGTACAGGCACTGCTGATGAGTTTATTTGCCAAATACTCACCAATCAAGCGAGAATATCCTTGCCCATTGATGCAGATAAATCCTTTACGGTCTAATACATCAAAAAATTGGTTCAGTTTATCTGTGTCAGGGTAGAAGTGAATTTTATCGTGCAGTTCATCTGGACAATGTGCTGCCGGTGGAGAAAGTATATTTTTGAATGAATAAATCATCTCCCGAAAACCGTCATAATTTAATTTTTTGGACAGACGAATGACAGTGGTAGAAGATGTATATCGCTTTTGCGCAACGCCGCGTACCCCAATCTGCATGGCCTCATCTAAATTGTTGATGATGTAATCTAACACTTCACGTTCCATAGCAGAAAGTTTTACATCTTCATATAGCTTGCGAAGTATGAGGTTATCTTTTTGCATGATAAACACCCTCCTTTATTGACATTTATTCATATTCTTTGTGTGATTTTGAGATGTAACGATTTTTATTATATCATCTTTCTCATGAAAACACTATATAGCCGTAGAATTGGGCTCCAAAGCAAGATACCTTATTTTTCAAAAAAAAATGCTTGACAAAATATAAAGGCAAATGTATAATTGTATTAAGTTAATAATACATAAATACAATGACTGGAGGAGAGGTTGATCATGCAATGGAAACTGACAGATGACCGTCCAATCTGGACGCAGCTGACCGAGCAGTTGACGCAACGCATTGTATCCGGCATTTATCCATTGGGGGCACGAATGCCATCGGTCCGTGAACTTGCTGCGGAAGCAAAAGTCAATCCCAACACCATGCAGCGTGCATTGGCACAGCTGGAACAGGACGGACTGGTCACAACGAACCGTACAGCAGGACGCACAGTGACTGAAGATGCAGACTCAGTGGACAATGTGCGGCGCTGTCTGGCGGAGGAGAAGATGGAGCTCTACGTAACAGGAATGGCAACAATCGGTTATACAGAGCTGGAGGCGGCTGAAATGCTGAGAAACCGTAAAAGGGGGAATCAATGATGGAAGAAATCCGAAATGATTTTATGGCAACAGAGAAAAAACAAGATGATATGCTGATTCGTGTACAGGGACTCAGCAAGTCTTATGGGGCAAAGCGTGCGCTGGATCACATTGACCTCAACATTGGGCGTGGAAAAATTGTTGGTCTTTTGGGACCGAATGGTTCCGGCAAGACAACCTTTATCAAGCTCTTGAATGGGCTGCTGCGACCGAATGAAGGAATTCTGCTTGTTGATGGATATGCGCCCGGTGTAGAGACAAAGTCAATCATCAGTTATCTGCCGGATCGCATGTACTTCGCAGATTGGATGAAAACCGTAGACCTTATGGATTTATTCAGCGATTTCTATGCCGATTTTGACCGGAAAAAGGCTGCGGAAATGTTTTCTGCACTGAATATCCGTCCACTTGAACGGATCAAGACGATGTCCAAAGGCACAAAGGAAAAGGTGCAGCTGGTACTTGTGATGAGCCGAAAGGCACAGCTGTATTTACTCGATGAACCAATTGCTGGTGTTGATCCGGCAGCGCGTGACTTTATTTTGGATACGATTTTGACAAACTATAATGAAAATGGTACCGTCATGATCTCTACCCATCTGATTTCAGATATTGAACGTGTGCTCGATGAGGTTGTGTTTCTCCAAAATGGGCAGATTGCAAGGCATGATACGGTCGATCATATCCGCGAAACAGAAGGAAAGTCTGTCGATCAGCTGTTCCGCGAAGTGTTCCGTGCAGTACCTTATCAAGGGGGAGATTTTTAATGTTTGGAAAATTGATGAAGTATGAGCTGAAATCGCTCTCAAAAGGGTTGCTGCCGCTTTATGGTGCGATATTGATTGTTGCGGCAATCAATGCTTTTATGATGGGGACATCTAATGAAATAAACGTAGATGGCTGGGCACAGGTCACTGCGATCATGCTGTATACCGCCTTGTGTGTGGGTGTGGCTGTGATGACTCTTATCGTCATTGTACAGCGCTTTTATAAGGGCTTGCTTGGTCAGGAAGGCTATTTGATGTTTACCTTACCGGTACCGACATGGCAGTTGACATGTTCAAAACTGCTGGGTGCAAGTCTCATGTGCATCTTATCTGGAATCGTTGGGATTACATCGGTATTGATTTTAGGGGCAGGTACATTTGTCGGATCAAATTTCTTTGCCGAACTGGGAGAAATTTTTGCTGATATAGATGGTGACAGCATATTATTCCTGCTTGAACTATTTATTGGAATGTTGGTAGATATTTCAGCGTCCATCTGTCAAATTTATTTGGCAATTGCGCTGGGTCATCTATCAAATCAACATCGTGTGGCAATGTCGATTGCATGGTATATTGGAATCAATACAGTGCTCACTTTTATTGGTGCGGTGATGATGAATGTGACGGTAAATACCCCGGGAATCACCGATTTTATATTTGGCACAATCTCGGGAGTTGGTAATGCACATGGATTTATGTGGATTGGCATTGCGATTTCAGCAGTACAAAGTGTAATATTTTATTTCATAACAAATTATGTTCTGAAAAATAAATTGAATCTGGAATAAGACGAAAAACAGCATCGCGCAAGCGGTGCTGTTTTGATTTGTGAATAGAAACTGCAGGATAACAAAAAGAGGACACATATAGTGTCCTCTTTGGATAAGCTGGAATTAAAGGGCAGCCTTTGCTTTCTCAACAAGTGCGCAGAATGCAGCATTGTCATTGATTGCCAGCTCAGACAGCATTTTGCGGTTGATTTCAATACCGGACTTCTTCAGACCGTTCATGAAACGGCTGTAATTGATGTCACAAGCCTTGCAAGCCGCAGAAATACGGGTGATCCACAGACGGCGGAAATCACGCTTCTTCTGCTTACGACCAATATAAGCATACTTGAGGGACTTCATAACCGCCTGATTGGCAGTTCTAAAATGAGTGGATTTTGCGCCGAAGTAGCCCTTCGCACGCTTCAGAATCTTCTTTCTTCTTTTGCGCGACATCATCGCGCCCTTAACTCTTGCCATGTTATGTTAGCCTCCTTAAATCTCTGGTAAAAAGAAATTACGCGTAAGGTAGCAGGCGCTTTACTTCTGCTACGTTTGTCTTGTCTGCAAAGCCTTCCTTGCGGAGGTGACGCAGGCGCTTGGTATTCTTCTTGGTCAGAATGTGGCGGCGGCCAACATGAGCACGCTTAATCTTGCCGCTCTTGGAAACCTTGAATCTCTTCTTTGCACCGCTGTGCGTTTTGATCTTAGGCATTTTAGTTTACTCCTCTCTATGTGTCGCATCCAAAATAATAACTGATGCAGCTTGTAAGGTTTTTTATTTCTCTTTCTTAGGGGAAAGGAACATGTGCATATGGCGTCCCTCCAGCTTCGGCTGCTTTTCCATGACGCCAAACTCTGTACACTGTTCTGCAAAGCGCTGAAGCAGCTCCAGACCGATGGAGGAATGGGTAACCTCACGTCCGCGGAAACGAACAGAAACCTTGACTTTGTCGCCGCCCTTGAGGAAACGACGTGCGTGCCCAACCTTGACGTTTAAGTCGTTGACATCAATGCCGGGGGTCAGACGAATTTCCTTGATTTCGACAACGCGCTGATTTTTACGCGCTTCCTTTTCGCGCTTCGCCTGCTCAAAACGGAACTTGCCATAGTCCATAATACGGCAGACTGGTGGCTGTGCTTGGGGCGCAATCTTGACGAGATCCATACCCTTTTCAATGGCGATCTCCAAGGCCTTCTGTGCGGAAACGATGCCGAGCTGCTCACCGTCGTCGGCGATCAGGCGGACTTCTTTGTCTCGGATGTCTTCATTGATCTGATGTTCCATGCTGCTAATAGCGAACGCACCTCCTAGAATAAAAACAGAAAAATTTAACAAAAAAAGACAGCCCCGCTGTCCAAAACATAATTTCATACCTGCGATGCAGCACAAAACCGCAAAAAAGAGCAGCACTGTGCAGCAGGAAAGAAACGATGTGGACCCGTTTGCGGAAAGCGGCGGGTGAAGATGGTAAAGTACACATCTTGCTTTATTGTTGCTGGTTTAGTATACGGCAATTCAAGTGTATTGTCAAGCGTTTTGAACAAAAAAATATTAAAAATGAGAAAACTGCTTCTTCTACTTGACAAGAGAGTGCTTTCAGGCGTAAAGTATTATCCTGAGCCGAGATGCACACAGCATTGTGACTTCAAATCTCAATAAAAATTTTATGAATTTTTCATGAAAACCCATTGAAAATTTATTGAATTTCGAGTATCCTGATGATAGCAGGAATCAAGAGCTGCCGTGCGGCATAGACTTTACTACATGGAGGTTCATGCTTTATGAGCGAAGAACTGGCAAATAATTATGTTCTCTTGACAGACGAGGACGGCAACGAAGTTGAATTTGAGCATATCGATACGGTTGAAGTAGACGGACAGCTGTATATGGCATTCATTCCCGCGCAGCTTGCTGTAGATGAGGAGGCTGAGGTCGTAATCCTGAAGGTTGTAGAAGAAGATGGCGAGGAAGTTCTCGTTTCCGTTGAAGATGACGAAGAAGCGGATCGCATCTTTGCAATCGTTATGGAGCGCGTGGAAGAAATGTATGAGGAAGATGGAGAATAATTCTCGTATTAGCTGAATAGATTATTTTATTCCCCCTGTGATGTTTGACAGCAACTCGTTTTAAACCCACATTTTGTTTTCGGGATTCCGAATACTTTCCCGTTCCGAGTGCAGGCCTCCCGTGAATCAAAAACGGAAGTTGGAAGCACAGAGGTTCGAGATAGGAAACCCACCTGCTCAGTCGTGCAGGTTATTTTAATGGGTGGCATCGGCATTGCGGGGGGACTTTTATCCTCGGGCTTGAGGCGTTGGGTCGATATGTAAATCATATCGTCCTTTTTTGTTCTCAAACGGCAGGGACACGAGGAGAGTTACAAATTGTTTGCATGGAGTTTACACAAAATTCATTTGATTTCTTGGTGAATTTCTGGTATACTATGCAAGAAAGCAAGAGTACGCTTGCATTTTTAGTCCCGTTATAAATCGTTAAAGAGAGGAGGAATGAAAAATGTTGATGACTTGGATTCGTCCGCAGTATCCGGATACGCCTGATATCGACGACCTGATCTATGGTGAAGAAACTGAGAATAGCACCAAGTAATTAGGGCTCAATGTTTTGAGAGTTGATAGAATGGCTTTTCCACGCTGACGAAATGATGTCAGGCGTGGTTTTTTCTTATAAAGAGTTTGCGCGTTTCCTATCGAAAGGGAATGCGCAATTTTTATTTTCATACTGGTAAATTGAATATGAGAATCAACAAAAAAAAACACACTCTGATGAGTGTGTTTTACGTTTGGAGCGGATGACGAGGCTCGAACTCGCTACCTCCACCTTGGCAAGGTGGCGCTCTACCAGATGAGCTACATCCGCAAATGTGTTGAACTGTTTTCTAAGTTTTGATTCCCAGTAGAGATATAAAGAAAAACTGGTGCCTCCGGGCGGAATCGAACCACCGACACGGGGATTTTCAGTCCCCTGCTCTACCGACTGAGCTACAGAGGCATACTTGGCGACCCGGATGGGGCTCTCCCGCGGTCTCAAAAACATGCCACCGGCATATTTTTGCGGTGAAATCACCGCCGACCTTTTCTCGCCCCTTCCAAAGCACGGAAGTAAACTTGGCGACCCGGATGGGGCTCGAACCCACGACCTCTAGCGTGACAGGCTAGCGCTCTAACCAACTGAGCTACCGGGCCAAGTGCTTGTTTAGTATATAAGAAAAAAGGTGCTTTGTCAACAAGTTTTTTGAATTTTTTTCAAAAACCTTTTTTCTTACCATTTACAGACAGATGTATTTTTACAGGATTCCGCCCGATTGCGTGTTGTGGTGTGCTATGTTAAAATGAGAATATAGGTCTGAGTTTAATAAAAGTCAGAACATGGAGAGTGGTTATGCGAATCATCATAGGTCGCTCACGCAGCGGCAAAACAGCTTTTCTTATGAAAGAGATTGCACAGGCAGCTCTTGGCAGACATGGAAAACAGTATCTCATCGTGCCAGAGTTATTTTCCCATGCCTATGAAAGACGTTTGGCAGAGGAAACCAAAAACAAAGGAGCGCGTACTGCGGAGGTACTTTCTTTTACCCGCTTGGCGGGACGTATTTTCGCGGAAACAGGTGGATTGGCACAGGTCACACTGGACGCAGCTGGACGCCTTTTAACACTGCACGAGGCAGCGCGGCGTGTACAGACAGGAATGCAGCTATATCCCGCGTTATCTGACAGACCAGAGCTTTTGCGTGAAATGCTGAAGGTGGTTGATGAACTGAAAACCTGTGCGCAGCCGCCGGAGGCAATCTTTCATGCGGCGCAGGAGATGCGCGCAGATGGAGATGATTTGCTGGCGCGGAAACTCACAGACTTGGGTGTGTTATATACAGCCTATGAGCGCTTGTGTGATGAAACGGTGCCAGACCCGCGTGGTCTGCTTGACCGATTAGCAGATGCCTTGCCAGAGAGTACAGTGCTCAATGATGCACAGTTATATATTGATTCCTTCGCATCTTTTACACCGCAGGAACTGAAAGTGATCGACCAGATGCTTGCAAAAAGATTGCCGCTGACAGTTGCTGTCACAGCGGATAGGAAAGAGTCGGATATCTTTATTTCCGGCTGTAAGACAGTTTCCTTGCTTTCGCGTATGGCAGCGCGCCATGGGGAGAAAGTGGAAGTGATTGATTTGGGGCAGGCAGCAGACCGTCCGCATGACTTGGCGGTGCTTGAACGGGTAGGACTTCATGCCTCTGCACAGAGCGAACCATCGGACGGTAGGAGTGTAGAGATTATCTGTGCAGAAACGCCGTTTGCTGAGTGTACGCATGCCGCTGCATGGATTCGCCGTGTTGTGCGCGAAACAGGAGCGCGTTGGCGTGATTTCGCAGTCGCATCACGCGATGGAGAGAGTTATGCAGCTGCTTTGGAAATGGCAATGGCACAATATGATATCCCGATTTTTTTGAGTGAAAAGACGGATTTGCTGCAAAAGCCGCCGCTTGCGCTCGTTACAGGTGCGCTCGAAGCCGCAGCAAATGGAATGCGTTATGAAGATGTATTCAGCTGCCTGAAAACCGGATTGTGTGCTGTGGAGCCAGATGAAATCGATCGTTTGGAAAATTATGTACTGACATGGCGCGTGCGCGGTAATTTGTGGAATAAGGAATGGAAGAATCATCCGGACGGATATGGGTTGGCGATAGATGAGCGGGCTGCCATACAGCTGGAATCGCTCAATACCCTGCGCATACGTGCGATTACACCGTTTTTGGCATTGCAGAAGCATATGAAAAAGGCGGAAACAGCGAGAGATTGTATCTATGCACTGTATGATTTTTTGGAAGCGGAGGGCGTTGCTGCGCGTATGACTGAATGTGCGGCGGCGCATGAGCAGGCAGGACGTTTGCAGCTTGCAGATGAATACCGCCAGCTTTGGGAAATACTGGTTGGCGCAATGGAGCAAATGGTGTGGGTATGCGGAGACGCACCTATGACAGCAACACGCTTTTCTGCACTGTTTCGCTTGATCCTGTCTGAATATGATGTAAGTGCGATTCCGGTGTCGCTGGACCGTGTGACCTGCGGCGCAATAGAACGTGTATGTCATGGAAGAATCAAATATCTCATCGTACTAGGCTGCAATGATGGTGTTTTGCCGCAGGCTCCTGCTGTATCGCCGGTTCTGACTGAAACCGACCGATTGGCATTGGACGGTATCGGTGTCACTTTATCCGCTTTTGGTGCGGAGCGCATGCTTATGGAGCAGGAAACCATTTATAAAGCGGTTGCCTGTCCGCAGGAAAAACTGGTGCTGTCTTTTCATGCCGCGGGAGCAGATGGCAGTGTGTGCCGCCCTTCTTATTTAATTGGTACCTTTTGTGCAAGGCTGGAGGGGCTCACGGTACAGCAGGCAGATGTGGGGTTGGACGCGCTGGAGGCACCAAGACCAATGGCAGAGCTTGCATGTGCGGCGTTGGGAGATAGCCGTACACCGGCAGCATGTGCGGCATTGAAACAATGCAGGAATGAAAAGATTGTAGAGAGGGCAAAACGATGGAGACCTGCACGCGGCCCGTTGCAGAATGAACAGACGGTAAAAGGGTTATATGGAAACAAGCTCAATTTAACAGCCTCACGTGTAGATCGCTTTTATTCCTGCCGTTTTGCATTTTTTATGCAATATGGGCTGAAGGCAAAGGTGCAGGAGCGTGCAGACTTTGCTGCACCGCAGACAGGTACCTTTATTCATTTTGTACTGGAAACAGTATTGGGACAGCTTGCAAAACAACCGGACGGTGTAGCGGGTGCACAGCCACGCATGGTGAAAAGTCTGCTGCGTGCTGCCGTACAGACCTATATTGAACAGTCTTTGGGTGGCTTGGAGGATAAAACGGCACGTTTTCGTGTGCTGTTTCGTCGGTTGGTGAAAAGTGTGGAGACGATTTTAGACAATATCATTGAGGAGATGAAGGAATCTGAGTTTCAGCCAATCGACTTTGAACTTGATTTTTCATATGGCGGCGATTTGCCGCCGGTGGTTTGCGAAAAGGATAATGTGAGTATTTCTTTGTCTGGCAAGGTGGATCGGGTAGATGGCTATATTCAAAATGGAAGGCTGTATATTCGAGTGATGGATTACAAGAGCGGTAAAAAATCCTTTTCTCTGTCTGATGTGTGGAATGGGCTCAATATGCAGCTTATTATTTATCTATACGCCCTGCAAAAAGAGGGGTTGGAGCGTTACCGTGCCCGTTTAACAAAGGAGATCGATGAAATTCGTCCGGCAGGCGTGCTTTATGTACCGGTGCGGGATACCATACCAGACGCTGCACGGCGCGAGGACGATGAAACTCTGCATCTTTTACGCGAGCGGGCGCTCCGCAGAAGTGGGCTTCTGTCCGATGATATTGATATCTTGCAGTCTATGGAAAAGGGACTGCGTGGAGATGGAAAGTTTATTCCTGTGCGTATTAAGGTGGCAAAACCGAGCAAGAAAGACCCAGAACCGGCGCCTGAGATTGCAGCGATTTCATCGGTTGCAAGTCTGGAGCGATTTGGCAGACTGGCGCGCTATACGCAAAAAAAGCTGATCGAGATGGGGCAGGAGCTGCTTGCGGGCAGCATAGAGGCAGATCCCTGTGTGCAGGGAAGTGCTGTACAATGCGATTGGTGTCATTTTCGAGCGGCATGCCGATTTGATGAGAGTACAGGGGATCGATATCGTATGTTGAAGAAGTGGAAGGATAGCGAAGTCTGGGAAAAGCTGGAGGAAAAGAACGATGACACAGTGGACAAGTGATCAGCTGACAGCGATCACCGCACAAGGATCGGATTTGCTGGTATCAGCGGCGGCTGGCTCGGGAAAAACAGCGGTATTGGTAGAACGTGTGATTCGTCGTTTGACTGATCCGGTAAATCCAGTAGATATTGATGAATTTTTGCTTGTAACCTACACCAATGCAGCAGCTGCGGAAATGCGAGGTAAGCTTGCAGATGCCATCACAGCCAGATTGGAGCTTGATCCGGACAATGTACGTTTGCGCCGTCAGCTATTTCTTGTGCACAAAGCACATATCACAACTGTACATGCTTTTTGTCTGACGCTTGTGCGGGAACAGACTGCGAGTCTGGGTCTGCCGCCTGATTTTCGCCTGATGGACGAAAGCGAACGAGGGACATTGCGTGATGAGGTGCTGGAAGATGTGCTGGAATCTCTGTATGCGGCAGAGGACCATGATTTTTTGGCGCTTGTTGATTTGCTTGCGAGCAGGCAAGATGATAAACCGCTGGTTGCAGCAGTGCTGGATACATTTGAAAAGACACGTGCCCATGCAGACCCTGATGGATTTTTGGAACAGGTAAGAAAGGGGCTTATGGATAGCGGTAGTCCTGCGGAAACAGCACATGGCAAACTGCTGTTGGCGCAAGCACGGCAGGCGGTGCGATATGGATTGGCATTTTTGCATCGTGGGCTGGAGCTTTTGCAGGAGGAAGAACTGCTGGAGAGTGCCTATGTGCCGGCGTTTCAATCAGATGTCAGACAGGCAGAACAATTATTGGCTGCAATTGATGCGGCAGATTGGGACATGGCAGTAGAACTTGCTCAGAATTTGCATTTTGACCGTTTGGGGAGTATACGCGGCTATGAAGATAAGGCATTTCAGGAGCAGATTAAGGGGCTGCGTGAAGAATGGAAGGATACGGCGGGAGAGATCCGTTCCAAGCTATTGTGCGTTACGACCGAGCAGGCAGCGTATGACCGCGCGCTGAACCGTCCGGCTCTTGATGCGTTGGTACATGTGGTGCAGCAATTTGCACATACATTTTCAGAGCAAAAACGACAGCGTGGGCTGGCGGATTTTAATGATTTGGAGCATTTTGCAGTGCAACTGCTCTATACAGATGGGAAACCCTCTTTGCTCGCACAGACATTGTCAGATAGGTTTGCAGAAATTCTTGTAGATGAGTATCAGGATACCAACGGGGTACAGGACGCGATTTTTCGTGCCATTGCACGGGATAATCTATTTATGGTTGGTGATGTTAAGCAGTCCATTTATGGTTTCCGGTTGGCAGACCCTTATATTTTTCTGGATAAATATAAGTCCTTTACAGAGGAGCCGAAAGAAGGAAAGGGGCAGCGTGTTGTGTTGTCGCAGAACTTCCGCTCGCGCGCGCAGGTGCTCGACACCGTCAACTATATTTTTCGCGCAGTCATGTCCGAGTCAGTAGGTGATTTGGAGTATACGGAACGAGAGGCTTTGCATTTGGGTGCCTCTTATCCAGAGGCGAATGGATTATATGATACAGAACTATGGCTTTTGGACACTTCGGGAAATCATGAAGAGGAAAAAGCGCTCTTAGAAGCGAGAATGGTTGCAAAACGGATTCGGGAACTGATCGATAGCGGATTTCCGGTGTCAGATCGCGGAAGTGAGGGGACGCGCCCGTTATGCGCGTCAGACGTAGTTATTTTGATGCGGTCTCCAAAATCGCGCGCAACCATTTATCGAGAAGCATTGGCTGAATATGGTTTGTATGCACATACAGAGGAAAGTACAGGACTGCTGCAAACGGCCGAGGTTGGAACGATTGTATCCATGCTCTCTATTATTGACAATCCACGTCAAGATGTTCCGCTTATTGGCGTTATGCGTTCGCCGCTCTATGATTTTTCAGAGGAGGAGCTTGCACAGATTCGGCTTATTGACCGGACTATCAGTTTTTATGATGCGGCGCGGCAGAGCGGGGAGACAAAGGTACAGGCTTTTTTAGATGCGTTAGATGAACTGAGAAGAATATCCTGTGATCTGCCTGTATATCGATTGATTTGGCTCATTTATGACCAGACAGGGGCACTTGGGCTGTTTGGCGCGATGCCGGGCGGTGCGCAGCGTCAACGAAACCTGCTTTCCTTCTTTGAACGTGCCCGCAGCTTTGAGCAGGCTGGTACACGTGGGTTGTTTCGGTTTGTGCGCCTTTTGCGCGCTATGGAAGAACGTGGTGAGGATTTTGACGCGGTTCGTGCCGAGGGGAATGATGGCGCGGTTCGCATTATGTCGATTCATAAATCAAAAGGATTGGAATTTCCGGTTGTGATTTTGGCAGATACGGCAAAACGCTTTAATGAGCGGGATTTGACCGCGCCGGTTCTGGTACACCCATCTCTTGGCTTTGGCGCAAAATGTCGGGATCTTTCGCGTGGTGTGCGATATGATACATTAGAACGACAGGCGGTAGCTGCGTGTATGCGCCAGCAAGCGGTCAGCGAGGAACTGCGAGTCCTTTATGTTGCATTGACACGTGCAAAGGAAAAAATGATTATCAGCTGTGCTTCTGCACAATTTGGCACGCAGCTTGCACGACTGGGGAGGTTGGCGGCGTTGGAGGAACTGCCTGCGTATGCCATGGGAGGGGTACATACCTCTATGGCGTGGCTGATCGCGCCGCTTTTACATCATCAACAGGCGGCAGAGCTGCGCGCATATAGCGGAGAGCAGATCAAGATAGATGGGAAATCACCAGATACCATACAGTTCCACTGCTGTGTACCAGATGATGTAACGGGAATGGAACAGATGAAAAGAACGGAAACACAATTTGATAAATTGCCGGAGGTTCCTGCCCCATTGTTATATGAGAAAAGTATTTTAGCAGAAATTCCGGCTAAAGTGACAGCAACAGGATTGAAAATGGACTATAAGTCGGTGGAAACGGTGGAGGATACCAAGGGATCACGCCCAAAATCAGAATTGCGCCGTCCGGATTTTGAGCAGCGGCTGCACGGATTGACACCGGCGGAGCGAGGGACTGCGCACCATTTATTTATGCAGTTCTGTGATTTTGAAGCGTGCGCGAGGGGGGAGATCACACAAGAGATTGCGCGTTTGCGAGAGCGCAGTATCCTCTCTCAGGAACAGGCGGGAGCGGTTGAACCTGTACGTATTCAAAATTTTTTTTCCTCGGAGCTATATAAGAAGATGTGTGAGGGAGAGATTCGGCGAGAATTTAAGTTTTCTGTCACAGTGCCTGTATCAGATTATTACATAGAGGTACCGGATACAGAGGAAGAGATCTTATTGCAAGGTGTCATTGACTGCCTTTCCGAAACGCAAGAAGGCTTTTTGATTATTGATTTCAAGACCGATCGAGTGGGGCCAAATTATATAAAGGAGCGTGCAGAGCAATATCGAACGCAACTCGACGCCTATCAAAAAGCTATAGAGAAAATTTTTGATAAGCCTGTGTTGGCGCGTGCCCTATATTTCTTTGCTGCAAATCATACAATATATCTATAATAAAAACGGACAGTGTGTACTTTACATGGTGAAAAGTTGCTTTTTCATATTTTTTGAGAAAAAGAAAAGAAAATAGTTGACAAAGTATCGGGTGCATGGTATTCTATATAAGCAACCAAGACATGCGCCGATAGCTCAGCTGGATAGAGTGTTTGGCTACGAACCAAAAGGTCGGGGGTTCGAATCCCTTTCGGCGTACCAGTAATGGTTAAAAAAGAACCTGTGAATATTTCACAGGTTCTTTTTTTCATCAAGGAAAAAGGCGCTGTCGTATATGCTGCTATTTCAGCCAATCACGTTCGGTGGCGATGCTACAGAATTGCAGAAATTATTTTTATAAATAAGAAATAAAAATGTTGACAAAGGAAAAACGGTGTGTTATTATAAATAGGCTGACCGGTTGGACAGCAAAACCAAGTAAAAAGTTTGAAGAGAAACGACTTTGTTGTAGAAAAAAGTCGAAAAACTTTGAAAAAAGTTCTTGACAAAC
>JAGZIW010000026.1 GCA_018366035.1 Butyricicoccus pullicaecorum | reverse complement strand
GCACAGCACGGGCGCGCCCAACACAAAGCTGTCGCGGTATGTGGGACCAGATGACGGGCGGCTGGGCAAAAATCCATATGGCAATCACTGGAACCAGCCCAAGCCGGACGGCAGATCGGTATGTGTGCATGCTTTTATCGGCACGCTGCCAGATGGCAGTATTGCCACGTATCAGACTTTGCCTTGGACGATGCAGGCATGGCACTGCGCTGGTGCGGGCAACCGCACGCATATCGGTGTGGAAATCTGCGAGGACAAGCTGACAGACCCCGTATATTTTGGCAAGGTCTACCGTGAAGCCGTGGAACTTTTTGCATTTTTATGCAAAGAATTCGCGCTGGATCCGCTAAAGCACATCATTTGCCACGCGGAGGGATATAGGCAGGGCATCGCCAGCAATCACGGCGATGTGCTGTACTGGTTCCAAAAACAGGGCAAGACTATGGACGACTTTCGGCAGGCAGTCCGGCAGGAAATGGACGCGCCGACACAGGAGGAGGATACAGGCGTGCGATACAGGTACTATGACGATATGCCCGATTGGGCAAAGCCGACAATTTCAAAGCTGGTGAAGAAGGGATACCTCAAAGGAGAGGGGAATGGCGTGCTTGACCTATCAGAAGATGCGCTCAAATTGCTGGTTATCAACGACCGTGCTGGAGTGTATGGAACTGATTGATACATGCAGCATTTTGAGTAGAATTATTGCTGAATTGACTAAGAAAGGTATTGACATGTCAGTTAAGAGCATATATTATTAACGTGTAATATAGTTTAATCCGCCCTTGGCAGTAAGCTTCCCAATATCAGGGATAAGCCGAACCCAAGGGCTTTTTATTGTGCATTTCGGTTTCAGATATGGTGGAAAGATTAAGTAGTTGTCGAAGGTGTTAGCTAGCAAAGAATAAGTAAAGAAATAACTTATGGAGGCTGTCAAGATCTCCATTTTTTGTAAAAAAGTGAGTGAAAGAGTCAAGCTTTGCAGGCGCATAAAATACGTATAAATATTTTATAAAAACTATTGACTTATACGTATAAAAGGCGTATAATAATTACAGAAAGGAGAAATATTAATGAAGACAAAAGCCCTGATTGAGCTTTTGGAACGAAACGGTTGGAAGTTCAAAAGGCACGGAACAAACCACGATATTTACGTAAAAGGTAAAGAACGTGAGAGTATCGTTCGTCACAGGGAGACAGACGAAATGTTAGCAAGAGCGATTATTAAGCGGCGGGGGCTGAAATAAGCCCCTCCCCGCGAATTCTAATAAATACCATCTAAGTAGTTTGAGAGGAGTGTTCTACTATGAAAAATGCATATCCTGTTATTATGACTCAGGGAAAAGAGTTTATTGTAGTATATGTACCAGATTTTAATATCAACACGCAGGGGAAGGATTATGCAGAAGCAATAGAAATGGCTCGTGATGCAATCGGTATTATGGGAATTGATATGGAAGATGAGAAAGAGCCTTTACCGCAACCAACTTCTATTTCAGAGATAAAGGCAGAAAACATGAATGAGATTGTAACATTGGTTGATGTCGATTTCTCAGAATATCGAAGAAAGAACGATATGCGGGCGGTAAAGAAAAATTGTACCATTCCTTCATGGCTCAATTTTGAAGCAGAAAAGGCGGGAATCAATTTTTCTGCAGTTTTACAGGCTGCGCTAAAAAGTGAATTGAAAATATCCAATCGTTAAAAAATTAAAATGCATATAAACGTTGATAAATGTAAAAAGAGCGGCTCAACTGAGCTGCCCTTCTTGTGGTTCTCCGTATTCTCTCTGCATGGCATCACGGGTTACAATCCATTGTTTGCCGAATTTTTTTACATCAATACCATCTTTCAGTTTGCCGTAAGATACGGCTTTTCGCAGTGTGCTTTCACTTAGTCCCCAAAGTGCAGTCGCATCAGCAAAGGAAATGAGATGATCAAAAGCAGTCTTGTAAGTGTCTCCATTTTCCCATAGCTCATCACAGGCAAGATCAAGATCATCATTCCAGCTGATCCCATAACCGCCTGCATCTACAACGACCTGCTCAAAGAGGGAAGGGATATTTTGCAGGTCAAGAAATACAGGGAGTGTTTGAAAGAGGGGGGTTACATCGTATCGTTTTGTCACACCCTCAGAAAATACGACCAATAACTGATAGTCCGGCAGAGGAGAGACAGCTTTTACCTTGTGAAACATTAAAAATCGACTCCTTTCGTGCGGGTTGCCCCCGCTCTTATTCAAGCGGAGGCAGTTTTTTAAAGTTTTGTGTTTCCCAGATTTCAAGTAATTCTGATTCATGGAGATGTATCCACTCAACAGCAAGGCTCAACGCTTTATTTGGAAGATCGCCTTCAAGCATGCGTCCAGTTTGGATTTCAATGGCTCCCATATATTCGCCATAGATAACATGAACATGCGGTGGATTATGTTCCTTGCCAAGAAAATACATCTTTACGATCATTCCATAGAATCTTGCGAGAACCGGCATGCTATCCCTCCTCTCTATAATTTTATTATATCACGATACCGTGACAGAGTCAAGCGTATGGTTAATAAATGCAAAGGGCTTTTGAACATGATATTTTAGATATCTGTTTTTCTCCTGTTTTCTGTCTTTTTTCGAACAAATAAGAATGGTTTATTTGCTTGTCAGTAAATTTGTCAGTAAAATTTCTGAAAAATGTATTGCGCTGACAAAACAGATAAAAACAGATAAGAAGAAATAGTTTTGATTTTCTCCTCAAAATGTGATATGATAATAAAAACGAGTTGATAAAAGTTCAAATAAGAACGGATAAGGATATATAAAAAATCTGAAAATAGAGGACAGAACCCGGCTTACGGATTGCTCATACTTATTTTAATGTTGAAAGATTCGCCTGTTTTGGCGATTCCTTTGTATTTATAGACAAAAAAAGTGACAAGCAAAAAATGCTTGTCAGTGAAGATTTTCCATATCAATGCCGCAGGATAAAAGTAGGAGTGTATTTGAAATGCACCATCGGCAACAAACCGAACCTCAATTTGATTACCTTGAAGTGATATGTTTTCAGATTGATGAGACTGTATTTTACTGTATATGGTTCAGTGATGATGAAATAGATGGATTTCTGCTCGAGGATTCGAACGTAAAGGTGTTTGATTCCCAAACTGCTGCTTTTGCCTTTTTACAGTCTTTTTCTTCATATCAAAAGACAATTGGGCTGACTGTATATGATGTCAATCAAATTGTTCAAATCGTTATGGGGATCTGTGCACCGGATCCGTGCAGGATACTTGATTTTTGGAATATCGCAGGTGATCTTGCTAACAGTACAGGGATTCCTTATGAAGGAAATCAAAAGGACAGATTGACAAACGGAATTTATGATAAATTGTTCTGTGGAAACAATCTGCCTGCAATCAACACCTCTGGTCGTATTTATGTGCCACAATTTACGCAGGAAGAAGCTGTCAGGCTTACTGAAATACTGACAGATGGGATTGCACATATTAGAAAGATGTTGAATTGATAGTCTGGTTTTTCTTACGCAGCAGGATTGTCCGTTTGCTTTTATGTCGCCAAAGTCGGTGCAACGTGTAATTTTTGTTGCAATCAGTCTGAATCTGTGCTATCCTGAGTAACAGGAAAAAATAAGATTTTTCAGCGCGCTGCCGATACCAGCGGTAGGCGGTTATTTGC
>JAGZIW010000010.1 GCA_018366035.1 Butyricicoccus pullicaecorum | reverse complement strand
AGGAAGCGCCCAAGAAAAAGACCACGCGCAAAAAGGCGGAGCCTGCCGAGGGAGAGGAAGCACCCAAGAAAAAGACCACGCGCAAAAAGGCGGAGCCTGTCGAGGGAGAGAAAGTGCCCAAGAAAAAGGCTACGCGCAAAAAAGCGGAGCCTGCCGAGGGAGAGGAAGCACCCAAGAAAAAGACCACGCGTAAAAAGGCGGAGCCTGCCGAGGGAGAGGAAGTACCCAAGAAGAAAACAACGACCCGTAAGAAGAAAACGGAGGAAGTATGAAACAAGTAACAGTGATTGGTGCCGGACTTGCAGGCTGTGAAGCTGCATGGCAGCTCGCAGAGCGCGGCATTACAGTGAGACTGCATGAAATGAAGCCGGATAAGATGACACCGGCACATCATTCCCCTGACTTTGCAGAATTGGTCTGTTCGAACTCACTGCGGTCAAATGAGTTATCCAATGCTTCCGGCTTGCTCAAGGAGGAACTGCGCCGTTTGGGTGGTCTGATTGTGCGCTGTGCCGACGAGACACAGGTAGAAGCAGGCGGTGCACTGGCGGTAGACCGACAAGCATTTGCCGGCAAGGTGACAGCGCACATTCGCAATCACCCCAATATTACAGTAGTGTCGGGTGAGGTCACAGAGCTACCGGCGGAGGGTGAGGTCATTGTTGCAACCGGACCTTTGACTTCGGACGCACTCTTTGATGCGATTCATGCACAGGTGGGCGGAGAGTTTCTGCACTTCTTTGATGCTGCTGCGCCCATCGTCACCTTTGAGTCCATCGATATGGAGCACGCATATTTTGCCTCCAGATATGATAAAGGGACACCTGATTATATCAACTGTCCGTTTACCCGCGAGGAGTTCGATGCCTTTTGGGAGGCACTCACGACGGCAGAGGAGGCTGAGGTGCATGGCTTTGAGGATAAGCTGGTATTTGAAGGCTGTATGCCCATCGAGGTCAATGCACGGCGCGGACATGATACCCTATTATTTGGAATTCTAAAGCCGGTAGGGCTGCCTGACCCTAAGACCGGAAAAGACCCGTATGCAGTTTTACAGCTGCGGCGTGACAATGCACAGGGCAGTCTGTATAATCTGGTCGGCTGTCAGACGCATCTCAAGTGGGGCGAGCAAAAACGCATTTTTTCTATGATCCCAGCCCTGAAAAATGCAGAATTTGTGCGCTATGGTGTCATGCACCGCAATACATTTTTGGATTCTCCACGTTTGCTGGACCATAATTTTGCATACAGAGGGCAAGAGCGTATCCGGTTTGCGGGACAGATTACCGGTGTAGAGGGCTATATGGAGTCCAATGCCTCGGGGTTTCTGGCAGGACTTTCCACCGCACGCAAGCTGTTGGGACAGAGTGCGCCGAATTTCCCGTCCACAACTGCAATCGGTGCGTTGGGGCACTATATTTCCAACGAGACAGTCACAAAATTTCAGCCGATGAATGCAAACTTTGGAATCATTGACCCTCTGGGCTATAAAATCAAGGGCAAACGGGAGAAGAATCTGAAAATTTCCGAGCGGGCGCTCGAGACGATCGATTCCATGAAAAAGGAGCTGGAGCTTTCATGAAAATTGCAGTAGATGCCATGGGCGGTGACAACGCACCGGAGGCAATTGTCTGTGGTGCAGTCCGCGCTGCCAAAATGTATGGAGAACAAATTATTTTAGTCGGACAGGAGGATAAGATCCGTGCGGTTCTGAAAGCGCATCAGGCAGAGAACACGGCGGGAATCGAAATCCTGCATGCGCCCGATTTGGTAGATATGCACGATGATCCGGCAACCGTGCTCCGTGCAAAGCCGCAATCCTCAATGGCAGCAGCGCTCAATCTGGTTAAAAAGGGACAGGCGGACGCTATCGTGAGCGCAGGCTCTACCGGCGCGCTGCTCTCCGGTGCGACACTGTTTTGTAAGCGCATCAAAGGTGTGCGCCGCGGTGCGCTTGCGCCGCTGATGCCCTGTAAAGATGGCAAGGTGCTGCTCATTGATGCGGGTGCAAATACCGAATGTACAGCCGAATATCTGCTGCAATTTGGAATTATGGGCTCACTGTACATGAACCGCATTGAGGGGATTTCCAAGCCCCGTGTTGGATTGGTCAATAACGGCGCGGAGGACTCTAAGGGAGACAGCCTGCGCAAAGAGGCGTATCAGCTTTTGAAGGCGGCACACGATGCGGGACAGATCCATTTTATCGGCAATGTAGAAGGACGTGATGTGCCTTTGGGCGCTTGCGATGTGGCAGTTTGTGATGGTTTTGCAGGCAATGTCATGCTCAAAACCATTGAGGGTGTTGCAAAGTTTATGGCAGGGCAAATCAAAGAGGTATTTTTATCCAATTTGGGGACAAAGCTTGCATACCTTGCCTGCAAAAAGGGTATGGATAATTTTGCGGCGCTCTTTGATCAAGATGCCGTAGGCGGCGCGCCTTTTATTGGAATCTCCCGTCCGGTCATCAAGGCGCATGGCTCCTCGAACGAGATTGCATTTATGAATGCTATTCGCCAAGCGATTGAATACAAAAAAAGCGGCATGATCGAGGCAATTACAGAGAGTGTCGCGCAGATAGAAAGCTGATTTTTGGAAAAGGTCTTGACAATCGGAGAAAAGCTTACTATTATCAAAATATCCTGAGTTGGGTGAGGAGGCGAAATCCGAATGGTGTTTGAAAAAATGGTAGAGCTGCTGAGCGAACAATTTGGTGTGGAGCCCGAGTCGATTACCCTCAAAACCTCTTTTGATGAGGATCTGGGTGCAGACTCTCTCGATCTGGTGGAGCTGATGATGGCACTGGAGGAGGAGTTTGATGTCGGTGAAATCGACGAAGAAACCGCACAAAAGCTGAAAACTGTTGGCGATGTGGTTGATTTTGTTGGTTCTCAGGACGAATGATGTTTTCAAATAAGAGCCTGCGCTCCGGCACAGGCTTTTATTTTTAAGATGATTACAAAATAAGAAAGGAATCTCATTTATATGTTACAAGAACGAATTGGCTATCAGTTTCGCAATCCGCAGCTGTTTCATAAGGCGATGACCCACTCCTCTTATGCAAATGAGCAGCGTATGCGGCATCTGCAAAACAATGAACGGCTCGAGTTTCTCGGCGATTCCGTACTCGGCTTTGTCACAGCCGATTATCTCTACAATCACTTCCCAGAGCTGCCCGAAGGTCAGCTGAGCAAGCTGCGTGCGGCTGTGGTTTGTGAGCGTGCGCTGTGCGAAATCGCCAAGGAACTTGGCATTGATCAGGAGATCTGTCTGGGGCATGGCGAAGAACAGGGCGGCGGACGCAACCGTCCCTCCATTTTGGCAGATGCCGTGGAGGCGCTTTTGGGCGCCATTTATCTCGATGGCGGAATCGAACCAGCGCGTGCATTTGTGCTGAGCTTTATTCCGCGCAAGGCAGAGGAAGCCAGAAAGGGCGGCGCGTTTACAGACTACAAGACCCAGCTTCAGGAAATTGTGCAGAAGAATCGGCAGGAGACTTTGGAATACCGCTTGGCGGAAGAAACCGGTCCCGACCATGCCAAGGAATTTACCATGGATCTGCTGCTCAATAGCAATGTCTTTGCACGGGGTGTTGGACACAGCAAAAAAGAGGCAGAACAGATGGCTGCAAAACAGGCGCTGGAGCTTATGGGCGTTATAAAGCAGAAATAACCAGAAAGGGCGAACCGTGCAGGTGGCGCCCTTTTCTGCGCGGGAAACAGTGGTTTTTTGAACAAACCGCAAAATATGCAGGCTTTGCATTGCTACTTGTGTCAATTGGTGTTAAAATATAAAATAACTGAAAATATACCTGCGTGGAGTTTTTGCATGATATTAAAAAGCTTGATTTTGCAGGGCTTTAAGTCCTTTCCAGATCGCACAGAGATTCGGTTCGCTGGGGGAATGACTGCAATTGTTGGCCCGAATGGAAGCGGAAAATCAAATATTTCAGATGCCATTCGCTGGGTGCTGGGGGAACAGTCCACACGCAGCCTGCGCGGTGCGAAGATGGAGGACGTCATCTTCAGCGGCACACAAAAACGGCGTCCGGTGGGTTTTGCAGAGGTATCGCTTATACTCGATAATGCAGAGCATGCCTTTCGTTCGGATTATACCGAGATCATGGTCACGAGACGATATTATCGCTCCGGAGAAAGCGAATATGCACTCAACAAAAAGCCCTGCCGATTAAAGGATATTCATGAGCTTTTTATGGATACCGGCTTGGGGCGCGACGGATATTCTATCATTGGACAGGGGCGCATTGATGAAATCCTGTCCCTCAAAAGTGAGGACCGACGCGAAATCTTTGAGGAAGCGGCTGGAATTACAAAATTTCGATATCGCAAAGAGGAAGCCAACCGTAAGCTGGAGGCAACCGAGGAAAATCTTGTCCGTATTCGCGATCTCTATACAGAGCTGGCACATCAGGCACAGCCGCTTGCAGAGCAGGCTGAAAAGGCAAAGCAGTATATGGGGCTGCGTGATGAACTGCGCACACTGGAGGTATCCCTTTGGCTCGAAGGACTGGCACAGCTTCGTACCCATACAGAAAAAAATCAGCAGGATACAGCGGCTTGTGCAGAGCAGTTACAGAAGGCACGTGCAGAACAGGACAGGCTGTACGCGCAGTCGGAGCAGCTTACAAAAGAACTGCGTGATGCCGATGCCGCAGCGGATACTCTGCGGCAGCAGATGCACACAACCGAGCAGAATCGTGCTGACCTATCCAGCCGGTGTGCGGTACTCGAGGCAAACCTCAAAAATAATGCGCAAAATAGGGAGCGTATTCAGCAGGAGCACGCACGTCAGACTGAGCAGGCGCGTTCTCTTGCAGAGCAGACGGCCGTGCGTCTTGCGCGTCAGGACGAACTGACTGCTGTATGCGAGACGCTTGCGCAGGCTGTCCAGCATATACAGCTGGAGGACGCGCAGGCAGGTGCACAGGCAGAAAGCTTGCAGCGGGAACGCAGTGCAATCGATGCGCGCAAGGCGAAAAATGAGCAGGCGCGGTTCGCGGCAGAGCTTGCCCGAACCGCGGCAAAGACTGGACTTTCCGGTATGGACAGCCGTAAGGGACATATTGCAGAAGAAATTGAGCAGGCGGCAGCACAGCTTGCAGAACAGACAGCTGCCTGTAAAATCAGTGAAAACAGGCTGGAGGCATGCCGGAAGAAACAGGAAACACTAAAGAACCAGCGTGCCGGCATGACACTGAAAATAGAACGCAGACAGACAAGGGTTCAGGATTGCATACAGACACTCGCAGATCTCACGGCAAAGCAGACGGATATCGAAAATCGCATCAAAATGCTGCGCGAACTGGAAAGGGATTATGAGGGCTTTTCTCATGCAGTAAAGCGTGTTATGCAGCAGGCAGATCGTGGAAGGCTTGCAGGGATTCATGGACCGGTTTCCTCGTGTCTCACGGTCGAGCCTCGCTATGTGACTGCAATCGAAATCGCGCTCGGGGCAGCGGGCTCCAATTTGATTGTGGATACAACAATGGACGGCAAAGCGGCGATCGCTTACCTCAAAAAAACCGACAGTGGCAGAGCTACCTTTTTGCCGTTGGATACCATTCGCGCAAAGCTGCTTGGGGTGCAGGGGCTGGATACCTGTGCGGGGGTGTGCGGTACAGCGGATACCCTGATTTCCTGCGCGCCCGAATATCAGACAGTGATGCAAAGTCTGCTCGCCCGCACAGTCATTGCCGAGGATATGGACGCAGCGCTTGCGCTTGCAAAGAAATATCAAAATCATTTTCGTATCGTAACGCTAGATGGGCAGATGATTCAGGCGGGCGGTGCGATGACTGGCGGCTCTGTGTCGAAAACGAGCGGCGTGCTGGCACGTACCGCGCAGCTGCATACGTTGACTGCGCAAGCAGAGCAGTTGAAAGACGCGCAAAGAGCAGCTGAGCACACACTCGAGCAGGCAAGGACAGAACTTTCTCAGGTACAGCATGAACAGGATACACTGGAGGAAGAACAGCAAAGGCAGCAGGAACAGCTGACAGCCCTGCAAACCGAAACCGCGCAGTACCTTGCCCGCATGGATAGCCTGCGAGCGCAGTATGAAAATTTATCTGTGGAGCGTAATCACTTAGATACTGCGAGAGCACGGTATGAACAGGAAATTGCGTCTGCGCAGCAGACACTCGAAGCCTGTACACAGGAGCAGGAGACCTTACAAACCGCGTCCGCACAAATTCAGAAAAGGTTAGATGACTGGACACAAGCGCAAAAAATGCGCATGACAAAAATACATCAGCTGCATACCGCGCAGGCGGAAAACCGCGCGGAGCTTGCAGCAGAGCAACGTGCCGCTGAGGATTTAGAACGTCTGCGCGCCGATATGGCAGCGGGTGCGGACAGCAGTGTACAGATGATGGAGCACTTGGAACAGGAAGCGCAATCTATGCGGGAACAGCTTGCACAAGCAGACAGTCTGCGGGATAATGGTGCACAGGACTTAAAACGCCTGCAAGAACTGCTTGCAGCCCAAGCGCAGCAGCGTATGCGAATTGAGGCACAGCGTACACAGGTCGACCGCAGGGCACAGGAACAGAATGAGGAAATCCTTGGTCTGGAACGGGAAGGCGTTCGGCTGTCGGCGCAAGGCGTCCAGCTCAAAAACGAAGAAGCACAGATTTTGGATAAAATGTGGGAGAACTATGAGTTGACGCCCACACCTGCACAGGCATTCTGCATTGAACTGCCCGACCGTGCAGCAGCCCTGCGTACGGCTGAGGAACTGCGCAGTCAGCTGCGCGCCCTTGGAAACGTCAATCTCGATGCCGTGGAGGCATATGCCGCACTCAAGGAGCGCTTCCTGTTCCTTGAGGAGCAGAAAGAGGATTTGGAAACGGCACAGAAGGAACTGCAAACGGTAATTGATGAACTCACTGTGCATATGAAAGAAATTTTTGCAACAGAATTTGCAAAACTCAATCATTATTTTGGACAAACCTTTACCGAAATTTTTGGCGGCGGTCACGCGCAACTGGAACTTGCAGATACTGCGGATATCCTAAACTGCGGCATTGAGATTCGGGTGTGCCCGCCGGGAAAGGCTGTCAAGACGCTGACCCTGCTGTCGGGTGGTGAAAAAGCCTTTGTTGCGATTGCGTTGTATTTTGCAATCCTCAAGGTGCGCCCCACTCCGTTTTGTGTATTGGACGAGATTGAGGCAGCGCTTGATGATGTCAACGTCGCACGCTATGCACAGTATTTGCGCAAGCTATCCGGCGCAACACAGTTCATCGCCATTACCCATCGCCGCGGTACCATGGAGCAGGCAGATATGCTCTATGGTGTGACTATGCAGGAGCAAGGGGTCTCCCGTATGCTGATGCTCAATCTGGCAGAGGCAGAAGAAAAATTTCAGGGAACAATCAATTGATTGGATTTCAATATATCCGAGAAGGAGAACAGATATGGGATTTTTTGACAAAATCAAAATGGGACTCAAGCGCACAACCGAGGCGGTCAGCGAGCAGTTCAATGACATCATGAGCAATTTTGTGCAGATCGATGCAGAGACACTCGAACAGCTCGAGGAAGCACTGATCCTTTCTGATTTGGGCGCAGCTGTTGCAGCTGAGGCGACAGAAAAGGTGGAGGATCGCGCAAAGCATCAGCGTGTCGATACACCGCTGGCTCTGCGCTGTGTACTCAAAGATGTGCTCAGCGACATGATGGAGCAGGACACAGCGCTGCATCTGGACACGAAGCCGGCTGTTATCTTGGTGATTGGTGTCAATGGAGTTGGAAAAACGACTTCGATTGGCAAAATCGCCTCGCGCTATATCGCACAGGGCAAAAAGGTGATGCTGGCAGCGGCGGATACTTTCCGCGCTGCGGCAGCAGATCAGCTGGAAATCTGGGCAAAGCGCGCAGGCGCAGACATTGTACGGCATGGCGAGGGCGCAGATCCGGCGGCTGTTGTCTATGATTCCATTGCAGCTGCGAAGGCACGCGGCTGTGACCTCATCATCATTGACACTGCGGGCCGCCTGCATAACAAACAAAATCTGATGAATGAGCTGGGCAAGATCGACCGCATCATTACGCGGGAGCTGCCTGATGCGGATCGTGAAACGCTGCTGGTACTCGATGCTACCACCGGACAAAATGCGGTGCATCAGGCAGATGCCTTCAATAAGGCTGCCAAACTGTCGGGTATCATTCTGACTAAGCTGGACGGAACTGCAAAGGGCGGCATTGTCGTTGCCATTTCGGCAGGGCTTGGCGTACCCGTGAAGCTTGTTGGCGTCGGAGAAGGAATTGATGATTTGATGGATTTTGACCGTTCTGAATTTTTGGAGGCGCTGCTGCCGCCTGTGGAGGAGATGGAATAAACATGACAAGACCGGATAACAGACGACCAGATGAAATGCGTCCGATTGAGATTGTACGTGATTTTACCATACATGCGGAAGGCTCTGTACTGATTTCCTGTGGAAATACAAAGGTCATCTGCAATGCAACGGTAGAGGAAAGGGTTCCGCCCTTTCTCAAGGATACGGGATTGGGCTGGGTGACCGCGGAATATTCCATGCTGCCGCGTGCAACCAATACCCGTTCCCCGCGTGATATTGGAAAACTCAAGCTCAATGGCAGAGCGGCAGAGATTCAGCGCCTCATAGGGCGCGCTCTGCGTGCAGTGGTGGACCGCAAGGCTTTGGGAGAGCGGCAGATCGTTGTAGACTGTGACGTCATTCAGGCAGATGGAGGCACACGCTGCGCCTCTATTACAGGTGGCTATGTTGCGCTTTGGATTGCCTGCAACAAGCTTGTAGATACAGGAGTCTTGAAAAAAATGCCATTGACCGATACGGTATCAGCAGTTTCTGTCGGGATTTTTGAAGATGAGGCAGTGCTGGACCTCAATTACCTAGAGGATTCCCATGCGATGGTAGATTGCAATCTGGTGATGACAGGCTCTGGTGAACTTGTGGAGATCCAAGGCACCGGAGAGGAACGCCCCTTCCGCAAGGAGGAGCTGCAAAAGCTTATTACATTGGGTGAAATCGGCAATCAGACGCTGCGTACAGCCCAGCTTGCAGCGATGGAGGGCTAAGTCATGCAGTTTGTATTGGCATCGCACAACAAGAAAAAGTTAAAGGAGCTTTCCGCGATTTTGGGCGGATTGGGGATCGAAGTGATACCGCTGCCGGAAGATGCGCCGGAACCTGAGGAAAACGGCAAGACCTTTGAGGAAAATGCGCGAATCAAGGCGCTTGCAGCGCATCAGTACACCGGACTGCCTGCAATCGCAGATGATTCGGGCTTGGCAGTCGATGCACTTTCGGGAGCGCCGGGCGTATACTCAGCGCGTTACTGTTCAGGCAGTGATGCTGACCGCAATCTGTTTTTGCTAAAAAATATGGAGCATGTGGACGAATGTGAACGGCAGGCACGTTTTGTGTGCACGATCTGCTGTATTCTTCCTGATGAACAGGAAATTGTTGTGCGCGGTGAGTGTGAAGGGGAAATCCTGACCGAGCAGCATGGAACCGGTGGATTTGGCTATGACCCCCTGTTTTATGTGCGTGAGTATGACTGCACATTTGCAGAACTGCCGGCAGAAGTGAAAAACCGCATTTCGCATCGGGCGCATGCGCTGGAAAAGCTTGCGGCAGTTTTGCGGAAAAGATTGAAATCTGTATAAAAGTAGGAGACAAGGAATCATGTTGACCAGTAAACAACGCGCATTTTTGCGCAGACAATCCAATACACTCGCGGTGACACTGCATATTGGAAAGGAGGGCGTGACAGAGGGCGTTATCAGTCAGCTGGAGGTTTTGCTCGAAAATCATGAGCTTGTAAAGGGAAAGGTACTCGAAAACGCGATGCTGACACCGCGCACTGTATCCGATGCACTTTGTGAGGCAACGGGTGCAGATGGTGTGCAGTGCATTGGTACCAAGTTTGTTTTGTACCGGCAGTCTTCTGACCCAGATAAGCGGAAAATCGTTTTGGAGAAGTAACTCATGAAGACAGGTGTATTGGGTGGAACCTTTAATCCGCCGCATAAGGGACATCTTGCAGCGGCACAGTCCGTATATCAGACGCTCGGATTGGATCAGGTGCTCTTTATCCCCACCAATTTGCCCCCGCATAAAAAACTGCCGACAGGCAGTGCGACAACCGCACAGCGGTGTGAAATGGTACGCCTGATGACGGAGCCATATGATTGGGCTGTTTTTTCAGATTTGGAAATTCGGCGCGGCGGTGCAAGCTATACAGTAGACACACTCAAAGCGCTGTATGCGGCGGGTGAACGGGAGCTTACCCTTATCATAGGAACTGATATGCTGTTGTCCTTTGACCGTTCTTGGAGAGAACCGCAGGAAATCGTGCGTTTGGCTGACCTTGCTGTTGTTGCAAGAGGGACAGAGGATCGGCCTGTATTGGAGGAAAAGGCACGTGTACTGCGGCAGGCGCTTGGGGCACGCATTACACTTGTCCAATGTCCGGTGCTTCCCATTTCTTCAACAGATGTGCGGCAGCAGGGCGGGTTTGAACAGATGACCCCGCCGCAGGTTGCAGCTTATATCCGGCAAAACCGATTGTATCAAAGATAAAAAATACAGTTTGAAAGGCGGATTTGTTATGTTATGTACAGAATTAGAAAGACAGTCAATCTTATCACGTTTGTCTGGCTATCGCTATACCCATACGCTGGGGTGCGAAAAAGCAGCACGAATGCTCGCCGGAAAATTTGGCGGAGATGTGGAAAAAGCAGGCTTTGCAGCACTTCTGCATGATATAACCAAACGACTTTCTAGGGAAGAACAGTTGTATTTATGTGATAAATACGGTATAATACCCTGTGATATCGAAAAAAAGGAATGGAAAATGCTGCACGGAAAAACAGCAGCTGCGATTGCACGCGCCGAATATGGTGCGGATCTGGAGGTTGTAGAGGCAATTGCGTATCACACGACCGGACGGGCAAATATGACCCTGCTGGACAAAATTATTTATCTTGCTGACTATATTGAGGAGACACGCGATTTTGATGGGGTGGAGCCAGCCAGAAAGCTTGCTGAAACAAGTATAGACGAGGCGCTTTTATATTGTTTCGATCACTCACTCTATGATTTGCTCGTGCGGGGAAAGCTCATTCACCCCGATACCATGGCAGCGCGAAATTCCCTCATTTGGCAAGGTGTCAGATGCACATGGAGTGCAATAGAAAACGGAGTGTAAATACATGAAGATCTTTGGCGGAAAGACCAGCAAAGGTAGTAAGTCTGCAAAAAAGAAACAAAAAACAGTTTTTACCCCTTATGATGGGGATCCAAATTATGATGTGATGGCTGGGGCGGCTGAACCAAAAAAAGGAAAGTCTGCAAAGAAAAAATCCCATAAGAAAAATATTATTCTGCTGGTGTTTGCAATCATTGCGTTTATACTTGCAGGCGGTGCTTTCCTTGCAGTGCAGTTTATTAAGCCGCCGGATATCAGTATCCATGAAAATGATAAGACTATCATTGATGAGGAAAATGGCGATGTGGTTGCGATTGACCCCGGGCAGCGCATCAGTGACTATTTTACCTTCCTTGTATGTGCAACGGATATTGACGAAACCCGTACAGACAATATGATGGTGGTTGGATTCGATACTAAGAATCATAAGGTAAATGTGCTGAATATTCCGCGTGATGTCATGTGTGCAAATAATAAGTCAGGTGCAAGTCGGAAAATCAATGCCGCTTATGGCGCAAAGCACGACATCAACAACACCAAAAAAGAGGTCAAAAAGGTAATTGGATTTACTCCAGATAAATATATTGTGGTCAATTTCAATGGCATCGCAGAAATTGTAGATGCGATCGGCGGCATTACCTATGATGTACCGTTCAAGATGATTTATAATGATCCGGTTCAGGACCTCAATATTTATTTTGAGCCGGGCTTGCAGAAGATGAATGGCGAGCAGGTAGTAAAGTTCCTGCGCTGGCGTCACAATGACCCGGGATATACCCATTTGCAGAAGGACGGATATGACGGCGGTGATGAAAGCCGCATTGCAAAGCAGCAGGAATTTCTGATGCACGTTGCAAAGCAGATTTTGAGACCAGAAAATATCCTGAAGGCAAAGCCAATTGCAGAGGCTGTCTTTAACAATGTAAAAACAGATCTCACAATGGGTGAGTTGGTTTGGATGGCAAATCAGGCAATGCAGGTAAAGACAACAGATATCCAGATGTTTACCCTGCCGGGCTATCCTGCAAATTCCTATGCAGGAACCGATGCGTTCCTGTCATTCTTCTTCCCGAATGAGAGCAAGACATTGGCGCTTGTCAACGAGCATTTCAATCCATATGACAGAGAGATCACATCACTCGATGTGATTGAGTCGCCGCCGGAGGGGACACGCCGTCCCGGTGTGACCTCTGATGAGGACGAGGAGGAAGTGGTACAAAGGGAGGAACCGGAAGATCCGGAGCCGGAGGAGGAAAACGGAGATCCCGAGCAGAGTCAAGATACAGATCCGGAAGATTCTTCTGGCCAGTCTGGCTCAACGGATTCAAATGGAATGGGGTCAAATGAAACAGATCCAAATGACTCTGGCTTGAATGGCTCGGATTCAAATGATTCCGGTCTGTCTGAAAATGGTGAAGCCGGTGATAACAGTCAATCAGAGGGCGGCAATCTGCCAACAGAGCCGACAGAACCCACCCTGCCGCCAGAACAAACGCCTCCGGATACAGGTGATAACGGAACCTCGCAGGAGAGCGGAACCAACACAGAGACAAGTATACCGGAGCCTGAGGTTGTCCCACCGGACACAACCATAGATCCGGAAGTATAGAGAAAAAAGGAGAGTGCACATGAACGCACAGCAAACCGCAAGATATATCTGTGAAGCCCTTTTAGAGCGAAAAGGCAGAGATATTGATGTGTTGCAGGTGGAGCACCTGACAACATTGACCGAATACTTTGTAATTTGCACTGCGACCTCAACGACTCAGGTGAGAGCGCTTGCAGACAGTGTGGAATATCATCTTAAGTATGACCATGATACGATGCCGCATCATGTAGAAGGCTTTGAATCGTCCAGCTGGATCCTGCTTGACTATGGCAGTGTACTGGTGCATATTTTTGTTCCGGAGGCAAGAGAGTTTTATAATCTGGAAAACCTTTGGAAAGATGGCACACGCATTTCCCTGAAGGATTTGGGGATAGAGGACGAAAGCATATAAGAGTTTGGCAGACGGCGCAGGAACATGCTGCGCCGTCTGCATAGAATATTGGGGGTTATACCATTGAACAAATACGATCATCAGGCTGTCGAAGCCAAGTGGCAGAAGATTTGGGACGAAAAGGAATGTTTTGCTGCATCAAATGATTTTTCCAAGCCAAAATTCTATGCGCTGGTGGAATTCCCATATCCATCTGGTATGGGTCTGCATGTAGGGCACCCGCGTTCTTATACTGCGCTGGATATCGTTGCCCGCAAAAAGCGTATGCAGGGCTATAATGTTTTGTATCCGATGGGCTGGGATGCGTTTGGACTGCCGACCGAAAACTTTGCGATTAAAAATCATATCCACCCAGCTGAGGTTACAAAGAACAATGTAGCGCGTTTTAAGAGTCAGCTCAAAGCACTGGGTTTGTCCTTTGACTGGTCGCGTGAAATCAATACCACCGATCCGTCCTATTATAAGTGGACACAGTGGATCTTCCTTCAGCTTTTTAAGAAAGGACTTGCATATAAGAAGGAAATGGCGGTCAATTGGTGCACTTCCTGCAAGTGTGTGCTGGCAAATGAGGAGGTCGTCAATGGCGTATGTGAGCGCTGCAATTCTGAGGTCGTTCGAAAGACCAAGAGCCAGTGGATGCTGGGCATTACCAAGTATGCACAGCGGCTCATTGATGATCTCGACGAGGTAGATTTTGTAGAGCGTGTCAAGACACAGCAGAAGAACTGGATTGGAAGATCCACGGGCGCGGAGGTAGATTTTAACACGACAGAGGGTGATCGGCTGACTGTCTATACCACGCGGCCGGATACTCTGTTTGGTGCGACCTATATGGTCATTTCTCCGGAGCACCCGATGGTGGAAGCATGGGCGGATAAACTCAAGAATATAGACGCTGTTCGTGCCTACCGTGAAGAGGCAGCACGCAAGTCTGACTTTGAGCGCACTGAGCTCAACAAGGACAAGACGGGTGTGCGTCTTGATGGCGTTATGGCAATCAATCCGGTCAACGGTAAGCAGATTCCGATTTTTGTATCAGATTATGTACTCATGTCCTATGGCACAGGTGCAATTATGGCAGTGCCGGCACATGATGACCGCGACTGGGCATTTGCAAAGGTGTTTGGTCTGCCGATTGTTGAGGTCATTGCAGGCGGCAATGTGCAGGAGGCTCCCTTTACCGATGTGGCAACCGGAACACTCGTCAACTCGGATTTTCTCAACGGACTTTCGGTTGCTGAGGCAAAAAAGAAAATCATTGCCTTCCTCACCGACAAGGGAATTGGACATGAGAAGGTCAACTATAAGCTGCGTGACTGGGTATTCTCTCGTCAGCGCTATTGGGGCGAACCCATTCCGCTGGTGTCCTGTGAAAAATGCGGCTGGGTGCCGCTGCCGGAGGATCAGCTGCCGCTCACACTGCCAGATGTGGATTCCTATGAGCCGACAGAGAACGGTGAGTCTCCGCTTGCGAAGATGACCGATTGGGTCAATACCACTTGCCCATGCTGTGGAGGTCCGGCAAAGCGTGAAACCGATACCATGCCGCAGTGGGCAGGCTCCTCATGGTATTTCCTGCGTTATATGGACCCGCACAATGATAAGGAGCTTTGCTCTAAGGAAGCGCTTGCATACTGGAGTCCGGTGGATTGGTATAACGGCGGTATGGAGCACACCACGCTGCACTTGCTGTACAGCCGTTTCTGGCATAAGTTCCTCTATGATATTGGTGTCGTTTCGACCAAGGAGCCTTATGCAAAGCGTACCTCACACGGCATGATTCTGGGAGAAAATGGCGAGAAAATGTCAAAGTCTCGTGGAAATGTCGTAAATCCAGATGAAATTGTTGAGACATACGGTGCAGACACCATGCGTCTTTATGAAATGTTCATTGGTGATTTTGAGAAGGCTGCACCGTGGTCCTCTGCCTCTATTAAGGGCTGCCGCCGCTTTGTAGAGCGCGTTTGGAACCTCTTTGAACAGGTCAAGGAGGGTGATGCGTACAGCGCAGAAAATGAGACTGCTTTGCACAAGACTATCAAAAAGGTTGGAGAGGACATCGAAAACCTGAAGGCAAATACTGCGATTGCAGCGCTCATGAGCCTCGTAAATCAATTCTATGACAAGGGTGTCAATCGCGCGGAGTATGAGACC
Source organism: Butyricicoccus pullicaecorum (assembly GCA_018366035.1). GTDB lineage: Bacteria > Bacillota > Clostridia > Oscillospirales > Butyricicoccaceae > Butyricicoccus > Butyricicoccus pullicaecorum_A. Next base: position 69,361 of record JAGZIW010000010.1, on the reverse strand, counting down.
CTGCTCAAAATCGTAAATCCATTTGCACCGCACGTTACCGAGGAGCTGTGGCAGATGCTGGGGCATGATACCGTACTTTCTCTGGTGGCATGGCCGGAATACGAGCAGGCAAAGACTGTAGAGTCTTCGGTTGAGATTGGTGTGCAGGTCAACGGTAAGATTCGCTCTACCGTTCAGCTGCCCGTCGATTGCGACCAGCAGACAGCGATTGATATTGCAATGGCAGATGAAAAGGTAAAGAACGCAATCGAGGGAAAGACGGTTGTAAAGACCATTGTAGTCAAGAATAAAATCGTCAATTTGGTCGTAAAATAATTTGTATTTTTACTTGACAGCTTCCGAGAGATTTAGTATAATAATCTTACGGTTTTATCGGGAGGATTGTGCCTGTTTGACATAGCACACATTCGTCCACTGTAAAAACGCAAGCGTTCTGGATATAGCCGAACGCGCGGAGGGAGGGAAAACGATGTCGGAAGTCCATATCAAGGAAAACGAGACCCTGGACAGCGCTCTGAGACGGTTCAAGCGTTCCTGTGCCAAGGCTGGTGTGCTTTCCGAGCTCCGCAAGCGTGAGCATTATGAGAGCCCAAGCGTAAAGCGCCGCAAGAAGTCTGAGGCTGCTCGCGCTAAGAAGCGTAAGTTCAGATAAGTATGTTTTCTTCAAAACACCGAAGTATGATTGCTTCGGTGTTTTGTTTTTCTTTGTTCATAGAACCTTCATAGAACGTTAAAAAATATGTCATAATTCTGACAAGATTCTGACACAAAGTTGCAGTACAATAAAGACAGTCAAGAACAAGAGATTCCCCCATCTCACGTTCCTGACTGATTACCCCAATCCCCCTACTTTTTTCTTACCCCTTCAAAATTGCCTTCTGCCGTATGTCCCCCATGCGGCAGAGTCAAGGCAATGACAACACCCAGGAGAACTTTTTCTCCTTTCATGATACCTTTTTCTTTCTATCCCCCTTCTTTTTTATCCTTACTTTTTTTGAGTATAACACCCAGACCTTTGTTGTCTGGGTGTTATACTTTTCTTTTTTTGTTCGCTTCTTTTTCAAAAATACAGGAATATCGACATCATAACTTGGGAAAAATTCAGATAAATTGCTTTTGATTTGACTTAAATGGGTTTGCTGGTATATAATAGAACCAATTGTGAATCAAACAGGAGAAGTGTTTTATGGCGAAACCAAGTAACCAATATGGAAATGACAGCATTTCGTCCCTCAAGGGTGCGGATCGCGTTCGGAAACGTCCGGGCGTTATTTTTGGTTCCGATGGCATAGAGGGCTGTGAACATTCTGTCTTTGAAATTTTATCGAACTCGATTGATGAGGCGCGTGAGGGACATGGAAACCGGATTACAGTGACGCGCTATGCAGATGGCTCTGTCGAAGTTGAGGATATGGGACGCGGAATTCCCATCGAGTTTAACCCGAATGAACAGCGCTATAACTGGGAACTTGTATTTTGTGAGCTGTATGCCGGCGGCAAGTATAAGAACAATGAGGGAGAAAACTATGAGTTTTCTCTGGGACTTAATGGCTTGGGCACCTGTGCAACCCAGTATTCTTCGGAGTATATGAATGTCACTGTGTGGCGTGACGGTTTTTCTTATGAACTGCACTTCGAAAAGGGTGAAAACAAGACCAACACACCGGAAGGCTTTATTAAGACCCCGTGTAAGGAGAAAAAGACAGGAACAAGGATTCATTGGAGACCGGATTTGGAGGTATTCACCGATATCCATATCCCACTTGCATATTATACTGATATCCTCAAGCGGCAGGCGGTCGTCAATGCAGGCTTGCTCTTTGTACTGCGCAATGAGAATGAAAGTGGGTTTGATACCTCTGAATTTTGCTATGAAAATGGCATTGTGGACTATGTAGCGGAGCTTGCAGGTGAACAGCCGCTCACCAGCGTACAGTTCTATCAGGCAGAACGGCGTGGACGTGACCGCGCAGACAAAGAGGAATATCGTGTCAAGCTGTCGTGTGCGTTTTGTTTTTCGCGTGAGAATGCGCGGACTGAGTATTATCATAACTCATCATGGCTGGAATATGGCGGCGCACCGGATAAGGCAGTGCGCTCTGCTTTTGTTTCGGCGGTAGACGCCTATCTCAAGCAGCAGAATAAGTACCAGAAAAATGAGAGTAAGGTAACTTTTCAGGATATTGCAGATGCACTGGTTTTGGTTACAAATTGCTTTTCTACCCAAACCTCGTACGAGAACCAGACCAAAAAGGCCATTACAAACCGCTTTGTACAGGAAGCTACAACGGAGTTCTTGAAGGAAAATCTTGAAATCTACTTTATTGAGAACAAAGATGAAGCCGATAAGATTGCGGATCAGGTGCTCATCAATAAGCGAAGCCGTGAGCAGGCAGAGCGTGCAAGGCTCAACATTAAGAAAAAGCTTTCCGGCAATTTAGATGTGTCAAACCGCGTACAAAAATTTGTCGACTGCCGTACAAAGGATACCTCCAGACGGGAACTATATATCGTGGAGGGAGATTCGGCACTTGGCTCCTGCAAGCAGGGACGGGATTCGGAGTTTCAGGCAATCATGCCGGTGCGCGGAAAAATCCTCAATTGCCTGAAGGCAGAATATGATAAGATTTTTAAGAACGATATCATTACCGATTTGATTCGTGTGCTGGGCTGCGGGGTTGAGGTGCGCACCAAGGCGAACAGGGACTTGTCTGGCTTTGATTTGGACAGTCTGCGCTGGAATAAGGTCATTATTTGTACAGATGCCGATGTTGATGGCTTCCAGATTCGCACCCTTATCCTGACCATGATCTATCGCCTGATGCCAACCCTGATCGAGCAGGGATTTGTCTACATTGCAGAATCCCCGCTTTACGAAATCACTTATAAGGATAAAACTTATTTTGCCTTTGATGACGCAGAAAAGGTTGCCTTGCTCAAAAAATTAAATGGCAAAAAAATCAATATTCAGCGTTCCAAGGGATTGGGCGAGAATGAAGCGGATATGATGTGGGAGACGACCATGAATCCTGCCTCACGCCGCCTTATTCGCGTGACTCCTGAGGACGCGCAAGCAACCGCGGATATGTTTGACTTGCTGCTGGGAGACAATCTCGCCGGACGTAAGGAATACATTGCAGAGAACGGCGCACAGTATTTGGATTTCGCGGATATTTCATAAAGGAGGCCGCTGCTTGTGGCGAAGAAAAAAGAAACAGATTCCAAGCGCTCGGTACAGCCGCCGCTTGCACCAACCGAACAGCCAATCACAGAAACGCTCCGTGTAAATTACATGCCCTATGCAATGAGCGTGATTGTGTCGCGTGCAATTCCCGAAATTGATGGCTTTAAACCATCTCACAGAAAATTGCTCTATACAATGTACAAAAAGGGATTGCTCAATGGAAACCGTACCAAATCTGCCAATATTGTGGGTGAAACCATGAAACTCAACCCGCATGGAGATCAGGCGATTTATGAGACCATGGTACGATTGACACGCGGCAATGAATCGCTGCTGACCCCGTTTATTGACTCGAAGGGAAACTTTGGCAAGGTTTATTCTCGAGATATGGCGTATGCTGCACCGCGTTATACCGAAGCTAAGCTGGACGCCTTTTGTATTGAGCTGTTCCGTGATATCGACTGTGATGCAGTGGATTTGGTGGATAATTATGATGGCTCCATGCAGGAGCCAACGCTGCTGCCAACGACTTTCCCCAATATTCTGGTTTCTGCCAACACGGGTATCGCAGTTGGCATGGCATCGTCTTTCTGTGGCTTTAACCTGCATGAGGTGTGCCGTACAGCGATTGCCTGCATCAAAAATCCAGAGCATGATATTATGGAGACTATGCCTGCGCCGGATTTTCCAACCGGCGGAGAGATCTTATATGATCCGGCAGAGATGCGTAAAATTTATGAAACTGGACGCGGCTCATTTAAGGTGCGCGGCAAGTGGCAGTACCTGAAAAAAGAAAATCTGATTGAAATTACAGAGATCCCGTATACTACAACCATTGAAGCCATTATTGATAAGGTTGCAGAGTTGGTAAAGGCGGGAAAGATCCGAGAAATTTCGGATATTCGAGATGAATCCGACTTGGGCGGTCTGAAAATTGCAATCGATTTAAAGCGTGGAACCGATCCGGACAAGCTGATGGACCGTCTGTTCCGCATGACACCGCTTATGGATTCCTGCTCCTGTAATTTTAATGTACTCATTCAGGGCATGCCCCGTGTGCTTGGTGTGCGTGCCTTGCTCGATGAATGGACAGCATGGCGTATCGAATGTGTGCGTCGGCGTGTGTATTTTGACTTGGGTAAGAAAAAGCACAAGCTGCACTTGCTGGAAGGACTCAAGAAAATCCTGCTTGATATTGATCGTGCAATCCAAATTATTCGGGAGACTGAGGAAGATGCTGAGGTCGTACCTAATCTGATGATTGGATTTGGTGTGGACGCGGAACAGGCAGAATTTATTGCAGAAATCAAGCTGCGCCACATCAACAAGGAATATATCCTAAAGCGCACGCAGGAAACCGATGCACTTGCAGCGGAGATCGAAAAGCTGGAAGGCATTGTGAGCAGCCAACAAAAAATTCGCAGCATCATTGTCAAGGAACTGGAGGCTGTAATCAAGAAGTATCCTGCCCCGCGTCATTCTGAAATCGTCAGTGTCAGCGCAGTCAAGGCCTTTGATGAGACCGACCACATCGAGGATTATCCGGTACTCATTTTCATGACACAGGAGGGCTATTTTAAGAAAATCACACCGGCATCATGGCGTATGTCTGCCGAGCATAAGCTCAAGGACGGAGATACGGTTGTGTGGGAATGTGAGACGACCAATAAGGCAGAAATCATCTTCCTCACCAATCAGCATCAGGCATACAAAGCACATTTGCATGATTTTGATGATTGCAAGGCATCGGTACTGGGTGACTATCTGCCGTCTAAGCTTGATATGAATGAAGGGGAAGTACCCGTGTTTGCATTGCTGCCGCAAGATTATAAGGGCAGCATGGTGGTTGTATTCGAAAACGGTAAGGCTGCCAGATTTTCTATGGAGAGCTTTGAAACCAAAACAAATCGCCGCCGCTTGACAGGTGCATATTCGGATAAGGTGCCGGCTGTTGGGTTCTTCTATCCAGTTACAGATGATACAGAGCTTGTACTGTATTCAACAGCAAACCGTGCCATGACGTTCCGAGTGGGTATGCTCGATATCAAAGCGACACGTGCGACACAGGGTGTACAGGTTATGGTGCTGCGCGCAAAGCATACCATTACACGTGCACAGCGGGCACAGGACGTGGTATTGAGCGATCCCAAACGATATTTGACCCGCACCATTCCCTCGATTGGCGCTATTTTGAAAGATGAGGATCTGCCCAATCCGCAGATGACACTTTCTTAAAAAGAATAAATCCCTCAGATAAACGTTGCTTTATCTGAGGGATTTGCAATTTATAAGGATTCAAATATGCTTACGAATGTGGGCGAGGGCGCCTTTCTCCAGCCGAGAAACCTGTGCCTGTGAAATGTGAATAGCAGATGCGACTTCCATCTGTGTGCGGCCTTCGAAAAAGCGCATGTGAACAATACGTTTTTCCCGCTCAGAGAGTGAGCTGATTGCCTCCTTGAGCGCGATTTGTGTGAGCCAGTGTTCATCGGTATTCTTAGGGTCACCGACCTGATCCATGACGCAGAGAGCATCGCCCTCCTCGCCCCATACCGGCTCATAAAGAGAAATGGGGTCAGAAATGGCGTCAAGCGCAAAGACGACCTCCTCTTTTTTCATATCCAGTGCTTTGGCAAGCTCTGTGATGGTTGGCTCGCGCTGATGCTCTTTCAAAAAGGCTTCCTTTGCCTGAAGTGCACGGTATGCTGTATCACGCATGGAGCGGGAAACCCGAATGGCGCTGTTGTCGCGCAGATAGCGGCGGATTTCTCCAATAATCATGGGAACCGCGTAGGTAGAAAAGCGTACATTGAGATCACAGTTGAAATTATCAATGGATTTCATAAGCCCAATACAGCCAACCTGAAAGAGATCGTCTACCGATTCATTTCGACCGTGGAAGCGCTGGATTACGGATAGTACCAGCTTGAGATTGCCGCGAATCAGTTTTTCACGCGCATTCTGGTCACCATTATGTGACTTTCGGAGCAGCTCGGTCATTTCAGCCGCAGGAATTACGGTCAGAGAGGCGGTGTTGACACCGCAAATCTCAACTTTACTTTGCATGACTTATCCCTCCTGCCTTGTCTTGCTACATAAAGCTTGCCCACAAAGGCAGGGGAGATATACCTGAGATATATTTTGGATTTCGACTTCTTTTACGTGCATTTGACAGCACAGATGTGTTAGGTCAAATGATTTATTGGCGTTTGTGTCAGTGTGATTTGCCCAATGGGAATGTCGTAGGCGGCAAGCTGTGATATAAGAAGTGCAGTCGCGCGCGCTGAGGATTTGTAGTGCCCCAGACGAATGACGGTGGGTACAGTTATCTGCCCGAGCGTGTCCATGGTCGCCTTGACCGCATCTGCGGCGCCGTAGGAATGATCCTGACTGTCTACTGTGGTATCCCATAGGCGATAGCCGCCCTGTATGAGTCCCTCGCGCTGTATGGCAGTCAAATTCTCAGAGCCGTCAGAAATACATAACAGACGGCTTACAGTGCCTGTGGCATGGAATAATACATCATTGGCTGCGCGGAGCTTTGCTGTCATATCCTGTGCGGAGGAGAGCAGGGTAAAGCCGATGGTATGTCCGCGGCCGACGATTTGGCGCAGCAGATCTTCATTGAGTTCTGTGCCATCGGCGGGGATAAAAAAGGCAGCAGATTGCTCGGCTTGTTCGAGTGCGGTCAAAATAGAGAGCGTGTCGGAATCTGGAGCGCCGAAGTAAGTCAGATAGACAGTGCTTGGCTTTCGCAGCGGGACGGTGGGCGGAGCAGATGGCACAGGGGAGGGCTGATTGGTCTGTCCGCCTTGGGGAGCGGGATTACTTGTCGGTTTGTTATATGCCTCAAGCATACTGCGAATGGTATTGGCGGAGGAGGACACAAAAGCCGAATCAGATAACGCTGCTGCACTGCTGCAAATACGCAGAATGGGAGCAGCAGCGGAAATATTGGAATAGGTCAGGTTAAATTTTCCGCATACCAGTTTTACGGGAACATAGATGGTTCCATTGATCCAATAAGCAGGTGTTGTGTAGCTGTTCATATTTTGGTCGTACACCGTTCCGCGGCTCAGGTCAAAGCGCAGCACAGTCGTGCCGCTTGATAAGGACAGCGTTTGGTCAGCGCTGTTATAGGCGCTGGAAATACCCAAGGCACCCGAAAATACAGAGTAGGGTACATATTGTGCCCCGCCGCGCTTTTCAGGCATGGTAGACGAGGATAAGGGCAGGAAAGAATCATTAACTGCGGTGAGTGTGATATTGTTTGCAGCATAGCTGGTTGTGATGCCAATGAGCAGGGCGGCGCACAGCACAAGGGACAAGAAAGGGATATATTTTTGTTTCATGTGCGGAGAGCTCCTTTTTCTGACGAAAAGTAAAAGATAACAGTCTTATTATAGCATAGAAAGTGTGTGCAAGGCAGAGGAAATACAGAAATTTTTGCAGGCAGCAGCAGGTATCCAAAAGTTTTTGGACAGATGGAAAAAAGCTGCCCTCAAAAAAGTAAACAGCCAATTTGCTGCACAGCAGGGGTTTTCTGATTTTTCTCACAAAGAAATGGAATAAACAGGAAAAATACTTGAAAAGTGAAAAAGAAAGAGATAAAATAAAAATAATCCTTTCACACAGTTTAACAGAAAAGAGTGAAAATATTATGCTGCATATCCAGTACGAACTGACAACACATCGAAAAGAAAAACCAGATGAATCTGCCCTCGGCTTTGGTAAGTATTACACAGACCATATGTTTATTATGGATCATTCCGAGGAAAAAGGCTGGCATAATGCACGTATTGTGCCATATCAGCCCATTGCACTCGATCCGGCCGCGATGGTACTGCACTATGCGATGGAATCGTTTGAGGGAATGAAGGCATATCGTGTGCCCGATGGTTCCATTCAGCTGTTCCGTCCCGAGAAAAATGCGGAGCGTATGCAGAATACCAATCGCCGCATGTGCTTACCCAGCTTGCCAACAGAGGATTTTCTTCAGGCGGTCAAAGCACTGGTGCACACCGATGCGGACTGGGTGCCGCATCAGGTTGGCACAAGTCTATATATTCGCCCGTTTGTGATTGCAACCGAGCCGCATTTGGGCGTGCGCCCGTCTCAAACCCATCAGTTTATCATTATCTGCTCGCCTGTGGGTGCATATTATTCCACAGGCATCAATCCGGTCAAGATTTTCGTGGAAGACGAATATACACGTGCCTGCCCGGGCGGTACCGGATTTACCAAGTGCGGCGGCAACTATGCAGCTTCTCTTATTTCGCAGGTCAAGGCACATGAGCTGGGATATGAGCAGACGCTGTGGCTCGATGGGGTATCTCATCGCTATGTGGAGGAGGTTGGCTCCATGAACTGCTTCTTCAAGATCGATGGGACTGTGTACACAGCGCCCTGTGTGGGCACAGTCCTGTCCGGTGTGACCCGTATGTCCTGTATTGAATTGCTCAAAAAGTGGGGAATTCCGGTTTGTGAGCAGGCGCTTGCGATTGCAGATGTCATGAAGGCATCGGCGGACGGCAAGCTGGAGGAGGTATTTGGCACTGGTACCGCTGCGGTCATTTCCCCAGTGGGAGAGCTGCGTTATGAGGGTACAGTTGCGAAAATCAATGACGGCAAGATCGGTGATGTCACACAAAGACTGTATGATACGATTACCGGTATTCAGTGGGGCACTCTGACTGATGACATGGGCTGGACAACACCCGTAGAGACAAAAGAATAAAATCAAAGGACTCCCTGTTTGCAATAGGGAGTCCTTTGACTCTAACAGTCAGCACAGCAGTACTATGAGTACCAAATCATGAACAATAAGAAAGTGTTTCGGCAAGTCAAAACACGGATAGAAGATATCTATCGAAAGTATGCTAAGGATTGGATTCTGTGCATTCGACAGTATATCAAAGTGCGGTGGAATCGCGCCACATGACTTCGCAGGAGAGCGTGACCGTCGGCGGGTTTTCAATGCGTTCGCGAATGTGATCGATAAGCAGTGCTGCCGCGGTGGCACCCTCCTGAAAGGCTGGCTGTACAATGGTGGAAACGGTGGGCATGGAAAGGGAAGCCCAATCTTCATTGTCAAAGCCTAAAATACCCAGCTGATTGGGAATCTGTGCATGCAGCGGTTTGAGCGCGGTAAAGACATTGGGCAAGAGCCAGCAGTTTGGCACGAAAACCAATGTGCGCCCTTGAGGATAGTGCTGTTCCACGGTTTGTAAAATTTCGTTTGCAGGCGTGTGTGCATCAACGATTTGAATATGGCAGGGAATATTCTTTGCCTTTAGGGCATCGAGACAGCCCTGATAGCGGTCATGACGAGAAGTCAGAACATTGGGCTCTGCCGAGAACAGAATGACTTGCTCGTAGCCGTGCTCGATACAGGTGGTGATGGCGTCAAAGGTCGCTTCATAGTTGTTTGTGACGACCCAAAGGGGAAGCCCTTCTGGATTGCTGTCGATACACACGACCGGAATCCCTGCACGATTGAGTTTTTCAATGGAAATATGGGGATTTCCACAGGGCTGCAGAATCAGCCCGTCTACCCCCATGTCGATCATACGGTCGATATGATTGAGCTCGGCATCTGGTTCGTATTCACTGGTTCCGATGAGCACCTGATATTTACCTTCGCGGCATACTTGTGCAATGCCTTTCACAAGATGATTGGAAAAGGGGTGCGTGATATCACCAATCAAGACGCCAAGCAGGCAGGAGTGCTTGGCGGTCATAAGCCGCGCTGTCGCACTGGGGCGATAGTCATGCTTTTTGACAACCTTTGCAATGCGGTTCCATGTGCTGGCAGACATTTTTTCCCGTTTTCCATTTAGAAAAAAAGAAACGGTTGTCTTTGAAACCTGCGCTTCATCGGCGATTTCTTGTATGGTCATTTTTTGTTTAGATGACATGGAAATACTCCTTTTCACATGGATAAATTTAGTCTATCATATTCATTCACGAAATGCAATCCAATATAATATGGGTTGACAAGTGGGAAAAACTTGGTATCATGAATATATAAACCGTTTTACTTAATATTAGGGAGGTTGTTCCAATGAAACTCTATACATATCGTGAGAGCCTAGATGGGAAGGATCAGATTGGCGTTGGCTTTGATGGAGGAGAGTTTTATCCGCTTTGTGCGTTTGGCTTGTCCTTTGCAGATATGAATACGCTCATCTGCACCATCACACCCGAGCAGCTGGACAAGCTCAAGTGCAAGCCGGAGGGTGTTTCACCAATTGCCTATGCCGATATTGTGTGCCGCGCTCCGATTCCGCACCCGATGCAGGACGTGCTCTGTTTGGGTATCAATTATGACGCACATCACAAAGAAGCAGGACGATTTGACAAGGAAGCGTTCGGCGATCGCCCAAAGGCAATTTATTTTTCCAAGCGCGTTTCGGAAGCCAATGCAGATGGCGGGAAGATTCCGCTGTATGAGGGATTAGTAGACAGTCTCGATTATGAGGTAGAGCTTGGTGTGATTTTGGGAAAAGATGCTTACAATGTACCGGCAGAACGTGTACAGGAATATATTTTTGGATACACCATTATCAATGATATTTCTGCCCGCAATCTGCAAACCGGACATAAGCAGTGGTATTTTGGAAAATCTCTGGACGGATATACTCCGATGGGACCTTGCATTGTGACAGCAGATGAGATCAGTTATCCGCCGGCACTGGGGATCCGCTGCTCTGTCAATGGAGAGCTGCGTCAGGACAGTGTAACAAGCGCCTTGATTACGAACATTGATGAAATCGTTGCGGAGCTCTCACAGGGCATGACGCTCAAGGCAGGTACCATTATCGCAACAGGTACACCTGCGGGTGTAGGCATGGGCATGCAGCCGCCTTGTTTCCTAAAGCATGGAGACGTTGTAACCTGTGAAATCGAAAAAATCGGAACCTTGACCAATATCATTGATTGAATTATAGCAAATCCCGCAGGCAATTGATTGCCTACGGGATTTTTTTAGGCTTTCAAGATAATAAGCTGTTTTTCGTCGCCCATTTGATGAATGACAACACATTTTGCATGATAAGGCATGCCTTCGCAGGACAGGACTTTCTTCCCTTTGTAAATTTCTTGGCTGCATATCGCTATGGTGTAGCTTTCTTGTTCTGAGAGAATGAATTTTCGCGCCTGCGCAATTTCAGGGGACATCACTTCTGTGAGATTTTGATAGACCGGAACAGCCTCCATTTGTATGGTATGGTCATAAAATGCAGTGATTTGGCTCAGATGATCGGCAAAGGACTGTTTACAGTGCAAAACCGTATGGGGGAGCTGCTCATTATAACGAAGAGAACAAGCCTCTTTGGTGAGCAGCATTTCACAGTGCGGCGGTGTCATGACGAGTGACGTGCCCGCAATGGAAAGCTGTGTACCCTGTGCTTCCAGTGTCAGGCTGGGGTCAAAGTGAAAACGGGTATGTGCTTTATGGGTACCATCTGCCTTGACATCGTCCACAATGAGCCAAATGGAGGGGGCAATGAAAATGACCTTGCGTATCCAAATTTGCAGCGGTTCATGCCCAATCATATAGCCTTCAAGGTAATGGATATTGTCTGCATGCCGTACATAGTTTTTAAGAGGAAGTCCAAAGTCTGCATAGCCCCAGCTGTCAGAGGGCAGGCAGTATTCATGTTCATCTAAAATGATGCTATTGTGTGCCTGCATGCCCTTGAGCTGTGTGCGCAGCGCATGGTCCTCACGGTAGGTATAACGTCCAGAGTCAATGAGGATCTCCTGCCCTTTGTGCGTGAGTGAGATGTGGAGATTGTCGCTGTGTCCGTGTCCGCTGCCCAGAGAACCATTTGTAAACATAGTGAAACTGGCATCTGGATCCCAACTGCTGCGGATTACATACATGCCGCTGTCTGTGCCGTCATAGCAGAGCTGTGCGGGCTGTTCGGCAGGCATCGCGTTATAGCGTGCGGCACCAGAACCGCCAAGAACATAGGTACTTTCGAGGTCACAGGTTTTTGTACCGGCAAAGCGGAAATGCGGATCCGAAAAGAGTACAGCTGCTCGTGTAAACACATCACGTGCGCAGACTCGATCGCTGTCGCCGAAGGTTTCGATGCCGCCGGAGGGGGTGAGCTGATAGAGGAGTGACGCAGCAAGCCGATAGACAGGCTGCTGTATGGTGCTGCTTTCCCTGCGCAGTCCCATATAATAGAGCGCCTTCATACCATAATTGAGCACTTCGATATGGTACATTGTGGACTGCTCCCAGTGCATACCATCTGGATATACCTGAATGGAGAATTGCAGTTCCATCTCGTTTTTTGCCCAGATATACAGAGAATCTTTCTTGTAATCTTCTAGGAGGAAGGGCAGAATGGATACGATTGCACAGGTCTGGATACTGCCCCAGTTGCTGGTCTTATACTTTGACAGATAGGCGTTTTTGAGGTATGCAAGCTGTGCCTGTATGCTGTGCCCGATTTTTTCACGTTCACAATCGGAAAGGCACCCAAGAAATTCGAGATAGGGAAGCGCTTCAAACCAGTTCATCACACGGATTCCAGTGTCCAGCGTGCGGGTGGACGGTTCCGGTTTGAGTGTGGGGTGTGCAGTGATCCAGTCCAAAATATAAAGTTTTGCCTTTTCCGCATATTTTATCTCATGAGACAAAAGTGCTGCAAGGATTAAATAGTCTAAGTAGTCCATGCGGTTTAACATAAAGCACCATTCCTCATCGTTGTTGCGCTGGGTGTTCCAGTCCAACTGCGCAAGGTGGTAGGGGGTAAGACAGCGCTCCATATCCCAAGGCTTGTCAAAAATGAAGGTTTGCTCGATAAGCTCGTCTGCACGCTGGAAAATGAGTGATTTTTCTGTCTCACTGATGAAGGACGGGATTGTACCTATATCTTTTTGGGCAATGAGGAAGTCGAGAGATGATTTCATAAAATTCATAGTAGGATACCTCTTTATCGAGAGAACAAACGGGAGCTGCGATAGTTCGCAACTCCCGTTCTCTTTGTTAACACAGAATACCGAAGAAGCTGAGTACAACACCCAGTACAACTGTCAGAAGAACCAACCAGTAGGTCGTTACATTCTTTTTCTTGATTAAGTAGTACATCAGCATCGTATAGAGGATTGGCAGAAGTGCCGGCGCCACCTTATCCAGCATGGCTTGGATATCCACTGTGGATTGTTTGACACCTTCCTGCATTTCACCGGCGGCCAAGCTGATTGCAACATTGATTTTAACAAAGGTAGCAGCCAGACCGGCGATGACTGTAACACCGATCATACCCGCAGCATCGGAAATCGCACCCATCTTTTCACTGAGCTTATCAATCATGCTGGTGCCGAGTTTCATGCCGTAATTGCCCATTACAAGCTTCAAGATGAGCAGTACACTGTTCATTGCAAGCAGGAACAGCAGCGGTGCAATGGAGATGCCGTCCATTGCCATGGAAGCAAAGATGGTGGAGAACAGCGGTGCAAGGCAGAACTGGGAAAGGGAATCACCAATACCAGCCAAAGGACCCATGAGCGCCATTTTGATGCCGCGGATCTCGCTGTATGACATACCGTTGTCAGCCATTGCAAGGTGTATGGAGGTGATGAACGGCAGAAGGTTTGGGTTTGTGTTGTAGAACTCGCCGTTGTCTTTCAGCTCCTGCGCCAAGCGATCAGGGTCGTCGCCGTAGAGCTTCTTAAATGCAGGGAACATTGCCAGCGAGTAGCCCAAGCCCTGATAGTTACTGTAATTAAAACCATTCTGCAGGAAATATGCACGCAGGGTGGTTTTCAAATAGTCTTTTTTGGTCAGCTTATTAGATCCAGTCATCGTGTTCTACCTCCTGTGCGCCGCCAGCAGATGCAGCTGCTGCTGCAACATTTGAAGATTCGTTATAGTGCTTGATTGCAAATACAGCACCAACCAGTGCGATACCGATAATCGGCAGCTTGAAGTATGCAGCGCAAATGTATCCAAGCAGAGCAAACGGAATGAATTCCTTTTTCAACATAACGCTCATAATCATTGCAAAGCCGATAGCAGGCAGCATACCGCCGGCAACAGACAGACCGTTGAGCAGCCACTGTGGAATGAGCTCTACCAGCTTGCTCAGGGTTTCCATGCTGAATGCGCCGAGGAAGCCGAGTGCAAAGCCGCAGACTGCAAACAGAACGACAGTCATATTTGCGGTGCGGCGGAATTTGCCGAACTGATGCTTTTCGAGTGCATGTGCAGCGGTTTCCGGAGCGCCTGCACGGAAGGTATAAATTGCGGTCTGCAAGAACTGGATCGCAACTGCAAACGGGATAGAAATCGGGAGCGCACTTTCCGGTGTCACATTTGACATGGTGATTGCCATCAGTGTACCGATGATGCCGGGGCCGATTGGGTTTGGCGGAACGGTACCACCAGCACCAACACCAAAGCCCATAAATGCAAGTTCGCCGATTGCGCCGCACTGCAGAGCGGTTGGGATATCCCCCAAGATAACACCAACACCAAAACTCAATACAATACATCTGTTTGTATAGATGCCCCACAACATACCAGCATAACAGAATGCAGTCCAAAGACCAATGAGAATGGATTGGACAAGAGTAATTTCCATCATACTTCCATTTTCCTTTCTATATCAATGACAGTTTCGTTTTTGTGATGAGACTTAAAGGTAATCCTTGATGTTGACCTCAACACTGCCGTCTACGCCGCTTGGAGTAGTCTGCGTGTCGAATTCGATCCCATACTTTTCAATCATTTCTCTCAGAGCAGCCTTGTCCTCTGCACCGAGGAAGATGGAACGTGTTACCTTTTCTTTTCCCTCTGCATTGTGAATGTTGCCAATATTGATCTTCTTGATCGGCACATTGCCGGCAACCAGACGCAGCGCATCTGCGCAGTCTTTTACGATAATGAAGATGTTCTGTGCAGGATTTGCCTTGTGAATGATGTCAATGACCTTCTGAACCGGATAGAAGCGCATAGCAACCTCTTTTGGGATACCAGTTTTCATGAGGGTCTGGGACATGGTGTCCTCTGCGGCAGCATCATTTGCAACGATAACAGTGTTTGCGCCCAGAGATTTGATCCACAGTTGACCCTGTCCGTGAACCAGTCGCTCGTCAATACGGGTCATCATAATGTTTGGTGTGCTCATAATTGTATTCTCTCTTTCCTTAAAATAATTTTTGAATTACCAGTAAGGGTTCCAGTCCTTTATGCAGCGAAGCAGTGCTTCCATATAGAAGTAGTCGCCCCAAATATTGCCCTCATCAACACCCTTGCCGGAATGCCAGCTGTATACGCCATGGTACAGGATCGGTGCCCCGAGCGCAACGGTCTCGCTGGTGTAATTTTTGATAAGGGAGCGAAGCATGTTGGAGGCAGCACCCAGATACGTTTCCTTGTCTGCAAAGTCTGCCGGAACATGACGATCCATTTCCAGAATACCGCAGACCGCAATGGCTGCTGCGCTGGAGTCGCGCGGCTGATTGTCCTTGTCGGTGAAAATCAGGTCCCAGTAGCAGACATTATCCTCTGGCAGGCGGTTGAGGAAGTAGTTGAGCATACCGCGGTACAGCTCGGCATACTCGACCTGATGGGTGTAGCGCACATTGAGCGGGATACCGTAAATGCCCCAAGCCTGTCCGCGTGCCCATGCGCTGTCGTCAGTATAGCCCTGACGGGTTGCGCCGTGGTCCGGACCGCCGGTTTCCGGATTCATATAGAAGGTGTGGAAGGCACTGGCATCGTCACGAATGACATACTTGCAGCTGGTTTCAAAGTGCTTTTGTGCAATCTCTGCATAATGCGGATCGCCTGAAACCGAGCTTGCCCAGTAGAGCAGAGGAATGTTCAGCATGCAGTCAATGATAAAGCGGTAATGTTCCTTGCTGTTAAACGGTCCCCATGCCTGAAGGAATTCGCCTTTTTCCTGCCAGCGGGTGAGCAGCTTGTCTGCTGCAAGCAGCGCAGCACGCTTTGCTTTCTCGCTTCCGGTCAGTTTGAAGCCGCTGACGCACGACAGGGAATAGAGAAATCCCAAATCATGATGGTCAAGCTCGATTTTATTCTCAACGCGGTGCAGGAAACTGTCTACGTTGCGGTCTGCCAGCTTGCGGAACTTTTCGTCGCCGGTGTACTCATAACAGAGCCACAGCATGCCTGTCCAGAATCCGTCTGTCCATTCAATGTTTTCAATGATGGGATACTGGAGATTTTTTGTCGCAGGCCAAGGGAATTTGTCCTGCAAATACTCCATGTTTGCCTCAACCTGCTTGATGCAGTGTTCAAAGGCTGCGGTCGCTTCTTCTTTTGTAATGCGTGGTGTGTCAAGGAATTCCCTGCGTTTTGCAAGGTCTTCGATGTTTACCGTTCTAACCATGGTATCACCTCTTCAATCGGGATAAAAATTATAAGGCTTTTATGACTTTACAGAACCGGATACAATGGCCTGCAAAGTAAACCGATTTACCAGATGAGCATAATTATAGAGGATTGCTGTTTTCTTGTCAATTGTTACTATTGCTAAAAGAATGATGTAAAAATTTGTGCAACAATTCTTTTTTGGACGTACGGCGTATAGATTTTAAGAAAAAAGAAAAAAAGTTAAATATTTTTATTGACAAAACCGGTTTACTAAATTATACTTTGGGTGAACCGATTTACTAAGACGCATTTTGGTTATTGCAAATGGATACATCAAAAGAAAGAAGAGATAGATGAATGAATGCGTTGATCTCCAAAATTTCCTGTATGGGTATGGTACCGGCGGTATCGATCAATGAAGCGGAGGACGCTGTCCCGCTTGCACATGCGCTGATGAAAGCGGATTTGGAGGCGATACTCTGTTTGGGGCAGTCAGCTCCAAAAGCCATTGCACGGATTGCAAAGGAAAATCCAGATATGGCGGTCGGCGCCGCAAATATAATTGGTTTTACACAGGCAAGGGAGGCAGTAGAGGCCGGTGCAAAGTGGATTACGACCTCTGGACTGCGGGAAGATGTCATTTGCTGGTGTAAGGAAAATGATGTTGTTGTAATCCCGGGCGTTTCTACCGCGAGCGAAATCGAGACTGCGATTTCATATGGGCTGGACTGTGTGCAGTTTTTCCCAGCGGAGACAAGCGGCGGTGCACAGGCACTCAAGCTGTTTTATGATGCCTATGCAGATATGCGTTTTCTCGTTTCGGGAGGAATTACAGCGGATAATCTGCATACATACCTTTCTCAGCCCAATGTGCTGGCTGCAATCGGAGACTTTATGCTGCCAGCAGATGCAATGATGCACAAGGATTGGGAGCGCGTGACACAGGCTGGCATAGAGGCGGTCAACGACATGCTCGGCTATGAGCTGATTCATTTGGGTGTCAATCAGAATTCCTGTGAGGAAGCACTGCAAACTGCACAGACACTGTGCAGCCTGTTTGGATTCCAATATTATAAGAAACCAAAATCTCATTTTGCGGGCAAAGGTTTTGAAATCCTCAATGCCGCCGGTCGCGGAACCCATGGACATATTGGTATTTATACACCATATCCGGAAAAGGCAATGTATTATTTGGGGAAAAAGGGGATTCAATTTGTAGAATCCAGTATTACACGAAATAAAAAGACAAAGCTTATCAATTTTGTTTACTTGGATATTGAGATTGCAGGATTTGGTGTGCATCTCATCAATCCAGATGTGAAGATGAAATAATTTGTGTTCAGAAAGGAATGGAAATCAATTATGTTTGATATGGAAAAGTTTTCACTGAACGGTAAGATCGCTCTTATTACAGGTGCATCTTATGGAATTGGCTTTGCAATTGCAACTGCATATGCAAAGGCTGGTGCGACCATTGTATTTAATGATATCAATTCGGAATTGGTTGCAAAGGGCATGGCTGCCTATGAGGCAGAGGGCATCAAGGCGCATGGCTATGTATGCGACGTCACCAATGAGGACGCTGTTGCCGAGCTTATTGCAAAGATCGAAAAAGAAGTTGGTGTCATTGATATCCTTGTAAACAATGCAGGTATCATTAAGCGTACCCCAATGCTCGAAATGAGCGCAAAGGATTTCCGTCAGGTAATCGATATCGACCTCAATGGTCCTTTCATCATGTCCAAGGCTGTTCTGCCGAGCATGATCAAAAAGGGTCACGGTAAGATCATCAACATTTGCTCCATGATGTCTGAGCTGGGTCGTGAGACCGTAAGCGCTTATGCAGCAGCAAAGGGCGGACTGAAAATGCTGACCCGCAATATTTGCAGCGAGTTTGGCGGTCACAATATCCAGTGCAACGGCATTGGCCCGGGCTACATTGCAACACCACAGACAGCGCCGCTGCGTGAGATCCAGCCAGATGGCTCTCGTCACCCGTTTGACCAGTTCATTATTGCAAAGACACCGGCTGCACGCTGGGGTGAGGCAGAGGATTTGATGGGTCCTGCTGTATTCCTTGCAAGTGATGCAAGTGATTTTGTAAACGGTCATGTACTGTATGTAGATGGCGGTATTCTGGCATATATTGGAAAGCAGCCGGAATAAGCAAAGGGAGGATATATAAATTATGAAAATTGCACTGATCAATGAAAACTCTCAGGCGGCAAAAAACGCGCAGATTTTTGAGGTTTTGAATGAAGAAGCACAGAAGGCAGGGCATACGGTGTTTAATTACGGCATGTATTCTGCTGATGATGAAACACAGCTGACTTATGTAAAGAATGGTCTGCTGGCAAGTATCCTGCTGTCCAGCGGTGCAGTCGATTTCGTTGTAACCGGCTGTGGTACCGGTCAAGGTGCAATGCTCGCCTGCAACTCCTTCCCGAATGTGCTGTGCGGACATATTACAAACCCACTCGATGCTTATCTGTTCGGTCAGGTAAATGATGGCAATTGTATTGCAATGCCGTTTGCACAGAGCTTTGGCTGGGGTGCAGAAATCAATCTGCGCGATACCTTTGCAAAGCTGTTCTCCGAGCCGTTCGGCGGCGGATACCCGAAGGAGAGAAGAGAGCCGGAGCAGAGAAACAAGAAGATCCTAGACGGAGTGAAGCTTGTGACCCATAAGCCAATCATGCAGATTCTGAAGGAAATCGATCAGGAGTTCCTCAAGGAAACCATTTCAGGCAAGCATTTTGCAGAGTATTTCTATGCAAACTGCAAGAATGATGAAATTGCAGATTATCTCAAGTCTCTCTAAGTGATACGCTTTAACATAGAGAAGAAATCAAAAAAGACAGTTCGGTTTGGAACTGTCTTTTTTGAGTTTGCCGAAAAACTACAGAATTTTATGTGCGCTATGGGTGTAAAATACTGTTTCTTTGTGCTTGACAAATGCAGGGCACAAGCGTATTGTTTAGGCATAAAATCTTTTATATATCGAAAGGAAGAGAGTAATGAGACGATTGACAAAAAGGATCTGTGGGCTGCTGCTTTCTGCGCTGCTCATGCTTCCTGCAACGCCTGCATTTGCGGCAGAGGATAATATATTGACAGATCCAAGTGTGACAGGTGCAGCCCGTGCACAGGCACTTGTTGATAAGTATGGTGTGACCAGTGTGCAGTATGCAGTGATGTATGACCAAAAAATCGTACAGAGCGGGCAGGCAGGTGTGTACAGCAAGCAGGAAAATCGTGCGCTCACCGCAGATACGCTTTATGGAATTGGCTCAACCAGCAAAATGTTTACGACTGCTGCTGTGATGCAGCTGGTTGATGCGGGAAAGATTCGGTTAGATGAACCGGTTACGACTTATCTGCCGGATTTCGAAATGAAAGATGAACGGTATCGCAAGATCACAGTGCGTATGCTGCTCAACCATTCCTCTGGACTGATGGGGAGCAATCTGAATAATGGATTTTTAGCGGGAGACCGTGAAAATCGACAGGCTTATACCTCGCTGCTTGCAGATCTCAAAACACAGCGGCTCAAGGCAGACCCGGGCGCATTTTCTGTGTACTGTAATGATGGGTTTACATTGGCAGAAATGATTGTCGAGCGGGTCTCCGGTCAAAGCTTTACAGATTATATCCATGAAAATTTGTTAGAGCCGCTGGGAATGACACATACCTATACACCGCTCGATTCTTTCGATGAGAAGCAAGTCGCACGGATTTATGATGCGGTCAATCCACAGCAGGAATTGCCGGTGGAAATGACACAGCTGATTGGTACAGGCGGTATTTATTCCACAGCAGAAGATTTGTGCCGCTTTGGACAGATCTTTACAGGAGAAAGTAAGATTTTGTCAGAAAACTCCCGTAAGGCAACGATGGAAAAGGAATATTTAAGAGGGCAATGGCTGCCGGATTGTGCGAATACAGTCGGATATGGTTTGGGTTGGGACGCCGTTTTCCTTAGCCCGTTTGATACCTATGGAATCAAGGCGGTATGTAAGGGCGGTGATACCCTGCAAATGCACGCACAGTTCATTGTACTGCCAGAGCACAAGCTGAGTGCAGCAGTGTTGACCTCTGGCGGTTCCAGCTTGTATAACAGTATGGTTGCGACCCAGCTTATTTTGGAAGAACTCAAAAAGAATGGACAAATTGATGAGATCCTGCCGCCGGCTCCCCTTGAGGCAGCACCAATAAAGCCGCTGGATCACGATTTTTCCGCGTACGAAGGCAAATATACAGGGCAGGGTATGCTATATCGCGTGTATTTTGATGAAAAAGAAACACTCAATATTGCCAATGCCTATGATCTGACAGCAAAAGAACAGCTGGTATATATTGGAGATGGAAAATTTAGAGATGAAACAGGTGCGTCTGAATATAGCTTCCTTGAACAGAAGGATAAGGTTTATCTGGTCGCACGATCCCGCACAATTGTGCCCGATGTCGGAGAATCCGATAGTACGGTGTATGCTGCCCAAAAGCTTGCAGACTACGCAATGCCGCAGTCGGCAAAGCAGGCTTGGCAGGAGAGAAATGGAAAGCTGTATGTACAGGTTGATGCAGCCTATAATTCCGAGGCACTTTCTGTATTGCCGGCTGCAGCAATTGGCATAGAGGAATCGCTTGGCGGATACCTTGCGGGAAATCAAATCACAGATGCCAATACGGCACGGGCGGTTGTGGAGATCCCTATGACAGCCGGACGCGATTTGACAGACTATACCTTTTTTACAGATAACGGGACGGAATATATGCAGGCAAGTGATGCAGTTTTCATAGATGCGAGCAAGCTGCCCAGTCTGTATGCTGGTGGGAGCCATGCACATCTTACCATTCCGCAAAATGGATATGGCAGATGGTTCCAAATCGGCGAGGCACTGCATGGTAAGACCATGACGGTCACCATGCCGGACAAAAGTGGGTTTGTGTTATATGATGCCAAAGGCATGGCATTGAATCAAAGTGCTGTGACAGGAAAAAATACAGTTACCTTGCAAAAAGATGGATATTTATATGTTGCAGGTCCGGCGGGTGCACGCATCGATTTGGATTTTTCATAACATGTGATCCCGATAGATGTTTTCAATATGGCAGCCATGCTGTTTGGCGTAATTGTGGGTATACTGTGTGCCGCCTCGGTTGCCAGTATACCAGCAAATCACACGGCTGGACTGCTCGACCATAAAGCGGTCGCGTTCGAGATAACAGCTTTGCCGATAGGCGGGTGCGATGGTGCAGATAATATTGCCGGTATAGGCGGCGTCGAATAGGCGGCGCCAATAATCGGGCCACTTTTTTGCCATTTCGGGAAACGGAAGTGCGCAGACAAGCTCAATCTGTGGATATTCCTGCTGCAGCTTGAGCACCTCCTCTGCTGCCCACAAATCAAAACCTTGGCTCATACCCGTAATGAAATGGGTATAGTCCTGCTTGATTGCGCGGACAATTGCAGCGCGTAAATCGCGGCGCAGCATTTCTAAAATATAGGGCTGCGCCTGCCAGTCGAATCCAAGCTTGGAGGGACGGCTGCCGGTAAAGCAGCAGGTGTGTGCACGGGTCATGGAAAATTCATGGAGCATAGAACCGTCTCCTTTGCAAACGAAATTTTGTTCGGTAATAATATACTAGCATAAACGGTATGACAAGTCAAAAGGCTTTGTGTTTCAGACTGAAAGTATTTCATTCTTATGACACACATAAAATTCTATAAAAAGTCGTGACCTGTATGCGGCTTTTGAGACAGCAAAATGCCCGAAACCGCGCATCGATGTGCGGTTTCGGGCATTCTGCGTCCAGAACGCTTTGCGCGGCGGACACATCGAAAAAACTGTAGTCTTTCGAGAGATTTTCTAATGATAGAGAAACAGGGAGAAATTTTGAAAAAGCTAGTTCAGCAGGGCAAGAACCTCTGGAAAAACTTCCAGACTGCGCGCTAAGATGCCGTGCATGTGTGCGATGGCAATCCCATAATTGACAATGGGCACACCGGATACGGAAGCGGCATGGATCCGGTGTTTCATTTCCTTTTCGTTGAGTATACAGCCGCCGCAATGTACAATCAAGGCATAATCCTCCAGATTTTCGGGGAATTCACCGCCGGAGGTAAAGGTATATCGGGGCTTTACACCAGAAAATTCCTCAATCCAATGCGGGATTTTGACCGTTCCGATATCTCCGCATTGACGATGATGGGTACAGCCCTCAGAAATCAGAATGTGATCACCATCTTTCAGCGCAGACAGCTTGGCTGCCGCCTGTACGAGAGGAACGAGTTCTCCTTTATACCGTGCAAATAGAATGGAAAAGGAGGTGAGCAGGATATCCGGTGGAATATCACGGGATACACGTCCAAATGCCTGTGAATCGGTGATGACCAGCCTTGGCTTTTCCTTGAGTGCATGCAGGGTATCGGTCAGCTCGGTATCCCGACAGGATACGACTGTGCATCTGGCATCTAGAATATCCCGAATGGTTTGCTGCTGCGGCAAAATCAGTCTGCCCTTGGGGGCGGACTCGTCAATGGGAATGACCAGTACGACAATGTCCTTTGGAGCCAGTAAATCAGCAACAATACGCTTTTCCGACTCCTTTTTATTATGAAAAGTGCCGAGCTGCTCTTTAAGCTGGTGTATGCCTTCTCCGGTGACCGTACTCACACAAATTTCATTTTGCTTGCATACAGGGCGGTTTTCCAACAAATCGATTTTGTTCCAGACGACAAGATAGGGCAGCTTACGCGCTGCGAAGCGCGCAAGAAGTGATTTGTCCTGTTCAGACAGACCAACACAAGCGTCTACAACCAGCACGGCAATATCAGTTTGATGCAGCACCTGATACGTTTTCTGGATACGCAGTGCACCCAGTTCGCCAGTATCGTCCAGACCGGCAGTGTCGATTATGAGAACCGGACCCAGCGGGAGCAATTCCATTGCCTTCTTCACCGGATCGGTCGTTGTACCCTTGACATCGGACACGACCGCAAGTTCCTGACCGGTGAGTGCATTGACCAGACTGGATTTTCCGGCATTGCGAAGCCCAAAGAAAGCAATATGAATACGCTCAGAGTTTGTGGTATCGTTAAGACTCATAACAGACCTCCTGTTTGCCTGTACAGCATGGGTTAAAAATTAAAATCGCGGCGGTTGGAGCTGCGGATATCTGCAATATTCTGTGCAGCGATGTCGTGTACTTTTTCATGAGGGATCTTTTGAAGCTCTCGCTCGATGACTTCATAACCCAGCTGCTTTGTTTCGGGGGAGGCATAGTCCTCAAGGTATTCGGAAAGGGTCATGAGCGCATTGGGGTGGCAGCAGTTCAGGATTTGTCCGGATTTGCACAGGCTCATAAAGCGGTCGCCGGTACGCCCCATGCGATAGCAGGCGGTACAGAAGGACGGAATATGGTTGTTTTCCATGAGCCAGCGTACCACCTCGTCGAGTGTGCGCTGGTCAGATACATCGAACTGCTCGGAATCATGTGGGCGCTCTTCTTCTGTATAGCCGCCGACTGAGGTGCGGGAGGCACCGCTTGCCTGAGAAATGCCAAGATTCAAAAGTCGGGTTCGTACAGCTTCGGATTCTCTCGTGGAAACAATCATGCCGGTATAGGGGACGGCGAGACGGATACAGGCAACGATTTTTGCAAAGGTATCGTCATCAATGCCATTATCGAAGGTATCAGGGTCGATATCATCTGCACGCTTGAGACGAGGAACGCTGATGGTATGCGGCCCGACGCCATGCACGGCTTCCAAATGCTCTGCATGCATCAAAAGACCGGCAAATTCATATTTGTAGCGCTCCAGACCAAATAAAACACCAAGACCAACATCGTCAATACCGCCCTCCATAGCACGATCCATTGCCTCTGTATGGTACGCATAGTTGTGCTTGGGTCCGGTTGGGTGCAGCGCTTCGTAGCTCTCCTTATGATAGGTTTCCTGAAAGAGGATATAGGTACCGATGCCGGCTTCCTTGAGCTTGCGGTAATTCTCCACGGTTGTTGCGGCAATGTTGACATTTACACGACGGATATCTCCGTTTTTGTGATGTACGCTGTAAATGGTTTTGATGCTCTCCAGCACATATTCAATGGGGCAGTTTGTAGGATCCTCGCCCGTTTCGATGGCGAGGCGCTTGTGCCCCATGTCCTGAAGTGCCAGAACCTCGGCGCGAATCTCGTCCTGTGTCAGCTTCTTTCGGGCAATATGCTTGTTTTTTGCATGATAAGGACAGTAAACGCAGCCATTGATGCAATAATTGGATAGATAGAGCGGCGCAAAAATGACAATACGGTTGCCGTAAAACGCCAGCTTGATTTCCTGTGCGATTTTGTATATTTCCTGAATCTTGTCCGGATTTTCACAGGCAAGCAGTACGGAGGCCTCTCGATGGGTGAGTCCTGCACAGTGGTAACCAGTTTTGGTTTTCTTGGGGCGGGCTTTGTCCAGAATTTCATCAATGAGCGCATCATTATTTTTATTTTCTTCGGCATAGGACAAGGTTGCGCGGATTTCCTCATCGCTGATAAACTCCTCTGCCTTGAGGGACTTGGGATTATAAGCTGTCATAATCTTTTTTTCTCCTTATTGTTTGCTGTCGCCACGGTCAACAACGATTTCATAGCCAATGGCTTCCATACGTGCTCTCAACTCTTTCAGGTTTTGCGCAGCTTCGGGACCACTGGAAAGTTTGTTATTATAAAGCATGTATTTATCCCGCACATTCACGGGAGATAAGTTTGGCATAATGACATTTGCACCGCTTAAAATGCCGCGCTCACGGCCATTCTGCTCGACCGAGCCAAGAGCCGTTGTTGCAGGGAGCAGCAGTTTGGGGTGGATCAGCCGAACGAGTGATAATAAAAAGCAGGTAAGATCGGCGCTGCCAGCGGGCTCCTTGCGAAACGGCGTGTCTGCATGCGGAATAAACGGGCCAATGCCGCACATGGCAGGGTAAAAGGTCTCTATAAATTTCAAATCCCTTGCGATGTGTGCGGTTGTCTGATGGGGAGAGCCGACCATGAACCCACAGCCAGTCTGG
Source organism: Butyricicoccus pullicaecorum (assembly GCA_018366035.1). GTDB lineage: Bacteria > Bacillota > Clostridia > Oscillospirales > Butyricicoccaceae > Butyricicoccus > Butyricicoccus pullicaecorum_A. Next base: position 43,758 of record JAGZIW010000010.1, on the reverse strand, counting down.
AACCCGAGGCTTTTGAGTGTTTTGAGGCAGTTCATGCGATGCTCGAAAGACATTTCTTCAGAATGCAGCGCGTGATAATGCACAGGGTCTGCCGTTTCATGGCGCAAGAGGTAGCGGTCAGCGCCAGATTCGCGGAGCTTTTGATAACTTTCTCTGCTGCGCTCTCCGAGCGAGAGGGTAATGGCGCAGTCTGGATACTGGGCTTTGATAGAACGAATGAGCGCGCAAAGCACATCATCGGTAAACCAGCCATCTTCACCGCCCTGCATGACGAAGGTGCGAAATCCAAGGGCATACCCCTCCTGTGTGCAGGCTAGGATTTCCTCCGGCGTGAGGCGATAGCGTGAGCAGGCGTGATTGCTGCGGCGGATTCCGCAGTACAGACAGTCGTTTTTACAAATGTTGCTGATTTCGATAAGGCCACGGATAAAGACGGTCTTGCCGTAGGATTGCTGCGCTGCCTGTCTTGCAAGTTGTGCAGCAAATGCAGCAGCCTCACTGTCATAGGACTCCACAAGCCTTTGATAGGCTGCTTGCGGGAGCGAGTGCTGAACTGCCAATGTTTCAATTAGATTTTTGGTTTCAGGCGTCATAGTTCACCACGTTGGACAGAGCGGTTTTCACACTGATGCCCGACAGCTTGCCAACCTTTCCTGCAAGAGAGGAAATGGTGTCCTGCGGTGCATCTAATGCGAGGCTGATGATGTTGATTTTTCGTGTTTTGGTGCGATAAGGGATTCCCATACGTCCGATGATATAATCGCTGTATGTATGGAGCAGGCTGTTAAGGCTTTCCACAATCTCGGGATTTTCCACAATAATGCTCATGACGGCAATTCTGGTATCCATGCGTCGATCTCCTAAAATAAAAAATACCGCACTCCTGATTTGGGTGCGGCAAATATATCCACAGATTGTGGACATTTCTCGAAAACAATACCATTGCAGGAACAAGACACAGGCAGAAGCTTCTGCATTGTGCCAGAGAACCGAGCGGCATGTGAGATTTCAACAGCACCTTTCACGCAGATGAACTCTTTGTGTCAGGAAGTAACGATTTTATTATAACAAACTTATTTGGCAAACGCAAGATTGCATCGCCGCACAAAGGGGAAAAGCTTTCGTCTCGACGCGATGCGCCTTGTCAAGCAGATGGAATACTGGTAAAATAAGGGCAGGAAAGGCGGTGTATCCAAGTGAATCACTTACCACGTCCGGTCTATATTCCCATGCGTCTGGTGGAACGATATTTTAAAGATGGTGTTGCACATGCTGCCGCAGAGCTGGCATTTTTTTTGCTGTTTTCCCTGTTCCCTCTGCTGATGGTGCTGAACTCTTTATTGGGACTTGCGCACCTGTCTGAGGTGACGATCCTCAATGCCACACGCTTCCTGCCCACAGATGTACAGCAGATCTTAGTAAATTATATGACCTTTCTGGGGTCCAATGATTCGGTGCGTCCCCTGCTGCTGGGAAGCTGCCTGACGCTGTATTTTCTTTCGCGTGCGGTGCGCTCGATCATGTATTCTATGCGGCGTATCTATCGGTGCACCACCAACCATACAATGCTGCACAACCTTTTGGTATCGTTGGTTTTAACTGGAGGTCTGCTGCTGCTTTTGGGGGCAAGTATTTTTCTGATCGTGGTAGGACAGGAATTTTTGCAGCTGGTTATGCGGTGGTTTCCCATGCTGTATTCGGGACTGATTCTGGTGCGCTATCTTGGCTATCCCGCAGCAATTTTTATTGCGCTGGTGTTTTTGATGCTGCTGTATCGGTTGGTACCGCCTGTTCGAATGGGCTGGCATGCGGCACTGCCGGGGGCTTGTACATCTCTTGTAGGCTGGATTATCCTGACACGATGCTTTGCTTATTATGTAGATCACATGGGCAATTATAATATTCTTTATGGCTCCATTGGCGCACTGATGGTGCTCATGCTCTGGCTGTATCTGACGAGTACAACGCTGATTTTGGGCGGTGTACTCAATCATGTATTGTCTGAGACAAAGAGGTAAAAATACCGATAAGACATAGCAGCCGGTTAGAACTGGTCAATATCTATGAGTAGTTTGTTTTTTGTGCGGGAAAGATATTTTTGAATACGCTCCTGCATGGCAGCCGGAGATGCAGCATTATAGATAATGATATCGCTTCGGTCGATGATAAATTTGCGCACGGCGAATAATGCGTGACGTATTGAGGTGTGTTCTCGCGGAAGATTGTGGATCTGGTCATACTCTGCATAGAGCACACTGTAATCTATATGAGATGCATAGCAGCTTACAAGCTCCAAAGAAATGGCGTTTGGGATCTGGTCTCTTGTGAGACGTGTGAATTGGATTGGATTGTTATTTTCAAATAAGATACGACTGACTTTTTCCTTGGTTAAGATGTTTTGCAGCACAGAGGTAAATTGTGCTGCTTTTTTGACTTCTGAATCGCTGCCCAAAAGCAAAATGCCGCAGGTTGCTGTGTACATGAAAGTCCCTCCCCTCTAAGTGCATTATTATATATGGATATATTCGTTATATTAAGGGGATTATACCATATATAATGTGGATATTAAAGTAGGAAATCTATTTATCATTGTGTAGAGGTGAACTAAAATGGACTACACGATGTACATTCGAAATCGAATTACAGAGCTACGCTTGCAAAAAGATGTATCAGAATATCACATGAGTTTTGCATTGGGACAAAATAAGAACTATATTCAATCCATTTCATCAGGAAAGGCGATGCCTTCCATGAAACAATTTTTGAATATATGCGAATATTTCGATATGACGCCCATGCAGTTTTTTGATGATCGGGTAAAGTATCCCAAGCTGATACAGGAAGCATTGGAAGAAATGCGTGAGTTGTCGGAGGAGGATATGACCGCACTGATTTATTTGATGAAAAGACTGCGTCGGAGAGAATCACTCTAATATTTTTCTATTTGGCTGCCAGTTCGATGGAAGAGTTTTGGGGTGTGCTTTTGAATCGCTTGTGTTTGTGGAGAATTATCGACGTGGAATGGTTGTTTTATACAAAAAATACTGATTAAATTTGTTGAATAAGACGAAAATATGGTTTGCTGGAGAAGCATTCTATTTTCTCAGGGAAAGATTGACAAAATTACGTTTTCTTAAAAAAAACACTTCCATTTTCCAGAGAAACATACTATAATGTAAACAGTGAAAATGTAAGTTCCATTACTAAAGGAGGAAACCCTCATGACCAGAAAGATCAAGGTAAAAAATACCGAAGACATTCAGCAGATCAACCGCATTGTATCCAAGTACAGCTATGATATTTGGATTTTTGGCAAGTCCGGTCAGGTAGACGCAAAGAGCCTGCTGGGTATGTTCCTGCTGTCCCTCAATGAGCCGCTTCAGTTGGTTGTTGAGGACGATATCGATCCGACTGCGCTGTTCAAGGATCTGCAAGATTACCTCGAAATCGAAGAATAATCAAAAATATGGCGGTTTACAGATAGTAAGCCGCCATTTTCTATTAAAAGCAAAAAAAATCCGCCGGATTCGGCGGATTTTTTTTGCTTTTTTACGGAACCAGACGAGTCATATCACGCGGGAACATCGAGGTTTCACGGATATTTTTAAGACCGAGCAGCTGAAGCGTCAAGCGCTCGAGACCAATGCCCAGACCACCGTGCGGCGGCATGCCGTATTTGTGCATCATGAGGAAGGAGTCAAAGAGAGAAACGTCCATTTTGCGCTCCTCCAGCTTTTTGACTTGCTCGTGGTAGTCGTGCACACGCTGTCCGCCAGTGGTGATTTCCAGACCGCGGAACAGAAGGTCAAAGGACAGGGCAAATTTTGGATTCTCCGGATCGTCCATTGCATAGAATGGACGCTTTGCAGATGGGAAGTGCGTCACAAAGACAAACTCAGAGCCGTAGGTTTCCTCTGCCCATTTGCACATCATGACCTCTTCGTCTGGATTGAGGTCATAACGATTTTTGGACTTGTGATCGAACTTCTCCTGCATGATTTCCTTCGCCTCGGTAAAGGTAACGGTTGGGATCTTATCAATGACAGGGAGTTTGGTGCCCAGCATTTCAAGCTCTTCCTTGCAGTGCTTTTCTACATAGGAAATGACATATTTGAGCATACCGGTTTCCATTTCCATAACATCTTGCATGGAATCGATATATGCCATCTCGAAGTCTAGTCCAATATATTCATTGAGGTGACGGGAAGTGTTATGGCGCTCTGCACGGTAGACATTGCCGATTTCGAATACACGTCCGAAAATACCTGCGGTATACTGCTTGTAGAATTGGGGAGACTGCGCAAGATATGCCTGCTGACCAAAGTAATCGAGCTTAAAGATATTGGCGCCGCCCTCTGCGCCGGCAGATACGATTTTCGGCGTATGAATATGGGTAAAGCCCTGCTGGATCATATATTCTGCAAAGCCGTCCGCGATAGCGCCCTGTATGCGGAAAATTGCCTGTTTGCGCGGGTGCCGCAGAGTGATGGGACGGAGCGGAAGCTCGGCGTCCAATGTCATGCCCAGATATTTCTTGCCGAGCGGAACCGGAATCTGCTCTGCCGGACGGGAAAGAATCTTGACGCTAGACAGAACAACCTCGAAGCCGTGCTCTGCGCGTGGCTCCTCGCGAACAGTGCCGGAAACCTCAACGACCATGCCGTCCTTGATTTCTGCCTTGGTCATGCCGTCGATTTCACCGGAAAACATGCACTGGATCAAACCGCGGTTAACGCGAATGACAACAAATGCAAAATCAGACATATCGCGTACACGGTGTACGGTGCCTCGGAAGGTGACCGATTTGCCGATGGAAGCGGCAGCGTCCTGCACCGCATCAATATACTGCTTGGGGGTGGTGATAAACTCCATAGTGTTTACGCCTCTCTATCTGGATTTTTAATTTTCAGAATGGTTACCTTTTTATTATATCGAGAATTTTGTATGATATCAAGTCCGCACAGCAAAAAAGACACGCAAAACGGGCTGTTTCCTGCGGGACAAAGCAAAAAGAAGCGAACAGATAACCATTATCTGTCCGCTTGGATTCTGTTATGCGGGCTCCAACTCGTGGTCAAAGCACACGTGACCATCGCGCATTTCCTTGATGACTGCAAGTGATTCTACATGGACACCAAGATTGCGAATTGCCTCGCCGCCAACATCGAAGCCCTTTTCGATGCAGATGCCGGCACCAACGATTTGTGCGCCAGACTGACGTACAAGAGAGATGAGTCCGAGCATTGCACTGCCCTTAGCGAGGAAGTCATCAATGAGAAGGACGCGGTCGGACGGGTCGAGAAAACGTGCAGAAACAATGATGTCATAGTTGCGCTGATGGGTGAAAGAAGTGACCTGAGAGGTCAGCACTTCGCCGTCAATATTGCGGGACTGTGTTTTTTTGGCGAACACAACCGGAACACCGAAATGCTGTGCGGTGATACATGCAATGCCAATACCAGATGCCTCAATGGTCAGGATCTTTGTAACGCCCTGATCGCTGAAACGACGGAAAAACTCCTTGCCAAGCTCGTTAATGAGTGCAACGTCCATCTGGTGATTCAAAAAGGCATCGACCTTGAGAACGTCACCGTCCTTGACGCGGCCGCGCTCCAAAATGGCATTTTCCAATAATTGCATCAATCATTACCCCCGAAAATAGTATCTTTTGTTGAGTATTCAAAAAATGTCGAATTTGATTATTATTTATCATATCATTCCCGCGCACGCTTTTCAAGCTGAAAAATCAGGAACGATGCAACTTTTTCATAATCAGGGCAGCTTCTTCGCGTGCTTCGCCTGAGCCGATGATGCAGATAAGGTAGGTCAGACCACCCAAGACAATGGCAAGCATCAGACGTAGCAGGTCATTTACAGGCAGCAGGGTACAGCCGTATGCAGCCGCACCGCAAAGTGCAGAGGATATGAGTATGGATACAAAGGTACGCGGGGCAACCTGCCACATGAAGTAGCGGCGTACACGCACTGCTGTAATGACGAAATAACAGCCAAGAGCGATGACTGAGCCAACTGCACCACCGAGAAAGCCGATTTTTTGAATCAGAATGACACTGGATACCACTTTAATTATGGTTGCAGCAGCGCTGTTGAATATGACGGGACGTGTATTTTGTTCCAGTTCAAATCCTTTATTTGCATATTCGGTAAGACCCATCAGCACCATGGTAAAGGACATGAGACCGATTGCGGGGGCACCTGCATCATATCCGGAGTCAAAGAAAATGCGGGTAAATGGCAGTGCTACTGCTGTGAGACCGAAGGCGGCGGGAAAGGCAATGAGCATATAAAGCCGCACACCGGCGCTCAAAAGCCCGCGGGCAGCATCGCGGCCGGATTCTCTCCATGCACGTAAAACGGCAGGATAAACACCGCGCAGCACACCGACAGACAGCATATTAAAGATGGAGGAGGGAATGGAGACATTGCTGGAATAAACGGCAAAGACCTCGTCTCCGTAAATACCCAGAACCAAAAAGCGGTCGATCAGATTGAGAAGTGCGGTGCAAAGGGCAACGCCCATAAGCGGTACGCCAAAGGCGAGCAGCTTTTTGAGCATGACCTTGGAAAAATGACACAGACGCACGACCTGCGGCATTCGAAGTGCAAAGATTGCGCCCAAGGCACCGATACCATCGGCAATGATGTTGGCAAGGAGCGCCGGTGTGGGGGAGTCAAAGCCGGATTTTCCGCCTACAAATAAAATCGCGAGCAGCAGCTTGAGTGAGGCAGAGGTCAGGCTGAGCAGAATGGCTGGGCGGATAATGGAAAGCTGTACCATCGTATTATTGAGCACGGTGAATGCAGAATAGGTACAAAACATGACAGCGCCCAGCAGATAATAACCCTCTTGGGTAAAAGCGTACATGCCAACGCAGACAGCGCCCGTAATGGCACACAGCAGGAAATAGATGGGAACAATGGTAGAAAAGAGCTTTGCGGCACGGTCTTTTTTATATTCCTCCGCGACATAGCGCGTATTGGAGTTCGACATCCATGCGGCAATGAGCAGAAATGTAAAGTTGACCATCATATTGGTGGCATTAAAAAGACCAACCGCAGATTTTGTCAGAATGTGAGAATAGAGCGACGACATTGCCATGAGCAGAATGCCCTCTGCAATTTTTGCAGGCAGGAACAGCATGGCGTTGCGCGTCATCGTGTTTTTTTCAGACATGAGAAGGTTCCTTCCGATGGACTTCCCCCTGTCAGGCTGTGTCAGGGGGTGGATTTTGTTATTTTTCAGTATAACATCTCTGAAGATAAATTGCAATCAGACAGGATTTGTGTATAATAGTGTATGGATAGAAATTATACCATGGAGGCATTGCATGAGAATCCTACAAATGATGGGCGGCGGTGATGTTGGCGGCGCCAAGACGCATATTATGACGCTGATTCAGGCGCTGCGGGAGCGGAATGAGGTTATGCTCATTTCCTTTCGAGATGGGCCGTTTCCGAGAGAAGCAGAGAAAAACGGAATCCATGTGCGTGTCATTCCGAGCTTCAATCCGATATACTGCCGCAATGAGGTGCGTAAAATCATTGCGGAGTTTCAGCCAGATGTGATTCACTGCCATGGAGGCAAGGCAAATCTGGTCGGCGCATTGCTGCGGGGAAGAAAGTTCCATATTCCGGTTTTGACCACGGTACATTCCGATTACCGGTATGACTATTTGGGCAATCCGCTCAAGCAGTGGACGAATGGATTTGCCAACACCATTGCGCTGCGCTTTTTGGACTTTCATCAGGCGGTTGCGGATCGTATGGCGCGCACGCTGATTTCTCGCGGCTTTCAGCCGGAGAAGATCTTTACCATTTATAATGGTATGGATTTTGGAAGTCCTCTTGAGGGCTTGGATCGTGCCGCTTATTGCCGCGAACAATGGGGGATTGAGGTGGCACCGAACGATGTGCTCTGTGGCATTGCGGCACGTTTGACAGCGGTCAAGGATATTGCAACCTGTGTGCGCGGCTTTGCGGGTGCCGTTCGCGAGGTCCCGCAGCTTCGGCTCTTGATTGCGGGAGACGGAGAGGACGAAAAAATGCTGCGCGACCTTGTGGACGAATTGGGCGTATCTGACCGCGTGACCTTTTGCGGGTGGGTTTCGCCGGTCAATCGCTTTTTTGCAGCGATGGATATCAATCTTTTGACTTCGGTATCGGAGACTTTCCCATATTCTATTTTGGAGGGTGTCCTTGAGCACTGTGCCACGATTTGTTCAGATGTGGGCGGCATGAATGAACTGATTGATACCGGTGAAAATGGCTATATCTTTGAGCCGCGCGACCATGAGACGCTCGCACAGGATCTTATTAAATTGGGTGGTGATCCAGAGCGCAGACGTTTGTTTGCAGACAGGCTGTATGAAAAGGCAACACGGGAGTATTCTCTCGATACCATGTGCCGCACGCAGGAGGCAAATTATGAAAAGCTGCTGCGGCTCTACCACAAGCCCAAGAATAAACGGGACGGTATTGTGATTTGCGGCGCTTACGGGCGCGGCAATGCCGGAGATGATGCGATTTTAAGCGGAATCGTGCAGGAAATGCGTGCCTTTGATCCAGACAGACCGATTACGGTCATGTCCCGCCGCCCAAAGGAAACAAAACTGCTCTATCGTACAGGCGCAGTGTATACCTTTAATTTGCCTGTTATTATGCGAAAGTTTCGTCGGGCAGCGCTCTATATCAATGGCGGCGGCAGCTTGATGCAGGACGTTACCTCGACACGTTCTCTGGTATATTATCTTGTTACCTTGGATATTGCAAAACGTCTTGGCTGCAAGGTCATGATGTATGGCTGCGGCATTGGGCCCATTCGCCGGCCGATGAACCGCAATTATACTGCCCGCACCATTAACCGTGCGGTGGATCTCATTACGCTGCGTGATGATCTGTCTCATGGGGAGCTGACGCGCATGGGCATTGTAGAGCCGGAAATTCGGCTGGCAGCTGACCCGACAATTATTCTGCACCCAGCAGGAGATGCGCAGATGGATCAGGTGATGGAGGCGCTTGGAATTCCCGCCGATGGACGCTATCTGGGCTTTAGCCTGCGCAACTGGAAGGGATTGGAGGCCGTTTCCGATGAAATCGCCCGAGCGGCAGAGTATGCCTATCATACGCACGGGCTGACCCCTGTGTTTGTACCGATCGAGTTTCCAAGTGATGTTGCGCCTGCCCGTATGGTTGCAGATAAGTTAAGCTGTCCTTATTATATGGTAGACTGCCGCCTGCCCATCGAAGAAACCATTGGGCTGCTGGCGCGTATGAAAACGGTGATTGGAATCCGGCTGCATTCTCTGATGTTTTCTGCCTGCCGCGGTGTGCCTGTGATTGGCATGAGTTATGATATCAAGGTGGACGGTTTTCTCAAGTATATTGGCTCCCACACCTGTATTCAGCTTGCGGAGGTGACCGCTCAAAAGCTGTGTCCGCTGATTGATGAATGTGTGTCGGGAAAGCTGGACGAAGAAGTCAATGCAACAGCAAATTTACTGCGCGAGCGGGAACTGGAAAACAGTCGTGGGGCAGCGGCGCTTATTCATCAGGCAGAGCAGGAGGCTTTGCGGTGATAAGCACCAAGGCGGCCATAGAAAAAATTTGGTTTTTGTGAATGTATACGATTTTTTACCGCCTCTCTTGCAAAGAAGGAAAAGGGTGTGTAAAATAAAAGCATATGGATTTAGAAATTTCACTATTATCCACATTGCGAAGGAAAGGGGCTGTGCCAGATGAAACAGATTTCATTGACAATTTTGAATCGTTTCTCTAACCGCACCTTTATGCCTGAAAGTACAGTGTTTTTGGGCTTTTTTGTAAGCATTTGTGGTGGAATTGCATATTTTTGAGGATAAATGCAGATGTAGCAATGTGCCGCGTCTGCATTTTATTTTTCATACCAAAAAATTTTTTTGGAGCTCAGGAGGAAATACATGAAAAAGGTTTGTATTGTAATGGGTTCGGACAGCGATCTGTCGGTTATGCAAGCCGCTGTCACACGCCTTGAATCGTTTGGTGTTCCATACGAAGTACGTGTTGTCTCTGCACATAGAACGCCGATTGCCGCAGAACAGCTTGCAAAGAATGCGCGCGAAGATGGTTTTGGTGTTATTATTGCAGCAGCAGGCAAGGCAGCCCATTTGGGTGGTGTCATTGCAGCATATACTACGCTCCCTGTAATCGGCGTACCGATTAAGACCTCCATGATGGGCGGATTGGACAGCCTGCTCTCTATGGTACAAATGCCAAAGGGGATTCCGGTTGCCTGTGTTGCGGTGGACGGTGCAGACAATGCCGCGATTCTTGCCGTGCAGATGCTCGCCGTTGAGGACGCTGTTCTGTCTGAGCGCCTGACAAAATTCAAGGCAGATATGGCAGCTGAGGTTTGTGCGAAAGATGAAAAGGTTCGCAGCCAGTTTGCGTCCAAAGAATAAGAAGAATTTTTTATACGAGATGTGCAGCCCGTTTGTTTTTGTAGAATTATAAAAGGAGAATCCAAAATTATGCAGAAGAAAGAACAGCTTTACGAAGGAAAAGCAAAAAAGGTATTTGCAACTGAGGACCCCAACCTGTATATTGTAGATTATAAGGACGATGCAACTGCATTCAATGGGCAGAAAAAGGGGCAGATTGCGGGCAAGGGTGCAATCAATAATGTAATGTCCAATCACATGTTCCAGCTGCTCGAGAAGCAGGGAGTACCGACTCACTTTGTAGAACAGCTCTCGGAGCGTGAAACCGTGGTAAAGAAGGTTACCATCGTGCCGCTGGAGGTGATTATCCGAAATATCTCCGCAGGCTCCTTTGCAAAGCGCTACGGCGTGGAGGAGGGCATCGTATTTGCAGCGCCAACAATCGAGTTCTCTTATAAGAATGATGATCTCGGCGATCCGCTCATCAATGACTATCATGCACTGGCTTTGAATCTTGCAACGCAGGAGGAAATCGATCAGATCAAGGCCATGGCATTCAAGGTCAACGCTGTGATGCAGGATTACTTCGATCACCTCAATGTGACGCTGGTTGACTTTAAGCTGGAATTCGGCAAGACTCCGGACGGCAAAATCATTCTGGCAGATGAGATTTCTCCGGATACCTGCCGTCTGTGGGACAAGACCACCGGAGAAAAACTCGATAAGGATCGCTTCCGCCGTGATATGGGTGGTGTGGAAGAAGCATACGAGGAAATCATGCGCCGTGTTATGAGCAAGTAATTTCGGCTTTCTGTGACACGCATACAGACTGGACGCGTTTTGGCGGCAAGCAGCCGCTGAAACGCTCCGTTTTCTTTCCAATACGAAACTTTTTTGAAAGGTTCCAAACAGCATGAAGTATAAGATGAAGAAGCTGCCGCGTACACCGTTTGATGGAGATGCGGTTCACGAAGAATGTGGTGTCTTTGGGATTTATATGCCAGATGGGACGCCGATCAGTCCGGCGCATGAAGCCTATACAGCACTCTTTGCCTTGCAGCACCGAGGACAGGAGGCTTGCGGGATTGCAGTATGCAACAAGGGTGTCATTCGATGCCATAAGGACGTTGGACTGGTAAATGATGTATTTGATGAAAAAACACTGGAAAGCATGTCGGGCAATATGGCAATCGGACATGTACGCTATTCTACCACAGGACAGCCGTCACGCGAAAATGCACAGCCGCTTGCCATCACCCATGTAAAGGGCAATCTTGCAGTTGCACATAATGGAAATCTGGTCAATGCCTCCGAACTGCGCCGCAAGATGGAAATGGGAGGCGGTATTTTCCGCTCCACTTCTGATACAGAAGCACTGGTGTATACCATTGTGCGCAAGCGCCTTATCACGCCTTCCATTGAAGCCGCTGTTGTGGAAGCAATGAAGGAGATTATTGGTGCGTACTCTATTGTGGTTATGTCTCCCCGCAAGCTGATTGCAGCACGTGACCCGCGCGGCATGCGTCCGCTGTGTATGGGCAAACGCGATGATGGTGCAATCATTTTTGCGTCAGAATCCTGTGCACTCGATGCGCTGGGTGCTGAGTTTGTCCGAGATATTGAGGCGGGCGAGGTCGTTGTTGTAGAGGACGGCGAAGTGCGTTCCATGCACTGCGGCATCAAGGAAAAAACAGCGGCTTGTGTATTTGAATATATCTATTTTGCACGTCCAGATTCTATTATTGATGGTGCTTCGGTCGAGGAGGCGCGTCAGGAAGCAGGACGCTATCTGTGTGAGGAGCATCCGGTAGAAGCAGATGTTGTCATTGGCGTACCGGATTCAGGGATTCCGGCGGCAATCGGTTATGCAAAGTATTCGGGAATTCCTTATGGTGTCGGTTTGATTAAAAATCGCTATATTGGACGTACCTTTATTCAGCCGGGACAGGACAAGCGTGAGCGTTCTGTGCGCTTGAAACTCAATGCTCTGCGCCGTGCTGTGGAGGGCAAGCGCGTGGTCATGGTCGATGATTCCATTGTGCGCGGTACAACAGTCGGTCGTCTGGTAAAGCTGATTCGAGACGCGGGTGCAAAGGAAGTGCATATGCGTATTTCGGCGCCGCCATTCCGATATCCCTGTTTCTTTGGCACAGATATTCCAGACAGTGAGCAGCTGCTTGCGCATAATCATACCGTAGAGGAGATGCGCGAGATCATCGGTGTCGATTCTCTTGGCTTCCTCTCGGTGGAGGCTGCCAACAAGATTGCGGTGGGGGCACGCTGCACCTTCTGTGATGCTTGTTTTACTGGCGTATATCCTATGCCGGTTCCTGAAAGCGTAGAAAAAAATATGTTTGAAATGGAGCTCTCTGAGTAAAACGGGGAGTCTGTTATATGGTGGTGTATACCGCCTCCTGTCCATAATTTTGAAGGGAGATTCATTTTATGATCGAGAGTCGTTCGGAAAGCTATAAGGCGGCGGGTGTTGACGTCGTTGCTGGATATGAGGCAGTCAAGCTCATGAAACCGCATGTGGAGAGCACCTTTACCAAGGGCGTGATTGGTACGCTCGGCGGTTTCGGTGGTCTGTTTGCTCCGGATATGCAGGGCATGCAGGAGCCGATTTTGGTCTCGGGTACCGATGGCGTCGGCACAAAGCTGAAGCTGGCATTCCTGATGGACAAGCATGATACCATCGGCATCGACTGCGTTGCCATGTGTGTAAATGATATTGTTTGCTGTGGTGCAAAGCCGCTGTTTTTCTTAGACTATATCGCGGTGGGCAAGAATGTGCCGGAGCGTGTTGCCAATATCGTTATTGGCATCGCGGAAGGCTGCCGTCAGGCTGGCTGTGCGCTCATTGGCGGAGAGACTGCCGAAATGCCGGGCTTCTATCCGGAAGATGAATATGATGTGGCTGGATTCTCGGTCGGTATGGTAGACAAGCCGAAGATGATCGACAGCAGCCGCATGCAGGCAGGCGATGTGCTCATTGGCATTGCATCTTCCGGTGTACATTCCAATGGGTATTCTCTGGTGCGTAAGACCTTGGGCATCAATGAAAAATCCGTTCGCAGATACAGCGATGAGCTGGGCATGACCATTGGAGAGGCATTGCTTGTGCCAACAAAAATTTATGTAAAAACCGTGGAGCACCTGCTTGCAGACGGTGTGGATATCAAGGGCATCAGCCATATCACAGGCGGCGGCTTTTATGAAAATATCCCGCGTATGCTGCCCGACAATCTATGCGCTTCTATTGAACAGGCAGCGGCACCGGTACTTCCGATTTTCCGTGTGATTCAGCATGCGGGTGAAATTCCGGAGCGTGATATGTACAACACCTTCAATATGGGTCTGGGCATGGTGATGGCAGTTGCTAAGGAGGACGCAGACAAGGCGCTTGCTTCCATTCAGGCAGCCGGTGAAACCGGATATATCATCGGTACGTGCTGTGCGGGCGACAAGGGCGTTATTCTGCGCTGAGGAAAAGGCTGATGATTAAGATTGCAGTTTTGGTTTCGGGCGGCGGAACCAATTTGCAGGCACTGATTGATTGCGCAGAGCATCATGCGCTTGCAAACGGTAAATTAGATTTTGTGATTTCTTCAAATGCGGAGGCATATGCGCTGACCCGTGCCGAGCGTTCCGGCATTGCGACTGCTGTTCTGCGGCGGCGAGATTTTGCGGACAGCGAGGCATATGGACAGGCACTCCATACCCAGCTGGAAGCACGCGGCATCGGGCTGATTGTATTGGCAGGGTTTATGACCGTCCTGCCGGATTCCTTCTGCCGAAGATGGGAAAATAAAATCATCAATGTGCACCCGTCCTTAATCCCGTCCTTTTGCGGAGAGGGCTTTTACGGACTGCGCGTCCATGAGGCAGCGCTGCAAAAGGGCGTCAAGGTGACGGGAGCAACCGTACATTTTGTTTCTGAGGTGGTAGATGGCGGTGCTATCATTCTGCAAAAAGCAGTAGATATTGCGCCGGAGGATACCGCACAAAGCCTGCAAAAGCGTGTGATGACCGAGGCGGAGCATATTATCCTGCCGCGTGCGGTAGCACTGTTTTGCGAGGGGCGTCTGTCTGTTGCAGATGGCCGCGTGACCATTCAACCTGAAATATAAACAAAAGGAGACAGTTTTGTTATGGCTGAGAATACCATGTTTGTTTCTGACAATGCCAATGTGCTGCGTTTTACGGACGAGCTTCAGGCAAACGCCTACCCGGGCCGCGGCTTGATGCTGGGCTGCACCCCGAATGCAGACACCTATGTGATGGTGTATTTCATTATGGGACGAAGCGAAAACAGCCGCAATCGTGTGTTTGTTCCTACTGAGGACGGCATACGCACCGAGGCGTTTGACCCGTCAAAGTGCTCTGACCCGTCTCTTATCATCTATCATCCCGTGCGTGTCTATAACGGTATGACCATTATTACAAACGGTGACCAGACCGATACCATTCGGGACGCTCTGGCAGAGGGAAAAAGCTATATCGACGCCCTGCGCACCCGCCGGTTCGAGCCTGATGCACCGAACTTTACCTCACGCATTTCCGCGGTACACAATCCTGATGGCTCTTATGCGCTGTCAATTCTCAAGCACTTTCACAGCGATCCAGATGCCTGCAAGCGTTATTTCTTTGAGTATGACAAGCCGGTAAAGGGCCGCGGTCACTTTATTCACACCTATATGTGTGACGGCGATCCCCTTCCATTCTTCCGCGGTGAGCCAAAATGCGTACACGTAGAGGATATTCCGATTGAAAGGTATGCAGAATATCTGTGGGACGCTATGAATCCGTGGAATAAGATTTCTCTGTTTGTACGTTATGTAGACGCAAAAACAGGAGAGACCCAGACGGTTATCAAGAACAAGCATACAAAGTGATTGGGGGCGTAAGCATGAAAGAATTGGAACTGAAATATGGCTGTAACCCGAACCAGAAACCTGCGCGCATCTTCATGGAAGATGGAGAGCTGCCTATTTCTGTGCTGAATGGACGTCCGGGATATATCAATTTCCTAGATGCCTTCAACGCATGGCAGCTGGTGCGTGAACTGAAGGAGGCAACCGGTTATCCGGCAGCAGCGTCCTTTAAGCATGTCTCTCCAGCAGGAGCAGCGCTCGGATATCCGCTTTCTGATACCGAAAAGGCAATTTACTTTGTAGAGGGTGAGCTGTCTGCGATTGCTTGTGCATATGCGCGTGCACGTGGTGCAGACCGCCTGTGCTCGTATGGGGACTGGGTTGCGCTGTCTGATGTGTGTGATGCAGATGTAGCACGGCTGCTGGCTGTCGAGGTGTCCGATGGTATTATTGCGCCCGGGTATACCGATGAGGCGCTGGAAATCCTGAAGGGCAAGCGTAAAGGCTCCTACAATGTGGTAAGCATTGACCCCAATTATACACCAAAGCCAATTGAGCGTCGGGATATTTTTGGCGTTACCTTTGAACAGGGACATAACGACCTCACAATTGGAGAGGATATGCTTCAAAATATTGTAACAGACAATAAAGTGTTGTCTGAGCAGGCAAAGCGCGATATGATTGTAGCACTCATTACGCTCAAGTATACACAGTCAAACTCAGTCTGCTATGTGAAAAATGGGCAGACGATTGGGGTCGGTGCAGGTCAGCAGAGCCGTATCCACTGCACCCGTTTGGCTGGACAAAAGGCAGATACATGGTTCCTGCGCCAGCACCCAAAGGTAATGGGCTTGCAGTTTGTCGAGGGAATCCGTCGCCCTGACCGTGACAATGCAATTGATATTTACATTTCAGATGAATATGAGGATATTTTAAGGGATTGGCAGAATACCTTCAAGGTAAAGCCCGAGGTGCTGACCATAGAGGAAAAGAAGGCATGGGTCCAGACACAGAGCGGTGTAACCGTTGGCTCAGATGCGTTCTTCCCGTTTGGGGATAATGTAGAGCGCGCACGGAAATCCGGTGTGCAGTATATTGTCCAGCCGGGCGGTTCGATTCGAGATGACCATGTCATCATGACAGCCAATAAATATCATATCGTGATGGCGTTCACAGGCACACGTCTGTTCCATCATTAAGCAGAAAGGTAGAGCGGGACAACTCCCGCTCTGCTGTTTTCAAGGAGATTTATAACATGAAACGGAATATGGGGAGATGCCTGCTTGGTTTTTGTATGGTAGTGCTCGCCCGTTTTACAGGCTCGTTTGAATGGATTGCCAGACTGTTGGGATATATTGGGATTTCCAATGGCACAGCGCTCTGGCAGGAGAACGCATGGCTGCAGCTTGCCAATAAAATCAGTACCCTCGCTGTGGCTGTGTTTGCGGTGCAGGAGATTTTATCACTTACAGGAATCTTCGTGCTGCCTGCGATGGCGGCACTGCTTCTGGAAGGTGTTTTTTTGAGCTGCTGTGCAGTTTGTGTGGGCATGGGTCTGTTTACTCAAAAAAAGGAGGATAACAAATGAAAGTTCTCGTAATTGGCGGCGGCGGCAGAGAGCATGCGATCTGTGTAACGCTGGCAAAAAGCCCGAAGGTTGACCACATCTGGTGCGCGCCGGGAAATGGCGGCATTGCATCGGTTGCAGAGTGTGTGGATATTGCAGCAACCGATATCGAAGGCGTCGTTGCATTTGCAAAGGAAAAGCGTCCTGACCTTGTGATGGTTGCACCGGACGATCCGTTGGCATTGGGCATGGTCGATGCCTTGGAGCAAGCAGGAATCCGTGCGTTTGGACCGAAAAAGAATGCCGCAGTCATTGAAGGCTCAAAGTCTTTTGCCAAGGATTTGATGCACAAATACAACATTCCAACGGCTGGATATGCGGTATTTGAGGATTCCGAAAAGGCGGTTGCCTATATCAAAGAGCAGGGAGCACCAATCGTTGTCAAGGCAGATGGTCTGGCACTGGGCAAGGGTGTTACCGTTGCCATGACGGAGGACGAGGCAATCCATGCTGTGTGCGACGCAATCGATGGCGGTGCCTTTGGCGGCGCAGGTGCGCGTGTCGTGATCGAGGAATTTCTGACAGGTCCAGAGGTTTCTGTTCTGGCATTTGTAGATGGCAAAAGCCTGAAAACCATGCCTTCCGCACAAGACCATAAGCGTGCGTATGACAACGATGCGGGACCGAATACAGGTGGTATGGGCGCGTTTTCTCCGTCTCGTTTCTATACAGACGAAATCGCGGCAGAGTGCATGGAAACCATTTTCAAGCCCACGGTGGCAGCGATGGCAGCAGAAGGACGTCCATTCCGTGGTGTGCTGTATTTTGGACTGATGCTGACCCCCAAGGGGCCGAAGGTGATAGAATACAATGCACGCTTTGGCGATCCGGAGACACAGGCGGTTTTGTCGCGTCTGGACAGCGACTTGTACGATATTTTCAATGCCGTCATTGATGGCAAGCTGGACCAAATGGAGATCCGGTGGAAGGACGATGCGGCGTGCTGTGTGGTTATGGCATCTGGCGGCTATCCCAAGGCATATGAAAAGGGAAAGGTGATTACAGGATTGGATACTGTAACGGACGCATTTGTATTCCATGCCGGAACAAAAAAGCAGGGAGACACCATTGTGACAAGCGGCGGACGTGTTCTGGGTGTGACCGCGACCGCACCGACCCTCGACGAAGCAATCAAAAAAGCGTATGCTGATGTGCATAAGATTCAATTTGAAAATGCACATTTCCGTACAGATATTGGTGTGAAGAAAGGATAAATCATGGATACGAACAAGCAGAAGCAAATTTTGGCGTGCATGAATGATGTGTTGGGACAGAATGGATTTCGTGCAGAGCTGATCGAGCAGACTGAGAATACGCCTCTGATGCTGCGGGCAGAAACCCAGCGCCTTGGGAAGATTTCCAAGGAGGTTATCATAGAAGCCTGCTTTATTCCGATTGCGCTGCCAGATGAAAACAATGGACTCCTGCAATTTTTTGTGACGCTGTTTCAAAATGTGCCGGAGCAAAATGCAGCGCAGACGGAGCGTGCATGCAAATACTGCAATGACTTTTCAGCGCTGGGTAATTTTGGATTTTTTGCACCGGCAGGGCAAATTTATCTCAAGCATAATACCCTGTTAGACGCTGGCTTGGAGCTGGAAAAGGTAATTACCTTTGTGGCGGATAATATTTCGCTTTTGGTAGCATCTGCGACACGGTTCATTGACGCATTTGCAGCGATTGGTTTCTCGGGATTGCCAGTCGATGCGGCAATCGATCAGGAACTGCTGCCAAAAATGTAAGTTTGAGCGGGTGGAAAAGTTTTTTTTCGCTTACAAAGTATACATCTGTGGAAACGGTAAAAGGAAATTATGTTCCGGCTGTAAAAACAGGCGATGTATTTGTAAATAGCCATGGCGTGAACACGTATATCAATGATCATAGAAAAGAAACATGGAATGATGTAAATAAATATGTGTATACACCAAACTATACAAATCCAGCACCCAAAGCTATTGCATCGGCATCAGGTACAATGTGGATTGAAGAAATTGAATATCGAACTTCTGGAGGTTATCTATTTCACCCAAATGAGGTATGAGGAAGCAAGGGATGATGAAGAAAGGCTTGAGAGCTAGAACGCTAATAATTTTTATAATATGTATCACTTTAGTTGGGCTACATTTTACTGGAAATCCATTACTACAATTGGATAAAAATTTAGCAAAGAACTCATCCCTGAATGGTACAATAGAGCATACTGGAGTTGATATTTCAGATAAGCAAAGGGAAATGATCATTGATAAATGTGCAGATATGAGCATAGCATGGCTGCCAAGTATTGAATCTCATGGAATACCATACTTTATAAATGAACAGAGATTTTACATTAGTCTTGTGTTTGAAGAACAGATGTTCTTGCACATATTTGTATTGAATGATGGTAGTATGATTGCGTATATCCATCCTTGGAACAATAATAAAGGGATATATGCAGTCAAAAATGCAGAAGTTCTACAAGATGTTGTAGAGATAATGGTCGATAATGGTATTGAGTCAGGGGTAGTGGAATCGTGAATATAGGAGTAGGTAATTACCTTTGTGGCGGATAATATCTCGCTTTTGGTAGCATCTGCGACACGGTTCATTGACGCATTTGCAGCGATTGGTTTCTCGGGATTGCCGGTCGATGCGGCAATCGATCAGGAACTGCTGCCAAAAATGTAAGTTTGAGCGGGTGTGAATGTTGTTTCATCACTTCGTCCGTTCTGTGATGTTCTGAATATCAAAAGCATTAGGCGGTGCCTGTCCTTTGAGACAAGTACCGCCTGATTTTATACTTTTATTTTGCGAAGTTCCTGATAGGCAGTGTGCATCACGCAGAGAAACAGGGTAATTTGTGCGGTAAGGCATAAGAGCAAGATGCCGCCAAAGATGACCTCGCTGCGTGCAAGTATTCCAACCTGAAAAACTCCAGATGCAGCATAAGCTGGATAACGCAGCAGATTGGCACAGTTTGCCCCTAGGACAGCGCTCGCACGAAAAACGATGAGTCCGGCAAGAACAGCGGCAAAGCTGCCGCTCAATAGGAGGGTACGTTTTTGCGGCAGTTCGGGGTCGAAGCCGGTGAACAGTACAAAGGCAAGCAGCATAGAACTGCCATTTAGAATTTGCTCGAGAAAACGAGAGCCTAAGAAAGCATGAGAAAGCATTGGCATTTTCCAATCGGGCAGGGAAAGTGCAAGGGAGAGAACTGCGGTCAAGCCGACAATCCATGCTGTGGGAATCGCCCAGCGGAACAGTGTTGGAGCACCGTGACGTACAATGAGCCAGCACACGATGAGAAGTCCGAGTGCAGCAAGCCAAACCGGCCATAGCTTGAGTGCTGTTTGGGATAAAAAGGAGGCGGTGTACCATGCAGTATATAAGGCAGAGCCCCCGCCAAATAGTATGAGAATGCCATATAGAATCTGACGCAGTCCCTTTGGCGTGCGTGCAAGCAGTGTCCAAGGTTCAGGGATTCGAAAATGCTTGGCAGCAGTCAGCCACAGAAGTATGAGCAGTACAAAGACACCGTTGGCACATAGGAGGTGTAGCCAATCCTGCGCAGGTGTAAATAGGGTCGGCGCGAGCAGGATCAAAAAGAGCATTGCACCGCGCCCGTACGGGAAAATCTTATTGGGCATTTGGCTCACCTCCGGAGAATCGGATAAACCGTCCTTTGTGGAATTGTGCACGACCAGCAGGAATTACGCGACCGTCTGCGGTCAATGTGAGAGCAGGCAGACAAAAATCCTGTCCAGACAGCAGGGAGTCAGCAGTACGGCACAGTGGCAGGTCGGGCAGACCGCCATGCTTTGCATGCGCGTCCATAAGTGCGCCGAGCGCGGCTCCGGGAATTTCTTCTGCAACTGCTTGTGCTTTTACAATGGCATCAGCAGGTACACCGCGCGCTACGGCGATGCGTAAGGTAAGGCGCACGTCACTGCGCTCCAACAGGGTTTGCACAAGGGAAGAAAAACCGTTTTTGGCAACCGCCTCATCTATGACGATGGTACGTGCATGGCTGAGATAGAGCTGTCCGGCCAGCATTTGTTCAATTTCCGACAAAAGCTGTTCAGTGCTGTCTCCTGAGGCTGTCAGATAGACCGAGGCGGCGTTTCCTTCCAGACTGTCCTGCCGCACGGCTTCAGCGGTGAGCGTCAGTCGGTCATCAGATGCCTGTGAAATGCTGGCACTTAAAATGGGGAGTAAATCGCCTGCACCGTGCCCAACACCACCCGTATAGAGTGCAAGACAGAGTACGCCGACCAGCAGCAGAATTCGCTTCATGTTTGTTCCTCCTGATGTGCAAGAAATCGTTTGCGCGGCATTTCACGCCAAGGCGCACGCGTCCATGCATCGTCCAATTTGGGACGCACGCGTGGAATGAGATTGAGCATATAGGGGCAGTGGAAGGAACGGAGGGTACAAAGATGTGCGATGGTGAGACTGAGTCCCAAGAGCAGACCATAGAGTCCGGCGGCTGCACTTGCTGCCAGCAAAGAAAAGCGAAGCACCAGACCGGCAGTTTGCAGTTTGGGGACGGTTAATCCGGTAACAGCTGCGATTGCAACAATAATGACCGCAGGTGCGGATAGAAAACGGGCAGAAACTGCGGCTTGTCCAAGTACCAAGCCGCCCACGATAGACATGGTAGAGCCCATAACGCTGGGAGTGCGTGTTCCAGCCTCTTTCAGCGTTTCAAAAACCAGTAAGAGTAAAAAAATCTCCCAGAAAACGGGCAGGGGAACACCCTTTTGTGCGGCGGCAATGGCAAGCAGCAGGCGTGTGGGCAAAAGCTCCTGATGAAAGCCAAGCAGTGCAACATAAAGGGCTGGAATGATAATGGAAAGTCCGAAACTGAGCGTGCGCAGGATACGCGCAACGGCAGCCTGCCGCACGGAGATATAATAATCATCATTTGCCTGAAAACATTCCTGCAAAATACAGGGGGCAGAAAGGGCAACCGGACTGCCATCGGTCAGCACCACAACACGCCCTTCCAAGAGACGCGATACAGCGACATCAGGGCGTTCTGTTGTGCCCAGTGTGGGAAATGGAGAGTTGGGGGCATCTCGCACACATTCTTCTACATAGTTGGAATCCAAGATACCATCGAGTGATATTTTACGGATCCTGCGCTGCATCTCCCGAACGAGCGCAGGCGGTGTGATGCCTTTGATCCAGCATACACAGATAACGGTGTTGGTGCAGCCGGCATAACGCGCAAAGGAAAAGGTCAGGCGTGGATCGTTGACCCGACGGCGCAGCATGGATAGATTGGTCATAAAGCTTTCGGTAAACCCTTCGCGCGGACCGCGCAAAACCTTTTCACTTTCTGGTTCGGAGGGAGAACGCTGTGCAAATCCTTTGGAGTTGACAACGATCGGGCGGCTGTCCCCGTCTATAAGAATGACTGTGTCACCATAGAGCAGACTGGATAACATGGAATCTGTGTCTGGCACAAGCCGAACATCATTGATTTGCAAGATGCTCGACGCAATGGATTGTGCGGTAGGGCGGCTGATTGTACTCTCGATGAGCGGGCGCACGATAGACTCATTGATGGCATGATTGTTGACCATACCATCAAAGAAAAGGACCGCACAGTGTACACCTGTGCGTGTTTGCAGCCTGCGAACAATAAAGGTATTGTCCTGTGCAAACAGTGCACGTAGTTTTTCCAGATTATCGGACAGGTCGGTTGTGAATTGTATGGACAAAAAAAGACCCCCTTTCGGGGATAGTGTGCACAAGAGAGAGGCACCTTATGCAAGCAGACGATCGGCAAGGACTTCGCCGAACATTTGAACGCTGCGAATGGCTTCTTGCAGGGTGTTGCCGGAAGAACCACATTCCAAGAGCAGAGAGCCGGAACGCAGATGTGTGTTAAATCGCTGTGAACGTAGATTCACATCGCGCATAAGGTTTGGATATGCGCCGTTTGCATCTGCTTGCAGATTGACCGCAAAGTTCATATTGTCGCGCCAATTTGGGTGCTCCAGTCCGCTGGCATCAGTGCCGACCACCAGCATGAGCTGTGCAGCCTCCTGCCCGCCAATGGTAGTTGCCAAACGGAGCTGCTTTCCATCTTTGGTCAGGATCGCATCACGGTGCAGGTCAATGGTCACTTTGATGTCCGGATACTTTTTAAGCGCTTTTTGGGCGGCGGATAAAGAACGCTCGTAAGAGCCATTGTAGGCAGGGTCATCGAAAATATCGGTAATATGCAGGACACCAATACCGCGGGCTCTGAGGGTTTTGGCAAGTTCTGTGCCAACACGCACAACATTTTGGTTGCGGTCACGCGTGCGATATTCGCCAGAAGGCTGATAGGTATCCTTTCCAGATGGCGTATAGGCTTCTGTGGCATGGGTGTGATAAATGAGTACCTGTGGCTTTTCATTTTGTTTCACATGGATTGGAATGGGATTTTTGAGCATGGCATTGACATCTATGGGAATGCCTGCATCATTGCGGACTTCGATATTGGTGTCACGCTTGTCCTGTGCCGGAGGAGGTGCAGGCGTATCAGATTGCGGTGGAGGCGCACTCTCCATGGTGGGTTCCGGACTATCTGAAGCGGGGGGAGCGGGCTCTGTATTTTTTGTCCGTGAGCGGGCGGGAATTCCGGTTTCCAGCGCAATGGAAGAAGCAATGAAGGTTTGATTTTGTGCAATGGCATCTAAGAGGGCATCAACGTGCGCATCACCGCCCATGCGATGGCTGATGAGCAGGCCGACAGCACAGAGCAGCAGAACAGTGGCAGGGATCAAAATACCAGAATGGTGCTTGCGGGCGGGACGACGGGACATGAGACAGTCACTCCTTTGGTGCGGAAAAATCCTGTGTTTTACTCTATGTCCGGCAGGTGTCTGTTATGCAGACAAGTTTTCTGCTTACGCCAATAAAAGATCGAGGTCTTCCAATGCGAGATGGGGGTGCAGGGCACGGTTGATGGAATACCCGATGACCTTGGCAGCATCGTGCACACGCAGGTCGATTTCTCTTGGGGTTACGAAAACGGGTTCTGGCAGTGCGTCTGCTGTATTGCTTTCCTGCTGTACAGAAGGGGGGAGAATACTTGCACCATCTATTACAGTAGGCATACCGATTGCGATGACTGGAACGCCAAAGGTCTCAGAATTAAATGCACTGCGGGCATTGCCGACTCCAGAACCGGGAACAATGCCGGCATCTGTTACCTGTATGGTACGGGTCAAATGAGAGAGCGCTCCAGCAGCAAGGGCATCTATGACGATGATGGCCGCCGGCTGTACAGTTTGACACAGTCCCTGTACGAACTCTGCGGATTCCACACCGGTTTGTCCCAATACGCCGGGCGCGGCGGCAGAGACGGGGCGCCATGATGCAAACAGCTTCTGCTTCCGCAGATGCCGCGTGACCAGAATATGCTCGGCTGCCAGAGGACCAACGGCATCTGGTGTAATGGCACGGTTTCCAAGTCCAATCACGAGAATGGGGGCGTCCTTTTGGATCTCATGCAGACAGTCGGTTAAAATACCGGAGAGCGCTTCTACGGCACGCGGAAATGCTTCACATTCTCGGCGGGTAAGGGGATCGATTTGCAAGGTGCAATAGCGTCCGACAGGTTTTCCAAGCTGACGGGCGACAGTTGGTGTCAGAATCTCTACACTGTGAATGGAAAAGCCGGCAGTGATATAGTCGTTCTCAGAGATACCTTGCTGCGGCGGCTGTGAGCCGTAGGCATGAAGAAGTGCTTCTTGTGCAAGGTCGGTACGAAATGCCATGTTGATCTATCCTTTCGATTGGTTGATTTGTGTCTAGCGTGTGAAAAAAATTTGGAGTATATGCAAAAAAATAAGAAAAAACACTTGCAATTTAGGCTTGAAGATGATATAGTAAGAATACTGATGACTAGAAGCCGAAGGAGGTGGAACCCCATGCCGAATATTAAGTCCGCAAAAAAGCGCGTTAAGGTAATCAAGGCAAAGAGCCTGCAGAACCAGATGGCAAAGTCTGCGCTCAAGACCGTGCTGAAGAAGTTTGACACGGCTGTGGCTGCTGGCGATAAGTCTGCCGCTGAGGCTGCATATAAGGCTGCTGTTAAGGCTGTTGATCAGGCTGCTGCCAAGCATCTGATGCACAAGAACACAGCTGCTCACAAGAAGAGTGCGATGACTCTGAAGCTGAATGCTGTACAGTAATTCTGTTCTAAAAAATTTCACCGTCGGACCAGTTGGTTTGGCGGTGTTTTTTTATGCTTTTTGTCAAAATCCTCGCACTTTCAGTCGAATGAATCCCTAAAATACCAATATACTTTTTACATAGTATATGCTATAATTGTTTGGAAAAAACCATAAATTTCTTCTGATAGGAGGTTTTCATATGCAAAAGAAATGGATGCGTGTGCTCTCTGCCTTTGCGCTGTGCGCGCTGCTTGCCACAACGTCTGCGTGCGCTACCCCTCCTCCGGACGAGCTGGAGGTACCAGAAGAACCAGAGCAAATCACAGAGCAGATTCACACTGGCGGTATGATTTATATTCCGGATCGCTCGGTTTATTTTGCCGATGTCAATGCGGGGTATGATTGGGCGTTTCATGCCATTGACTATCTGGCAAATACAGGTGTTGTGTCTGGCACAGGAAACCTGATTTACAGTCCGGCAAAAACATTGTCACGTGCAGACTTTGTGCTTATGCTGTATCGCGCTTATGGTATGGAGAAATATGCGTCTGGGGATAATTTTGCAGATGTTCCCGAAACGGCATACTATGCACAGGCAGTACGCGCAGCACGTGCCATTGGTATTGCCGTAGGTGACAGTAAAAATAATTTTTATCCCAAAGAGCCGCTGACGCGTCAAGATGCAATCGTTTTGCTCAAGCGTACCCTTGATCGTACAGGGATTTCCTTTCAAAATGGTGATTTATCCAAATTTATAGACGGAAAAGACGTAGCAGACTATGCGGTGCAATCGGTTTCTGCTCTGGTAAATGCAGGGGTGATCGCGGGCACACAGGGAAAGCTGAATCCAACCGAAAACATTACCCGTGCAGAAATGGCGGTCATGCTGTATCGCGCCCTGCATTTGCGCGCCATAGATGGCAGAGCTACCTATTTGGCACAGCCGTCTATGCGCTTGGTTTGTATTGGCAGCACGATTTATGCAGATGTGCACATTAAAAATTATGTTTCTAAGACCTATGCGGGGCTTTATCATCTGGAGCAGATGACACAGGAGGAAGATGTATATGCTGTCGTACTGGGAGAACCGGAACCCATTGACGATGCGATTCTATGGGACGGCACAAGCCTGCGTGTCAATGGAAATCCTGTGGCGGTTGCGCCTGATGTGGAGGCGATTGCTGTGGACATGTATTCCAAGAGAAAGGCAGGGCTGTGTTCTACCGGAAAGGAGTATCGTACAGGTGCGGTTTCCATGATAGATGGTGTGGTACAGACTGTGTATTATAAAAAATAATTTTGTGTCGTATGACCCAAGAGAGGCAACAAAAAGGACTGCATTTGCAGTCCTTTTTATCTCCATGCACGCTCCAGCGCGGAAACCGCAGCGCTTATTTGCTCTGAGGGGATTCCGGCATATCCCAAGATGACGGTGGCAGGTGGGCAGGCAGAAGCCGAGCCGATATAGTAGCGCGACAATCCATAAACGCGGACACCGTTTGCTGCCGCGGAGGAGACAAGTTCATCTTCAGTCATTCCGTTTTTCATGTGTAAGAGCAAATGCAGTCCCGCTTCCGCGCCGGAAATGTGATAATGTCCTGCCAATGCAGACTGCGCCAGCGCGTGAAGCAGAGTGTCCAGCCGCGCTTTATATAGATTGCGGATTCGGTTTACATGCCGTTCGAAGCTTCCGTTTTCCAAAAAGCGTGCCAGCGTATACTGTTCAAATACAGGTACGGTAGAGGCATAGCTGCCAAAGCGCGCATGATAAGTAGGCAGCAAGCTGCGCGGCAATGCAAGATATCCTATGCGCAGGGAGGGGGAAAGGCTTTTGGCAAATGTATTGTGATAGATGACCTTGTCATTGTGGTCGAGTTCTTTCAGTGCGGGAATGGGGCGTGATACAAAGCGAAATTCGGAGTCATAGTCGTCTTCGATGAGGTAACGGTTTTCCGCTTCATTGACCCAGCGCAGCAGGGCGGAGCGCCGCGCTGCGGAGGTGACAACGCCAAGCGGAAAGTGATGGGAGGGTGTCAGGTAGGCGACAGAGGCGTTGGAGGCGCACAGCGTATCAAAATGCAGACCCTCTGTATCCAGTGGAATGGGGACGGTATTGGCATCATTTGCCTGAAAAATTTTGGTAAGCTTGGGGTAGCCGGGGGTCTCAATGGCATAGGTGCGCTGCCGTCCCAGAAGCTGAATGAGTAAGGTGACCAGATATTCAGAACCTGCCCCGACAATGATTTGCTCGGGTTCGACCGAAATGCCGCGAAAGGAATAGAGATGATTACAGATTTGTTCACGCAGGGCGGGAACACCCTGTGCGGCCGGCTCCAGAAGTAATGTGCGGTCATAGTCTGTCAGAACTGCGCGTGACAGCTTTGCCCAAGTAGAAAAGGGAAAACAATTGGTATCTACAACATTGGTCTTAAAATCAAAGATGAAAGCAGGTGGAGCCGGTTGAGATAAGGTTGGCTGAGGCTGGCGCGAAATCGTATGCGGGAGCGTATCAACCTGCTTGACAAAATAGCCGCTGCGAGGAATGGCATATACATAACCTTCTGCGGTGAGTTGTCCATAGGCGGTTTCGACTGTGATTTGACTGATGTGTAAATGCGCTGCCAAGGGGCGCTTGGCAGGCAGTCGGTCGCCGCCGGACAGATGGCCGGACATAATATCCTGCCGGATTGCGCGGTAAAGCTGTTCATAAAGCGGCATTTTGGAATGGTGATCCAAGTGATAGGTGAGCATAGCATACCTCTTAGTTTTGGAAAATGTACCATGGTGGAAAAAAGCCGCCCATAGGCGGCAATTAAAATTCTTCTTCCTCAAAAAAGCTTTTGAGCTTTTTAAGGCTGCTCGCAAGCAGTTCGGTTTCCTGCTCGGACAAGTCGCTGAGCGCTGCGGAAATCATGCGGTCGTGAAAATTCTTGTGATAGGCATATACGGTTTCGCCGCGAGGTGTCAGAGAAATATTGACAACTCGCTTGTCCGAAGCGTCCCGAATCCGTTGGATAAAGCCTTTGCTTTCCAGCTTGTCGCATGCAACCGTCAAGGTTGCCAGCGTAATGCCAAGCAGCTTGGCAATTGCAGACATACGGCTTGGCTGATTGGCACCAATTTTTTCAATGATATGGATTTCTGTAATTGAAATTTTATCCCCGAGACCAGCTGTGAGGGAACGTTCTTCAATTTTGTTGATTCGTGTCCAGATATCAACTAGAAAGTCGTTGATAGAATCTTGCTCTGACATGGTTTCCTCCCTCCCGTTTGGTTAGTTAATTTGATATACTAAGTATAGCATATCAAGAGTATAAAGACAAGATGAGGGAGTGAAGATTCGGGCTTTTTATTGTATTTTGTAAAAAAAAGCGACTGTTTGTAATAAACAGTCGCAAAAGGGGCTGATTTAATTTTCTTCCTCGCTGGAGGAGGGGCGGCGTTTTGCCGGATTCCGGCGGCGACGGCGTTTTTTTGCTTCGGCAGATTCGCTGCCTTCTTCGCTGGGCTTGGGTGCTGCTTTTACGAGCCGCGGGCGCTCGAAAGCATCAGGGCGTCCGGAATGTGCAGGCACATTTGGACTGGCTTCACTGCTTTGCGGTGCAGCCTTGACACGCCGCGGTTTTTCATTGCGTGGTCGGGCAGGCGGTTCAGCCACCGCAGAGGGGGTCTGCTCCTGCATGGGATCGATTTCGACTGATTTCGATTGGCAGCCGCCGCAGCCTTTCTTGGCGCGTCCAGAACGAATCATATGACAATCTGTACAGGAAAAGGTCTTTGGCTCGTCTGGTGCGTCCTCCAGCTGTACCTTGCAGGTGCCACGCAGCATTTGGGACGATAATACCGTGCCGCGTCCCTCAGGGGTCTCTACCAGACTATCGGTCTTTGGTGTGACCTTTTGCAGCTCGGTATATACCTCATGTTCATATTTGAGACAGCACATCAGACGACCACAGGTGCCAGAAATCTTTGTAGGATTGAGCGAAAGGTTTTGCTCCTTTGCCATATTGATGGATACCGGCTGAAAATCGTCCAGATAAGAAGAACAGCACAGTTCACGTCCACAAATGCCCAGTCCGCCAATCATTTTGGCCTCATCACGGACACCAATTTGACGAAGCTCGATACGGGTGCGGAAAATGGCAGCAAGATCTTTGACAAGGCTGCGGAAGTCTACACGGCCGTCCGCGGTAAAATAGAACAGGATTTTATTGAGATCAAAGGTACATTCTACGGCAACAAGACGCATATCGAGTTCATGTTCCTCGATTTTGCGGCGTGCAATCTGATAGGCTTCGTGCGCCTGCTGTTCGTTGCTGCGCATGATTTCCAAATCGTCCTCTGTTGCGATGCGAATGATTTTTTTGAGTGGAGAGACAACATCAGATTCCGGAACATCGGTATTGCCCATCGCACACGCACCACATTCGATGCCGCGTGCAGTCTCCACAATGACATGCTGACCCGACTTTACGGTCAAACCGCACGGGTCAAAATAATATACTTTGCCGACTCGTTTGAATCGGACACCGATAACAATCATAAAAAAGTGGTTCCTCCATTTTAGTTTAGCCGCGTGTGCGATGTCTCAGTCACGCGGGGGACAGCAGATCCGGTAGGTATCTGCGGCGAGAACGGCACATTGCAGCGGAATACTGGCGTTTCCCTCTGCGCGGTACGAAATCTTAGACACAAGGTCGTAGACTGCAAGCAGCTTTTGCACCGGCAGATCACAGGATTCCGTATGCAGTGACGGAAGCAGGGGGGCAGCGTGGAGCTTATACAGTGCGGCATCGCGGAGCGCGATGCCAACAAGCTCCATAGCCTGCCGAAAGATGGTCTTGTTCAATTTTGAAAACTTATGTGCGGCAAGTAGCAGTGCATATTCATCGCCCTTCTGCAGTGCGCTCATAAATGCACTCACAGATTCTAAAAGTGCAGAATCATCTGAGACGGGAACCGGCTGCGGTGCCAGCTGATAAATGGTGCAGCGCGACCGAATCGTTGGCAAGAGCAGCTCAGGCTGTGTTGCTGTCAGCAAAAAGAATGTGTAGCGCGGAGGTTCCTCCAGAACCTTGAGCAGTGCATTTTGTGCACTGGTGTTCATGTGATCCGCGCCGTGCAGGATAAATACCTTGCGGCTGCCATCATTGGGAAGGATTGTCGCTTCCGCTCGAATATTGCGGGCATGCTCAACCTTGATTTCAGCATCGCCCTCATTGAGACAGATGAGGTCAGGGTGGGTTCCGTGTGCGAGCTTTAAGCAAGATGGGCAGGCACCGCAGGGACGGGTATCAGAACTGGTACAGAGCAGGGCAGCAGCAATTGCCTGTGCAAATTCCAGTGTGCCGCTTCCTTGTGGACCAGATAGCAGAACAGCCTGCGGAAAACGGCGGTTGAGCGCGGTCCGCAGGCTGGCTTTGAGCGCGTCATTACCGGAAATGGTGTCAAATCCCAGCATCATAGCTTTTCAAATTGTTCTACATTCAGAACAAATACAGTTGCTCCGCCGACAGAGACCTCAACGGGCATAGGCGGCTGAAAGCCGATGCCGATATTGGGGGCAGTTGGCATCATTTGTGTGCGGGTGTTGCAATATTTTCGGATAATTCCCATGGCTTCCTCCACACGGGAGTCCTCCAAACCAATCAGGACGGTGACATTGCCGGCACGCAGGAAACCACCCGTTGTAGCAAGCTTGGTAATTTGAAATCCAGCTTCCATCAGATGTCCCATGACACAATGCGCGTCGTCATAATTGATGATTGCGAGCAGCATTTTCATTAGAAAGCCCTCCTTTTATCGCCGAAAAATTTACTGCGTAGACAGAAAAACACGGCTAACGGTATTATAACATTGATTTGTGAGAAATACAATGTGTTGCTGGGTGATTTCTTCTCCGGCCCAGAGCACGGGAACACCCGGGGGATATGGAGTGACCGGACGGGCGCACACCATACCGGACCGTAAATCGGACAGCGGGAGGTCATAGCATGGACCGAGCATGGCACTGCGGACGGATACAGCGGGTTTGGGCTGGGGGAGTGGAGCAAGTGGTGCTGGTTGGGCAGCCTGCTGTACTTCTCGGGATAGCTCCAAAAGTGCTTGCTCGAGCAAGAAAAGATTTTGCGGCAGGTCGGCGGGGGTGACAATGCACACGATATTGCGAAGGTCACTCATCTCGCAGGCAATGCCAAAGCGTGTATAAAGGAGGTGGGACAACATATTTCCTGACAGATTGGTTCCTGCGGTCGAAATGGTGAGTCGGCAGGGGTCAAGGGGAACCGCTTCTGAGAGCGGCAGAAAGTGGGTGTGTGACAGATGCGATTTCAGTTTATCCACAGCCTGTGCAGTTTTTTGGTAGCTGTCGTCCTGCTCAAGTGCATTGCGCGCAAGATCAAGGCTTGCCAAAATCGCGTAGGACGGACTGGAGGTGCCAAATAGTGCGGCACCCTCGCGCAGTTTTGTGCAATCGATAGTGCCGTTTGACAGGATCATAGCTGCTTGCCCCATTGCATAGAGTGTTTTATGTGCACTGAGTACAGCGAGGTCGGCGCCCAGCTGTATGGGACTTTTCAAACCAACAGCGGGAAAGTGTGCGCCGTGTGCGGCATCGACGAGCAGCTTTGCACCATGAGCGTGGCAAATGTCAGCGATTGCAGCGATATCCTGACAAATTCCATAGTAATTGGGAGAGGTGATGAAAACAGTTTTGATTTCGGGGTGCTGCTTGAGTGCCGCGTGGATTGCAGATGGATCAAGCAGTTCAGGAATCCCGTAAGGCTCTAAAATAGAGGGGAATACAAAAGTAGGAGTCAAATCCAGCATGGCTGCCGCATGGGCACACGACTTGTGACAGTTGCGGTCAAATAAAACCGAACTGCCGCAGCCAGCTGCCGCATACAGCATGGCATGAACCCCCTGAGAAGAACCACCTGTTAGGAAATGGCAGTCTGCGGCGTGATAAAAGCGTGCAGCCTGTTCTTCTGCAAGACGGATAGGTCCTTCTCCTGTATAGAGATTGCCGGTTTCGTAAATTTCGGTAAAGTCCAGCGGTAAAATAGGGGAAAAGTCTGGAAGGACCGGCTGTCCCTTATGCCCGGGCATGTGGAAACGAATGGTCCTTTTTTGAGAAAGTGCACAAAGTGCGTCATAAAGTGGTGCAGACATATTAGTTCTCCTCTTTTTTTAGGGTCAGATTGCGTCGAAGTGGTGCAGGACCGCGCCATGTAAAAGCACGATCGGGATATTTGGCAGCAAACTGCTTGCGCGTCAAGCCCTCTAAATCGGAAAGCTCAAGGGAGCAGATACGGTTTTGTGTAAAATCTGGAATCTCTGCTGGCGGTATGCTGCGGTTGAGCGGGCAGACCAGCTGGCAGGTATCACAGCCCCAGATGAGTGGGTGCTCCCGCACCAGTGCTTCCTGCTCGGCACTGAGTGCACCACCCTGTTGGGTGAGAGCAGAAAGGCAGCGCGATTTATCCAAATCCACAGGGCAAGCCCGCAAGCAGGCGCCGCATTGCAGACAGGGTGCAGGCGTATCTCCGGTTGCAGGCAATTCCAAATCGGTGACAATGGTGCCGATGAAAACATAACTGCCATAGACGGGGTGAATCAGCAGACCGTGCGTGCCGATTTTTCCAAGTCCTGCGCAGGCGGCGGCATAGACTTCGGGTAAAGGGGAGTCATCTACCAATACGGCAAAGGTGTGGCAGGGATATTGTGCGCGCAAGGTGTCTGCGGCGGCTTTCAGCTTTTCTCCCAGTACAATATGATAATCTCTGGCGCGGGCGTAGAGGGAGAGGTTGCCGGAAGACGGTTCTGCGGGGTAGGGAAGCACCGTGACAAGCACGCTGCGTGCATGGTCGATACGCCGTGCAAGTCCTGTGCGCTGTGCATCGCTCATTTGCGGATATAGTGTGTCGTATTTACACACACCCAATGCGCAAAGTCCGTGTGACATGCACAGACTATCCAGAATGTTCAAAAATAGCCCTCCAAAATTTGTTTTTTTTACAGTATAGCATAAAAGAATTGTGAGGAAAACACTTGCATATCACAGATAAGAGAGATATAATAGCTTCATTCACACTTTAGACTTATAAAGTGCTAAGATAGTGCTGTCTGTTTGCTTTGTGATAGGGCATGCAGCAGCGCCTGAAAAAATGAAAGGCAGGTCACAAGCGATGACAGAAAGAATCTTCAACTTTTCCGCAGGTCCTTCGATGCTGCCCGTTCCGGTATTGGAGCGTGCTGCTGCTGAGATGCTGAACTATAATGGTTCAGGCATGTCAGTTATGGAGATGAGTCACCGATCTAAGGTGTATGACTCCATTATCAAGTCTACGGAAGCCTCTCTGCGTCGCGTGATGGGTATTCCTGAAAACTATAAGGTGCTTTTCTTGCAGGGTGGTGCAACCATGCAGTTCTCCGCGATTCCGCTCAATTTGATGCGTACCGGCAACGCCGATTATGCGCTGACCGGAAACTTTGCGATGAATGCGTACAAGGAGGCCAAAAAGTTTGGTAATATCCATGTCGCGGCATCTTCAGAGGCAGAGAACTTTTCCTATATCCCAAGTCAGGAGGAACTGGATCTGTCCCCTGATGCAGACTTTTTCTACCACTGCTCCAATAATACCATTTTTGGCACCGAGTGGAAATACTGCCCGCAGACCAATGGGGTTCCGGTGGTTGCGGATATGTCCTCTCATATTTTGTCAAAGCCGATTGATGTTTGCCAGTATGGTGTTATTATGGCAGGTGCGCAGAAGAACATGGGTCCAGCAGGACTGACTGTTGTGATTGTGCGCGAGGATTTGCTGGGCTTTTATCCAAAGGACAAGATGCCTGTCATGCTTGACTGGAAGCTTATGGCAGATAAGGAAAGTATGTACAATACCCCGCCGACCTATGCGATCTATATGCTGGGGCTTGTTCTCGAATGGATTGAGCAGGAGGTCGGTGGACTTGCCGAAATGCAAAAGCGTAACGAAAAGAAGGCAAAGCTGCTTTATGATTATCTGGACAGCCAGTCTTTTTATCAGCCGGCTGCCCGCGCAGATTCCCGCTCGCTCATGAATGTGACATTCCGCACAGGAAACGAAGAACTCGACGCAAGGTTTGTGAAAGAATCGGCGGCGCATGGCATGTCCAATCTCAAGGGGCACCGTCTGGTGGGCGGCATGCGTGCATCGATCTACAATGCAATGCCGTATGAGGGTGTTGAGACATTGGTAGACTTTATGCAGAAGTTTGCGAAAGAAAATGGCTGAGGGGGGAAGCTGTCATGTATGAAGTAAAGCTTTTTAATAAAATTTCTAAGGTGGGTCTTGAATGTCTTGATCCGCAAAAGTATACATATAGCGAAGACTGTGAAAGCTATGATGCGGTGCTGGTGCGTTCGGCAAAGCTGCATGAGACACAGTTTCCCCAAAACCTCAAATGTATTGCGCGAGCGGGTGCAGGTGTCAACAATATTCCGCTGGAGCGCTGTGCAGAGGAAGGGATTGTGGTATTCAATACGCCGGGCGCGAATGCAAATGCAGTAAAGGAACTGGTAATTTGCAGTCTGATGATGGCGTCCCGTGATATTGCAGGGGGAATCGAGTGGACAAAGGCGCTTGCAGGCACTCCAGATATCGGACCGGCAGCGGAAAAGGGAAAGTCTAAATTTGCAGGACCGGAGATTTCAGGAAAGCGTTTGGGCGTTATTGGTCTTGGGGCAATTGGCGTGCAGGTTGCAAATGCGGCTGTGGCATTGGATATGGAAGTATGGGGGTATGACCCGTATCTATCAGTAGATGGTGCGCTGAAGCTGTCCCGCGCAGTCAAGCATATTACAGATGTCAATGAAATCTTTGCAGGCTGTGATTATATTACGCTGCATGTACCATTTACACCGGATACGAAGCATATGATTCATGCAGAGGCAATTGCGAAAATGAAGGACGGTGTGCGCATTGTCAATATTGCTCGTGGAGAGCTGGTAGATGAAGAGGCAATGGCAGACGCTCTGGAGTCTGGAAAAGTTGCGCGATATGTATCCGATTTTGCATCAGAAATCATGCTGGCGCAAAAGAATGCAGTTGTTATGCCGCATCTTGGTGCATCAACTCCGGAAAGTGAGGATAACTGTGCCAAAATGGCGGCAAAGGAAATCAGAGAGTTTTTGGAAATGGGAACCATTCGTAATTCTGTTAATTTCCCAAACCTCAAGGTTCCGTATGAAGGCGGGCATCGTTTGTGCCTCATTCACAGAAATGTGCCAAATATGATTGCACAGATTACAGCAACGCTTTCTGCACAGGGAATGAATATTGAAAATATGGGGAACCGTTCGCGTGGGGAGTATGCGTATACGATTGTAGATGTCAATGAGGTGCCGACAGAGGCTGTGCTGGAGGCAATTCGTGGCGTAACAGGTATGCTTCGCGTGCGCCGGATCGAGCCATAAAGCCGAGATTGAATAAGATGACAGGGAAGAGCAAACGAGAATCTTCCCTGTTTTTTTGTGTAGCCTTTTACAACGCAGCTATACTGGGATAAGCTGACAATCAATAGAACATTTCCAAAAAAGACGTTGAAAACTTCAGAGTTTATTGTATAATTTATATAAGGAATATTCTGGATTCCACGACAATTATATGAGGTGAAATCATGATGAATTATATGGCTGAATATGAACGCTGGCTGGCTTCTTCTGCGCTGTCTGAAGAAGAATGTGCTGAGCTGGAGGCGATTCGCGGTGATGAGGACGCAATCAAGGATCGTTTTTTTGCGCCGCTGTCCTTTGGTACAGCCGGTCTGCGCGGTATTTTGGGCACCGGACTCTATCGTATGAATCGCTTTACCGTAGGGGCGGCAACACAGGGACTGGCAAATTTGATTGTGCAGAATGGTGCAGATGCTATGAAACGCGGTGTTGCCATTGCTTATGACTCGCGTCATTTTTCTCCGGAGTTTGCGCAGCTAGCTGCAAGTATTCTGGCAGCCAATGGAATTCAGGTGAAGCTGTATGATGAACTGCGCCCGACACCTGAACTTTCCTTTGCGATTCGTCATTACGGTACGATTGCGGGCATCAATATCACGGCTTCACACAATCCAAAGGAGTACAATGGATATAAAGTATATTGGGAGGACGGCGCACAGCTGCCGCCAAAGGAAGCAGATGTAGTTGCCAAAGAAATGGAAGCGCTGGACTTCTTTACCGATGTTAAAACGATGGATTTTGCACAGGCGTTGGAGCAGGGGCTTGTGCAGATGATGGACTGGCAGACCGATGAGGCATATTTGCAGGAAGTGCTGAAGGTTGCCATTAACCCTGACTGTGTCCGTCAGGTTGCAGATGACTTTAAGCTGGTTTATACACCGTTCCATGGTGCGGGCTATCGGCTGGTACCGGAGATCCTGCGCCGCATTGGATATAAGCACATTTTGTGTGTGCCGGAGCAGATGGTCATTGACGGTGATTTCCCGACCGTAAAATCACCGAATCCTGAGAATAAGGAGGGTTTCCATCTTGCCATTGATTTGGCAAAGAAGAATGGAGTCGATTTGATTATTGGTACTGACCCAGATGCAGACCGCACAGGTATCGTTCTAAAAGATGCACAGGGCGAATATATCACGCTGTCAGGCAATCAGGTGGGTGTGCTGCTCATCGATTATGTGATTACAGCAAAAAAATTGACTGGGACTATGCCCGCGCGTCCGGCGGTGCTGAAATCTATTGTAACAACAGAGATGGCGCGCGCTGCCGCTGAGGCAAATGGCGTTGCATGCTTTGACACATTTACTGGCTTTAAGTTCCTTGCAGAGAAGATCAAGCAGTTTGAGACAACGGGTTCTCACGAGTATCTCTTTGCATTTGAGGAGTCTTATGGCTATCTGGCTGGTGATTATGCACGTGATAAAGATGCGGTAACTGCTTCTATGCTGATTGCAGAAATGGCGGCTTATTATCGCACTAAGGGTATGACACTCTATGATGCCATGCAGACCATGTATGAGAAATATGGCTTTTATACGGAGTACACCATCTCCATCACAATGCCGGGCGTTGCAGGACTTGAGCGCATGAAGGCGCTCATGAGTGAGCTGCGAGAGAATCCACTCACCGCCGTAGGCAGCCATAAGGTGGAATATATTCGTGATTATCTGTCTGGAACACGGACGTCGGCCGCCGATGGAAAGAGCGAACAGATGGAGCTTTCCGGACAGAACGTGCTTTACTATGAATTGGAAGGCGGGACATCGTTTATTATCCGTCCCTCTGGTACCGAACCAAAGGTGAAGGTGTATATGATGGCAAAGGCAGACACCAAGGCGGCTGCTGATGCAAAGGTAGCAGAACTTTCTGAAGCAGCAAAGAAGATTGTTCAGTAAGGAGAAATGACCGCATTTTCTGAGCAGAAGGGACGCAGCGCATGATCGCAGCGCCCCTTTTGTTCCATAGAGAGATAAGGAGGCGAATTATGCGGAAATACATGGGGATAACTGTTATGCTGATCTTATGGATCGGATTGACGATTGGTGCAAAGGTTTGGTTTTCTATACATCCGGAGCTTTCTGAGCTGAATTTGATAATTTCAGCATGCTATATGCTTTTTCTGCTGGCAATCATTCCAATTGGACTTCCCTTACACAGCCGCGCGTTGGAAATCATTCTAATACTGTATGCGCTGGTATTGGGGGTGCTTGATGTTGCAACCTTCTTGCGCGCAGACCATATACTGGTCAAGCTGATCGGATCGCTGTTTCTGGCACCTTTCCATGGTCTATTCTACTTTGAACGCTATATTGGGCTGGGAAGCTTTGCGATTTATGCAATCATTGGCTGTTTTGCTGCATTTTTGGTGCTCGCAGCGGGAGTGGGTGCTTGCATGGTGCAGGAAAGAGAGTGAAACGATAGGAAAGCCACCGTATACAGAAGTGCTTTTGATGTATGTCAGAGAATAAAAAATGGTCAGCAGCCAATGCTGCTGACCATGGAAGATACTTGTGTATAATTTTGGATATCAATGAAGAAATTCACAAAGTTTACCGCAGAAAATAAGAAAACGCGGCTTCAGGCCACGCTTCTGCACAGCCCCACCGCGTATCTAAGCAAAACTATAACCAGAGTTATGTGATTTTTGAACGGTGTCACATAACCAGCTGGTGAAAATAATTATATAAAAAATTGTTTGCAGATGCAATGTGAAAAATTCATAAAAATTTTGTTAATTTTTTGTAAGTATATGTCGGGGTATGACAAATATTGTTTTTTTGAAAATGCCTTTACAAAACACATATTCTATGGTAATATAAATTGTAATTTGCCCCACGCTTAGTATTTTTGGGCACAGGACGCGTCAGAGCGCGCCGTTTCACCGTCCGATACTCGGCGTGTGGGGACTAAAAATTTTTATGAGGTGAAAAATCATGATCCGTAAGGAAGAAAAAACCGCTGTAATCGAAGCAAACCGCACCCATGCAACTGATACTGGTTCTCCAGAGGTGCAGGTTGCAATCCTGACTGCACGTATTGCTGAGCTCACTGAGCACCTCAAGCAGCACCCGAAGGACAACCATTCCCGCCGTGGTCTGCTCAAGATGGTTGGTCAGCGCCGCAGCATGCTGAACTATCTGCAGAAGAAGGACGTAAACCGTTACCGTGCTCTGATTGCAAAGCTGGGTATCCGTAAGTAATGAAAATTGAGGGGGGCATCTGTGCCCCCCTTACTTGCTACTTGTTTTCTTCCCCGTTTGGGCGGTAAGGCTTTAGCAATTGGAGGACAGGCCGACAGGCTTTGACCTGCGCTCCAAGTGCTAATGCTGC
The DNA here is from genome assembly GCA_018366035.1 of Butyricicoccus pullicaecorum. Lineage (GTDB taxonomy): Bacteria > Bacillota > Clostridia > Oscillospirales > Butyricicoccaceae > Butyricicoccus > Butyricicoccus pullicaecorum_A. Next base: position 4,843 of record JAGZIW010000010.1, on the reverse strand, counting down.
AATGCCGCCTACTCTCATGCTTTAAGGAGGCTATTCAAAATGAGTAATATCCAACACTTTGAATTTAAGGATTATCGTGTGTTTGAGACCACTTATGCAGGTCGTCCGCTTGTTGTAGAAACCGGAAAGGTTGCACAGCTGGCAAATGGTTCCTGTGTGGTACGTTATGGTGAGACGGTTGTGCTGGTGACTGCGACTGCATCTGCAAAGCCGCGTGATGGCATCGACTTTTTCCCGCTTTCTGTTGATTTTGAGGAGCGTCTCTATGCAGTTGGCCGTATCCCGGGATCTTTTATGCGCCGTGAAGGACGTCCTTCTGAAAAGGCAATTCTGGCTTCCCGTCAGATTGACCGCCCGATGCGTCCGCTGTTCCCGAAGGATCTGCGCAACGATGTTTCCATCGTCTGCACGGTGCTGGAGAATGACTCGGATAACTCTCCTGAGATTGCTGCACTCCTTGGTGCATCGATCGCAGTTTCTATTTCCGATATTCCGTTTGACTACGTCATTGGCGGCGCCAATGTCGGCATTGTAGATGGACAGGTTGTCATTAACCCAACCGCAGAGCAGCGTAAGCGTTCCGAGATGGACGTAACTGTCTGTGCAACAGCAGATAAAATCGTAATGATCGAAGCCGGCGCGAACGAAATCCCAGAGGAGGATATGTTCAACGCGCTGATGGAGGCACATGAGGAGATCAAGAAGGTTGTTGCATTCATCGCAGATATCAAGGCGCAGATTGGTAAGCCGAAGTTTGAATATGAGCATCATGACTTGAACCATGAGATTTTTGATAAGCTGGAGGCAGAGTGCCGCGAAAAGCTGGAGTATTGTCTGGATACAGACGATAAGACAGTTCGTGATGCACGAATCAAGGTTGTGCGTGATGCCTTTGAGGAGGAATTGGGCGCTGAGTTCGTAGCAGAGCATGGCGGCGAGATTTCCGAGTGCTTTGATAAGCTGCAAAAGAAAATCGTGCGAAATTGGCTGGTTCAGGGCAAGCGTGTGGACGGCCGCGGAATGGAAGAGGTTCGTCCGCTGGCAGCTGAGGTTGGCGTACTGCCGCGTGCACATGGATCCGGTCTGTTTACCCGTGGGCAGACACAGGTGTTGACCATCTGTACTTTGGGTACACTGGGAGATGCACAGGAGCTGGATACCATCTTTGATGAAAAAACCAAGCGGTATATCCATCATTATAACTTCCCATCTTTCTCTGTTGGTGAGACACGTCCATCTCGTGGTCCCGGCCGCCGCGAAATTGGTCATGGTGCGCTGGCTGAACGTGCGCTGCTGCCAGTTATTCCTTCTGAGGAGGAATTCCCCTATGCGCTGCGTCTGGTTTCTGAGGTTGTGTCCTCCAATGGCTCCACTTCACAGGGGTCCGTCTGTGGTTCTACATTGGCACTTATGGACGCAGGTGTTCCGATTAAGGCACCTGTTGCAGGCATTTCCTGTGGTCTGATTACCGATGACGGGCAGGAAACCACATTTACAGATATTCAGGGTCTTGAGGACTTTTATGGAGATATGGACTTTAAGGTTGCAGGTACAAAGAAGGGTATCACTGCGATTCAGGTGGATATCAAGGTAGATGGTCTTTCTCCGGCTGTGATTCAGGAAGCATTCCGCAAGTGCCGCGTAGCGCGTCTTGGTATTTTGGACGAAATTATGCTCAAGGCAATTGAGCAGCCGCGTGGTGATGTATCCGCTTGGGCACCAAAGATGATTACCATGCAGATCCATCCGGACAAGATTCGTGAGGTCATCGGTAAGGGCGGCAGCGTGATTCAGAAAATCGTTGCAGATTCTGGTGCGCAGGTCGATATCAATGACGATGGTGTAATTACCATTGCAGCAGTCAAGGCATCGGACGGTGAACTTGCAAAGTCTATGATTGAGGCTATTGTAAAGGAGCCTGAAGTTGGCGAAATCTATTATGGTAAGGTTGTCCGTCTCATGAACTTTGGTGCTTTTGTAAACCTGACTGCAAATAGGGACGGTATGGTGCATATCTCCAAGATGTCAGATCACCGCATTGAGAAGGTAGAAGATGCGGTACAAATTGGCGATATGGTTTATGTTAAGGTCATGGAAATTGATGACAAGGGTCGTATTAACCTGTCCATGAAGGACGTTAAGGAAGAAGAAAAACTCTAATCATCTCTAAATCTGATAAAGAAAGCCGATACGATTGTTCGTGTCGGCTTTTTTCACTGTATTGGCACGAAGTTCCTGTTTCTTATTGAAAGGGGATATGCTATAATAAAAATAAAAAATCAGCAATAGTAATATTTTATAGGATATATAGAACGGTGGAACGGATTATGTATGAAAAAATTGTACTTTCAAACGGTGTGCGCGTGGTAGCAGAACGGATCGAACATGTGCGCTCTGCTGCGTTGGGAATCTGGATTGGCAATGGAAGCCGATTTGAACCAGCAGAATATAATGGAATCTCTCATTTTATTGAGCATATGATTTTTAAGGGAACAGAAAATCGCACTGCACAGCAAATTGCAGCGGCGATGGACGCAATGGGTGGGCAAGCCAATGCGTTTACGGCAAAGGATTGTACCTGCTATTATATGAAGGTATTGGACACCCATTTGTGCGATGCGGCAGACCTGTTGGCGGATATGTTCCTTTACTCAAAATTTGCAGATCAAGACATTGAATTGGAACGTGGTGTTGTATTCGAAGAAATTGATATGTATGAGGATACACCAGATGATGTAGCAACCGAAAAACTTTTTGAGACATGCTATCGTGGAACAGCGCTGGGGCGTCCGATTCTTGGTACAGAAGAAACATTGAAAAACTTTGATTCGGCGATACTGCACAACTATATTGCACGGAATTATCACCCAGAGGACACTGTTATTGCACTCTCTGGTCATTTCACAGATGCAGATTTACAATATATCTGCAAGCTGTTTGAAAAGATGACAGGAAGCGGAAGAAATCAAATCGAGCCTGCACAGTATCAGCCGAGTATCGTGGTGCGCCCAAAAGAAATTGAACAAAATCACCTGTGTTTGGGGTTCCGCGGGCTTGCGCTTTTAGATGACCGACGGTATGCTTATCAGCTTATGAATGGGATTCTGGGTGGAGGAATGTCGTCAAGATTGTTTCAGACAGTTCGAGAACAGCATGGATTGTGCTATTCGATTTGCTCATTTCCATCAAGTCATATAGATACAGGTATGTTTTCGATTTATGTAGGGCTGAGTCAGGAGCAGGAGCAGAAAGCAGTGGGGCTTATGCGAGAGGTATTGTATGAATTTTGTGAAAATGGACCAACAGAAGAAGAACTCTGTCGTTGCAGAGAGCAGATAAAAAGCAATATGCTGATGGGGCTGGAAAGTACCAATGCACGCATGAATCATCTGGGACGATATGAATTGTTTACAGATTGCGTTATGAGTCCCGATGAGTTGGTTGCGGCATTTGATGCAGTGACTGTGGAACAGGTCAAGGACTTGGCAAACACGATTTTTTGTTTTGAGAATGCCTCTATTTGCGCTGTTGGAAATACAAGAGAGCAAGATTATTATCGGGAACTGATTTGTTCGTAGGATAGAATGTGATAAGCGTTGATAAGAAAAGAAAAATAATGGTTGACAAGTGACTTTATCCTGTGATATCATATATAAGCAGCAAAGATGTGCGCCGATAGCTCAGCTGGATAGAGTGTTTGGCTACGAACCAAAAGGTCGGGGGTTCGAATCCCTTTCGGCGTACCAACTGAAAAAAGAACCTGTGAATATTTCACAGGTTCTTTTTTTTGTTATCTGAAAGACAAATGTATACGCACAGGGTGCGATTTTATGCCCAATGCGAAACAGCTTCACATAAAAATTGAGCACAGCCAGATACCTTTCGGTCGTAGTATGCGGTAAAGCGTGGGTCAGAAATGTAAAGAGAGGCAATCCCTTTTCGCTCTTCCGGTGTGGTGTTGGATAAAGTGTAGGACAGCCAACGGCAGTGCAGGTCATATACCTGTTTTCCAATTTCATCAGCAGGATTTGCTCCTGCCTTGACAGCTTGTTCCAGCAAATCCAAAATCGAGTCTTTTAGTGCTTCAAAATTATGATATTCTTCGGCAGTCATGCGCAGAATTCTTTCATTTGCAGTATCTACGGGTGAATTTCCGTATTTGGCGCGGACTTCAGCCCCGTATATGGTTTCATTTTGTGCAACAATATCCTGTTTGAATGCTTGGAATTTTTCGTGGTCTTTCATCATAATCTCTCCTTTAGTGTATTGGATTGTACGGTTGATGGTGGTTACAAGGCGAGAAAGCCGTTCTTGTTCCTTGATTAAGGTTTTTCTTTGCTGCTCCAATGCGGTGAGACGATCAAAGTCAGGTGCCTGCATCATGGATTGGATCTGCTTTAACGGAAAACCAAGTGCACGATAAAATAGGATTTGCTGCAACATATCGATTTGCGTAGTTGTATAAATACGATAGCCGGAATTAGTGGTACGACTGGGGGGCAGCAAGCCGATTTCGTCGTAATATCGCAGTGTGCGCGCGCTTACACCTGCGAGTTTGGATAACTCCTGAATGGTATATTCCATTTGTACTCCCTCCTTGTGTTTTTAGTATAGCGCTTGCCGTAACGGCAAGGTCAAGCATAAATTTTAGAAAGATAAAAAGAGGCAGATATAAAGAAAGAGACAGATAAAAATTTGAATGGAGAAAGATTCAAAAAAATAAAAAATATGTTGACACAGAGCGTGTGTTGTGATATTATAGTTAAGCTGACCGGTTGGACAGCAAAACCAAGTAAAAAGTTTGAAGAGAAACGACTTTGTTGTAGAAAAAAGTCGAAAAACT
>JAGZIW010000025.1 GCA_018366035.1 Butyricicoccus pullicaecorum | reverse complement strand
TCACGAGACACATACAGACGAATGCGGCGGCTTAACCGGCAGCTGCACCTTTGTATGTCTGGAACACACCCCGCAAACCCTTCCGGAACTGGGCACAGAGGAAGAAGATGCAGAAACACCAGACGTACCGGAAGAAACACCAGACGCACCGGAAGATGCTGAAAATCCCGAAGAACAGCCCGATGTGCCTCCATCTGAAACCATTCCGGCAACCCCGCTGACACCTGCACAGCCCAGCGAGGAGATGGACTCCCCCGATGCTGAAGAAACAGAAATTTCTTCTTTTGCTGCCTCCAGCAATACTGTTGTCATCAACAAGCAAACTCCCAACCCCCATGATACATTTATTGCCGCAGCACAGAAAGGAAATACCACCATTACATTAGAAGATAATGTAATCTGTAATATCCAGATGACAGCGGAATCCAACGGCAGAATGAAACCTCTTCATTTTGGCGCGAACACAGTCGTCACAGGTTCAGGCACTGTTTCATCTCGTGGTCCGATTCAACTCGACGGCGACGTAACCTTTGAAAATGTTTCTCTCATATTTTCAAGCTCTGATGAATTAAAAAGCGTTCCGCATCGAGAAATCTTTCTCGCTGGGCACAGTCTAACACTGGACAATGTACACACAGATAACCCTGTAAAAGGTGGTCTTTCAATCACAGAGACCAATCTTTTGCCCACTGTTTTTGCAGGAAGCTATAAAAACAGCAGCAGTGATCCTGCCAACGGAAATGCCGGAAACCACGCCCAATTGACCGTCCGAAATGGCAGAAATACAAAGTTTCAGGCAATTTATCTGTCCCATACCGGTACAACCGAAGGCCCGCAGGGTATTGTAGCGGATTCCTATGCGGGTAATGCTACGCTCAATTTGGACTCCTCCACAAAATTCGAAAACGGCAGCGGAACAAATTTCCCAATGCCATCTGGAATTTTCAGCGAGCACACAACAGGGCAGGCAGATATCACTTTTACCGGCACAAACCAGTCTACCATTCCAAAATTCCTTCTCAAGGGCAATGACAAGACCAATCTGAAACTCACACAGGCGAATGTAGGCAGCAGCACCACCATTGAAGGTACTCTTGGCTCGCTGACAATCGGCACAAATTCGATTTACGAACCATCGAATAACCTGAATACAATCCAAAATATCATCATTACAGATGGCGGCATCTTAAAAAATCCCCACAATATGACCATCACAAACTTTACGGGAGATGCAGACGGAAATGCTGTTATCCAGCTCGACACTGGTACCAGCCTGACCATCAATGGAACGATTCAGAATCGGGCAAAAATTCGGGTGCCTTTTTCCATTGCCAATCTGGCAAACCCATTTATCACTGCAAACAGTACAATTGCTGACGAACCCTTTTCCTATGATCCGGCTTCCATGCAGCAAATCTATACATTACAGAAAAAAGTAGAGGGCTCCTCAACAAAGTGGTATCTAAAAAATAAGAATATTGATATTCCCCAGCTTGGTTCTATGCTGTTCAAGGACCCGAACAACAATACCAATCTGCAAAGCCTTACAATTGATGTCGATGCACTGCAAGGCTCCTTTTCCGCTGAAAGAGTAAAAGCTGTCGGTTTAACGCCCTCTTCTGGTGAAATTTCTTCCGATGCTGTCGACACATTCCTAACCGATAATGTTTTGTGCGTCAAGACAGCATATTGGGACGAGCGCAATACGTCAAAGCACGACGCCGTTACCGACTGGTATTCTGATAATCTCAGCTTTGAACAGGATTCTCCTCGCATTTATAAGCTTCGGGTCAATGATCCAGATGATATAAATGACTATACGCTGTTGGTTCTCAAAGAGAACAGCGATATGCCGGACGATCCTTTTATCAATTTCGGAACGCTCAAGGGTACGCTGACCGATGACAAAATTGCCGGAAGCTTAAAGGTATCCCTGCAAAAAGGAACGCTCCCACCTGCTGATGCCATTCCAATCCAAGCAACGCATGTCAAGCCATTCAAGCCGCAGCCTCTCAACACACTTCCCTTACCTACCATCACGGTAAACGGAAAGGTCTTGGAGAAGGATACAGATTATACGCTTTCCACTGTTGGAAATCAGCAAACAGGGTTTGCATCTCTCTTTATTCAAGGAAAGGGTAAGTATACCACAAAAGATGAACCCAATGGGCAATTAGCGATTGAGTACCACGCAGGTTCCTACAACCTGTCTAACGCGGCTTCTCAGGATCTTCAAGTTTCGCCGATTGAAAAACAAATAATCAGCGCAGGCGGCGCGGCAACCCCCTCTGTTACAGTAACCGCCAAGTTTGGAAATCATTACGAACTCAAGCAGGGAGAGGACTACACGCTTTCTTATAAAAATAACACAGCAGCAGGAACCGGTACGGCTGTGATTTCTGGAACGGGAATGTTCTCTGGACAAAAAGAAGTCCCCTTTACCATTGAAGTCTCTACAAAGCCGGCTCCCACCGAAGTAAAAATCAATAATGCGCCTGCCTCTCCGCTGAAAAAGGGTGACACCGTAACCCTACAAGCATCTGTATTGCCAGCAGAAGCAGAGCAAGGCGTTGTCTGGTCCAGTGAAACCCCTGATTTTGCTTCGGTCGCTCCAGACACAGGACTTGTGACTGCCCTTGCAAAAGGTCAGGCACGCATCAAAGCCACATCAAAAATAGACCCCAGTAAATCTGCTTCTGTGACGATTGAAATTACAGAAGATGCCGCACCAGTCATTACCATCACACCCTCTAAAATGTCTCTCAAGGTTGGGGAAAGTCAAACATTTACTGCGCAAATCACCCCTGCCGATTCTGATGATAAAATCATCTGGAGTGTTGAAAATGGGGCGAACCTGATTGATATCGATGCATCAACCGGTAAAGTAACCGCAAAATCAAAAGGCTCTGCTGCTGTGAAAGCATCTTCGTCCAAATATCCTTCTGCCAGTGCAACTGCTGTGGTAGAGGTCACGGACAACACGCAGCCTGATATCCCCGTACAAAGCGTACAAATCGATGGCGGAGACTTTTCCATTGGAAAAGGACAGAACAAAACCTTAACGGCAACTGTATTGCCAGATGGCGCGAATAAATCTGTGACTTGGAGCAGCGATGCATCTGACATTGCAACCATTGACCAAGCAAGCGGATTCGTTCAAGCGGTTTCTGCGGGTACTGCACATATTACGGCTACCTCAGCCGCTGACAAGAACAAATCACACACCATCACGGTCACGGTTACAGAATCTGTTATCCCTGTGCAAAGCATTGCCATTAACGAAGCAAGCCTGTCCATGAAAAAGGGCGAAATCACAAAATTTACTGCAACTGTTTTGCCTCAAACAGCAACCAACCGTTCTGTTACTTGGTCAAGCAGCCACAGCGATATTGCCTCCATCGACCCCAAAACAGGAATTGTCACCGCACACAAAGAGGGTCAGACAACCATTACGGTCACTGCCGACGATAATCCAGAGCGAAAAGACACCCGTACAGTAACCGTCATTGAGGTTCCAATCACTTCGTTAAAAATAAACGAGTCTATCCTCTCCCTGCGGGAAGGACGGAGCGCGCAGCTTACCGTTCAAATCGCACCGGACAATGCAACCGATACGACTGTAATATGGACAAGTGACAACGAAAATGTTATGTCTGTCACCCAGAGCGGCTATATCACGGCACACAACAAGGGCGTTGCAACCATTACAGCGACCTCTGCTGTACAGCCGGAAATGAAGGACAGCCGCACAATCAGTGTGACCGCTCCCTCCTCTGGCGGCGGCGGTTCCTCCGGCGGCGGTTCGTCCTCTGGCGGCAGCAGCAATAAGCCCAGCAAGCCGGATAGCAAACCGGACACAAAGCCGGAAGTCCCACCCACGGTTACGCCAGAGCCTCCAAAGGCCGGCGTACCGATTGTTGACACAGCGCCGCCTGTAAATTCGGCAATCGACACGAACTTTGCAGATATCCCACAGACACATTGGGCGTCCGAGCCGATTCAAGACGTGGTATCCCGCGGACTGTTTGTCGGAACCGCACCCAATACCTTCTCCCCCAATGAGTCCATGTCCCGCAGCATGGTTGTAACCGTGCTGTACCGT
>JAGZIW010000009.1 GCA_018366035.1 Butyricicoccus pullicaecorum | reverse complement strand
ATTCTCCGATACTGCAAAGGTTTCCAGCTGGGCAACTGCGTCTATGCAGTGGGCAGTTGAAAACGAAATCTTAAAGGGCAGTGATGGCGCTCTGCTTCCACAGCAAAAGCTGACACGCGCAGAAGCAGCAAGCCTGATTTCCCGCTTTATGGAAAAAATCCTGCACAGCTGAACCTAAAAAATCCCGCCAACAATATGGCGGGATTTTTTTGATATCTGTAATATATTATGACTCGAATCAGCAAAAAATATAATGTAAACCGATAGTTGCGCGAAAGTTGATAGACGCAACCACTGATATAAGCTATACTCAGATAGGAAAGGAGGGTATCTCACCATGATTTATAAAATAGCTGCTGCTGTGATTATCCTTATTTATTTAATCATCATGATATTCATCGTCTATCTTGCGTATCTGATTATCCAAGCACTGCGCAAATATATCAATTCCAAAGATGTACGAGAACAAAAAGCAGTCGTAAGACTGTCTCTGGCAGAACTATTAAAAGAAAACAGAACACGCTGCCGCATGACACAGGAATTTGTTGCGGAAGCGATTGGGGTAAGCAGGCAAGCCGTTTCAAAATGGGAAAATGGAAGTGCAGATCCCAGCACATCCAATCTGATTGCATTGGCAAATCTTTATGGAATATCCGCAGAGGACCTGCTCAAAAATATTGTTCAGAAAAATGATTCCAATAGCTTTTCAGACAAGGAGTATAAAAATTGATAGAAGAGAAACATATAATTGCAAAAAAGTGGTTGATCCTTGATGCAACCACAATAAAGCTCATAGCTATGGTACTGATGGTGTTGGACCATATTCATCAAATGTATGCTGCTGCGGGTGCACCACTGTGGCTTACGATGCTGGGCAGACCTGTATTTCCCTTGTTTTTGTTTATTGCCGCAGACAGTTTTTATTACACCAAAAGCAGAAAAAGCTATCTAAAAAGACTTTTATATGCAAGCTGGGGAATGACTGTGATGACTGCCTTTATATCCAGAGTATTTCCAAATCCCAATATTGTTTTAATGAACAATGCATTCAGCACATTTTTTGTCACAGGGCTATATATTCAATTTTGGGATTGGTTTGTGAAGGGTATCACAGAAAGAAAAATATCACTGATATTAAAAAGTTTGCTCGGCTGTACCATTCCCATTTTATGCACAGCTCCATTATTTGTCGCGGCTGCTTTGTCCTTCAACGAAAATGTTCCAGCTATTTTGATTCGTATACTAGCATTCATTGCATTATTAATCCCCAGTATTCTAACTGTCGAGGGTGGATTTCTACTCATTATATTAGGCGTATTATTCTACATATGCAGACGCAAAAGAATCCTTCAGGTCTTAATCCTGCTTATATTTTCCTTGATGGTATATATATTAGACCAGAATAGTATTCAATGGCTGATGTGCGGCGCCGCTATCCCTATGCTGTTATATAACGGAGAACGCGGGCGAGGACTTAAACAGTTATTCTACATTTTTTACCCAGCACATATTATCTTACTATATTTGTGTGCGACTATCTTTTCTTAACACCAGAAGTATGCAAAAATGATTTATTTTACAAAAAATCCCGCCAAGAATATGGCGGGATTTTTTATCTTACATCAGCTCATTCTGATGGGTTGCATACAAATATTCATCAATGGTATTGGTGATACGATCCTCCACCAGTGCCTCTGGGTCATTGACCAGCAGGTTCTCACGCACTTTGGTGTACTGAATTGGCATGAACTGGCTCAGCAGATTGAGTGGAATGCCCAGCGTACGCAGGTTTCCAATCAAGCGCTCCTTCGCCTGCTCCACAGCCGGAGTCGGCATATAATACCGGCAGCGGTCAGAGAAGGAATATTTACGCTTCATGCGCACTTCGCGGTCAGTCCCCTGATAGTGCTTGCGCCAGTGCTTATCATCGGCACACATCGCCTCGTCCAGCACGGCGGCAAAATGACTCGGCTCGATATCGGTGCCATGCAGCAGCTCTTTTTCAATCTGCTCCAGTGCAAACATACCCTCACGCATCGCAAAGGTCAGTGCCGGTCCTACCTTCAGGATTCCTACGCCGTCCTCTACCAGCTCACGCAGCTTGATCTTTGTCTGATAGTCGGTTGAGTGTCCCTCAAACACCAGATTCGGGAAGTCATTGATCGATGCCATGAGCGCCTTTGCCTTCTCACGGTCATACTCTGTACAGCCGCTGTCCTTTTCCTCTACGCCCGGCTGTACCACAACAGCAATCACATTGTCCCAAGCCTGCTCTAAGCCCTCGTCCAAAAATGCCTGATGGAAGGCGGCGACGGTATTCTTGAAATCCTCTACGCGGGTCACCTGTACCCCCTCATCTGCGCCCACAGCGCCCCCGGGAATCGGCACCTCACTGCCTACAATATAGACCGGCGGGATTGCATCTGGCTGTTCTGCCAGCAGCTTGTGATAGGTATCCTCCGCAACACGCGCAAGACGTGCGCCGCGCTTTGCAATCACGGCATCACTGAGGCGCGTATTTGGGTCATCGTCATTGACTTTCATGCTGGTATCAATATGGATCTTGGTAAATCCGGCGCCGACATAGTACCGAATAAGCTCCTCAGCGTCTGCCATAGCTTCTGCTTCATTCTTTCCGGCAAAGGTCAAGGGACCAAGATGGTCGCCGCCCAGAAACAGCTTTGTCTTGTCAAAGCCGACCTCATCTGCAATGCCCAGCACAAACTGCTTAAAATCCATCGGCTTCATGCCTGTATAGCCGCCATTCTGGTCACATTGGTTCGCTGTACTCTCAATCAGCACGCAGGAACCGTCCTGCTTGCCGCGCTTCAAGGCAGCCTCAATGACATAGCCATTTGCACTGCATACCGAGTAAATTCCAACATGCTTGCCCTGTTTTTGCAGTTCTACTAACTTTTTCAGTGGATTATGATTCATCATAATCACTCCTTTCATTTTCAATGCCTGAGGAAATCCTCAATTTTTTGTTTGCTTATACCCAAAAGAAGCTTGTTAAAACGCAGACAATCCGCGTATTTTGTGCTATACTATTGCTGTTCCCTGCGACCTTGTCGCAAAGCCGATATCAAAGAAAAGAGGTCATCTAAAATGCCATTGGTAACAACAAACGAAATGCTCCTGCGTGCGCAGGCAGAACATTATGCAGTTGGTGCATTTAATGTAGAAAACATGGAAATGGTTATGGCAGTCATGCAGGCAGCAGAGGAAAGCAAGTCCCCTGTCATCATGCAGACAACCCCTTCTACCATCAAGTATGCCGGACTGGATTACTACTTCGCACTGGTACGAACCGCCGCAGAACGTGCCTCTGTGCCGATTGCAATCCACCTTGACCACGGCGAAAGCTTTGCGCTTGCTATGCAGGCATTGCGTACAGGCTACACCTCTATTATGATCGATGGCTCGCACGCCCCATTTGAGGAGAACATCGCTCTGACCCGCAGTGTTGTAGATGCCTGCGCGCCCTCTGGCATCAGTGTAGAGGCCGAGCTTGGCAAAGTCGGCGGCAAGGAAGATGATCTTGATGGCGGCAGCGGCAACCCATTCACCGACCCTGCCGAGGCAGAGGAGTTTGTAGCACGCACAGGCGTGAACTCTCTGGCCATTGCAATCGGTACAGCACATGGTCTGTACGCCGGCACGCCAAAGCTTGAGTTCGACCTTCTGCGCGCGATTCGCGCTCGTGTCTCCATTCCGCTCGTACTGCATGGTGCATCTGGTATTCCAGAGGAAGCCGTACAGGAAGCCATTGCAAGCGGCATCTGCAAGGTTAATTTTGCAACCGAGCTTCGCATCGCATTCAGTGATGGCGTCAAGTCCTATCTGGAAAAGGATCCCAAGGTCTTTGACCCCAAGAAATACAGCAAAGTTGGACGCGAAAACGTCGTTTCGCTGGTCAAAGAAAAGCTTGCATTCTGCGGCTCTGTCGGAAAGGGCTGAGTTTTTGGAAAACCATCGCATAGGCGATGGTTTTCCTCTTTTACTTCATTCGAAAGAACGCAATGATATGCAAAATACCAAAGTACAGTCCAACCAGTGACAAACCGCCGCTTAAAATCATAAGTCCCAAATTATACTGTTCCAGATAGGCGTTCAGCACTACCAAAATCGCAAACAGGAAATACAGGATACACAGCGCGCCCACGCTGCCGCGGCTCTTGTTCTTGACAATATAATCAATCGATGAAATACGGCGCTCAAAATCGATATCTGTGACTACTTCCAGCTTTTTGAGGTAGGATAAACGGAAATACAGTTCCACAATGACTGCCGTAATGACGCCCGCAAGCACAGCCTGTGTCCATGTCAAAAAGGTGCCTGCACATAAAATTGCTGCAAACAGGACGATGGTAAAGCGGTTCTTAAAAAACTGCATTTTGTTTTCATGCTCCTTATGCAGCAGATATCCCTGTCCTGTCAATCTGTCATAATAGATCGTTCGCTTCTGCTTATCGGTATATACATTACGTCCGGATAAGCGAATGGTTTCATGTGGTGTTTTTTTCTTATTTTTGCTCATGACTTCTGTTCCAACATCTCTGTTCCACGACAATATGTCTGCAATACCTGATAATCCCGATCCAGCACAACAAGGTCTGCGTCCATTCCAACACCAATGCTGCCCTTGCGGTCATCGATGCGCAGGCAGGCCGCCGGATTTCTGGTGCAGGAATTGATTGCCACATGCACCGGAACGAGCGCCTTTTCAATCAAAATGCGCAGACCCTCATTCATACGCAGGGTAGAGCCTGCCAGTCCCTTGCTCGAGGTCAAATGGGCGCTTCCATCTGGATAAATCTCGATTTCATTGCCGCCAAACAGGAACTTGGAGCCAACCGGAGACCCCTTTGCCATCAGCGCATCGGTTACCATAATTCCATGGTCTGCTCCCTTCGCCTCAAAGAACTGATGCAGTGCCGCCGGTGTGGAATGGTTGCCGTCACAGATGATCTCACCATACATACCGTTGACGCGATAAGCAGCACCCACCAGACCGTTTGCACGATGATTGAACGGCGTCATACCATTATATACATGGGTCATGGAGCGGGCACCATTTGCACGTCCCATAATCGCCTCCTGATAGGTCGCGCCGGAATGGCCGATGCTGACAACCACACCATGCGCGCTGCAATAATGGGTCAATTCAAAGTCCTCATCCACCTCAGTTGCCATGGTGATATACTTAATCAGCCCATCAGCCGCTTTCTGATATTTCTGAAACTGTGCAACACTGGGCTTTGCAATATGCTGCTCGGGCTGTGCACCCTTATACACCATATCCAGATAAGGACCTTCAAAGTGCACACCAAGAATTTCAGCACCTGTATAGCCGTCCCGCACCACCTTTGCAACATTCTTGAGTGCGTTTGTCAAGACGGTTTCACTCTGGGTAATGGTCGTTGGCAGAAGCGCGGTCACACCCTCCTGCACGATATTGCGTACCCAGTAGCGCAGGCCCTCCTCCTCTGCATCATTGGTATCAAAGCCAAAGGCGCCGTGACAATGAATGTCAATAAAGCCCGGCAGGATACGGTTTTCTCCATAATCACAGTCTGCCTCTTTGGCTGCGTATGGATAGACACGTGTGATCTTGCCGTTTTCCATTTCGATTTGTGCCTCAACAAACTGGTCTGCGATCCAGACATTCCGACTTTGAATAAGCATTTTATTTCCTCCTTACATCATCTATGCGCAGTCCGCACGATTCCTGATTTGTGAAATCTGTGCCCGTTCTTTCGCATATTCTGCCGTTTTCGACAGGATAGACTTGCATTTTTTATTAAAATACACTAAAATAAAATTAACTTATGCACCTTACAAAAACAGCATAAGAATATGCCAAAGGATTTTAGCATGATGAACAAACCATCTAAAAATAGTTTTCTTGCATTTGGGTCAATCTATAACCAACCAATTTCTCCCAGCGAACAGCAGCTCGTCTGTGCACGACAACTCGCGCGTGAAAAAACAATCACCAAGCTGTTTTGTTTTTCCCAAGAGGTTTATATTGAATTGGTTCATGGTCTTGCTTCTATTTTAATTGGTAATGCTCCAATACTTTCAGAGCTTTCTGTTTTTCCAATCCATAACCACCTGAAAATTAAGCCAAATATATACTTCAATATCGTTCCCGTTTCCAACGAGGTCACATACAACCTCATTGCGCCCAAGATCTGTATGGTTCCGACCGAGTTGTCTATTCCCTATACATATCTTCCGCTTCACGCGCCGTTTCAGGTCAGTGATATCTTAGACTGTTATCAAACCGATGTGACGCAATTCCATTTTCACACATCGTCCCATAACTATTATGAGCTTCTCTATGTCAGTGAAGGGAGCCTCAATGTCTCCATTGATAAGCATAACTTTACTCTTTCTGCGCATGATCTCATCTTATGCGCGCCCAACGACCCCTTGCGTGCACGGCAAATCACGATCCACGACGCATGCTCTTACCTGACCATCGTGTTCGATTTGCATGGGCAGATGCCGCCGCATATCCTGCATCATATCTTTCACTGTTCCAATGAACTAAAAGATGTCTTATGGAAAATCAGCAAACACACTGGCTGCGATTCCTATTATGCCCAAATGCTTACCCCCTGTCATTTACAGGAAACACTGGTTCGTGTGCTCATGCACGCCGATGAAACCCGAAAACGGAGGGTGCTGACCGGAACACAGGGCGAGGTGCACAGCGATTTGCTTCAGCAAATCCTTGCCTACATGAATACCCATGTAACAGAGCCTATCACAGTGGAAGAAATCTGCCACGAGTTCTTTATTTCGCGCTCCTCCCTGCAAATGCTCTTTAAGATGTATTTGCACAGTTCTCCCAAAAGCTATCTGCTCAACAGCAAGCTGGAAAAGAGTAAAGAGCTGATCCGCGAAAATCAGCATACCATCAGTGAGATCGCCTATTTGCTGGGATTCAGCTCCATTCATTATTTTTCAAGGTTATTTAAGAAATACTTTCAAATATCTCCCAGTGAGTATGCAAGGCAGGCAGCCGGTGGAATTTCAGATGATGATATCCACAGCGAAACCGATGACACACATTTTCCAGCATCTCTTTAAGAGGCTGACTGAATACTATAACGAGAGATTTTGATAACAACGCCCTTGCTGACCTCTACATCAATGACGTCGTCCTTGATTTTAACAATTTTTCCGTAAATTCCGCCGGCAAACATGATAGATGCACCCAGCTTAATATTTTGCTGAAGCTCTGCCATGGCTTCCCGATTTTTTTTCATGTTGCGCGCTGAAAGAATCATTGCGACCAACATACAAATGACAAACAATGTACCCACTGTGATACATGTCCACAGAATAACTTCCCAATTCATAACTTCACTTGCTCCTTCTGCCCGTTTCCGACGGAAACTGCGCAGCACCAAAATATGCAGCCTCTATACAGATAGAGGAAAGACATGGATTGCCCAGTTTGGGCAATCCATGTTCTTTTTTTCTTATCCGCGGGTGTATGGATACAGGGTAACACCCTTAACAACGCGGTTTACCTCACCTGTCGGACACGGATTGTCCGGCGTGATGCCAAGAGACAGAGACTTGAGAACCGCCAAGGTCTGTGCAAACAGGATATAGCCAAGCCCCAGCTGTACATTCTCATGGTCACCGTCAAAATCAAATACAACTGCATGGTCTACCAACGCAGCAACTGCATCGTCCTGCTTGGACATAACTGCCACGATCTGGTTCTGCTTGCGCTGTGCGCTCATCTCCTTGATGAGATCGACTTCATACTGTCTGGTATATGGGTCATCGCTCAAATATACAACCGTGATGGTCTTGTCATTGATGATAGACTTTGGCCCATGACGGAAGCCCATTGGGGTATCATACATCGTAACGACCTGACCTGCTGTCAGTTCAAGCATTTTGAGTGCAGATTCCTGCGCAGTACCCTTGAGGGTATTGCTGCCGAGATAAACAATGCGGTCAAATGCAAAGCTGTCTACAATCTTCTGTGCAGTACCGAACTTATCGTCCAAGAACTTCTGGGAAGCCGCTGTGATTTCCTTCACCTGTGCAGTAACCTTGTCCAATTCGTCCAGATGGAAGCACAGATAGGTTGCCAGATACATATTGGAAAAGCTGGAGGTCATTGCAAAACTCTGATCGTGGGTCTCATCAGTCAGATTGATTGCATAGCAGTTATCCGTTGTGTCTGCACGCTTGGACAGCGCACCATTCTTATTGCAGGTAACAAACAGATGATACACATGGTCGCATACAGCCTCCGCGACATCGATTGCGCCAACAGATTCCGGAGAGTTGCCCGAGCGCCCAAAGCTTACCAGCAGCGTCGGCTTGGTGCGGGACAGGTATGCCTCTGGTGTTGCAACCAAATCGGTTGTACCATAGGACTTTACCTTATGGTCATACAGACGGGACAGATGCGGGAACAGGGCATTGCCCACAAACTCACTCGTACCTGCACCGGTCAGAATCACATCAAAATCCTCCGCGGTCAGAACCTGATCGATGAACTTCTTGATTTCATCTTTGTGCGCTGCAATCTGTGCACAGGTCTTTTCCCATGTTGCAGGCTGCTGATAAATTTCAGACAGTGTAAATACGGAGGAGGTCTCCTGCATCTTCTGTTCGCTTACACCAAAAATCGTTTTCATATTTTCTGCTCCTTTCAGCACAGTGTATCTGCTTCCATAATAAAAACTCGCGTATCAGAAATATTTCTTTTACGAATCTATGAATTAGATACCGTCTTCCGGCTCAACGTCCTCAATCTTCTGGAAAGTATAACGTGCAACGCCCTCAGCGCCGACCTCCAGAGCAGTCTGCGTCAAATCCTCGAGATCCTCAATGAACTTACGGGACATCACGATTTCGAGCAGCATTGGCAGGTTTGTGCCAGCCAAAACATTGACATTGCCGCGTGGGAATCCAACCTCTACCGCGGTCTTAAACGGGGTACCGCCCATAAGGTCGGCAAATACCAGAATTCCTTCACAGTCCTTCAGCTCGTCCATTGCCTTTGTCAGCTCACGTGATAAATCTTCCAGACTATAAGTCGGGAGAAAGTCTATATAGCGATAAGCCTCCTGCTCGCCAGCGATCAAATTCACTGAGCTTGTCATTCCAGAGGCAAAATTTGCATGTCCTGTTACAACCAATCCGATCATGTTTTAGTCTCCTATCTGTTTTTATATTTGCCTGTCTTTGAAGGTTTCAGGCAGGTGCCAACTCCAATGCCAATCGTTCCAGATTCTTTTCGATCACGGGAACGTAAACGGCAGAGGGGTGGAAGCACACTTTGGCATTTTGATAATAAATTTCTGCGTTTTTCGGATCTTTTCGATATTCATACTGTTTTGCAATCGCAAACAGGATCACACCGAGCGAAAATCCATAATATTTCTTCGAGTTGATTTCGTCGATCATCTCTTCGATCAGGTCACTGCGTCCATTCAGCAGAACCTCATACGCCTGTTCATGATATTTCGTATCCTGCGGATTTTCTAGTGTCCGAATCTCCGCAAGCATCCAATCGGCATACGTTCTCTGCCCCTTGAGCAGAAACATATGATAGTATTCCAAAAGAAAGCTTTTCTTGTCATCTGGATTTTTATAAGTGGCTTGCAGCATTTTGTGCAGCTGCTGCTCCATTTTTTCTGTATCGTGCGCCAAATGATAAGCGCGCAGCTGATACAAATCACATACATAGTCTCCCAGCAGCTTACGTACCATAGGCATATTTCCAAGCTGCTCGGTTGTTTCATAGTCCTTATTTTGCAGGCTTACATTCAAATTCCTCAGCTGGAAATTCTTTGCCAACTGAAACGCAAAATATCCCAGAAAGGCAAGAAAAATAATAGATGCGGTTATCGCGCTCACATAGACACCTGATTTCTCTGGTTAAAACACGGGGGGAAATGCACCATTTGTCATTCCCCCCCTCGTTTTACCGTTCTGCTGTGCTTTCACACAGCGGACATTTCGATTATTCTGGCATAGTTACAGTGATGCCTTCCTCCTGAAGGTCAGTTACAACGCCACCAAGTGCATCCCATGCCTGCTGACCAGTCTTTTCCGGTGCAGCCGGTGCCGGATATTCATACCACTCAACGAGCGGGTTGTAGCCGCCGGGAATGCTGTTGCCCTCTGCGTCCATTGCCTTGGAGTCGCCGCTCCAGATGCCAAATGCACAGCCGCCAATACCAACAACAAGGATAAGGAGAATGCACTTGACAGGTGTCCAGCCCTTTTTGATGAGGGTATAGATACCGAGTGTAATGAGCAGCGGGAGCAGCTTTGGCAGAATGCCATCGAGCAGACCCTGAATATTGATTGCCGGATCGCCAACAATAATACGGAGGGTGGTGCCGCCGTAGTTTGCAATCAGACCGCCGACAACGAATACGCCCAAGATGCTTGCTGCACGGGTGAATTCCTTTGCATTGGAGGTCAGCATGGTAACTGCCTTTGTGCCAAGTCCATAAGACCAGTGCATCAGCCACCAACGAATTGCAAACTGACATACGTTAAAGATCAATAAGAATAGGATCGCACCGAGGATATTGCCTTCCATCGCGATGTTCGCAGTCAGACCTGCGGTAATCGGAACGAGGGTCAGCCAGAACAGTGCGTCACCGATGCCGCCCAGAGGGCCAGCAGCGGAAATACGTACAGAACGAATGGTCTGTGTATCCACCTTGTTCTGCTCCAAGGAGAGAACGATACCCATAACAAATGTTACAAGGAACGGGTGGGTGTTGAGAAAGTCGAGGTTATGTGCCATGGAAGCCTTGAGGTCTTCCTTATTGGTATGGATCTTCTGCAAACCGGGCAGCATAGACCAAAGCCAGCCGCAGGCCTGCATTCTTTCGTAGTTAAACGAAGCCTGAAGGAAGCAGGACATCCAAACCATCTTGTTCAAGGTCTTTTTATCCAGCTGTTTCGCTGGAGTCAGATCTTGGTACTTGTCAGGAATATTATATGCCATCTTCGTCGCCTCCCATATTGCCGCTCATGCTTGCGCCAGCATTTGCCTTGATCTTCGTATGAATCGTAAAGTCATAGATTGCAATTGCAACGCCAACGAATGCACACAGAAGCAAGGTTGCGCCAGCTGTGGTCGGGTTTGCAGCACACAAAAGAGCCATTGCGAAGCCCGCAAACAGGAAGCCCCACATCTCCTTGGACATCATAACCTTCATGAGGATTGCGAAACCAACGAACTTCATAGCGCCGCCGGCTGCGTCCAGACCAGCCATTACCCAAGACCAGCTGTAAGACAGATCCTTGAGGGTATCACCGAGCAGTGTGCCGCCGTACAGACCTGCAACAGCGAGCAGACCAAACAGGGTGCCCAGAATAGCCATTTCAGTGAAGTTGATGTTGCGGATACCCTTAACATCTGCATTCTCTGCACACTTGTCAGCCTTTGCCATCATACCGGACATAATTGTGAAAGTCAGGGTAACAGCATACTGACCGAATACTGCGAACGGAATTGCAAGACCCATCGCCGCACCGACACCGTCTGCTGTTGGCTCCATGTTAAGCGATACAGCAAATACGGTTGCCATGATGCCGCCGAGGATTGCGTTCGGAGGCTGTGCGCCACCGATTGGCATACTGCCAATTTGAATCAGCTGATATGCACCGCCAACAACAATGCCCAGTTCAAAGTTGCCAAGAATGGCACCGATCAGCGGACAGGTTACGATTGGCTGATACAAAGACTCCAGAAAGCTAAACTGGTCAATACCCATGATAAAGGCAACAACAAAGACCAAAATCGCCTGGATGATTGTAATCTCTCCCATTTTTGCTCCTTTCCAGATAATTCACATAAAACACAATAAAATAACCGGATTATTTGAATAACTTATCAACATTCTCTGCCGGTGTGTCTGGAACACGCTTGATTTCCAGTTCAACGCCGAGCTCCTGCAGCTTTCTGAATGCTGCTACGTCGTCATCATCAACCGCAACGGAAGTTGCAACTTGGCGCTTCCCCTCTGCCATGTGCATGTTGCCAATGTTCAGCTTCTTGATCGGCACGCCGCCCTCCACGAGCTTGAGAACGTCCTGTGGATTCTCGCAGATAATTGCGATGTGCTGATTTGCAGAAGCCTTATGAATGATGTTAATGGTTTTTTCGATTGTGAAAAAACGGGTCTGCGCATAAGCCGGAGCGGCCATGTTCATCAGTCCCTGACGAAATTCATCACCCGCGACAGAATCGTTTGCTACCAGCAGGAGGTTTGCACCTACAACGCCACACCACTGTGTTGCGACCTGACCATGAATCAAACGATTGTCAATTCTTGTTAATACAATGTCTGGCATGTTATTTTCCCCTTTCTATGCAGACTTTTGTGATACGCGCTTCCTTTCTCCTCTCTCCTTATCAGTTGTGTCTCTGCACGGGAAGCATTGCAGAAAACACTTTGAACTACGTGTTTTATTTTACCAGAACTTACAATTAAATAATTTGCACTTTTTATCCGTTCGTTTGCATTTTTTATTTGTATAGTTTCAACAAAAGTTATGAATAAATTATGTATTTTTCTGTGTTTTTCTCGTGAAAATATCCAATTCTATCACTAAAATTTTCATTTTCCGGTGCATATTTTTTACCACTTTGGGTAAATCTCTTCTTTTTCTTTGGTATTTCAATCGTTTTCTGACCCGCGTGTCCGTCATTTTATATAAATACACCAATGCGTTTCCCTCTCTATTCGAAATATAGGAATCCTTACGCTGCTCTTTTTTCCAACAGAATGATTTTGGTATAGTTTTCTGCTCTCGGTATCATACTACCACACAGGAGGGGATTTTTATGGCAAAACGACTGGGACAGCGCACCATCGTGCTGGATCGTCCCGTATATCTGACTTCACACGCCGCAGTCGTCGGGCACAAGGAAGGGGAAGGCCCCTTACAGGGTTCCTTCGACCTTGTTTCTGACGATACACATTTCGGCGAAAAAACATGGGAGCTTGCCGAAGCACGCATGCAGCGCACCGCAATTGACACCGCAATCGCCAAGGCAAACTTACAGCTTTCCGACCTCGATTTGCTGCTTGCCGGTGATTTGCTCAATCAATGCATCGGTTCGTCTATGGCATCTGTCACCTCAAACGTACCCTTTGTCGGGCTATACGGTGCGTGCTCGACCATGGCAGAAGGACTTGCCGTCGGTTCCTGCTTTGTGGACGGCGGCACTGCACGCACCCTGTGTGCAGCAGCGTCCTCCCATTTCTGTGCAGCCGAGCGCCAATATCGTTTTCCGCTCGCATATGGCGGACAGCGCACCCCAACCGCACAGTGGACTGCAACCGCGGCAGGCGCTGTTGTACTCACCGACCAGCCTGCCAAAATCCGTGTATCTCATGTTACCTTTGGGCAGATGGTCGATCTGGACGTGACCGATGCCAACAACATGGGCGCCGCTATGGCTCCCGCCGCCTATGACACACTCTCGCACCTCTTTGCAGATACAGGAACCAGCCCCTCGGACTATGACCGAATCCTGACTGGTGATCTTGCCCGCGTCGGAAGCAAACTGCTTCAGGAGCTCTTTGCCCGTGATAACATTGACCTCGGCGCACAATATGACGACTGCGGCGTCCTGCTTTACAGCATGGCGCAGGATATCCATTCCGGCGGTTCAGGCTGCGGCTGCTCTGCCGCTGTACTCTGCGGCGATATTTTGCGCCGCATGGACAAAGGCATGTTAAAGCGTGTCATCTTTGCAGCCACCGGCGCACTTATGAGCCCGACCTCTGTACAGCAAGGGCAGGGAATTGCGGGTATCTGTCACGCTGTCATTCTGGAAGGAGTATAATCTGATGCAATATCTGCACGCATTTTTGCTGGGTGGTGCCATTTGTGCGCTGTCCCAGATTTTAATTGATAAAACCAAGCTGACTCCGGCGCGTATCCTTGCCGGATACGTTGTTCTTGGCGTCATTCTCACCGGACTCGGCATCTACCAGCCTCTCGTCGATTGGGGCGGCGCAGGCGCAACCATTCCCCTGCTGGGCTTTGGCTATGCCCTTGCAAACGGTGCCGCGACCGGCGTCGCCGAACATGGCCTGCTCGGTGCCTTTACAGGCGGTGTCACAGGCGCCGCAGGCGGCATCGCCGCTGCCATTGTATTCGGCTGTCTGTTCGCCCTTATCTGCAAGCCCGCCGACAAGTCAAAATAGCAGACCCGTGTCCGCTGTGCCAAGCACTCTGGACGAAGAATGCCCGAAACCGCGCATGAGCGATTTCGGGCATTTTGCTTTGTAAGAATACATGTCGCGCCTTTTTGCGGTATTTCGTGCACACCGCAGGCACGAAATGCTTTGGCAGTCTTGTCATCTTCTAACCAGCACAAGATTTTGGTCCGTGATAAAATTCGGAATGCTGTAAATCACCAATACGGTATCGATCCCCTGTGTCTGTACATATTCCTTCACCGAACCACGGTAATAGCGCAAATCAATGAGGTGTACCTCCTCATAATGCTGCGCCAAAAACGGCGCAAGCGCATCGGAATAGGAGTCCCGCACCAGCAGGAGCTTTTCTTTTTCTGCTGCATTTTTATTTGCAATTACACAAAGCGGCTGATTTCCGCCCAAAAACGCAGCATACTGATCTTTCTTATCCAAATAAGTGCGGTCATACAGCAAAGACGGTGCAGGCTTTCCGGTACGCCATGAAGTGACCTGCAGCCCTGTCTCCGGCACCCAAAATTCAATCGCATCTGGCTGCAGCCAGTGTATGCCGGACTGTGAATACAGGGTTCCCTGAAATCCCGTACTGACAGTCTCTGGCTGAAATTGCGTCTTTGGGAAAGGTAGCTTGCCCAGCGTGTGCATAACTGCCGTATACCCATAGTATGCCCCCAATGTTGTCCAGTGATGGTCAGTACGATAAAAAATCGGTTCTTCCTTATGCTGCTGCAACACTGTACGGAAATCAATCTGCTCCAGACCGGCTTGTTTGACCTGTTCCAGCAAACCGGACTGGTCCCAGCTGGGTGCACCCACCGGCAGCTTTTCCTTCCAAATATCCGCCGCAGAAGGAATGAGACCCACAGTCACAGGAACATACTCTGCAAGCTGTGTCAGGCTGGACAGGTTGCGCTGTAACAGCGCTTCGTCCGGCGGCGCGACCGCCGCAATCAGCCGGTCTCCGCACAAATAGACCGCATGAAACTCCTGTTTTCCGACCGCCTGCTCTGCACGTGCTTTGATGCCTGTCCATGTATCCCGCAAGGGAAACTGATCCGCAAAATAGGTCTCCACCTTTTGTGCATAGCTCCCGTCTGCAAGCCCGCTCCACGAAAATTTGGGAAACTGTGCCAGTGTACGGTTTTCAACCGCAGAACGCTCCGCATCAGGCAAAACTACATGCCAAACCAAAAACCCGCCTAAAAACAGGCAAAACAAAATCGTTAAGATACGGCTCTCTGACTTTGTCACATCAAACGCCCCCTTTTAGAATCTAAAATATAAAAATGGATTGTAGCTGCTGTCCACGAGATAAGCCGTACACAAAAACAGTCCGGCAAACACAAGCAGCGGCGCCGCAGCCTGCTGCACACGCTCGGGCAGGTGAAGCCACAGTTTTTTTCCGAGTGTTGTAGCGGCAAGGGTGAGAATCACCAGCATTATGCCATAGCTGCGCAAAGTATAGCCATCTGCGGCGCTCCAAAGAGTACCCGCACCAAAGCAGACTGCCAAATACCGACCACATAGCCCAATATCCTCAATCGCAAAAATCCCCCAGCCAATCAGTACCGCAAACAGGGTGTACAGATGCTGTACCCATCTTGGCAGAGCGTCCAGCACGCCGCGCAAAGCATACTTTTCCAAAATCAGCAATCCTGCAAAATATAAGCCCCACAGCACAAAATTCCAGCTTGCACCGTGCCAAAATCCCGTGCAGAACCATACAATCAAAATATTGCGCAGCGTTTTCACCGTGCCGCACCGATTGCCGCCCAGCGGAATATAGACATACTCCCGAAACCAAGAGGTCAGCGACATGTGCCAACGCCGCCAAAATTCAGAAACCGAGGCAGACTGATAAGGATAATTGAAGTTTTCATCAAAGCGAAAACCGAAAATCTGCCCCAATCCGATTGCCATATCGGAATAACCTGAAAAATCAAAATAAATCTGAAATCCAAATGCCACAAGCCC
This sequence comes from Butyricicoccus pullicaecorum, assembly GCA_018366035.1. Classification (GTDB taxonomy): domain Bacteria; phylum Bacillota; class Clostridia; order Oscillospirales; family Butyricicoccaceae; genus Butyricicoccus; species Butyricicoccus pullicaecorum_A. The sequence continues at coordinate 80,067 of JAGZIW010000009.1, read as the reverse complement.
CAGCCAGCCGCCGAGCGCCGTCATGGTGCCCATACGATGCGCAGTCAGCGCCTGCTCCCACAGCTGCCCAATGCCGTTGGCAAGCAGCACCTTTTTGGCGAGCCCCACAGCAAACCGACGCACCCCCAGTGCAAAGCCCTCCATCGTATTTTTGCGGTGGTCAAGTTCCTCTGCAACCGTTTTATATTTGACAATCGGTCCTGCAATCAGCTGCGGAAACATGGTTACAAAGGTGCCAAAGGTCAGCAGACTGCGCTGCACCGGTGCGTCTTTCCGATAAACGTCGATGGTATAACTCATGGTCTGGAATGTAAAGAAGGAAATGCCGATCGGCAAGGGGATATTCAGTTCTGGCAGGGAAATCCCCGAGAGCAAAGACAAATTGACGGCAAGAAAGTCCCAATACTTAAAAAACCCTAAAAGCAAAAGATTGAATACCACAGACTGCCCCACGAACCAGCGCGCTTTGCGGTCATCTGCGCGGTATCGCTCCACCAGCAATCCATGCACATAGTCAATAAGAATAGACAAAACCATGATGCTGATATAAACAGGCTCTCCCCAGCCATAAAAAAACAGGCTGACGATGAGCAGCACCAGATTTCTCCATTTGAGCGGTGCAACAAAATAGATGAGCAGCGTAATGGGCAAATAAGCAAATAGAAATGTCAGGCTGCTGAATACCACGTATCCTTCCCCCTTATATAAAAATAGAAAAGAAGCCGCAGCGCTTGCCGCGGCCTTTTCGCTTGTTTGCTAGGCAATCAGTTCCTCAAACCCTGCTTTCATTTTATCCTGATTCTCTCCTGCTACAATCATTGCTACATAGTTTCCTTTTTGAATCACTTCCCCTTTTTTCCAGACCTCTATCGACTCCGGATACCATGCGCCGCCATCTGCCTGCGCCTTGATGCGCGCTCTCAAAATTTCCGCAGCCTTGTCTGCATCTGCTTCATTCTCTGTTTCGATAAAAACCAGCTCATTTGCAACCGCACTCATCATGGGTGTACGCGCCACCAGCTGCTTTTTGGGAATGTCACGCAGCCCGGGAAAATAGGCGTCCAGCATCTCCTCATCGATCTCCACCATGTAGCCCTCTCCCCACTCGTATTCCTGCTCCAAATTTTGATAAAATCCCTGCAAATCCGCCGATGCAGTTTGCTGATCCTTTCCGCCGCCGCAGGCTGTGAGCAGCCCTGCCACCATCAGCGCAACACATACAAGTAATCTCTTCTTCATTTCGATACTCCTTCCCACAAGCTGTCTTGTGTTCTTTTATTTTTTTAGACGAAAATACATTGTGAAGGTTCCCCTCTCTCAATATTATTTCCAGTTTTCTCGAAATCTTTCTGCCCTTCTGCCTGATACGGCAAAATCCGTGTCCTCCCGCTGCTGCTTCCAAAACACAATATACTGATTGTCTCCTCCGCTTTGCCACGCAATATAGCGTATTTTTCCATTGCGGATCTTATTTTTTTGCAGTATAATGAAACTGTATTTTTTATCTACCAATTGTTAGGAGTTGTTTTTTTATGGGCTGTTCGCACAACTGCGAATCCTGTTCTTCCAACTGCGGTGAGCCAAAGAGCTTACAGGTTGCACCCAATCGGCTGTCAACCGTCCGCAAGGTAATTGGCGTGGTTTCCGGCAAGGGCGGCGTTGGAAAATCTCTGGTGACTTCCATGCTGGCAGTTGCCATGACTCGCCGCGGCTATCACAGCGCAATTCTGGACGCAGATATTACAGGGCCTTCCATTCCCAAGACCTTCGGTCTTTCCGGTCAGCTGGACGGCTGTGAGGAGGGCATTTATCCAAAAACCTCATCAACCGGCATCGACATGGTATCAGTCAATTTCCTGCTGCCAAATGCCGATGATCCGGTCATTTACCGCGGTCCTATCATTGCCGAGACCGTAAAGCAATTCTGGTCAGATGTCATCTGGCAGGACGTTGACTTCATGTTTGTCGATATGCCTCCCGGAACGGGTGATGTTCCGCTGACCGTCTTTCAGTCTCTGCCGGTGGACGGCATCATCGTCATGACCTCCCCGCAGGACCTCGTTGCCATGATTGTCGGCAAAGCAGTCAAAATGGCGCAAATGATGAACATTCCCGTTCTCGGCATCATCGAGAATTACAGCTATGTTGCCTGTCCGGACTGCGGCAAGCACATTGAAGTATTCGGCAAGAGCCATGTAGAAGATGCGGCTGCACAATATGGTGTGCCCGTTCTCGCAAAGCTGCCCATTGACCCCAAGCTTGCACAGGCTGTCGATGCCGGACAAATCGAGGACGCCAAGCTGCCGGACGCACTCAAGGGTGCCGTTTCCATGCTCGAAGCCCTGTTATAAGACAGAAAGGAGCGGTTTCATGAAAATCGCAATCGCTTATGAGGCAGGTTCTGTTGCCAAGTCCCTTGGCACCTGTCAGGAATTTCTGATTGTGACCGCACAGGACGGTCAGCCCACCGGCAAGGAGCTTGTCACCTGTTCCGGAGAAGGGCATGTCCGTCTGCTCGGCTTTATCGGACAATATGCAGTCGATGTGCTCATCTGCGGAGAGCTTGGCATTGCATCGCGCAATGCGCTGGAAATGCTCGGCGTGCTCCTCGTCCCCGGGGTGACCGGCGGCGCAGAAGAAGCGGCTGCAAAGTTCCTGATTGGCGAAAGGCAGGGAGATGACACGGTTCTTTCCCTGTGCCGTGAGGACGACCCTGATGACCCTATGGCATGTATGCACGACTGTTCCAAGTGTGCAGGCTGCGGCCCGCTCGCTGTTGACCTCAGCAAGCTGGATCTGCCCGATGTAAAATAAGTAAAAGACCGAATCCAAATGGATTCGGTCTTTTTTTATCTCATTCCTCCACATCGATCCCCGACTGCGGTACGCTTGCGTCCACAGCAGGCTTCTTTTCAGCGCTTGTCTTTGCCGTACCAAACACGCTTTCCGGATCGATTGCCTTGCCGCCCTTATAAAGCTCAATATGCAGATGGCTTTGCTGTGCAGATTCCGCGTGTCCAATGGTTCCCACGGTTCCGATCACATCACCTGCACGCACGGTGTCTCCCGCATTGACCTTGAGTTTGTCTGCGAGACACTGATAGACCGCCTGTTTGCCGTCCTTCAGCTGTAAAACCACCACGCCGCCATAAAGCGGGTCTACGTCCGCACGTTCTACCGTTCCGTCAGACACCGCATAGACACGGGTTCCGGAATCGGCTGCATAGTCGGTTCCGGTATGCACACGCCAGTCACCCATGGTCTCGTCTTTCACCAGATTGTCCCCCGAAAACGGCTTCAGCACCACGCCGTCCAACGGCTTGACCCAAATCGGTGCCGGCGGCTCTGCCGCTGTCTCCTTTTTCTTTGGCTCTGGCGCCTTGTCAGCTGGTTTTTCCTCTGCTTTCTTTTCCGGCTCCTCCGGCTGTACTGTCGGTTTGACCGGATCTGCCGGAATATCCACATTTGGGACTGCCACCGGTGTCTGTACAGTATCCGTTCCCGATGGCAGATATAAGGTTTGGTCGATTTGCTTTTCCTGTTCTTTCGGTGCTGCAAATAATATATAGCTTGAAATTGCAATCACCGCCAGACAAATTGCTAAAATGATATAAAACCCACGATCTGATTTGGTCTGTCCGGTATATCCTGTTCCTTGTTTATGCATAGCTCTGAACACCTCCAAGGGTAGTATCGCCATGCACACTTCCAATTATACCGTAATCTGTGTGATTTTTGTACCGGAATAATAATGTGTCAAAATCTCCTGCCACGTCTGTCCCTGTTCCGCAGCGTATTTTGCCCCCCACTGACTGAGCCCCACACCATGTCCATAGCCTGTTGTGGAAAATGTAAGCATATCCCCCTCTGTCTTTACGGTGAAATTGGTAGAATTAAGCCCAAAAAGTGTGCGCAAAGCCGTTCCCTGTACTTCGACGCCGCCAAACTTCACCGAAATAATGCCGCCCGCCTCACTGCGTTTGGACGCCTTGAACCATTCAGAAGGATCTCCCGACAAATCGGCAGACGGCACATTCTTTGCTGCACGCCTGCGTACCTCATCGGCAGAGAGTGTGACCGTAGCATGATATTTCGGGCAGGCCTCCCCGCCCGGGCTGTCCACACTCTGCAAATAAGGGATATCACTGCCCCATACATCTTCCGCCCGCTCACTTTTTTCGCCCGCTGCGGCACTGAATACCGCCACAATCGGCTTGCCCTCATAAGTCACGACCATACCCTCCGTGTCCTTGACCGCCTGCCGAATCTTATCCGCATCAGCCTGCTCTCCCCATCGTGCAGATGCCTGTGTTTTCAGGTCGACATAGGCCGCACAATGCGCAGGATTATCGCAGACATCTGCGTCCTTATGCTGGGCAGGTCTGCCAGTCTGCTGCTTATATAAAGCATAGGTACGTGCGGCAACCGCCTGCGCCTTGATTGCCTCCTCTGGGAAATCGGGCGAAATTTCACCCGAAACCACGCTGACAACATAATCCTCAAGCGCCATTTCACGCGCCTGTCCATCTACCTGTACGGTAATACGCCCACTCGCCGAGATAGGAGGTGCCTGCTCCTCTTTCTGTTTCTCTGTCCGTTCTTCCGCCTGTGCTGCCGATATTTCTGCATGTATTCCCGTTTCTTCCTGCGGAATAAAATCTGCTGCTTCGGTGTCCAAGTATCCGCAAAAAACCGGAAGCATATAGATTGTAACCGTCAACAGCAACCCAATCACCAGCATTTTTCTCATTTTTCTACCTCCTGACTTTACGTTTTTTTACTTTTAGCAGATTGACAACTTTGCAGGATAATAGTAAGATATATTTCATATAGTTCGATTTTGAAAAGGAGTACCTGCCATGGTGAACCAGATGAAAAATATGGATCCTGAAATCATCTCGACCATCTGCGGACAGCTGAAGCCTCTGCATCAGGTCAAGAAAGAGACGTTTACCAAATACGGTGTCAAGCGAGGGCTGCGCAATGCAGATGGCACAGGTGTGCTTGCCGGCATCACACGTCTTGGCAATGTCCATGGCTATTTAATCAACGAAGGCGAACGCGAACCGATCGAAGGACATCTGACCTATCGCGGCATCGACATCTATGACCTTCTGTATGCCTTTGAGAGCGAGGATCGCTTTGGATTTGAAGAGGTGGGCTATCTGCTGCTGTCCGGCAGCCTGCCGACCCGTGCACAGCTCGACCGCTTTACAAAAATGATCGGTCAGGCACGCGCCCTTCCAGATAACTTTACCGAAGATATGATTATGCGCGCTCCCAGCCGCGATATTATGAACAAGCTGGCAAGCGCGACCCTCGCGCTCTACTCCTATGACCCCAATCCGGACGACATCTCCACCGAAAATATCCTGCGGCAGGGCATTGGGCTGATGGCAAAGTATCCCGTCATCATCTCCCACGCATATCAGGCACGCCGCCGTTATTTTGACAACCAATCTATGTATCTGCATGTGCCTGACCCCAATCTCTCAACTGCGGAAAATATCCTGCGTCTCATTCGTCCTGATGAGTCCTACACAGATGAGGAGGCCAAGCTGCTTGACCGCTGCCTGATCCTGCACGCTGAGCATGGCGGCGGCAATAACTCTGCCTTTGCGACCCGCGTGACCTCCTCCTCCGGCACTGATACCTACTCTGCCATTTCCGCCGCTGTTGGCTCTCTAAAGGGTCCAAGGCACGGCGGCGCAAACCTCAAGGTCGTGCAGATGTTCGACCACATCAAACAAAATATATCCAACTGGAACGATGCCGAAGAGGTCCACCGCTATCTCGTCCGAATATTGAACAAAGAGGTCGGAGACCATTCCGGTCTGATCTACGGCATGGGGCATGCCATCTATACCCTGAGCGATCCCCGCGCCGTTGCCCTCAAATCCGCTGCACGTCCCCTCGCAGAAAAGAAGGGCTTCAGCGACGAATTCAATCTGATCGAGCTGGTCGAAAAATTGACACCGGCTGCATTTGCAGAGGTACATGGGGCGGATACCAAGGTCATGTGTGCGAATGTCGATATGTATTCCGGTCTTGTCTATCGTATGCTGGGCATACCACAGGAAATGTTTACGCCACTGTTCGCAACCGCACGTATTGTGGGCTGGATCGCACACCGCATGGAGGAAATCGCATTTGGAGGCCGTATCATTCGCCCTGCATTCAAACCGCTTTCCAAAAACGTCCCCTATGTACCGATTGCAAATCGGGTATGACCTTATTATACGCACACAGCGGAAAAAAATGCGCGTATTGTATCCTGCAAATATGTTTATTCTCTTTCTCCGCAAAAGAAAAATCCACGAAATCTCATGATTTTCGTGGATTTTTCTTTTCCGTTCTTTTAACGCTTTTCCTCTCATGCACATAGCATGATGCAGGCAGATTTCCGCCCCCGCAAATCTCGAAAGTCCATCTTTAGAAACAACAGGGTGTGATTTGTGCTGTCCGACCATTCTATATTTTCTTTTACGGAAAGGAGCTATTTTCTTTATGGAAACATTTCTCGGTCTCATGATCCCATTTATCGGCACAACGCTTGGTGCTGCGTGCGCTTTCTTCCTGCGCGGCATGCTGCCCGACCGCCTGCAAAAAGGGCTGCTCGGCTTTGCCTCCGGCGTCATGATTGCGGCGTCCATCTGGTCGCTCATCATTCCCTCTATCGAGCAGTCCGCCCATCTCGGAAAGCTGTCTTTTATTCCGGCTGTTGTTGGCTTTCTCCTCGGTATCTTATCCCTTCTGCTCATTGACCGCATCGTTCCGCAAATCTATGCACAAGCAGAGGCAAACGATGACAATACACTGTCGAAGTTCCACAAAACCACCATGCTTGTGCTTGCTGTGACCATTCATAATATTCCAGAAGGCATGGCAGTCGGCGCGGTATTCGCAGGTGTACTTGCACAAAACACACCACTGACCATGGCAGGTGCATTTGCACTCTCTATCGGTATTGCCATACAGAACTTTCCGGAAGGAGCCATCATCTCTCTGCCCCTGCGCGGCGAGCGCGGCATGAGCCGCTCCAAGGCATTTCTCTGCGGTACACTATCGGGTATCGTGGAACCAATCGCAGGGATTCTGACCATCGCACTGTCCGCCTTTATGACCCCATTGCTGCCCTATTCCCTGTCCTTTGCCGCCGGTGCTATGATGTATGTTGTGGCTGAGGAACTGATTCCCGAGGCAGCTTCCAACACCAAGAGCAACATCGGCACCATCGGGCTTTCTCTCGGCTTTGTCCTCATGATGATGCTCGATGTCACGCTTGGATAATGCCCATCTATCAAAGACACCCTGTGCAAAATACTTGGCGCTTCTGTTATTTTTCGGATTCATATTTTTTGCCAACTACATAAATCGGGATAAAGAACATACCCATTATGAGAAACAACATCACAAACGGTTCTGCAAATTTCCACCACACAATTTGCAGCCATTGCATAATCAAAGACAGCACCGGCAAAAATCCCATTGCCAAACAAGTCGATGCGCGGCAAGCCCTCACAATATGCGGCCAGTTTCTGTTGTTCAAGGAAACCCCTGCGATATTCATACGAAATATGCCGTCAGAATAGCTGCATATCCGATTTTCATCATAATATCTTGGCAGACGCATTTGCACAAAAAAGCAAAAATATATCGCAAATATCGCACTGATAACAAAAAAAACAACTACATTCTCTTTCGTTTGTCCGCTCTCGTAAGCTGCCAGAAGGGAGAATCCCCCCACCAAAAACGAAATCACGCAAATCGCTGTCCATTTGCTCTTTTGCTGATATGCGCGCACCGGCTTATCCTCTGAAAAAGCAATCGCTGTCTTGACCAAAGTCTCCACCTGATCCGGCGCGACGCTGCATGGCTGCTCCATGTGCTCACACATCAGCAGCTCTGTCACGGAAACCTCAAGTAATTCAGCCAACGGAACAAGCAGTGCGATGTCCGGAATACTCACACCGGTTTCCCATTTGCTGACCGCCTTATCCGACAAACACAACCGCTCTGCAAGTTCTTTTTGTGTATATCCTTTTTCTTTCCGGTGCTGTGCCACAAATGCCCCGAATTTTCGCTTGTCAATCTCAAACATTGTCATCACCTCAAACAAAGCATATCACAGTGATTATTTTTTGCCAACCGAATGAAATTCGAGTTCTCATTCTCCCAGAGAATCTGCGTAAATCACAGGCGAACATGCAAAACAGCACCATGGAACCACAGTTCCATGGTGCTGCTTACAGCCTATTGATTTGCTGATACGAGCGGAAAATCCAGAATCACCTTAAACAAATCACCGTCCAGCACCAAATCAAAGCCACCCTTCATGCACTCGGTCAAGCTGCGTGCAATAGATAAGCCAAGCCCGCTGCCCTCGGTCGCACGTGCGGCATCACCGCGCACAAAGCGTTCCATCAGTTCCTCTGCTTCAATGCCCAATTCATCTTTTGAGATATTTCGAATGGTAATGACACAGCGGTCGTTCCTATGTGACAATTCCAAATACACCCGTGTATTCGGCATTGCATATTTTACAATATTGCCAAGCAAATTATCAAAGACACGCCACAGCAGGCGGCCGTCTGCCAAAATGGAACAGGTGTCTGCGTCAATGCGCAAAACAGGGATCAGCTGCTGTTCCCTGAGCCGCTCGTTATACTCCCCCGCTGCCTGCCGCAGAAGTTCTGCCGCATCGGTTGGGACAAGCTCGGCAGTGATATTGCCTGTTGCCGCCTTTGACGCTTCTATGAGATCCTCCAGCAGCTTTTTCAGCCGGTGTGACTGTCGTTCCAGCACCTCTACATAGGTCTTTGCGTCCTCTGATGCAGTATCCTGATTTTTGAGTAGGTCTACGTAGTTGATAATAGAGGTCAATGGCGTTTTGATATCATGGCTGACATTGGTCAGGAGCTCGGTTTTCAAGTGCTCACTTTTCATACGGCGCTCTACCTCAACGGTCATGCCCGCCGAAATGCGGTTCAGATCGTGTGCATACATACGGAATGGCCCGTGCAGATGCTTGGTATCCATCTTATATGTCAGGTTTCCCTCCGCGAGCCTTTTGATACCCTCCTGCAAACGCACAGCCTGCCGCAGAATCCAAAACAGCCCCGCAAGCACCAAAGCCGAAAATACGGTCATAAACAGCAGGCGATCCTCGAACCAATAAAATACATTCGAAAATAGATAGACCAGAACCACACAGCTGCCGAGCACCATACCAAGCCCCATGATGTCCAGCCGTGAAAGGATTTCACACACAGCCGCTCCAATACGACGCAATCCGTTCCATACTTTAGAGAAAAATCCCTGCAAACGCGAGCCATGCCACTCAAACGCCTTTGCTTTTTCTACGGCTTTGTACATTGCTCCCTGTGTCTTTTGTGCAATTTCCTGTACAGTATCCTGTGTTTTATTGGCAAGGTCATGTACTGTTGCCTGTATTTTCTCTCCGTCCACAGAAAAGCCTGCATCTATGCCTGCCAATCCCGCTGCCTTTTCCGTCACCAACGGCTGTGTTTTCTGCTGTTTTCGGCTGCGTCTTTTCGTGACCCACTCCCAAACTGGATTCAGCACATAATAACAAAGGGTCGTACTCCAAAATCGATGTGCCTTGAGACGTACCACCACCGTGCGCAGCCCAAAAACGAACATCGCTGTGCTCAGCCACAGCATGGCTGCAATGAGGAAGCAGCCAGTCTGCGCACTCCATGTCATTTGCGGCAGATACGTGAGATCGATAAATATCTGATAAGAATAAAACTGTTCGCTGACCAAACTCAGGCATAGCAAAATTGCCACAAACAGCGGAACTGCAATCAAGGCAAAGCCCCAATGGTCAAAGAAACGCAGATGGATTTCTGTATCCGTTTTGCGGTGTCCCGCTGCCAAAAGCAGGAACAAGACCGATAGGACGAAAAGCACTGCACTCACGCCTAACACTGTCAAAAACAAAGTGCGATTTTGAACAAATATCTGATAAACACGTGCTTCACGCGCCAGCGGATCATCGGAAACGGTAAATGTTCGATCAAATCCAATTTCCACCCACGCTGAATTTTGAAGATGTACGCTGGTCATACGGTCGACCAAAACGGTATTTTCGTCCCATGGTTCTCCCAAACTGCATAGAGTCGCCATATAGTTTCCCTGTGCGTCCACCATAATCACCCGCGCACGGATATTGGTATTCTGGTAAAGCATCTGATAATATTCCGGTGTCTGCGAGCGGGTTCCATTTTGACTGGGTGTGTTTAAGTACCGATAATAGGTATAAATATCCACCATGGTCTGGTTGTTCGCTCTGATATAGGGCTGAATGTTGCCCCCATCATTCTGGATTTCCGGAGCTACCTCCAGCTGTGTCCGATAGCTTGGTCCCTTGCGCGTCAGCGATGCAGCCATGGCACTTTCTGCAAAGGGGCGCCCGCCAAAGCCGTGCATTTCCACGCCATATAAGAGGACAAACGCCCCCGTCACGCTTGCAGCAGTCATTGACAGCAGGGCAATCACACTAAAGAGAATCTTGACCCACGCCGCACACCATTTTCTTGGTTTCATATCTGTTTCCCTCCTGACTCAAATTTATAGCCTTGTCCCCATACGACTTTGATATAGCGCGGATCGGCTGGTTCAATTTCGATTTTTCCGCGCAGATGACGGATATGCACCGCAACCGTGGAATCACTTCCATAAGCCGCTTCCTTCCATACCGCCGCATAGATCTGGGCGCTGGAAAATACCTGATTGGGATTGGACATCAAAAGCTTTAAAATACTATACTCTGTTGGCGTAAGTGTCACAGGATCGCCATCTACAAACACACTCTTACTCTCATCGTTCAGCGTGACCCCGCCAATCGTAATCGTATTTTCCCCCTCCTGTTTCATGCTCCCAAGCCGTGTATATCGCCGAAGCTGTGACTTTACCCGCGCCACGACCTCCATCGGGTTAAACGGCTTTGTCACATAATCATCTGCACCAATCGTAAGCCCAAGCACCTTATCTGTGTCCTCACTTTTTGCCGTGAGCAGAATAATGGGAATATTGGACACCTCACGCAGACGTGTGGTCGCGGAAATACCGTCCATTTCGGGCATCATGATGTCCATAAGCACAAGATGCACGGTCTGTTCGGACACAATCTTCAGCGCCTCACTCCCCGTATAGGCAGGGAGCACCTGATATCCTGCGGCAGACAGATAGATCGTCAGTGCATTTACAATATCACGTTCATCATCACAAACCAGAATCCGATACATAAGCAAACCCCTACTCAAATATTTTTTCTGTATTTATTGTCGCATAATCTTTCTTAAAATCCTAGTAGCAAAATCATTAAGATTTTATTAAGATGTCCGTAACTGCTTTGTATTTCAGATGCCCAGCCATCTATTTTCAAAAAAACTGTTGACAACGATGCCCTCACATGCTAGAATAATAACTGCTTATTGGGCACATGATACGGAGAGGTATCGAAGTGGTCATAACGAGGCGGTCTTGAAAACCGTTTGTCCGAAAGGGCGCGTGGGTTCGAATCCCACCCTCTCCGCCATTTTCGTTTGGCGGTGCTCAGACAAAAGACCACACAATATGAATTTGGAGAGCTACCCAAGTGGTGAAGGGGCTCCCCTGCTAAGGGAGTAGGGCGCGAAAGTGTCGCGAGGGTTCAAATCCCTCGCTCTCCGCCAAGAAAGACCGGAAATCAATGATTTCCGGTCTTTTTCTTGTCGTCATATTGAGCGAAGGATTGGAAAGGCGGCTCCTTAGCAGCATGCCAGCGGCATGCTGCTACCGCTTTTCCGCACAAAAGCAAATCTTCCTGCTGTTCTTAAAAATACAGATAGTCCTATCCATTCCGCGTAATCTGCTTGCTCCACTTCCCTGAGCGCACACGCAGAAAAATGACCGGACACTTACCAATCTGATCCATTTTCAGGCAGAAGAACACCACCACGGGCGAAAGATGGAATACAAATGCAGAGAGTGCTGCCGCGGGCAGGCAAATCAGCCAAGTAAACACCATATTATTCCACATAGCAAACTTGGTATCTCCCCCCGCGCGCAAAATGCCGCAGTCTGCCGCCATCTGGTAGCATGTCCCTACGGAGGTAATTGCCAAAACTGTAATAAACTGACGGGTCAGCTCGGCAGCCTCCGGTGTCAGCGTGTCATAAATCATAAGTACCGGTCCGCGGGACAGAAAAATCACAAGTCCCGTACATACACCAATGACGCAGAAAATCACCTGAAATGTAAAGGTTGTTTGCTGGATTTTTTCCTTTTTCCCTTCTCCCAATGTCCTGCCTGTTAAAATCGCAGCGGCACTGGCGGCACCATATCCCACAACCGATAGAATCTGGAACACCAATACCGAAATCGAATTTGCCGGCAAAACCAGCGCCGAATTCTCCATATTTCCCAAAATCGCCGTTTGTACAATGGAGGAAAATCCCCACAGCGCCTGTGTGATCAGAACGGGCAGCGCTACCCTGATATAGTCCTGCATATAACTGGTATCAATATGCACGAGTTTGTGCACATTGAGCCGCAGGGTATGCTCACGTCTCCACAGATACCAGATGACAATGAGCAGCTCCACGATACGTGAAATCAGAGTTGCAATTGCCGCACCGCGAATCCCCAGCGCCGGCGCACCAAAATGCCCATAAATCAAAACATAGTTGAGGCAGATATTGATACACAGGGTAGACGCCGAAATGATGTATCCCAGCTTGACAATACCGATGGTGCGCAGAGACACAGTCAGCATATTCGTCAGAGCAAAAATGACATAGGTATAACAGATGATGTGCAGATATGCGACCGCCTCGGCAATCACAGCCTCGTCATTGCTCATCATACGCACAATTTGTTCCGGAAACAGGAGGGCTCCGACAAACATAACTGCCGCAATGCCCACACCAAAGCGGAGCCCCGCACCGATTACATGCGGCACAGGCTTTAGTTCATTCTTGCCCCAATACCGTGCCCCCAGAACCACTACACCTTCTCCCACACCCTGTACCAGCATTTGCAGAAAAAATTGCAGCTGATTGCAAAGTGACGCACCAGACAGTGCATCTTGCGAAAAGCGTCCCAGCATAATATTATCTGCCAGATTGACCGAATAGGTCAACAAATTCTGCAAAGCCAGTGAGACCGTTAAAGCGATAAATGTCTGATAAAATCGCCTATCCCGCAGCATACGCTCCATAATCAATCCCCCCAAAATAATACTACTCAAAGGATAGCACATTTCACCCAAATTGCAACAATAAATTTATCATCTTTTCTCCATTCTTTGCGGTATTCCCTCAACATTTTTTTGAGATATTTCTCCTATACGCTTCTTTTCTGTTGCAAAATCACAGTTTACGCTTTCAAATCCCTGTGTTATAATGATATATCAATACCCATTACCCCGCTCGAAGGGAGGAATCTTCGATTGTCTGAATTTTTCACTGGACTGCATGAAGCCTTGCAAGCCGGTATGGACGGGCTATATGGTCTTGTGCAGCAGGTACCTCTTGTCGGTGTCTGGTATACAACGGTCGTGCGCTTTGTACTGCCTGTCCTCGGTCTTTTGATTTTGGTATCTGCAATCCGTTCTCTGCTGTCGGTTAAACACACAGCAGAAGTCTGGGCGTATCTGCACTTTTCCGGTGACCAGCGTGTTCCGCTGACCCACTGGGAAAATATCATCGGACGGCAAAAAACTGCCGATGTTATGATCGACAATCCGACGATCTCGCGCACGCACGCTGCGCTGATCCGCCAGCCTGATGATACTTGGAAGGTCTATGATTTGGGCTCCACCTCTGGCACCTATGTACGCAATCGTACCGTACCTGCTGAGGAACCGCTCGCCGTGCACTTTGGCGACCAAATTTCCTTTGCGGACGTCACGGCACGTCTGGAGCCGGTTTCGCCCGAGGAAAAGCAGGCACGTATGGAGCGCCGCGCCCGTCAGGACAGACCGGTTTCTCCATGGGGCTTGCTCATTCTCATGACCTTCTTCCAAATTCTGACTTGTATCCAGCTCATTATCTCGACCGGAGACAAAGCGCACCCTGCGCTGCCGCTCATCTTTGTCGGCATGACCGCGCTCATGTGGGTCTATTGCCTGACCTTACGCGCATTTCGCCGTGTCGGTTTTGAAATGGAAATCATTGCATTTTTTCTCTGCACACTCAGCCTTGCTGTCACGGCGTCCTTTGCGCCCTCCTCTGTTCCCAAGCAATTTGTTTCGGTAGTGCTTGGACTCATTGGATTTCTCATTCTGGGCTGGTTCCTGCGTGATCTGCGGCGTGCAAATATGCTGCGCCGGCCGATGGCAGTCCTTGCGGTTCTGCTGCTCGCCGCTACCCTTGTGTTCGGCAGCGCGGACGGCGGCGCAAAAAACTGGATCACCCTTGGCGGCATGTCCCTCCAACCCTCGGAACTTGCCAAAATCTGTTACATCTTTGCAGGCTCTGCTACCCTTGACCGCCTGTTTCGCAAGAAAAACCTTGGACTGTTTATGGCACTGACCCTGATCTGTCTGGGCTGTCTTGCACTGATGAACGATTTCGGCGCAGCCGCAATCTTCTTTGTCACCTTTATCGTCATTGCCTTTCTGCGCTCCGGTGACTGGACAACGCTCGCCCTCATCTGCGGCGGCTGCGGCGCCGGTGTACTCGTTCTGCTCTCTGTAAAGCCCCATGTAATGCGGCGTTTTGCAAGCTGGGGACATATCTGGGAGGACGTTTATGGCGCAGGCTTTCAGCAAACCCACTCCCTGACCGCGGCGGCTTCGGGCGGATTGGTCGGTGTAGGCGCGGGCAACGGCTGGCTTCGCGTAACTGCCGCAGACACCGATATGGTATTCTGTAAAATCTGTGAGGAATGGGGACTCATTATTGCAGTGCTTGCAGTGCTCTGTATTGTAACGCTTGCTGTTTTTGCAGTGCGTGCATGCCGCGCAGGGCGCTCGAGTTTTTACACGATTGCAGCATGTGCCGCTACCTCACTCATGGTATTCCAAACCTGCCTCAATGTATTCGGTGCCGTCGATATCCTTCCGCTTACTGGTGTCACCTTTCCTTTCCTTTCAAACGGCGGCACCTCTATGCTCGCCTCATGGGGACTTCTCGCCTTCTTGAAGGCTTCCGACACCCGACAAAATGCCAGCTTTGCTATTCGCCTGCCATCACGGCGTGAGCTGAGAAACGAGGAGGACACATATTATGAGGAAGATTGAGCGTCGAGCAGCGCTGTGTCTGCTGATTGCACTGGCACTCGTTGCGGGTTTGGGTCTCTTCTGCTTTCGATATGTAACCCAAGCCAGTGTTTGGGCGTCCTACCCCTTTAACCGGCACATGTACAGCAACAGTGGACAGCTGTTAAGCGGTACCATCACCGACCGCGACGGCGACGTTTTGTCCGAAGTCAAAGACGGTACGCGCACCTTTTATCCAGACGCTACCGTGCGCAAGGCAACCCTGCATGCAGTGGGCGACCCACAGGGCAACATCGGTACAGGAGCACTCACCGCCTTTGCCGACCAGCTCTCCGGCTATAACCTGATTACAGGCGGCTATTCTCCGCTCGGCTCTCGCCATACACTTGCACTGACCATAGACGCAGGTCTCAATGTAACGGCCTACAAGGCGTTAGATGGACGTCAGGGCACAGTCGGGGTCTATAATTATAAAACAGGTGATATCCTCTGTATGGTCTCCACACCGTCCTTTGACCCTATGAATCCGCCCAGTGCATCTGATACGCAAAGCGAAGCGTTTAACGGTGTTTATCTCAACCGTTTTCTATCCTCTGCACAGGTTCCCGGCTCTATTTTCAAAACCGTTACGCTGTCGGCTGCACTTGAGAACATTGCAGACCTCAAAAGCCGTTCCTTCCGCTGTACCGGTGAAACCGAGGTCGGCGGCTCTATCATCACCTGCCCCAAGCCGCATGGCAAAATGGATATTCAGTCCGCCTTTGCGAATTCCTGCAACGGTGTATTTGCACAGCTTGCCGCAGAAATGGGCGGCGAAACTATGACCCACTATGTGGAAAAAGCTGGACTGACCAGCCGTATGTCCGTCAGTGGAATTCAAACCGCCGCAGGCAAATATGACGTATCCCAAGCGGACAAAGGGCAGCTTGGCTGGTCTGGTGTCGGGCAGTATACCGACACGGTGAACCCTGCCAACATGATGACCTTTATGGGAGCAATTGCAAATGAGGGTACAGCTGCTGTCCCACGGCTCATTGCCAGCGTTACAAGCCGTGACACCGGTCTGCCCTCGTCATGGGCTTCCACAAAGCAGACAGACACACTCATCGAGCCAGAAACCGCTTCTGCCGTCAAAGCCATGCTGAAAAATAATGTGGTGCAGACTTATGGTCAGGAACGTTTCCGTGAACTTGATGTTGGTGCGAAATCCGGTACGGCAGAGGTAGGCGGCGGTAAGCGCCCCAACGCTTGGTTCACCGGTTTTCTGGACGACCCTGCGCACCCCTATGCGTTTATCGTTCTTGTTGAGAACGGCGGCGGCGGCGCATCGGTTGCAGGCGAAATCGCCGCAACCGTACTGCGTGCCTGTGTGGATAAATACTAATACGATATTTTTTCTGCCAGCAGCCACCTCTGGGCGCATCACAATTCTATCATCGAAAATACTGCTCTGAAACGGGCAGTATTTTTATTTCTCCAAATTTCTTTACCAAGTCCGCTCATGTTCACAAAAATAACCTTTCTTTTTTGCGGCAATCGCGGTATGATATGGTTAACATATATTGTTCACTCTCGGAAAGGAGTCTTTTTTTATGACAAAAATTGATATTATATCCGGTTTCCTCGGCGCCGGTAAAACAACACTCATCAAACGCCTGCTGTCCGAGGCACTGCGCGGCGAACAGGTCGTACTGATTGAAAACGAGTTTGGTGAAATCGGCATTGACGGCGGATTCCTCAAAGACGCAGGCGTCCAAATCACCGAAATGAATTCCGGCTGCATTTGCTGCACGTTGGTCGGTGATTTCGGCAAGGCACTCAAAGAGGTTATTGAGACCTATCACCCAGACCGCATCATCATTGAGCCGTCCGGTGTCGGCAAGCTGTCCGATGTCATCGCCGCTGTACAAAACATTGCCGAGCAGCAGCCTGTATCTCTCAACAGCTTTGTTACGGTTGCCGATGCGCAAAAGGCAAAAATGTATATCAAGAACTTCGGTGAGTTCTTCCTCAATCAAATCGAGCACGCAGGTGCGATTCTGCTTTCTCGTACCCAGTTTGTAAAAGATGACCGTTTGGAGACTGTTGTTTCCATGCTCCGTGCGCACAACGCCAATGCACGCATCGTGACCACTCCGTGGAACGAGCTGTCTGGAAGCCAGCTTCTGTCGGTTATGGAGGACAGCCACTCCCTGACCGCTGAGGTACTGCATGAAATCATGCACCACGAACACGAGCATGCGCACCATCACGACCATGAACACCACCATGAACATGAGCACCATCATGAACATGAGCATCACCATGAACATGAGCACCATCATGACCATGAACACTACCATGAACACGGAGAGGGCTGCAGCTGCGGCTGTCATGACCACCATCATCATGCCGATGAAGTGTTCCAGAGTTGGGGACAGGAAACCCCACACAAATATACCGAGGAACAGCTATCGTCCATTCTGTCTGCGCTGGGTGATATTTCTCTTGGCACGGTTCTGCGCGCAAAGGGGATTGTCCCCACTCCAGACGGAAGCTGGCTCCACTTTGACTTCGTTCCCGGCCAGCCTGAAATTCGTCACGGTGCAGCAGATTATACCGGTCGGCTGTGCGTGATTGGCGCTGATTTGGATACCGACCGCATTGCGGAGTTGTTTGGAGTGTAAGCCATGAAAGAAATTCCTGTTTATTTGTTTACCGGCTTTTTGGAAAGCGGCAAAACCTCTTTTATTCAAGATATCCTGCGTGACCCCGACTTCACCGAGGAGGAGCGCTCTCTCCTCATTGTCTGTGAGGAGGGCATGGAGGAGTACGACCCCGCACTGCTTGCGGCTGCCCGTACTACACTGATCCCTGTCGAGGAACCGTCTGCGCTGACCCTGCGTTTTTTCCGCGACCTCGGTGAAAAATACAATCCTGACCGCGTGCTCATCGAACTCAATGGAATGTGGGAGATTTCCGGCTTTCTGGAGGGCAAACTTCCCCCCGAATGGCCTATTTATCAAATCGTTGCCACGGTCAACGCCCAGACCTTTGAACTGTATTCCAACAACCTTGGGCCTCGCATGTTTGAGCAGCTCACCATGGCAGACCTCATTGTCTTTAACCGCTGCACAGATGCGCTCAAGGATATGCTGTACAAGAAGAATATCCGTGCGATGAATCCACGTGCTACCATCTTTTTAGATGATGTAAACGGCGGTTCTGAGGACTATCGTGACAACATGCCGCAGCCCTTTGACCTTGATGCACCGGTCATCGAAATCAAGGATACAGACTTTGGTCTTTGGTATGTAGATGCCACCAGCAGTCCGGAAAAATACGAGGGCAAAACCGTAAAATTCAAAGCTATGGCGTACAAGCCTGCGGAGCTGGCACGCGAGCATCTTTTTGTGCCCGGGCGCTTTGCAATGGTCTGCTGCGCCGACGACGTGCAGTTCATAGGCTTTCTGTGCAAGGGCGCAAATACCGAGCAAATCAAAAACAGGGGCTGGCTGACACTCACGGCAAAGGTTGGCGTGGAGTATGTGCCGCAGTACCGCGGTGATGGTCCTGTCCTCTATTGTGAAAATCTGGAGCCCGCACAGCCGGCAGCGCAGGAAATCGTCTACTTTAACTAAAAGCGGTTCGTGTGCAAAACAGTCTGCCTTCTTGACATACGATACTGTTCTATATGCAAAAAGATAAGGGTGAGAAGCCTTGATACAGGCTTCTCACCCTTCATTTGTCAGCATCTTAGGTTGCAGCATATCGAATCACTTCGTTTATCTGCGCTGCATAAACTTGGTCAAATCCTTATTGGCGCCCAAAATCAGCATGGTTTCATCGCCGCGGAAAATATGGTCCGGACGCGGCAGCGGAAGCAGCTCCGAGCCTCGGCGCAGTGCCATAATATTGATATGGTATCTGGTGCGTACCCCCAAATCTATAATCGTTTTGCCGATCCAAGCATTGGGAATGGGTGTCTCATAAATGGAATAGTCTCCGGTCAGCTCAATATAATCGAACACGTTGTCCGAACTATACTTGACAGCTGAACGGATTGCCATTTCTTTCTCTGGATATACTACCTCATCTGCACCATTGCGCAGCAAAAATTTTGCATGGACGTCGCGGTTCGCGCGCGCAACAACAAACGGCGCACCATAGTCCTTGAGCAGTGCAACGGTTTCGAGCGAGCTTTGAAAGTTATCTCCAATCGCAACCACACACAGGTCAAAATTACGCACACCCAAAGAAGCCACAAAATTTTCATTTGTGCTGTCTCCAATCTGTGCGCTGGTTACAACAGGCAGTACATCATTGACACGCTGTTCATCGATGTCGATTGCAAGTACCTCATGGTTCATCTCATTGAGTTTTGCCGCCATATGACGTCCAAAACGCCCCAAACCAATCAGCAATACCGATTTCATTTTGATTTCCTCCAGCAATACGGTGAACCCGCATTCTCATTACTGTTTTCATTATAACACTACTGTTTTCAAAAGCCTATCTTTTTTTGTAAATTTTATTCGAACAATCGCATCTGAAACAGCGAGAAGGCTGTGTTTCCATTATAGGAACACAGCCTAAAAAAATCATGTTATCTGCCAAAGAAATAGCTGAACGGATTGTTATAATACTGCTCTTGCTGCGGCACCTGCTGCACAGACTGCTGGTTTGGATCTGCGCCCTCAAGATCATGCTGATCATTGAGCGCAAAGGAAACAGAAAACTCCTTACCTGTCGATATGCGGTACAGCTTAAGCGTGATTTTATCGCCTGCCTTCATGCTGTCCTTCACTTCATTGATTTCGTCCATGTTTGTGATGGTCTTGCCATTTACACCAATGATAATATCATTGACCTGCACGCCTGCTGCCGCGGCATTGGAACGGGAGTCCACCAGTGCGATCTGCACGCCCTGCGGGATACCATATGCTGCCGCTTTCTGCTCGCTGACATTTGTACCCGAAATTCCGATTTGCGGACGTCCTGCAATGTATCCAAATTGGATCAGTTCATCTACGATTGGTTTTGCCGTATCCATTGGAATTGCAAAGCCCAATCCCTCAAAATAGCTGATGCCCAGCTTTGCCGAGGTAATACCAATGACCTGACCATACTTGTTGATCAGTGCACCGCCCGAGTTGCCCGGGTTGATTGCCGCATCTGTCTGAATCAAACTCATAACACGGTCATCAATGGTAATATCACGGTTGAGTGCTGAGATATGTCCGCCTGTAATGGTATTTGCAAGCTCCAAACCTCCGGGAGAACCAATTGCAAAGACCTCCTCGCCCGGCTTGAGGTTGTTGGAATCTCCAAATTCTGCTGGTGTAAGCTGGATACCAGCCGGTTCCACTTTCAGCACCGCAAGGTCGGTCTGCTGGTCTGCACCCTTCACAGCTGCGGGCAAGTTTGTGCCGTCTGACATGATAACTGTAATTTTGTCCAGTACAGCGCCCGTATTCTCATCGGTGACAACATGATGGTTGGTGATGATATAACCATCTGCGCTCATAATCACGCCCGAGCCTGTTCCGCCCTTACCAGTCTGCAAATTGACCGCCTGCACAGAGACCACTGACGGCGATACCTTTGCATAGATTTCCTCGCCCGAAAGCCCGCTCGCGCTCGTACTCATGGTATTGCTTGGTGCAGAAATATTTACGCTCGGCAAATTGGGGTTCAACGCGGTCCGCGTCTCCATGTTCTCTCTGCCCTGCATTGCACCGCCAAGTGCAATCCCGCCTGCAAACAGTGCACAGGCTGCGGCAATGGAACCCACAATCAAAATCGGCTTGTGATTTCTATTCTTTCTCTTTTCCGCACGCTCCTTATGCTTTTCCTGCTTCGCAGTGCGCTTGCGTTCGGTTTCCACCCACTCCTGATAGGTCGTATAAGGAGGCGTGTCTGTATTGACGCGCTGTTCAAACGGGTCTTGTCTCTGCTGTGCAGTGCCGGAAGCCGAGTTGTCCTGCTGCTGTGTGCCCTGCTCTGGAAACGTCCGTCCCTCTGTCTCCTCATTTGTGTTTCTATTCTCAAAATCCATGACGTAACACCCTTTCCGTTTGTTCTGATTTCATTCTACGCATAGATTGTGATGCTTTATTGTCGCAAGTATGAATATTTCGTGAACTTCCAATCATTTCTGGAATTTCCCTGACTTGACTGCGGGCGCCAACGGAAGGGTAAAGGAAAACTCGGTCTCTCCGCCATCTGAACGCACAGAAATATCACCGCCATGCAGATTGATGATATTTTTTACAATATACAGTCCCAGACCCGCGCCCGAATGATCTCGGGAACGGGAGCGGTCGGTCTTATAAAACCTGTCAAAAATATAGGGGATATCCTCTGCGGGGATCCCGCCGCCAGTATTGCAGATGGAAAATTCACAGAATGCTCCCGCCGGATACGCAGAGACACGCAGCGTGCCCCCATTGTCAATGAACTTGACTGCATTGTCCACCAGATTATAGACCGCACGGAACACATGATCCCTGTCTCCCATAACCATCAGGCGGTCGGCAAAATCCGCATTGACCTCAACATTTTTTCCATTGATCTTCTGCTCAAAGGAGAATAAAATCTCACTTGTCATTTCGGAAAAATCAAAGGGAACCGGACTGATGATTAACTCTCCTGACTGGATTTTTGCCGCTGCCAGCATGCTCATCGTCATACGGGACAGGCGCTTGACCTCATCTGAAATCACTTGCAGATATTTTTTCTGCTGCTCCTGTGGAATGGTACCGTCCAGCATACCATCTACAAAGCCGCTGATGGTTGTCATGGGCGTCTTAAACTCATGCGATACATTGCCAATGAAGCCCTGTGTCAATTCCTCAAGCTGTTCAAGGTCACGTGCCATATTGTTAAATGAGCTTGCCAGTTCATCAATTTCATCACAGTGGTTGTCCTCCGGCACACGCACACTGAAATTGCCTGCCGCAAATTCCTTCGCGGCATTCGCCATCGTCTTGAGCGGACGTGTCATACGACTGGAAATGAAATAGCTGATTACAAGCGCACACACCAGCGCACCCAGCAAAATCACAACAAAAATTTTAGTCACCTGCTGAAGCATACCGACCACACGCTCTGTGCTTGCCGCAACAAAGACAAGCGCCATATCTGTGCCATCTGTATCCTCACACAGCGTCCCTACAATGTAGTTTGCCTCATGGAACAGGGTTCCCAGTGTCCCCGTCTCTGAATAGCTTCCGGTACGTGTCAGTTCCCGCACAACCGGCATTGGAATCTGTTTGCCAGTCATAAGCTCTCTGCCGTCCGGCTCTACGCTCATCAGTACCTGTCCGTCTGGAGCTGCAATCAGGATACTCATTTGATCCTGATTGGCGGTACTCTTGAGCGATACGTCCAACACCGCAATATTGAGCATGTCCCCTGTTTTCACCGCATAGGTCGTAAGCTCTGCAATCGACGACGCGGTTGCTCTGAGCTGCTCTTCCTTCTCCTCCTTCGCATATCCGTCCATCTGATAAAAGAACGCACCGGCTGCCAAGGTAAAGGCGACCAGAATCAATATGACGGAAGAAAAAAAATTCTTTGTAAAAAAACTGTGATTCAACCCGATCTTCTCCCCCTGCTGCTCAATTTTTGGTTTCAAATTTATAGCCAACACCCCATACGGTTTTGAGCTCCCACTTGTCAGAGGCGCCCTCCAGCTTTTCGCGCAGGCGCTTTACATGAACGTCTACGGTACGGGTATCACCAAAATAGTCAAAGCCCCAAACATCGTCAAGCAGCTGTGCACGGGTAAAGACCCTGTTCGGGCTTTGTGCCAAAAAATAAAGCAGCTCGATTTCCTTAGGCGGGGCATCGACACGCTTGCCTCCAATGACCAGTTCATAAGCCTGCTTGTCAATGGTCAGCCCATCAAACGTGAGTTTACTGCCATCATCTGGAGACAAGCGGCGCAAGACTGCACGGACACGCGCAACAACCTCTCTCATTTCAAGCGGCTTTACAATATAGTCATCTGCCCCAAGCTCCAGACCGGAAACCTTGTCCATCGTTTCTCCCTTGGCTGTAATCATGATTACAGGCATACTGGAGCCGGAATCACGTACCTCTTTGATGACCTGCCAGCCGTCCATGACAGGCATCATAACATCTAAAAGCATCATATCGGGATTTTCTGCCTTCCACTTGGAAAGCCCTACCGCGCCATTTTCCGCCTCTGAAATCTCATATCCCTCGCGTTCCAAATATAAGCGCAGCAATTCTCTGATATTTTCATCATCTTCCACAATCAAAATCTTTTTATTATTCATTTGGATTCCCACCTTTTTTGCAGATTCACAGGGAGCGGCAAATCCATACAGACTGCCGTATCTTTATTTATTATACACCTCATTCCAATAAAGAACATGAAAGATTTGTAAAAGCGCGCATACTTTTCATAAAACACATCGAACTTATACAATTTTTATCTTTTCTCTTTCCGTCGCCTCGAAAATCAAGTATAATAAAGATACGAACCCTCAAAAGAAAGGAAGGTACTTACGCTATGGCAGATTTTATCGCACATGACCTCTTCGGAGAAGCTGCACTTGCGTTTTTTCCTGCCGCCGCACAGCGCGAAGCCGCCCTGCACCCAGCCGTATTTCGCTGGGGTCTGCAAGGTCCGGATCCTCTGTTCTTCCACAAGGTATATAGCGGCAGTCCACTGCATAAAACCGGCGCACGTTTACATGAAGAAAAAACAGACGAGTTCTTTGCCGTCTTTGCCGAAGCTGTCAATCGCCTGACTGGCAGTGCACATCATATTGCAGCAGCATATTTTTATGGCTTTCTTTGTCATTATGCGCTCGACAGTACACTCCACCCTTATGTATACTGCCGTCAGCACGAGTGCCTCACTGCAATGCCAAAGGAAAATCCCACCCTCATTCATTGTCAAATCGAATCGGATATCGACTGTGCACTGTTCGATGCCTTAAAGGGAGATCATCTGCGGCTCCCCACCGAGAACTATCAGCTGACCGATGAGGAAACCGCCGTGCTTGCTGTTGTCCTGCACCACCTCATTCGCCGCGTACTGCGTGAGGATATCCCTACCCGAACACTGCGCCCGATATTTTCCGAAACCCTGACCTACCAACGCCTTTTCTTTCGCTCTGGCAAGCTTTTACGCACACCCGTCCGCGCGGTCGAGCAGATTCTAGGAAAAGGAGCGCTCCTCACGTCCCATATCAAATTCGGCTTGCCGCAGTGGGACGCACTCAACGAATCCCACAGCCCATGGCACAATCTATGGAAACCGGATATCGTGTGCACAGAGAGTGTCTTGCAGCTATTTGAGTTCGCCCGAGACAAAGCCGCAGAACTTGCCAGCAGCTATGCTGCCCAATTCGATTCCGGCTGGATGCTCAACCTTTCCTACTACGAACCATTTGATTTTGGCAATTATACACGTATTCCATACACACCCCGCTGAGAACAAACAGCCCCCTCTGATATCGGAACAAACCGAATCAGAGGGGGCTGTATCTATCTGTCTATTTTTTGTTTGATGAGTTATACGTTGTCCGGCTGCTTCTTTGCCGTAATCTTGCGAATGGTCTGCATAATGATAAACAGCGAAAGCAAGCTGAATCCTGCAATCCATATATTCCCCGAGATCATACCGGACGCAACAACAACGCTGCCATCGAGGCAGAACAATATCGTAGGAACCTTCAAAAATCGAAATACATATTGAATCAAAAGTGCAATGACATCGGTTCCGCCCGTTGCGCACTGGTGATTAAGTGCAATTCCAACTGCCGCGCCAACCAGTATGCCGCCTGCAATCGCTGCAATCAGCGGCGCTGCAACCCATGGCAGAGCTGCGCAAATGCCCTTTAAGTCCAGCACAGGCACAATTTCCATAAAAAGCGGCGTAATGAGCGTAATATAGAGTGTCTTGATTCCGAACCCTTTGCCCAGCAGCACTGTCGCCAAAATCAAAAGGGGAATCGAAATCGCAAGGGACATATACGAAACCGGAA
Organism: Butyricicoccus pullicaecorum; assembly: GCA_018366035.1. GTDB lineage: Bacteria > Bacillota > Clostridia > Oscillospirales > Butyricicoccaceae > Butyricicoccus > Butyricicoccus pullicaecorum_A. The sequence continues at coordinate 54,834 of JAGZIW010000009.1, read as the reverse complement.
TGTGCGTGATAAGCGAAAAAATAATTGCAAGTCCGGTAATACCGCCCGGCGCAAGTCCGGTAGACTGAAAAAACAGGTTTACTGCCATTGCGGTAAAAACGGCGGACAATGTGATCCAAAGATAATCCTTTACAACAGACTTTACGGAGGAATGGGTCATAGCGCCTGTATTAGAGTCCATACTTTTCAGCTGCTGCATCAATCGCAGCACGGCACTTGCGATATCCGCCAGCTGCGCCTTCCGGATCCTTAAACAATGCAGAGGACAGAACGATCACATCTGGATTGCAGGCAATCAGCGGATCCATATTATCATGGCGCAGACCGCCATCAATTGCCAGTTCGCACGCTGGATTCTTCTCGTCAATCAGCTTGCGCGCACGTGTTACCAAATCGGTCACGCTTCTTCTCCAGCCCCAGTTATCCTTGCCGTCTGTTTCATCTACACCGTGTGTTACAATGTGCAGGCGGTCAATATCATAAATGGATTCCTCCACAAAGCACAGAGGGGTATAGCACCCCAAGGTCAGACCTACCTTGAGTCCCATCTCACGGCACCAGTTAATGATATACGCAAGCTGTGCACCGATAAAATGCTCTGCCGGAATCACCAGCATATTGGCACCTGCTGCTGCAATCTGCTCAATAAACATGCGATCCATGCTGACTGTATAAATATGACATTCGATTGGCAAATCTGTTGCCGGTCGAATCCCCGCAATGATCTGATGTCCACCCATCAGCTTCATATTCTGCAAATCATGCATATCTGCTGCATCTGAGTGAATATAGTCCACACCTGCATCACTGATTTCTTTTACAACGCCTGCAATATTGCCATAATTTACGTGTGCCAGACCAGCTGCAATCTTAATATGTTTCATCTTCATATCCTCCTGTATGTTTTGATTGTTTCTGAAATTATTGTAGGCGAAATATAGATAAATTTCAAGACGTCCTCAAATGATGACAAGGCGCATCAATGTGGCAAGAAATCAACACGTCAGCAGTCCCGTATTGATATGGTTGCGCGGATCATTCTTTTGCTTATAATACTGTTCCACGACAGATTTCACGCGCTGAATATCATGATCATGCGGCAATGCATGCATGGTTACAACCGGAATCCCACTGTCAAGCTCCAGCGGCAGCGTTGACAAAATCAAATCAATGCCGGACAGATCTGTCTTTTCAATCGCGATAAAGGTTTGTGTCGAAACAATTTCAATTTCGGGAATATACTTTTCCAGCTTTCGTATCATCAGGTTTTTGGCTCCCATTCCCTGATGACAAATCAAGATCGTGCGCAGCGGCTGCTTTGCCCGATCAAGTGCGGCTGCCAAGTGGATCGTCAGATAGCCCACCTCGTCCTCATTAAAGACACAGCCGTATTTCTCCTCCAGCCCCTTGAGGCTATGCTGCACGATTTGGAAGGTATTTTCATAATATGTGTGAATTTCATACATCATCGGGTTTTCCAGACGGATTCCATGCCGTGAGCGTGTAATTGCCGGCCCCAAATGCGTCTGCAATGCTCTTTTCAGTTCTTCATCACGCGAGAATGGGCGCTGAAAAATTTCCTGCCAAACCGCAAGCAGATCCTGCGTGATCTGCATGACCTCATGCTGATTATCCAATTGCTCCTGATTTTGCAGCGCCAACAGATAGACCTGCAAATAGCGCCGCTCAATTTCCGGCAGTGTGATCCGCAGCTGTTCTTGCAGCAAATCACAAATTTCACATGACTCTGCGTACAGTGGTTTCTGCATGAGCTCTTTTATAAAGTCGTCTGAGAGCTCTGCCAATTTCTGATCCATCACACGCAGACATAAAATACAAATCTGTAAAAAACCATCGATAAGCGCGCGAAACGGCAGTTTTTTCCAATATGGACTTTGCACCTGCAAGACTACCCCTAAAATTTTGAAAAAATCCTGCTCCGTATAGTCCAGCGCCGCAAACAAAAACCGGTTCGGCTCATTACAGCTACGCGTGCGCACCATTTTTTCCAAGCCCTCATACCCTTTATCGGCTGTCATCAGGGCAAACATGAGCGCGCGCAAATTATGCTCCTTTCCAGAAAGCCAGACACCCTGATTGCTTTTCCGAACCAATGTGATATGGTATTGCTCCAGCAGTTCCTGCAATGCCGTCAAATCCTTATGAATCGTTGCACGGCTGACAAACAGCTCCTCGGAAAGCTCGTAAATCCTGCAATGTTCCATACAGTTGAGCAGGCGCAGACCAATATAGGTTTTCCGCGCCTGCGGCGTATAGTCCATGAGCCGCCTGCTTCGTACAAGAACCTGCTCCAGCAGCTTTAATTTTTGATTGACGTCTCCCTCAATCCGAATACCAATGCCAGTCTTTTTGCAAAGCGTCATCTGATTTTCTTTGACCCATTCTCCTACGACCTGCAAATCGTTGCGTATGGTCTTATTGGACACCTGCAGCATTGTTGCGATCTGCTGAATGGTGATAAAATCTTCCTGCTTCAGCAAAATCCCAATAATATCCAGAATTCTTTGATTCTGCATTTCATCGCTCCCCTATTCTTTCTATGTCTCATTGTAAAGCTTTGCCGCGTAATGTCAAGGCGTATCATTCGCACAAATATGTTAGATTTTTCCAGAATAAAAGAGCAAATTTTCCAACAATTACATACTTTTATTCACAAATGACTCTGTTATAATAGCTTATATATCAATTATATCTGTCTGACGCAGCACAATCAGTCCGGAGGAAATTTTTTATGACAGCTTTTGAAGAAAAATGGATATCCTATAAAGAAGAATTTTTAGAAGATTTGCGAAGCCTTGTTGCGATCCCATCGGTGCGCGATACTGCGCACGCGCAGCCCAATGCCCCCTTTGGCCCTGCGATCCGTCAGGTATTCGACCGTTTTTTGGAGATTGCCAAAAAGTGCGGTCTGGAAACCCATGATGTCGATGGTTATGCCTGCGATGCCCGCCTTGGAGATTGCCAATCCCCCTATATTGGCGTACTGGGACATCTGGACGTTGTAGCGTCCGGCGAAGAATCTCTTTGGCGAACACCTCCTTTTTCCATGCACATTGATGAAAATGAAATGCTGTATGGACGTGGTGTCAACGACGACAAGGGGCCGCTGCTCGCCTGCCTATATGTTGTCCGCATCTTGAAAGAGCTCCAGATCCCCTGCAAATATGGAATCCGCATCATAGCCGGCGGGGCGGAGGAAACGACATGGGAATGTATGCGCACCTACTTTGCACACGAACCACAGCCGATCATGGGATTTTCTCCAGACGGAAACTTTCCCATTGTAAACGGAGAAAAAGGAATCCGAAAGTACGATTTTCACTTTGCGCAGGCAGCACCTGCCCAAAATCTTCCATGGATCTCCCAAATCACCTGCTCTACCACACAGAATTATGTGTGCGATCAGGTCACTGTAACGCTGGAGCCTGCCCACATCACCCAAACCTTCACAGGGATACGCGCTCTGTCCCGCAATCCGCAGCGCGGACAAAATGCGCTGCTCGCACTGGCAAAACAGATGCACACTGTGAACCTTGCACAATCGGCATATAACCGCTGTTTTTCCCTGCTGCACACCTGCTTTGCACCAGATACCGACGGAGCTGCCTGCGGCATTGCTTCCTATGATGCGGAAATGGGCGCCACCTCGGTTTGTCCCACCGGTCTTGTACAAACCTCTGACGGGCTGCATTTATATGTAGATGTGCGCTACCCGCGCAGCACCACACCAGAAATATTAGATGCCCAAATTGAAAAGCTTGCCAAGCAATATGATTTTTCCTATACGGTGACTGATCAGAAAAAGCTGCTCTATGTCCCCCAGCAGCACCCACTGCTCATTGCACTCTCCGAAGCCTATACACATGTGACCAAGCAGCCTGCACAGTACTTTACCAAGGGCGGCGCGTCCTATGCCCGTATGCTGGACTGCGGCATCGCCTTCGGCGCAACCTTCCCTGATGAGGAAACACAGCCCCACATGCCAAATGAATGTATGTCCTTTCCCTCCCTGTCCACAGCGGCAAAAATCTACTACGAGGCACTTGTTCGTCTGGCATCGGCAGAGCTTTACGAATTGCCACAATAATAGGGCACTATCTGGAAACCTCAGGTCATAGCCTGACCACACTCCGTATGCTAAAATGTGTAATATCAACAAGCAAGGGGGACTTGAAATGAAAAATATTCAGTCAAAAATCCAAACCTTTGCAGGGGCAATGATGGTTCCTATCATTCTTCTGGTTCTGGTTGGATTTTATGTCGGTATCGGAAGTGCCTTCACGAACTATATTCTGGAAGAAGGCACACTCCTTTACAAGCTGTTCAGCATGATTTCCAATTTGGGATTCCTGTTCATGAACAACTTACAGCTTTGGTTCGCGGTAGCAATTGCGTTTACGCTTGCAAAAAAAGAAAAGGGCTGGGCGGCTTTTGCCGGTCTGGTTCTGTTCTTCTGCTACACCAAAGGAATTGAATCGTGGGCATCTATGTCCGGTTGGAATGCGGAGACGACTTCCGTAGACGCTTTGATGGCTGCCGGATATACACAGCTGGACGCGCTCAATTTTAATGCACTCTGGTCGGAATCTCTTGGCATCTTTACCTATAATATGGGTATTTTCTCTGGCATCATCTGCGGATTGCTGGCTGCTTGGATCCATAACCATTTTGTAGATACCAAATTCCCGAATATGTTTGCATTCTTTGCAGGCGCAAAATTCGTTATTGTGATGGTAACGCTGATCTCTATTCCAGCTGCAATCGCTACCTATTACATCTGGCCATATATCGCTTCTGCGCTGCAAAGCCTGACCGGCTTTATCAGCAACAGCGGTCTGTTTGGCACATGGCTCTTTGGTACGATGGATAAAGCCCTGCTTCCATTTGGTATTCACCATCTGATTGCATTCCCCATCGAATATTCTCAGGTCGGCGGTACGATGATGATCGATGGTACTTTGTATGAAGGGGTACGAAACATTATCAATGGACAGGCTGCCAGCGCTGAGGCAACCGGCTATATCGTTCGTAACTTTACAAGCGGCCGTATCCTGTTCCAGCTGGCAGGTCTCCCGGGCGCAACACTCGCTATGTATCATTGTGCAAAGCCGGAAAACCGCAAAAAGGTAGCTGCACTGCTGGTTCCGGCAGTATTCACCCTCATGATGGTTGGCGTATCCGAGCCAATTGAGTACACCTTCCTATTCCTTGCACCTGCCCTCTACTGGCTCATTTATGCGCCGCTTTGTGGTCTGTGCTATGTGCTGGCAGAGGTTGCAAAAATCTCTATCAACGGACATGCTCTGTTCTTTATGATTCCCAACCTGTTCCAGCCGCAGAAGGTACACGCAATGGCACTGATTTGGCTGCTGCCGCTGACGTTTGCCTTGTATTACTTCATTTTCCGGTTTGCCATTGTGAAGTTCAATCTCAAAACCCCGGGCCGTGAAAATTCCGAAATCAAGCTCATGAGCAAAAAGGAATATCAGGCAACCAAAAATGCAGATGCACCTGTAAACGCACCACAGGAATCTCTTGAGGCGCGTATCATCGCGGCTCTGGGCGGTGCAGACAACATTGTCACTGTTACCTGCTGTGCAACACGCCTGCGCGTGACTGTCAAAGATGAAGCACTTGTGGTGTCGGACGATGTCTGGAAGGACGAACTCGAGGCGCTTGGCATTGTCCATGTCAAGAATTCTCTGCAAATTATCTATGGTGTACGTGTACAAAATATCACAACCGCTGTCAAGGACATTCTTGGAATTGACTAATAAAAAAGTGTTGGCATTTCATGCCAACACTTTTTATATGCCAAAATTCCATTCTCATTACAAAGCCTGTGCGCCCTGCATCGCGTCCCAAGCCTTTGCAAAGCCCTCTGCTCCCTGCAAGGTCAACGGGTGATACAGCGACTGCTGATAGAGTGCGAAGGGAATGGCTGCATAATCCACTCCAATCTTTGCCAGCATTTCCAGCTGATACAGGCTCTTGATCGACGCCGCCACCACATACACGTTTCTGCGCTGTGCAATTGCTGTCACATCGGCAACCATTTGCAGTCCATCGCCGCCGCTATATTGATCGGTACGTCCGACGAACGGAAACACATAGGCTGCACCTGCATTCATTGCAGCAACCGCCTGTGCCACGGTGAAAATCAAGGTCATCGCACAGCAAAATCCGCGCTGTGTCAGCAGCTTACATGCAATCAGCCCTTGCTCGGAAAAGTTAATTTTAATGACAATATGCTTGTCTATTTTACCGATTTGTTCTGCCTGCGCCACCATTTCCTCCGCAGTGTCGGCAATCACCTCTCCGCTTAAAAAGATGCCCTCCTGCTTTGCATAGGTCTGTAAAAATGTTTCCAATTTCACATTTTGTGCCAGATACATGCTCGGATTTGCGGTAATACCGCAGGCACCCCACGCGAGCGCCTGTTCAATTTCCGCTGATGCCGCACTATCAATCAAATAACGCATAAAAATACTCCTCTCTATCTGATATCTGTATTATAAAATCCAACCCGATGCCTGACAATCGCAGGTGTTGTCATGCTTTTACCACATTGTTGCGTGAAGAAGTAACAACAGCGCCTATTTGCATTCCAGACGCATGTTTTTTATACTATATATAAACAGACTTCAGGAGGTATGGAACGATGTTTCAGTACTATCAACCGACACAAATTTATTTTGGCGAAAATCGCCTCAATGAACTCGGTCAAATTGCTGTACGCTATGGTACACGCTGTCTTATGGTTACCACGCCCGACCAGCCGCTGCGTCCGCTTTATGAGCGTATCATGACCCTCTTACAAAAGCAGGGCATTACCGTTTTTCATTTTGATGAGGTACAGCCAAATCCAACCGTTGAAATCGTTGAAGCCGGCTTCCGACTTTTGAAGCAGCACCCAGTCGATTTCGTGCTTGCCGTAGGCGGCGGCAGCAGTATTGATACCGCGAAATCCATTGCATTCACCAATGGTCAGGACAAAATCGATTGGGACTTCCTGTTCCAGACCTATTCCTCTCCCTATGAGAATTATCCTGCATATTCCGACACCATGCTCCCGCTCGTGACCGTTCCCACCACCTCTGGTACCGGCTCGCAGGTGACACAGGCAGCCGTTATCTCCCGCGGAGATGAAAAGCTGACCTTCTATCACCCCGCCCTGTTCTCCAAAGCCTGCGTTGTCGATCCAACACTTATGCTCACTCTGCCAACGCGCATGACGGCAATGACGGGCTTTGATGCATTCACCCATGCATTTGAGAGCTATATCAATGTGCATGCCTCCCCATATAGTGAGATGGACTCCCTGCGCGCAATGGAGCTCATCGTACACAATCTGCCCAAAGCCCTGAAAGACCCGAGCAATTTGGAATACCGCACACAGCTCGCCCTTGCAGACACCCTTGCCGGACGTGCACTGTCCAACTCCGGCGCCGCTGCGCCGCACCCGCTTTCTGAAATCATCGGCGGGCTGACCCACATGCCGCATGGTCAAGCACTCGCTGTGGTATTTCCGGCATTTGTCGCACAGATGGCTGCCAAATATCCAGAGCGCTTTGCAGCTGTCGCACGCATCTTTGACCCCCATGCAACAGATCTCTATCCTGTGCTCTGTGATTTCTTATGCGAAATCGGTCTGTATCAGAAACTGCATGACCTAGGTGTTTCCGAAGCTGATTTCGCTTCTATGCTTGCCTGCCCTGTTCTGGACTTCCTGCCCTTTGGCACCCGCGCGGAGCTGGAGCAGATCCTCAAGGATTCTTATGTATAAGTGCATCTGTTTGGACTTAGATGGCACGCTGCTTTCTTCGGACAAAACGGTCAGTGATGCAAACCGCGCCGCACTGCTCCATTGTCTGGATAACGGACAGCAGGTCTATCTTGTCACCGGACGTCCGGTATGTTTTTCCTATTGGGTCGCACAAAAAATCGACCCCAGAATCCGTATCATCTGCTGCAATGGTGCATGGTATCAGCTGAACGACCAAACGATACAGCATGAAATCTCTCCCCTCGGAATACAAGCTATGATAGATATCCTTGCACGCTTTCCCACAGTACACGCTTTTTTCAAGTCTGCACAGGATATCTATACGACTGCTGCCTATGACGCGCGATTCCTGTACGAACATATCAACGCGGATTTGCCAGATCATCAAAAATGCCATTCCCACAGCGCACTTCCCCTTTCCGCACTGCGAGAACAGGCACAGCACATTCTAAAGGTGCTGATCTATGAGACAAATCCGCAAACCTTACTCGACGTTCGCAGACATTTGGAAGCCCTGCCGGATATTCGTGTGACGGGCTGCTGTTCGTTGGGGTTTGATGTCGTTGCACAGGGCGTAGACAAGCACCATGCCATACAAAGTGTGTGTACACAGCTTCATATACGTCCTGAGGAAGTCCTCGCAATCGGCGACGGAGACAATGATTTATGTATGCTGCAGGCAGTTGGTCTCGGCATTGCCATGGGCAATGCCCCTGCGCAAGTCCAAGCACTGGCAGATGTGATTGCTCCGGCAAATGATGCAGACGGTGTTGCATGGGCTTTGCAGCGCTACGCGCACCGCCGCAGGTAACAGGCAAGCTCCTCCCTTTCTCTCTATGGCGCCCCCTACCTATCCGCCATAGTTAAAATATATATAACACGAAAAAGACAGCACGACACCGTGCTGTCTTTTTTCATTTCCTATTGCGCGTACAGTGTTGCTGCGATGATTTCCGGTCGGTTATGCAGGCGAATGGGAAAGCTGCTATTGCCAAGACCTCTGCTCACAATCATTTGTGTTCTGCCTTTTCTATAAATTCCTGCATTATATTTTGGAAAAAATCCCTGATTGGGTGCAAAAACAGCGCCTATCAACGGCAAACGTATCTGTCCTCCATGGGCGTGTCCCGAGAAAACCAGATCAGCCTGAGACTCTGCATAGGTGTCAAATAACTCCGGTCTGTGAGACAGCAAAATGGTGTAGATATCATCCTTTGTGAAAGGCGCCAATGCGCGGGAGGCAATTTCTCGCGCACATACAGCTGGATATTCCGGAGAAAAGCTGGAGTCCACAAGCCCAATTAGGCGAATCGCCTGCCCCTGATATGCAATTTTCAGTGCACGGTTTTCGAGCACCACAATTCCTTTTTCTGTCAATTGATTTCGAAACCACGGATACGCTGAAATTCTGGATTCGTGATTGCCCGACACATAATAGCAAGGAGCAATCCGTGCCGCTTGTGCTGCAAATTCCAGTGCTGCCGCCATATCCGTATGATAGGAATTCAGCAAATCTCCGGTAATCACAATGATATCCGGCTGTGCCTTTTGCATATAGGAAAGGAGCTTTTGATTGTGTTTTCCAAATACCGTATTGTGTAAATCCGATATGTGTACGACACAAAAACCATCAAATACCTTTGGCAGACGCTTCGCGTAAACGGTAAGCTGTGTCGTTTGCAGTGCGGAATTCTCCCAAACTGCCCACCCCGCCGCTGCAATCGCAGCCCCTGTAAACAGCCATTTTCTCATAACAGCTCTCGAAGCTTGTCCAAAAAAGCTTCTTCTCCCCATGTATTGATTTTGAACAGCACTGCTTGGCTGCCTCCGGCTGTAATGGCAGATAAATAAATGGGCCCATTGCCCTCCTGAAATGCCGTAACACTGAGGCTTACACGGTTGCTTCCCACATAACTATACCGCTCAAAGACACGAACACTGCATTTGGCACGGCCACCCTGAAAGTCGCTTTTCTCCTCCAGAGAGGCAGACATACTTCCATTTATAATTCCCTGTTCAATTTTACGCACCCATGTGTCGAGGTCACCCTCCAGAACCCATTCTAATTTTGCCATACCGATCTCCTTTTTCTAAAATATACTGAGCTTACAAATTTGTCCATATGATTTTATATTGTATCCAATCTCACATCAGCCTGCAAGAAACAGTCTGTAAAATTTTCCAGCTCATGGATACATACTATGCACATAGACGCAAAAAATCCCTGCTGACCATGTCAGCAGGGATTTTGCTTTGCCCTTTTGCAAAACTTCTTATGCGCCAAGGCAAAGAGGAGAGAATATCACGTAAGTCAGGCACATAATACCCAATACAACACCGGCAACGAGCTTGCCGTTCTTCCACGGGGTCATGTCCACTGCCTGTGCATCTTTGAGGACAAAATCGGTCGGGCGCGGATTTACCTTTACGATAATTGCCATCAAGATAATATCGATTACGAACAGGAATGCGGTAAAGTACAGATAGTGCATGTTTTCCAGTGCCGGAATCTGATAACGCAGAACAAACTGCAGCAGGAAATAGAGCACAACATGTACTGGAATGACGATTTTTGCAGCATTTGCCGGCACCTTCTTCCAGAAGAAGCCGCACAGCAGGCAGACAAACAGCGGGGTATTAAACGCTGCAAATGCAGAGTTTACAACGGTTGTAACACCAGCAGCATACATAAAGAATGGTGCCATGATGGTCGAAATGACTGCAACAACGGTACCAAATACCTGTCCAACCTTTACCATATGTGCGTCAGACGCATTGGGGGAGAAGATCGGACGATGGATATCCAGCGCGTAGATTGTAGATGCCGAGTTCAAAATCGAGTTAAATGAGGACAGGATCGCACCAAACATAACCGCTGCGAAGAAGCCCAGCAGAGCCTTTGGCATTACGTCAGCAACAAGCATCGGATACGCGGTATCACCATTTCCCCAGCCGTTTACGCTTGTCACATCGGTATACAGGAGACGTGCGATAATGCCGGGAATTACAATAATCAGAGGTGTCAAGATCTTGAAGAAGCCTGCGAGAACTGCACCCTTCTGTGCCTCCTTGAGGTTCTTTGCGCCAAATGCGCGCTGAATGATGGATTGGTTGGTCGCCCAGAAATACAGGTTGTTGATCAGCAGTCCAGTAACGAGCAGCGGCCATGGCAGATACGGCTCATTGAGGTTCGGCGCATCGATTGCATTGAGCAGGGTGCGGTCTGTATTCAGAAATACATCAATACCCTCCATGAAACCGCCGCCATTCATTGCGCCGAGCGCAAGGATACCAAAAATCGGAACCAAGATACCGCCCAGAATCAAACCGATTCCGTTAATGGAGTCGGACAGCGCAATCGCCTTCAGACCGCCGCAGATCGCATAGAGCGAGCCTACGATTGCCGTTGCGATACATACAATAGTAATTGCCCAGAAACGCGCCTGTGTCAGCTCCATGCCGAACTTTTGCGCCATGACAACATCAATGCCAAAAATATTTACGAATACCTGTGCACCTGCATACAGTACGTTTGGCAGCATGATCAAAACATAGGACAGAAGAACAATGATAGAAACCAGACGTCGGGTACCTGCATCGTAACGCTGCTCAAAGAACTCCGGAACCGTAGTCAATCCGGTTTTCAAGTACTTTGGCATGAGCACAAACGCCAAAATAACGAGCGCAATTGCAGAGGTAACCTCCCAGCCCATCGGGCTCATACCGATACGCACAGACTGTCCATTCATACCAACAAGCTGCTCTGCAGACAGGTTGGTCATCAGGAGTGAGCCTGCAATAACCGGACCTGTCAGTCCACGGCCAGCCAAATAGTAGCCGTCCTGTGTGTCCAGCTTATCGTCTCGTGTTTTCCACCATGAGATAAGGGCAACAAATGCAGTAAACGCCACAAATGTTACCACGGTGAACATTAGACTCATACTTTCATCCTCTTTTCTAACTTACTTTGCTTAAAATCCCCTTGCCGCCGGAAAAAACGACCGGCAGCTGCAAATCTGCTGCATAGACTTCCGCCGCCCTATGCAGCCATGAAAACAGGCTTTTTCCTGTTTTCTCTTGTGTGAACATATCAATTTTCCAATGCTTTCCTTGCAGGTTTCATTGTTATTTCATTCACAAGAGTGAGCAATATCCATTATAGCGATTTGTGCCCGTGAACGCAACATAAATAGACATTATCTATCAATTTTCATGCAAGTATACAAATATTCGATGTCATTTTTATGCGATTCGACGTTAATTTATGTGCTCGTGAACACTCTATACAAAAGAAAGGCACCCCAACACGGGGTACCCTGTGCATATTGTTATACTGTGTTAGATATTATATCGTGTTTTTATGAGAATATCCGTGTACATTTCTGGTGCTTCCGGCTGTTCCCCACCAATCAGACAGCGATATAACAGTTCGATTGGCTGTGTTCCCTGCACAAATGCATTCTGGTCAATGACAAACTCAATTTTTCCCTCCATCAGATCGATACAGTTCTGTGGAGTTACATCGTAGGCAATCACCCGTACATGCCGTGCGGCTTTCTCAATTGCACAGCATACCCCATGCTGTCCATGCGCCGTTACATAAATCACATCGAGATCCGGATTTTCCTCCAGCGCACGGAGTGTCAGTTCATAGGCGTAATCGTCCCGATTAAAGCAATGCTGTAAGGGTAAAAGCTCAATATCCGGCGCAATCTTTGACAATTCCTCAGCAAAGCTTAAATATCTCGCACGATGTCCATGATTGTTGGGGTGCGCAGACAGCGCAAGCATCTTGCCGCCAGCCGGCAGCATAGAACGCGCAAGTCCCGCCGCTATACGTCCGCCGCGGCTATTATCTATCCCTACAAAACACATTCGTTTGCTGCGCGGTGCATCACTATTGACCGTCACAACTGGAATTCCCTGTTCAACCACCTGATCGAGCACTTCACAGACTGCCTGCGAATCGCTGGGAGTGACTGCAAGGCCTTTGATTCCCTCTTTCACAAGTGCTTCAATGGCGTCCAGCTCACGCCGTTCTCCAAGGGACTCCAGCTTTCGAATCAGTACCTCTACCCCCTGTGCCTTTAGGGCTGCGGCCGCCTGTTCTGCCCCCTTTGCCACAGTCTGCATGGTTGGTGTTTCTACCGACTGTATCAAAAAACCAATTTTCAGGTTTGTTTTGGCGCGTGCCAAGGCACGTCCTACCGGATTCGGCTCATAGCCCAATTCGGCTGCAATCTGTCGAACACGCGCCTCCACTTCCTCATTTACATGCCCACGATTGTTAATGACACGATCTACGGTTCCGCGAGAAACCCCTGCAAATTCTGCTATCTGCCGCAAAGTAACTGCCATATTCTCTCTATCCTTTTCCTCTCCAGCTCTCTCTTTGTGTGCCCGTGCACATTTCCAGTTTGTGAAAATACTGCCAAACACCTTTTTGTTAGCATACCATACACTGTTCTCCTTTGCAACCAACAGTCCGTGACAATTCCCCATTTTTCGACCATTCTTTTATGCAATTTGTTAATTTTTTATGTACTTGTCACTTTTTGTTTGACGTTTTCTACAAACCCATGTACAATAGCTTATAAGAAACTTTGATTGGAGGCTGGCTTTATGGCTCTACTCGATAAATTAGATGATTTGCGCGGAAAAGCAACCGAAATGATGCAAAGCGGTGTGGCAATCGCAAAACTCAAAACCGACAACATGGCAGATGAGGACGCTATGCGCCGTGCATATCTTGCAATCGGTAAAATGTACTTTGAACTGTATGGTGATGCGCCAGATGCGGCATTTGCCACAGAGTGTGACCGTATCCGTGCATGTCAGCTGCGCATCGCAGAAAACAATCTGCGTTTGGCACAAATGAAAGACGATATTATGGATTCCTCGACAGACAGCTCCGACAAGCCCCAAAACACCTCTGCCAAACAGCCACAGTCAGACGAGGTTCCTTTCGAGGCAGAGGAAATCCCCATCGTTGAAAAAGCGCCCCAAGAACCTGATACCGTCCCCGAGGAAAAGGAAGAAATTCCGCTTGATGAAACCAAATAAGAGAAACCGCCGCACAGAGCAGCACAAGCTCTTTGCGGCGGTTTTTTAGTCCTCAACAAGGGCAAAGCGATATTCCTGCTCCGCCTCTGGATATTTTTCACGGTCCACAGCACTCGCAAACATATTATACGGCCTAACATAAAAGCCATAGTCTCCATAGAGCGCTTGATATACGACCATCGGTTCCTGTGTTTCCGAGTGGCGCGCAATCAATATAACCTGATATAAATTCCCCTTAAAATGGCGGTAACGCCGCCCTGAATAAATTTCACGCATCTGCCAGTTTCCTCCTTACAACATATATTCCTCACAAAACGCTTCAATTTGCGCACGTGTCGCATGGATTGCGCCCTGCACCACCGCAGGTTTCCCGCCGCCATGTCCATGAAATGTTGTATTCAGCGCCTTGCAGAGAACGCGCATGTCCAGCGTATGACTGCAAACTGCATATTGCCAATTATTTTCTCCCGTATCTGTGAATACAGCTGCCCATTCTGTCTGCCCTGCCAGAACATCGGCAAAACGTCTGGTTTCCACCGGAGTCAGCCCTTCGGCAAACTGCCACAGCTTGTGGGTTCCCTTGGGAAGTGCCTGCGCCCGTAAGCGAAAGATTTCATCATGCAGCGCAATCACCTGCGCCTTATAGGCATCATTCTGCTCTGTCATTCTCTGTACGGCCTCCACGATTTCATCTGGCTTAGCAGATAAAAGGTGGGAAATATCTGTGGTCTGCTTTTGCCTTTGGTGATAATCGTGCAGCGCGTCCCAACCGATACGCAGCGTCATACGGATTCCGCCGCGATGCGGAGTCTGTATGCCTACTTTGACGCACCCGACTTCTCCACTTCTCGCAACATGCAGTCCACAGCACGCACACAGGTCCCGACCGCCAGCCTCCACCAATCGCACCGTTCCCGTCAACTCCTTCTTACTGCGATACTCTAAGGTCTGCAAGACCTCAGGAGTCGGATACTGCACAACCGTCGGCACATCGGCAAATACCGCCGCATTTGTCTGCCGCTCAATTTCAGCAACCTGCTCGGCAGTCAGGGCACGATCGAAGTCAATCGTAACACAGTCCAAACTCATATGGAAACCCACATTCTCACAGCCATAGAGCGCATGCGCAATACCCGAAAAAATATGCTCTCCGGTATGCGACTGCATGTGCCGAAACCGGCGCTCCCAATCCAGTTCACCATGAACAGTGTTCCCAACTGGCAGCGGGGCATCACAAAAATGTACGATACGCCCCTCTTTTTCCTTGGTATCCCATACCCGCACGCCACTAAGCGTTCCGGTATCTCCCGACTGTCCGCCGCCCTCCGGATAAAATGCAGTATCTGATAAGACAACCTCAGCCCCCTGCACAGACGGCTTACAGTCTACTACAACCGCATCAAAGGCGCGCACATAGGCATCACGATAAAATAAGGTATCCTGCAAAGTCCTTCACCTCTCATCTTTTATAAATATGGATTTGTTTCCAGTATAGCAGATTCTATTCTATTTGAACAGCGCACCCTTATCCAGCAAACTGCACATTCCCTTAAGCTGTTACTTTCTTTTTTGTACAAAAATGGTATGCTGAACATATAAAACCACAAACAAAATTCCATGGAGGTGAACGTAATGCACTAGAAAGTAATTTGCAGAAAAATCTGCATACTGCGGTCTGTATCTGAAGATACGTTCGGGCGGGAAGTGGTGTGGTATCACACACCCTATTTGACTCTTTTCAATCAATATATTAAGGTATGGCTATCCCACCTGCTCCATTGTTTCTATCCTGTTTTTTCCTATTCTGCGTCACCGCTCTGGTCGGGCAGCAAATTTTTTTAACAGAGTGCGTCGTTTTTGCAGAATAGAACGTCTAATAGATATAAGGAGACACGATACCGAGTGGGTATTTGTCTGCGAACAGAGAAAGGGGAGATGCGTGGTGGGCATAAGTCAAACGCAATTTGCACAAGTATTTCAATCTAAAAAAGAAAAATACTACCGGATTGCGTACTCCTACGCGAAAAACGAGCATGATGCGCTGGATATTGTGGGAGAAGCAGCCTACCGAGGACTGAAAAGCCTGCATACCTTGAAAGCGCCAGAGTATCTTGACACATGGATTACCCGAATTGTTTTTAATGCAGCTATTGATTTAATGCGCGAGCGGTCACGGCTTATTTTCTGCGAGGACACGGTATTGGAAGTCGTGGCTGTTCCGGAAAAAGAATTGATTCCAGAAGATTCCATGGATCTATTCAAAGCCCTCGATGCACTCAGTGAAAAAGACAGGATTTGTGTAACGCTGCGGTATTTTGAGGAATACACGTTCCTTGAGATATCAAAGGTTCTGCAGGAACCAGAATCTACTGTAAAATCCAGATTGTACCGTGCTTTGCATAAAATGCGGCTATATTTGGAGAAAGGAGGCACAGACCTTGAACGTGGGAAAAAAGTATTATGATAAGATCCCGATTCCGGAAGATCTGGATCAGATAATCTGGAGTTCCATGAAGAAAGCTGCGCGGGAAAAACGGAGCAAATATCTGCGCCGATGGGCGGTCAGTATTGCCGCTGTATTCTGTATCACATTCTTGAGTGCCAATATAACACCGATCTACGCCTATGCGTCTCAGCTTTCAATCGTCGGCCGTGTCGTGCGAATGCTGCGTATAGGAGGCGGCGGAGAACGTACAGACGGCGTACATACGAAAGCGGAGACGAACGGAGAGACAGTTACATTGTCCTTTGAAAGCAGCCGCGGCGAGTTGGATACAGCTCCCGTATATACGGTTTCACACCTGCTGGCACCAAACCGCATCGTTTTGACGCTGCATGGTGTCCGTACACTCGACTATGAGGCGATTCAAGAAAGTCTGCTCGCAACCGAAGCGGTTCGAGATGTCTACCGTACCATGATCGGGGACGATTCCGCGTATGGCTTTACCATTGTGCTGAACAGCGGTTATACGTATGAAATCACTGAACTTGCAGACCCGAGTGCGCTTTCTGTGCGTTTTTATACCGACCCCGCGTATCAGCCAGAACAAATGGTTTACTATCTTCGTTCAGAAGCAGTTCCATACGGCGAGGAACTGGGTCTGCTTTCGGAGCGGTATCAGGGTGAGGCCACACAGCTGCGCACTCAAAGCGGTGAGTATATTATTACGATTGGTCAGTATGAGACCGAAGCTGAAGCCAATGCGGCGCTGCAGTCGATAGAAGCGCTATATGGCAGCGATATAAAGCTTCTCGTAGAAAGCGGGCTTGCTGACGAAATTCCGGAAAAATAACATTTGAATCTTCCGATATAAACGGGATTATTGATAGGTCAATGCGATTGCACCGAAAACTTACAGCGCAAGACAACTAAGGAGGAATTTATGATGAAAAAGAACTTGCTGTTGACTGTTTTGACCCTGATGCTCAGCACACTGATGCTGGCTTCCTGCAGCACACCTGCTGCGGAAAATAACGGTGGCACGGCAGCTGCATCGCAGCAAACAACAACTGAAACGAAAACACCAGACGCACAAGCTTCCCCTGACGGGCAGAAAACTGTCACACTGGAAGAACTGCTGGGGGAAGAATATGTGGATTATCTGACAGAAACCATCACGATGCAAATGGGCAACCGCATGGATAAAGATCCAGAGATTCGTTATTTCCCGATTGCAGAAGATGCACCGTTGAGTGACTATGTGACCATTGATGAAACCACAAAGTTTGAAGTGGACGAAGAAGGAAATCTCATTCTTTACTTTCCGGCGGGAACCGTGTGTGATGAAGCAAACGGCGAGCAGAGTTTTCGGATTCCCAAGCTGCATCAGGAACCAAACAGCTGAACATCGTCCCTTTTGAAGCAATGCCACAGGGCAACCCATAACATCACGTTGATTGTTTTAAGAAAGAGCGTACAAATGCGGGTGTTTGCCATCGATCTTACAGAAAATCAAACATGGCTGGAGAATTCTATTCCACAGGCACCACTGATCCTCTCAGGCACCCAAAGGGCGCGGCAATTCGCCGCACCCTTTTTTTCTGATATTTCCCACCCAAAATTTTTGCTTTTTGATGCAAAATACAATTACTTGACAAGTATCTGCCTACATGATACAATTTTCCGGTTAGGCATAACGTATCAAAAGAAAAGGGAGGAACAACATTGATTCGATCTTATCTGTTCACAATGCTGCCCGCAGTACTTGCATTCGCCTTTTCCGGTATTTATGCAATCGTAGACGGTTTCTTTGTCGGGCAATATATCGGAGACAGCGGACTTGCCGGAATCAATATCGCCTATCCAATGACCGCCCTTCTGCAAGCGGTTGGCACAGGCATTGGTATGGGTGGCTCCATTCACATGTCCATCAGCCTTGGGCGAGGAGAAGATGACCAGCGCCAGCGTTTTCTGGGTACGACGATATCCATGCTGTTTCTTGCAACGATTGCACTGCTGCTGATTTTATGGCCGCTTCACCCCTATCTGTTGCGCCTGTTTGGTGCTACCGGTGCGGTCTATGACTGTGGACTGGAATATATCCGCATGATTATTCTGGGCACTGCCTTTCAGGTATTTTCGACCGGACTTGCTCCGGTATTCCGTAACCTCAACCGTTCCATGTTTGCCATGTTTGCCATGATGGCTGGTTTTATCACCAACATTATTTTAGATGCCGTGCTAATCAGCGGCGGCATGGGAATGGCAGGCGCTGGTCTCGCAACCATCTTGGGACAGGGTGTTACCGCGATTTTATGTCTCATCATGCTGATTATCACTGAGCATAATATCCCACGAAAGCTGTTCATTCCACAAGGCTGGGCGGTTTCACGCATTATCACCACAGGCATTTCCCCCTTTGGTCTGACCATGTCCCCCAATCTTGTCATCATGCTTGTCAATCTTGGCGCAGTTCGATATGGCGGAGAGCTTGCAGTTGCCGCCTACGCAGTTGCAAGTTATGTCGCGGTCGTTATCCAACTGGTTTTACAGGGTGTTGGCGACGGCAGCCAGCCAACTATGAGCCTTTATTTCGGGGAATCCCGCATCAAAGATTTGCACTTTATCCGTAAGCTTGCCTACCGGATTGCTCTTGGGCTTTCGATTGCCTTTGCGCTGCTGACCGTTTTTGGACGGGCGTGGTTCCCTGCCATTTTTGGCTCCTCACCAGATGCCGCTTCGATAGTCAAGCATGTGCTCTGTGTCATTGCAATTGGATATCCGGCAATTGCCATTGTGCGCGTCACCATTTCCTATTTTTACTCCATTAACCTCGACCGTTTTGCTTACGTTATGGTCTATGGAGAGCCGGTAATCATGGCAGTTGCGCTCTTAATCCTGCCGCATTTTTTCAATCTCGAAGGTGTCTGGATCGCAACCCCGGTGGCGCAGATCCTGATGGCTTGTATTGCACTTATTCTCCGATATCTGGCATACAAAAAAATACCCAACACGGAAAATTAAAAAAACGAGGGAAATTTCCCTCGTTTTTTTATGGCTCAGCCCTCAAATTCGTCCTCATTCTCCCAGTTGTGCCAGACGGACTGTACGTCATCATTGTCCTCAAGGTTATCAAGCAGCTTGCGCATCTTCTCCATATCCTCAACAGACTCCAGACGGATATAGTTCTGCGGAACCATTTCCACTTCAGCCTCTACAAAGTGCATTCCATTATTCTCGAGTGCCTCACGCACTGTACCAAAGTCCGCTGGAGCGGTATAAATCGTAAAGGTTTCCTCATCTGCCTGAAAATCCTCTGCTCCTGCATCTAGTGCCAGCATCATGGTTTCATCTTCATCAAGCTCCTCGCGCTCGATAATCATAACACCCTTCTGGTCAAACTGCCAGCCAACACAGCCGGTTGCACCCATGCCCGCACCATACTTGTCGAGCAGATGACGCACATCTGCGGCAGTACGGTTGCGGTTGTCGGTCAATGTCTCGACGATGACTGCAACACCGCCAACACCATAGCCCTCATAGTTGATTGCCTCATATTCTACATTGCCATTCGCACCAGAATACTTGTCCAACATGCGCTTAATGTTGTCATTCGGCATATTATTTGCCTTTGCTTTTGCAATGACATCGCGCAGACGTCCATTGATATCCGGATTCGGGGATCCGCCTTCTTTGATCGCGATTGCCATTTCACGACCGATTTTTGTGAAAATTTTCGCTTTTTTTGCATCATTTGCGCCCTTACGCTTGGCAATATTATGCCACTTGGAATGTCCGGACATGATATCTATTCTCCTTTTCCATATAAATCGTGTTATCCTTTAGGATTTTATCAAATATTTCCGTGAGTTTCAAGGTCTGCCTATAAAAATTTATTGCATAGTCTGTGTGTTTTCCGTTCATACTAGCAACAGCACATCAGAAAGAGGTGATTTTCAATGGCTAAGAATAATCCAAAGGCAGCAAATAAGAAGCAGGGTCAGCAGGCAGAGCAGAAGAAGTCTGATTCTTTCCAGAATCAGAGCGATTCCATGCAGAACTGCCGATAACCCCGCAGGAGGGACCGAACGGTATACAAAACAATGCAGACCGCTCTGCCCCTCTTTACTTATTGGAAATCGGCTGTTCTTTCACAATCACATCATAGAGGGCATTGATACGCTCATACTCGCCTTTGAGATACAGCCAGCCAAAGAGTGCTTCCAAAGCGGTTGCATAGGCATATTCCGCCTTCGATGCCGCCTTGGGCACACCATGCACCTTAGTATTGCGTGCACGGCGAAAAATATCCTGCTCCTCCTCTGTCAAAAGCGGCAGGATACACTGTGCCGCCTCATACTGCGCGGACGCACGCACCAATGCCACCGTATGGCTGTGCAGATTGCGTGCTGTTGTAAGGCCACTGCTTACCAATCGCCCACGTGTCAGCATTTCATACACGCAGTCTCCCACATGCGCAAGCGCCAGACTGGACAACCGTCCAATATCTGCGCTCTCCATGCGCACATGCAAATAATCATGCAAATCCATTCTCTCCCTTCCACATTAAAATTTCAAAGAAAAGGGGTCCAGACCGGACCCCTTTTCGCTTTACAGATTTTCTTTGATTTGTAGGTTATTCACCCTTTGGCGCTTCCGCAGCAGCCTGTTCAGCAGCCTTTGCCTGTGCTGCCGCCTTTGCTTTCTCTGCCTGCGCCTTCATCATAGCATCGAACTTTTCCTTTTCTTCCTTTGTCGGAATTGGCTCGATTGCATTCTTCGGACAAGCCTTGGAACACATCTTACAGTTCTTACACTTGTCATAGTCGATAACAGCCACGTTGTTCACAACATGGATCGCATCAAACTTACAGGTCTTTTCACACTTCATACAGCCAATGCAGGAGTTTGTGCAAACCTTCATTGCCTGCGCGCCCTTGTCCAGATTCTTACAGTTTACATGAACCTTCTTAGACTTCGGAACGAGGTCGATCAGTTTCTTCGGACAAGCAGCGACACACTTACCGCATGCAACACACTTTTCCGGATCTACCAGCGCCTTGCCATCTACAATATGCAGCGCATCAAATGCACATTCTTTTACACAGGAGCCCAGACCCATGCAGCCGTATGCACATTCCTTCGGGCCCGCTGCAACACGCACTGCCGCATTACAATCCTGCAAGCCCTCATACTTCGCCTTATCTACCGCATTGCAGCCGCCGTTACAGTGCACATGTGCAACCTTTGGTTCTGCACTGTCAGCCTCAACGCCCATGACCTCGGCAATCTTTGCAGCCGCGGCAGCGCCGCCAACCGGACAGCCGTTCACAGGTGCATTGCCCTCGACAATTGCAGCCGCCAGACCATCACAGCCCGGGTATCCACAGCCGCCGCAGTTTGCGCCCGGCAGACAATCACGTACCAGCGGAACGCGCTCATCTACCTCGACAGCGAATACCTTTGCCGCAATGCCAAGCAGCAATGCGAACACGACGCCCATGATAAACAGCACGAGCACCGCGGAAATTATATTGGTCATATCCATTTTTCATTTCCTCCTTGGTTTACCATGGTATCGAAAGACCGGAGAAGCCCATGAAGGATATCGCAAGCAGCGAAGCCGCAATAAGCGCAATCGGGAAGCCCTCAAAGCACTTCGGACATTTTGAAGTGACTGCAAGACGCTCACGAATCGATGCAAACAGGACAATAGCCAGCAGGAAGCCGACACCAGCTGCAACACCATAGACAACTGCACCAATGAAGGAATATTCGTTGTCGATGTTGGTGATTGCTGCACCCAGAACTGCACAGTTTGTCGTAATCAGCGGCAGGAAGATACCAAGCGCAGAGTACAGCGCCGGCATGAACTTCTTCATGAACATCTCAACAAACTGTACGAGTGTTGCGATAACCAGAATGAAAGCAATGGTCTGCATGTAGCCGAGGTTGAGCGGATTCAAAATGAAATACTGCACACACCACGAAACCGCAGATGCCAGCGCCATAACAAAGATAACAGCCATGCCCATACCAACGGCGGTATCGGTCTTTTTGGATACGCCGAAGAATGAACAGCAGCCAAGGAACTGTACCAGAATGTAGTTATTGACCAGAATTGCCGCAATCGCCAGCGACAGAATATCTGTCAGTCCCATGGAAGCAGGTAAACTAAACATTTACTTGTCCTCCTTTTTTGACATAATCTTCTGAATTGCAGCAAGGATAAAGCCCATGACGAGGAATCCGCCTGCTGGCAGAATCATCATGGTTGCGGCATTTTCATAAAGTCCGGGAATCTGAATACCCGTTTCGCTGATGATGCCGGCTGCAATGGTACCTGCACCCAGAAGCTCACGGAAGAAGCCCATCAGTACGAGTGCAAATGTAAAGCCAAGACCCATGCACACACCGTCCAGCGCAGACGGGAGAACCTTGTTCTTGGAAGCATATGCTTCTGCACGGCCAAGAATAATACAGTTTACAACGATCAGCGGCAGGAACAAGCCAAGAGACGCTGCAAGAGATGGAATGTACGCATTGAGAAGCATCTGAATCAATGTTACAAAGGTTGCGATAATCGAAATAAATGCTGCAATACGGATTTTATCAGGAATAAATTTACGCAGCAGGGAAATTACAACGTTGGAGCAAATCAAAACAACGGTTGCTGCAACACCCATACCCACCGCGTTTGACAGCGATGTTGTCGTTGCCAAAGTCGGACACAGGCCAATGGTCTGCATAAATACCGGATTGTCGAGAAGGACGCCGGCTTTCAAACGTTCAGAAAATTTCATTGTGTTCGCCCTCCTTCTTAACCTAATGTTGCAATGTAAGCTGCCGCAGTGTTGACACCGTCGGTTACAGCACGAGATGTGATGGTCGCGCCTGTGATTGCGTTAATGGTACCGCCGTCCTTTGTAACCATCAGCTGACCGTCTGCTGCTGCACCCTGATACTGCGCAACCCATGCGGAATCAGTCTGTGCCTTTGCACCAAGGCCCGGTGTTTCTGCATGACCTGTGACCTTGATACCAGCAATGGTGCCATCTGTGCCAACACCAACAATCAGGGTGAGTGCGCCGCCAAAGCCCTTCGGGTTGACCTGTACACAGTATCCTGCGTCCTGTCCGTCTGCCGTCGCCTTATACACACCAGAGATTGCCGCTACAGGTCTGCCCGCAGGCAGGGTAACCCCCGCTGCTGCGACCTCTTCTGCGCTCAAAACGGTGCCGAGATCTTCGAATTCTGCGTCCGGAATGATTTCCTCCATGGCAGCATTTCGGGTATTGATTTCATTCTGCTCAATCAGCGGTGCTGTCACCTGATTGACAACGCCCAAGAGCAGTGCACATACAAAGGTAATCAGACCCAGTACAAGAATCAGGCGGCCAATGCCTTCGCTCTTTTTGGTTTCGCTCATGATCACTTGCCCTCCTTCTTCTTATCCAGCGCATAGCCAAACTTACGCGGGTGGGTCTTTTTATCGATTACCCAAACCAGCGTGTTCATGAGCAGGATAGAATACGATACGCCCTCTGGCAGACCGCCAAAGTAACGAATAAACACGGTCAAAAGACCGCAGCCGATACCAAAGATGATTTGACCGTTTGTTGTAACCGGACTTGTAACATAGTCGGTTGCCATAAAGATGGCGCCCAGCATGAGACCGCCCGACAGAATCTGACTGAGCATCCATGCAAAGCGCTCCTGACCGCCCATCGGGAACAGGAAGGTCAAAACAGCAACGGTCAGAATGTAAGCTGCCGGAATATTAATGGTAATGACCTTGCGGTAAACGAGATATGCGCCGCCAATGAGCAGTGCAAGTGCAGAGGTCTCACCGATGACGCCACCGGTCTGTCCAAGGAACAAGTGCAGCATATCTGCCTCTGGCAGTGCGCCGCCCTTGAGGGAGGCAAGCGGAGTTGCAGTAGAAATCGCATCGGTTACTGTAACATTGCCGAAAAGCGGCAGTTCCGCACCCGGGCGTGTCCAAACAGTCATAAGTGCCGGCCATGATGCCAACATGAAGGCACGGCCTGCCAGCGCTGGGTTCATAAAGTTTTTGCCGATACCGCCAAACAGCATCTTTACAACGATGACGGAAAAGGCGCCGCCGATAACCGGCATCCAAATCGGTGCCGCAACCGGAATGTTGAATGCCAGCAGCATACCTGTGACGACCGCAGACAGGTCGCCAATGGTGCTTGGCTGGTGCAGCAGCTTGTTATAAAGCCACTCAAAAAATACACAAGAAATGACAGTTGCCACGGTAAGCACCAGTGCACGCGGACCGAATGTGAGAACGGATACCACCAGTGCAGGCAGCAGAGCCAGACACACATCTGCCATGAGGCTTCTGGTATCATCAGCCGCCTTGATATGCGGCGAGGAGGTGACAACGACTTTACTCAGATCATACATCAGTTTCTACCCCCTTACTTCTTTTCCGCATCGGCCGGCTTGTCAGCTGCATTTTCAGCCTTGGCTTCCGCCTTCGCCTTTTCTGCATCAGCCTTTGCCTTTTCCGCCGCACGCTGTGCCTGAATCTTACTCTTTGTCAGACGGAACTGTGCAACCAGCGGAATACGTGCCGGACAAACATAGGCACAGGAACCACATTCAATGCAGTCCATTGCGCCGCACTTGACACTCTCCTCGAGGTCGTTTGCCTTGCCGTAAACATTCATGTAAATTGGGAGCAGGTGCATCGGGCATGCCTCAATGCACTTACCGCAGCGAATACACTGCGGATCGGGAACGCGCTTGTCCTCATCTTCACAGAACGCAAGGAATGCGTTGGTGCCCTTAAATACAGGGATTTCCAACGAGAACTGCGCAACCCCCATCATAGGTCCGCCCATGAGCAGCTTATTTGGCGCTGCCTTCAGACCGCCGCATGCGTCAATGAGCTTTTCTACCGGCGTACCAATGCGTACCTCCAGATTCTTGGGATTGACGACCGCAGAGCCGGAAACCGTTACAATACGGCGTACCACCGGCATACCGGTCATAAAGCGGCGATAGATCGCACCTGTGGTGTCCACATTAAACACTGCACAGCCTGCGTCTGCCGGCAGCTTGCCGGACGGCACCTCTCTGCCTGTGCATGCGTTGATGAGCTGCTTCTCCGCACCCTGCGGATACTTACACTTGAGCGGATACAGATGCAGACGCGGGTCATCTTTGATGAGTTCCTCGATTTTTGCAAAGGTATCCTGCTTGTTGACCTCAATGCCAATGATGCCGCTCTTTGCGCCAATGATGTCGCAAAGCATCTTCAGGCCGCCAACAATCTCCTCGGGGCGTTCCAAAAGCAGACGATGGTCACTTGTGATGTAAGGTTCGCACTCTGCTGCATTGACCAGAACGGTATCAACACACCCAATCGCGCCCTTGATTTTCACATGGGTGGGGAATGTTGCACCACCGTGTCCCACCATGCCAGCCGAGCGGATTGTCTCAATGCGCTCATCATTCGACATGGCTGCAAAATCATACGGATGCACAGACTCATGCAGGCGGTCCTCTCCATCGTTCTCGATTACGATAGACATAACCTTGCTGCCGTTCGGATGCAGCCGCGGCTCAACCGCAATGACCTTACCGGAAACCGTCGCATGGACGGGTGCGCTGACAAATCCGCCAGCCTCCGCGATCATTTGACCCATATCTACGATGTCACCCTTCTTTACAATCGGCTTTGCGGGAGCGCCGATGTGCATAGATACCGGCAGGATTACCTGCTCGGGAGCGGGCATCGCCTCAATGGGCTTGGTGTTTGTTGCAGCCTTATACCCGGGATCAGCATGTGTGCCCGGATGAATGCCGCCACGAAACGTGTACACCATTTTAGATTCACCTCTCCAATATTTTGTGCACGAAAAGCAAGCGCGCAGCAGCCGAAAATGCCAATCGGCAAGGCGCTCGTTCGTTTCCCTTTTGCCTGCCCCTCTTGCCGCAGCTCTGGGCAGAACAGGCGTGATAACTCAAAGTATCACGTCTTAAATTATACTCATAAAAGGGTACAAAAATCAACCGTTCTGACCAAAAAACTTCAACAAAATCATGCAATAATTTATAAGGAGTTTGCAAAAGCAGCCTGCACCGTCAAATTTATGCAGCTTTTTGGGCGCTGCACGCTGCACACCATATTCTGACTTTTTCGCGTTTTTACAAAAAATGAAACAAAAAAAGACGCACCTTTTGTTTCAGGCACGTCTTTTTACACAATAATTTCGTCCGATTACGTACGATGCAGCTGAGATTTTCTCCAAACATACTCTGCCGCATTGCAGCCAAACTGGGTCAGCCCATGCATAAAGAGGACAGCAGGCAGTACGCCCAAAACAATGGTAATGACCTCATTTCTTACAGTATCTCCATTGAGCGTACCCAGCAAAGCCAAGATGCGCATCAGAACAATCCCAACAAACAGAGCGGCCTGCCAGCCCACACGCTGCCGCTTCTCCGTATAAGAAAAGGAAATATACAAGAGGATCTGAAGTCCAATCAGGGCAGAAATCCAAATCATCGTGCCCGACTGCATTTCTATCGGCGTGTGGCTATGACATAACCATGCTTCAAATAAGCTGCTGCACCAAAAGAATATGCCAAGCAATCCCACGCGTGCTGCCCAGATACCTGTTTTTTTCATAGCATCTACCTCCCATAATATTTATAGCTTTCCTTCTGATGTCTACATTGTATCGTGTCACTTCTCCCCCTGTCAACACCAAAACAAAAATCAAAAGGATTGTAACCATTCCCACCACAAAGCACCTGATTTTATCTGAAAGTGTGCAATATACTGACAAAATGTGTGGTGTTCTGCAAACGCAAATCACCCTGCACATGGTTGCAAGTGCAGGGTGATGCATCGGCTCTATACATTTAAGAGAGAACAGATAATTCTGTCTCTTCAATGGGAAAGCCATCTGAAACTTTCGGTGCATGCAGAGTGTGCTGATCTGCACACAGATCGTCTGCATAGGTGACACGCACAGCCTTTCCCTCGGGTGCATCTACAACAGATACACCACCGCCATGACGCATGGCAATCTCGCAAACCGCAGGCAGCCCAAGCCCCGGTGTATGCCCCTCGATCTGTGGCGGGATCCCACTCAGTGTCCCAACCCGACTGCTCGCAGTACAAAGTGCAGAGAATGCCTCCTCTGACAGTACCGCCCCATCATCTGCTACCTCAAACCATGCACAGCCAGATTGGGGTTCGCTTCCCCATCGAACCGCAATTTTGCTGACGCCCGGCGCCTGTATCGCATTGGTCAGCAAATGATAAAGTGCAATTTTTGTCTCGTCTGGCTCACATACGATGGGAGTATGCGAGCCTTCCAGCACGATCGGGATATCTGTCCGACGGCGTGCAAACTGAACCGTCCATGCACACAGCGCTCCCAGCTCCTGCTTTTTCATTGCGCGCGGCAGGTTCGTCTTGCCCTGTATCAGCGCAAGCTCACGCATAAGCCGAGACATTTTGCGCAGGGTGCGCCGCCTTGCCGCGTTGTCGTCCAGTTCCAGCACAGAAAGTGCCATACGCAGACGCTGCTCTGTCAACTGGTCGCGCAGCAAAAAACTGGTTGATGGCTCTGGCGCAAGATAGAGTAAATGCTCATGCTCCCCCGGACAGATTGTCAGTGTTACGGTACAGCCATCAATAATATCACGGGTCCGCATATTTTCGTGCCGCTGAATGGCAATGCGAATTGTACGCGCAGCAAGCTCACCCAGCACCTCATAAATTGAGCGCAGAGGCAGCTGGCGCAAAAGATCCTCTGCCCGATCTGTCAGTGCAATAATGCGTCCTGCATCATCCAGCCGCACGAATGCCCTGTCGGCGGCGTCCAACACACTGAGCATCTGCCAGGCGGCTGTATCACACCCGCCCAGAAAATCCATGAACTCCATATGAAATTGTCCTCCAAGATTTTGGCACCTGTATACACATACAAAAATACAGATATCTTTTTGTGTATTTTGACGGTACTAATTTGGTGCCTTTTTGCGCAACATTTGGGCAAGTTCGTTGCACTGTATTTATTATACCACGTTGGCTGTATAGTTTGCAAAGAATATCCAATTTTTTAGTTGCTAAATTTGACAAATGTTTCACAATTAGGGATTGCACAATGTCGCAGATATGTTGTATAATAGTTTCAGCAATGTTGAATACTTGTATTGTTATAGGAGGAATATTGCAATGGCTATTAAAGTAGGTATCAACGGTTTTGGTCGTATCGGCCGTATGGTTTTCCGCGCTGGTCTGAAGAACCCGAACATTGAGTTCGTAGCGGTAAACGATCCTTTCATGACTCCGGACTACATGGCATACATGCTCAAGTATGACTCTGTACACGGTCGCTATGACGGAACCATCGAGTATGATGATAACTCCATCACTGTGGACGGCAAGAAGGTTCTGTTCCACGCTGAGATGGATCCAAAGAACATTCCGTGGGGCAAGGACGGCGTTGATTACGTTGTTGAGTCCACCGGTGTTTTCCTGACCAAGGAAAAGGCTCAGGCACACATCGACGGCGGCGCAAAGAAGGTCGTTATGTCTGCTCCTTCCAAGGACGACACCCCAATGTTCGTTATGGGCGTTAACCAAGACACCTATACAAAGGACATGACCTTTGTTTCCAACGCTTCCTGCACCACCAACTGCCTTGCTCCAATCGCTAAGGTTCTGGACGAGGCATTCGGCATCACCGACGGTCTGATGACCACTGTTCATGCTACCACCGGTACACAGAAGACCGTTGACGGCCCTTCCAAGAAGGACTGGCGCGGCGGCCGTGCAGCTGGCGGCAACATCATTCCATCTTCCACCGGTGCTGCAAAGGCTGTTGGCAAGGTTTACCCGAAGCTCAACGGCAAGCTGACTGGTATGTCCATGCGCGTTCCGACTCTGGACGTTTCTGTTGTTGACCTTACCGTAAATCTGGCAAAGCCGGCAAAGTACGAGGACATCTGTGCTGCTATGAAGGCTGCTTCCGAGAAGCCTCTGTCTGAGGGCGGTCTGAAGGGCGTTCTGGGCTACACCGACGAGGACGTTGTTTCCTCTGACTTCATCGGCGACGAGCGCACTTCCATCTTCGACAAGAAGGCTGGTATTGCTCTGACCGATACTTTCGTAAAGGTCGTTTCTTGGTATGATAACGAATGGGGTTACTCCAACAAGCTGCTGATGCTCATCGAGCACATGGCAGAGGTTGACGCAAAGTAATTTCTTCCAAAACAAAACATGCTCTCTTTTAGGGAGTCTATCACGGGCGCTGTGGGGAATCGAAATTCCCTGCGGTGCCTGTTTTTGATTTTCTCCCCACAACCCTATCCTATGTACCCCTTGTTCATTTTACTCCAAAACAGGATTTCCATAATGCTCCTTAAAATACCTCCATTACACAGATCTCCAGCTATCAAATTTTGCATAGAAAACTTTGCAAAATATATTGACAAGAATACTTGGTAATGGTATTCTATTTGCACAGAATACTTGGCAATATTAAAGGAGGTCATGTCATGAACAAGGAAGAAATTCTGGCAAAAAGCCGAAATGAAAATATTTCAAAAGATGAACGTGCAAAATATTTCGAACTGAAAGCCGCTGATTTTTCAATTGCTGTTTTGATTCTTTCTTGGATTGTACTTTCACAAGTCAAACAGCTTGATGATTCTGCGAAATATGCAATGGGACTTCTCGTCAATATAACTCTCTTTTCCGGATTTGCATATCAGCTTACCAAGGTCAAAAGAAAAACGAATTATTTCTTCACCTTCCTATTTTTTACCGAAATGGCTAGATACCTGTTTCTCTTTGTAAAGTTTGTGCTGTATTAAAGATGAGGCACCGGAATGAATGATAAATTAGTACTCAAAAACCACTTGAAAGAAGCTCGAAGTGAGAAAAAATTGTCACAGACAGCATTGGCTGAAATGGTGGGTGTATCGCGAAACACCATCAGTTCCATTGAAACCGGACAATTCAACCCCACCGCAAAGCTCGCACTCGTTTTATGTATCGCTCTCGATAAAAAGTTTGAAGAACTATTCTATTTTGACTGACCGATTTGATTCCCCGACATCACCGTGCCCAAATTTTTGTTTTATCTCGCTTACATACGTGCCAAAGAGCATGAAAAAAAGACACCCAAAGGTGTCTTTTTTATCATTGTTTTCTTACTTTGCAGGTGTAAATACCACAGCGCCGGTTGCCAGAGACAGCTTTGCTCCCACAAGGTCAGCCATCGCCTGTGCCGGTACCCATGTTGTACCATCTTCAATCACAGAGGGTGCACCATAGCTCATAACCGTATCCTTTGCAATCTGGAAGGTATCCGAGCCAATATCGATGACCATTTCTACCGCATCGCCCTTCAGAGTAACCTGCTCACCGTCTGTCAGCTTTTCATAGGAAGCAGTGATGCCAAATTCCTTTGAAACAGAACTTACAGGAATCATCAGGGTTCCATTTTCAATCTTTGCAGTCACGCCCTCCATCGTCTTTTCACCAACGAGGATTGGCATTTCTGTCTGATCCTTTGCCGGCGCAATGGTCAGCTTCTTGGTGCTTGCCTTTGATGGCATAGTTTCCTGTACATTGTCATACCATGCAAAGAAACGGGTTCCAATGCGCAGGTCATCTGCACCCATGATTTGGCGTCCCATGAAGTCTCCATAAACAGCGTCCTTTTCAATGGTCAGTTCCAATGTACCGCGGTCGGTTGTAACAACCACGCTGCCGTCTTCATTCTTTTGGATATCTTCTACTGTGTGCAGCATTGCAGCACGTGCGTCCTGCGGCATATTGGTGAGGATTGCTTCTGCATAGCTCTGCGGCGGCAGACTCAGGGTCATTGCAGGGCTATGATATACATATACACCATCTCCAACCTTTAAGGAATCCATACCTGTACGGGTACCAGCGCCGCTGTCGAGCAGCAGGGTTTCCTCATTGACATGGAATATATACTCTCCCTTGCTCTCAGATTCCATATGCAGCCCTGTGATTTTGTCCTCTTCATCGCGAATGATTTCCGTGATTTTCCCATAATAGAGGCTGCGCTCTTGCATAATCTCTGCTTTCGGAGTGTCCTGTGTTGTGGATTCCGTCTGGGTAACAGACTGGCTTGGCTTTTCGGCTGCTTCTACTGCAAATGCAGATGTGGTACACAGGATTGCGCCGCCCAATACGATGGCAGCCGTTCTCTTCAAAAATGTCATATCCATTCTCCTCTCAGAATCTGCTTACAAATTTCTTATTGTTGTTTGGTTTCTGTTCAGTTAGACGGTACCCCACAAAAAAGGTTCCCTCTTTTTCCAAAATTTTTTTCAAAATAAAAAATCTGTTTCCCGATACGGCCGAAATGGCTGGAACACCTTACAGTCTTTTCAGCATATTCCAGAACTGTACCCATTCATCATCTCATATCCAAGTTTTCCGTCCCATGCGGTCTGCATGGTGCTCGGGTTTGCAGGTGCTGTAAATACAGCTGAAATGACGGTAACTGACAACACCAGCATACTCATCTTGGTTTCTTTTTTATTCATCTAATTACCTTTTCTCAACCTTACAAAATCAGCATTTTCTTTCGTCTCTATGCGAACAGCGATCTCAAAAATCTCCAATCAAACTTTCCATGGTAAAACAAGGCAATGAAAAAACACCGCCCAGCACATGCCAACCGGTGTTTTATCTGCATTTCCAAACAACTTGCGACTTTATGCCGCCCTATCTGTTTCCTTAGTCGTCGTTCTGGTCGTCCTTATCGTCGTTCTGATCGTCCTTATCGTCGTTCTGATCGTCCTTGTCGTCGTTCTGGTCGTCCTTGTCGTCGTTCTGATCGTCCTTGTCGTCGTTCTGATCGTCCTTATCGTCGTTCTGATCGTCCTTGTCGTCGTTCTGGTCGTCCTTATCGTCGTTCTGGTCGTCCTTGTCGTCGTTCTGGTCGTCCTTGTCGTCGTTCTGGTCGTCCTTGTCGTCGTCAAGATCTGGCTTCAGATCATCTTGATCGTCATCATCTGTGTCCAAGATGACTGTACGGGTAGAATCATCATAATCCACGTCAAAGTCCAGCTTTTCACCCATATCGCGCAGCTTGAAATAGTTATATCCATCAATTTCATAACCAGTCAGCGTTACATTCTGCTTGTTAATTGAAATGACATCATTCTTCTGCGTTGCGGTAACATTGCCCGTCGGAGTCACTGCTTCCAATTCTCCGCCAACCGGTTTGTACGCTTCACCACTGACCAGAGAAATATTTTTTCCATCAAATACAACAGAAAAACCGCTTCCTGTTTCACGCAATGCGTATGCCAAATCGCGTAGCTTGAAATAATTATTTCCAGCAATTTCATAGCCTGACAACTTAATTTTCTGACCATTTAATGTAATCTGCATAGAGCTTGGCTTTGCAGCAGTTGCTGCAAAGGCAGCCGGTGTAACTGCCAGCGACAACGCCAGCATACCAAGTGCTATTTTTCTTCCGTTCATTCGATGACCTCTTTTCTTATTCACAAAATTGGTATATACTACCTGATTCTTATTTTACCAGTAATATTCCAACTCTGCAATCATATAAATTTTATTGTGCGGCAACGCCCAAATCTACCATCACATCAGAAACCGCAACCGGATTGTCAATGAGTTTATTTTCCAGCAGCCAGTCAATATCCGTCTGCCAGACCTCCTCTCGTTGGCTGAGAAATGGTGCTTCATCTGTCTCCATAGCAGGCAGAAGTACATTCATCGACTGCTCCTCCACCGTTCTTGACAACGGAAATTCATCTGCACTCTGCTTGCGCAAAAGCAAATCCAGCGAGCCCTGCGGGTCGTTCTTCATATCCGCAAACCCCTTCTGGCTTGCACGCAAAAATGCCTTGAGTGTCTCTGTATCCTGTTCAATGGTTTTGTCATTTGCCAGAAAAACCATTTCATAATCCTTTGGCACCCCATAATCGGACATGCTGAAATAGTTGATATCGAATCCTTCTTCTATCAGCTGCGGAATTTCATGATTGACCATACAGCCAACAGTTGCATCAACATTGCCTGTTGTCATGGCACTCATAAGGTCGAAGCCTACATTGGTCAGCGTGATATCCGTGCTGTCCGCACCCACATTTTTCATCATGGTGCGAATGATCGCCTCACTCAGTTCGGAACCACCGTACCCAATGTTCTTTCCCACCAAATCTGCCGGACTCTTGATATTCTTTTCTGCCAAAGAGGTCACAACGCCAAGCGGATACTGTACAATTGCGCCAATGCCCTTTACAGGAACATTCTGGTCTGCACGCGCCTGAATGATATACTGCGGATAATAAATTCCAATATCCGCCTTGCCTGCGGCAACCAAAGACAGGGCATCATTTTCATTGCTCGGAAATCGCAGCTTAACCTCCAGCCCTTCCTCCGCATAATAGCCTTTCTCTATGGCATTATATAAAAACGCATGAATGGCATTGGGATACCAGTCCAAAACCACTTCGATTGGTTTTAATCCATCTGCCGTCGGTGTCTCCTTGGGCGCACCGCAGCCACTCAGCACCAACAGGCAAAGTGCAAGCCCCGCCGATAACATTCTCTTGAGCTTCATAACAATATCCTTTCTTATTCTTGATATTCCTTTATTGTTCTCCGCGCCAGCGAATCACCTTTTTCTCAACAAGAGCCAGTACACTGGCGAGCAGCATAGCCACAACCGACAGCACCACAATGGGCGCAAATACACCTGCTCCGTCCAGCTGTGTAATCATACGGCGACTAAAGTATCCAAGTCCTGCCTGTGCACCCAGCCACTCTCCGATAGCTGCCCCCACCAGCGACATAGGAACCGCCATTTTCAGCGCGGAGAAGAAATAAGGCAGCGCCCATGGCATCTTGAGCTTGCAGAAAATCTGTATCCGGCTTGCGCCGTAGGTCTGCATCAATTCAATCATATCCGTTCGTACTGAACGCAGTCCATCATATACAGTAATGGTAATGGGGAAAAAAGTGATGAGTACCGTGACCAACACCTTGCTCCAAATACTGTATCCAAACCAAAGCACAAACAGCGGAGCAAGCGCCGTTGTCGGAACGGTCTGTGAGGCAATGACAATAGGGTAAATCGCCCGCGATACCGCTGGGCTGGCGTCCATCATAATCGCAAGCGTCAGTCCAAACAATATAGAAATCACAAGTCCAATGCCCGTGACCAGCAGAGTTGCGGGCAAATGCGCTGTAAATAACGGGATACGCAGCTCCCAAATTTTTTGTAATATCTGTATCGGCGTTGGCAGGATATAAGCTGCATTTAGCCTCATTGCACCCACTTGCCACAAAATCAGCAGTGCAAGCATCACTGCAAGCGCAGGAATCTGGGTCTTTTTCATTCTGTCCCCCGCTTTCTCAGCATATCAATCAGCTGTTCTTTGAGCGTCAGCATGTCCGGCTCCATCAGGCTCATACGAGTACGCGGATAACCGGCGGGTACCGCAATCGAGGTCAGCTTGCGAATGGGCGTCTGCTCCACAACCAAAATGCGGCTGGATAGGAAAATAGCCTCCTCTACATCATGCGTAATAAACAGAATGGTTGGACGATCTGCTTCCCATTGTCCCAGCAGCCATTCCTGCATGGAGATGCGTGTCAGAAAATCGAGTGCGGAAAACGGCTCGTCAAGTAAAAGCAGCGCAGAATCTGTGAGTACGGTACGTGCAAACGCCGCACGCTGCCGCATACCGCCGGACAGCTCACTTGGGGACTTGTCCCGACAGCCGGCAAGCCCTACCTGCGCAAGTGCTGCCTCCACCCGCTCGTCCATTTCTTCTTTCGTAAAACCGCCGCGAATTTCCATGGAAAGGCGCAGGTTTTCTCCGATGGTACGCCACGGAAACAGAAGATCCCGCTGCGGCATATAGCCGCAATAGCTTTTTTGCCCCTGAATACTGCGCCCGTGTACCAAAATTTCACCGGATTTCATGGGCAACAGCTGATTGACCAGCCGGAAAATCGTCGATTTTCCGCAGCCGGAAGCGCCAATGATAGAAACAAATTCCCCCTGTGCAATATGAAAGGACAGATCATCAATAATATTGAAATCCTCCACCTCATATTGAAAGGTCACATGTTGAAATTCCAGCATACTTAGGCTTCCATCTTCCACGCCATATCCCAAAATCCCTTTTCATACCGTGCACAGGCATAGAAAATATCCTTCAGATTTTCCATCTGTTCCTCGGTATAGGTTTCTGTCAGGCGATCAATCAAATCGCACAGCATGATATTTTCTTCGGCGTATTCCGCACTGGCATACATTTTGACCCAGTCACCATAGAATGGGTGCTCCATTGCGGTCGGATTGCGGCGCAGCATCTCCTTTGCAATGTGCTCATAACTGAGTGCACAAGCCAAAATTGCAGTCAGCGCCTCAGCCGCACCACCATTCTGCGCACAAGCCAGCATATAGGAGGTATAGGAGCGGCACGCAAGCGCAGGCTTTGTCTGCCGCAATTCCTCCTTGGAAATGTGCAGCGTGTGCATATAGCCCTCATGTGTGTTCATCTCACTGTCCATGATCTGTGCAATGTACTTTGCAAATATGTGCATCACCTCTGGATCACTTGTCTTGGTCATACCGATGGCAAAGACCTTTGCATAATCCAGCAGGTACAGATAATCCTGAATGTTGTAAAAGCGAAACTTGTCCTTGTCCAGATCTCCATTTTGGATACCCAAAACAAATGGGTGGTTATAATATGCCTGCCACAATTCCTTGGCGCTTTCCAGCAAACGTGCACTTGTCTTCATTTTCTTTTCCTCCTGTTATCTTATCTTTTCTGCCTTTTTTCGCATTTCGCACGCTGCCCGTTCGGGATCGTCCTGTGCAAACAGTGCCGACACCACAGCTGCACCCTGTACACCGCACCCAGCCAGTTCCAAAATATTGTCTTGTCCAATGCCGCCAATAGCAACAACCGGAATTTCCACCACTCCCGTGATCTCACGCAGCTTTTCCGGAGAGAGATGTCTGGCGTCTGTCTTGGTTGTTGTGCCAAAAACCGCGCCAACTCCCAAATAATCCGCACCTCTGGCAACAGCAGCCTGTGCCGAAGCTACGGTATTTGCAGACATTCCCAGAATCATGCCCGCTGTCATGCTGCGCACATCGCCCTCAGGCACATCTCCCTGTCCCAGATGGACACCGTCTGCACCGAGTTTGCGCGCCAGCGCAATGGAATCATTCACAATAAACGGTACGCCATATCGGCGGCATACCTGCTGTACCTCACGCGCTGTCTGAAGAAACTCTGCTTCGTCCTGTTCCTTTTCACGTAGCTGTACCATAGTAACACCGCCGCGAATCACCTGCTCTACCACCTCAGCCAATGTACGGCTGCCGAGCCATGTACGGTCTGTCACAGCGTATAGGGTCAACATTTCCTTTTGAAATTTCATAATGTCTCCTCCCCGTTAGCGCAGCCCTGCGCGCAGATTCTTTAAAATATCTGTCCGGTTGAGGGCACAGACCACCAAGACAGCAACAGCAGCTCCTGCCACCGTATTGATCATAAATGCTGGAACAAATCCAAACAGAGCAGCGGATTTTCCCATCAGCAGAGTTGCAACCGGATAAGAAAGCATGGCACCCAAAATGCCTGTACCAAAGACCTCTCCCACAAAAGCACCCGCAAGATGCTTTGTCTTTTGATAGCACAGCCCTGCAAGCAGTGCGCCAACCATAGAACCCGGGAATGCGAGCAGGCTTCCGGTGCCAATCAAATTACGAATCAAAGATGCAGTAAATGCAGAACCTACTGCATAGCTTGGTCCCAGTAAAATCGCAGCAATCACATTGACCATATGCTGTACGGGGGAACACTTTGCAGCCCCCAGCGGAATCGAGAACATACCGCCAACGACTGCTACCGCAGTCAAAAGCCCTGCAAGGGCGAGTTTTCTTGTATGATTTGTCTGATTCATAGCGTCTCCTTTTGCGGGAAAAATGCGTGAAAGTGATTGAGCGGGCCACAGCCCTTGCCCAAAGCCAGCGAATTTCGGATTCCCTCGGTTACATAATCTTTTGCCCGCTTGACTGCTTCGTAAGGCGCATATCCAAGCGCAAGATTGGACGCAATTGCCGAGGACAGGGTACAGCCCGTTCCGTGTGTATTCTTGGTATCAATGCGCTCGCTCTCAAAGTGATAGAAGGCTTTTCCATCAAAAAGCACGTCCAGTGCATTTCCAACAGCATGTCCACCCTTTACCAGCACATTCCGGCAGCCCATTGCGTAGATTTTCTGTGCAGCCTGCTCCATATCTGCCACGCTGTGGATTTCCATCTCCGCAATACACTCTGCCTCCGGAATATTTGGAGTGAGTACAGTAGCAAGCGGCAAAACATATTCAATGAGTGCCCCGACTGCGTCTGGATTCATAAGCGGACAGCCATTTTTTGCATACATAACAGGATCAATGACAATGTGCTTTGGCTGATATTGACGCAGCTTGCGTGCGACCGCCTGCATACAAGCTGGTGTAGACAGCATGCCTACCTTGACAGCATCTGGAAAAATATCCTCAAACACCGCATCGATCTGATCCTCGATCATTTTTGGGGACACATCTTCAATCGCAATCACCCGCGCTGTATTCTCTGCCACCACCGAAACAATGACGCTCATTGCAAATACGCCATGTGCAGACATCGTTTTCAGATCCGCCTGTACCCCTGCACCGCCTGAGCAGTCCGATCCTGCAATTGTTAATACTTTTTTCATCATTTTTCTCCTTATGATAAGTAATAAAAAAAGAGGACACCGATGTAGGTATCCTCTTTGGTATTCGGTTTCTATGCGGCTCTTTCGCACAGAAAGCGCGTAAAACCGCGTCTGCTTCCCTACGTTGGCATTATCCAAATCAGGTAAGGTCGAAGGCGCCCAGCCTTCCTCTCAGCTTTTCTGAAAGCTCCCTTGCATGTTTTATTGTAGCATGGACATTTTACACTGTCAACGACAAACTTGTTTTCCAGCCTGCATACCATTATAAATCGCATCTGCAAGCACACAAATCGTACAGTCCGGTACGATTCCTCCCACAACTGCCGCTGCCGCATCTCCCGTTCGCAGATGCTTTCGCATAAATCTCGTATAGGCTGCGGTTTCCACAGCAAGCCGAACCCCTTTTTGCGTATAGATTTCACGAGATTGCTCAGAAAATCCCATTTTCTCCTTCTTATTTTCCAGCATGGAGCCGCCCATCTCGCGCAGGCTGCGCTGTCCCTCCTGCACCATCTGCCGCATCATATTGCCAAGCACTTCTGCCTCCTGCCGCGCTGCCTGATAAAGCTCACTGCGCTGTATGGTCCCGTCTGCTGGCAGCCAACCGTAAATTCGCTGATACAGCAGCCCTTCTGCCCCTGAAAGTTTGGGCAGCTCCTCCGGAAAGGCGAGTTCCTCCTGTACATCATCACCAAAGGAGCGCAGCTTTTTCTTCGTTCCCTGTCCAACAAAAATCGCACCTGTCCGTTCCCATTGCACCATATATCCCCGAAGCAGATCCCTAGCACCTCCGCCCTGCTCCAGCGCACGCAGCAGCGCCGTCATTGCGCCCAAATCCCCACCACATGGAATCTGTTCGCACGGCTCTATCTCGTCCCAGCGCACTGTCTGTCTCAGTTTTGCCGCTGTCATGGGCCCACGGCTGCGTACTGTATGCCAAATCAGCCAAAGAAGCCCCAATATCAAAAGATTTGTGAGAATCACAAGTATGCTGCCCGCAATCATCATCACTCAATACCCCATTTCTCCTGCCAGCAGCTCGTCATAGTCCACCCATTTCTGTACATCGATGATTTCATATGTATCCATATCCCGCCGAATGACCACCCGTGCAATCCCTGCATTGATGATCATACGCTTGCACATGGTACAGGAGTTTGCATCGGGAATCAACGCTCCGGTTTTTGCCTCCCGTCCAACCAGATAAAGCGTAGCGCCCAGCATTTGCTCACGGGAGGCGTGAATAATGGCGTTCGCTTCCGCATGAACCGAACGACAGAATTCGTAGCGCTCCCCACGTGGAATATTCATCTTTTGACGAATACAGGTACCGAGATCAATGCAGTTTGCACGTCCACGCGGCGCCCCGACATAGCCGGTCGATACAATGACATCGTTTTTTACAATGACAGCACCATAGTTGCGCCGCAGGCAGGTTCCACGTTCGAGCGCTACGTCTGCCATATCCAGATAATAATTATGTTTGTCGCGTCGATTCATCTTTGACTCTCCTATTCTGGGCACAATCGACCCTTTTGCATCAAAACCCGTTTCTGTGCACGTGCGGCAGCCTGATGGTCGTGCGTGATCCATAGAATCGTGCGTCCCTGTGCATGCAGCCGATCAAACAGCTCCAAAATTTCATGCGCTGCCTGTGGGTCCAAGTTCCCCGTCGGCTCATCTGCCAAAATCAAATCAGCCCCTGTGCAAAGTGCCCGCGCAATCGCTACACGCTGCTGCTGTCCACCGGAAAGCATTCGCGGTGTATGATGCAGCCTTGCACCCAACCCCACGATGCACAATGCCTCTGCCGCACGGTCTGTCCGCTCTGCACGGGACATTCCACGAAACGCCAGCGGAAGCGCCGCGTTTTCCAAAGCACTCATTTCTGGAACCAGACTGAAATTTTGAAATACAAATCCAATATGCGAACGGCTGAGCTCTGCTCTTGCTCTGGCAGACAGACCGGTCGTGCGCTCCCCGCACAGCCAGTATTCTCCGCTGGTAGGTCGGTCGAGCAATCCCAAAATGTGCATGAGCGTTGATTTTCCCGAGCCTGATGCCCCTAAAATTGCGGTATAACTGCCCGATGCAACCGACAGCGCAACATGGTCAAGGGCACACACACCGCCTTTGTCATATATTTTACAGATATTCTCCATTCGAATCAAGTCAAAATCCCTCCCTTTCCCATTTAGCATAACACCGCCGCACACAGACTATGCACAGGGTCTTTGATATTACAGGCTCCTCTGCATTGTGCAAAAATAAATTCTTTTCGTCATGCTATACTTTTTCCTCCTAAAAAATACATCTTGACAAACAAATTGAAAGCTCTTATAGTAAAATCATTCAGAATAAGGCAGTCTCATACGCCAATATTCCATCTTCTCTTTGCATATACTCATTT
This sequence comes from Butyricicoccus pullicaecorum, assembly GCA_018366035.1. Classification (GTDB taxonomy): domain Bacteria; phylum Bacillota; class Clostridia; order Oscillospirales; family Butyricicoccaceae; genus Butyricicoccus; species Butyricicoccus pullicaecorum_A. The sequence continues at coordinate 14,319 of JAGZIW010000009.1, read as the reverse complement.
TACACAATAGGTGAAAACACGGAATATCGTGAAATAAAGGAGTTTTTTTGATGAACATTTTATTTGTCAATGCCTGTATCCGCGGTGCAGCGTCCCGTACCGAAAAAATTGCACAAACTTTTTTAGATGCGCTCCTCCTTCAGCACCCAAACGCACTCCTAGAAACTGTCAATCTCAATGAGCTCCGTCCGGCACCTCTATTTGGTGATACCCTTTCCGAAAGAGAGCAGGCAGCCGCACAGAACAACTGGAATCACCCATGCTTTGCCTTGGCACGTCAGTTCCAGAGAGCCGATCTGGTGCTGATTGCGGCTCCCTTTTGGGAGGGTACCTTTCCTGCTGCTCTGCATACCTATATCGAACACATCTGTGTGGTCGGGCTCACATTCCGCTATCAGAAATCCGGCGCACCGATTGGACTTTGCAGTGCTGGGCGCGCTGTATTCTGTACCACAAAGGGCGGTATCTATTCGACAGAAGCCGCGCAGGAAAATGATTTCGCAGCGCGTTTTCTGCGCACCAATCTGCAAATGCTTGGAATCCCTTTAATGGATATCATCGAAGCCGAAGGACTTGACATCGTTGGAAACGATGTTTCTGCAATTGTGCATGAGGCAGAACAAAAAGCGCTCGCACTCGCGGAAACGATTTAAGCAAATACAGAGCATATCGCCATTTTGAACTCTTCAAGTCATTTTCCGTCACAACAGGACGAAATAGGCTGCCGAAACATTTCGGCAGCCTATTTTTTTCATTGCTTTCTCCAGCGTTTGAGGGAGGAAAAATATTCCGACATCTGTTTTCTTGCCTGCGCCTTCTCCATAGAAGCCGCCGGCCCATACTGCAAACAAAATTCGACCATTTCCTCCATGGTACAATCCTGCACAAATGCACCATTTTTCCTGCAATAGCAACAGTACTCTGTACTCGGCGTTCCGTCTGCCTCGGTTCCGTACTGTGTTTGGTCGGTCATCGGCATAGAACACGACTGGCAATAATTTGCAAGGGCAACATAGACATAGACCTCTCCCTGTCCATCTGCATCACAGCGCACATATTCCTCAAAATCTGCTGTATAGGCACGTTGCAATTCCATCTTCCAAATCTCCTGCCATAACGCATGGATTCCTGTGCGCACGTCTCCCTGAAAATGAAATCTTGCATACGCTCCTGCCGGAATCTCAACGATTGCCCCATCAGGCGGGCATACCGTACCCTCCGTGCCTACAACCGCAAGATAACTGGCGTCCTCCCATTGGTATTTTGTATATACCCCATAGCACACACCTGTATTTTGTCTGGTGTGCAGAAAATTTTCCCAGAGCGCCCCTATCTTTTGCTGGCAGTCCGCAGCTTGATTTGTCACGCGGATTCCATTCCCAACGATCTGACGGGCAGCAACCTGTACAACCTCATAGTTCATTTGATCAGTATCCTTTCTTTGTAAAGATACTCTCAGTATATCAGCAAAAACCGGTCATCTTATGACCGGTTTTTTTTCAGGTTTCTCTATTTTCATATTTCTTTATCAGGTTCCGGCTCTCCTGCCGAATCCATATGCGCAATGTCTCCGGTTCCAGCACCTCTGCAAGACTCCCGTAGGACAAAAGATACTGTCCGCACCAGCTACCCTCCGGCCAATCTGTATGCACCAAGAACCCTCCATCATCTTGCTCAATGATCTGTTCCCGTGGAAATTCGTCCAGCACACGATATGCCGCTTCGGGAGAAAATCGAATCACGGTATGTACGACTGGGCGTGACAACTCCACAAACCCCGATAACGACGGCAATGTATCATGGGGTATAAAGCGTTCCTCACATCGCTGAAGTGCTGCGATACGCGAAAGCTTAAAGGTGCGAAACGCCTGTCTCTGTCTGCAAAACGCCTGCACATACCAAGCCATTCCGCGAAAGCACAGCCGCACCGGTTCGATTTCCCGCTCAGAAAATTCGCTTTTTATCGCATGATATCGAATCCATAGTACATGATGCTCCAAAATCGCCTTCTGGATTGTGGAAAACAGCGAGCGATTCTCCTCCCGCTCACCCCATGCTGAAAAATCGGTATCAATCCATCTATTCACAGACTTCCGCCCAAACAGCCCCACAAGCTCCTCCAGCAGCGCTTTTCCTTCCGGCACGCCTGCTGCATGTAAGGTCTGTAAGCCGCATAAGATCTCATCTTGCTGCTGCTCGGAAAGCAATGCTTTATCGAGTACGAATTCCGGCATCAAATGCACGCCGCCTGTCCGTCCCTGCGTCGTGTAAATCGGAATCCCTGCCGCAGAAAGCGCGTCAATATCCCGCCGAATTGTGCGCTCAGATACCTCCATGGTTTGGGCAAGGCGCATAACGGTCCATTTCTCTCCCGCCAGTAATAAGTGGATCAAATGAAACAATCGTCCATTCTGCACAAAGGCACCCCCCTTCCTTCTCTGCATTTTATCATACTTCCCATATTTTTTCCAGTTTCTACCCATATCTATGCCATTTCTCTTCTATATTTTACCTTTTGCTCACACAAATCCACACTTATTTTGCAATTCCTTTACAATACCCTCTTATGTAAAAATATTTTCCGCATCTCTATTGCCAGCTTTACAAAAGCTTCACGCGCTGCTGCTAGTAGATTTTTCACAAGATTTATATACTGGAATCGTTCTGAAATAAATCAAACGAAGCGGGCTAACAGCTAAGACATAAGGTGCCCCGCAATCAAAGGAGAATGTAATCATGAAAATGAAACGTGTAATTGCCATGCTCACTGCCTGCTCAATTGCTGCGATGCTTACCGCCTGTGGCGGCGGCGGACAACAGCCTGCCGACGGCGATGCAGCTGCACTCAGCGGAACTGTCACAACCGGCGGTTCTACCAGTGTGGAAAAGGTAATTGGCGTACTGAGCGAATCCTTTATGGAGAAAAATACAGCAGTAGATATCAGTTATAGTCCTACCGGCTCTGGCGCAGGTATCACAGGCGCGTCCGATGGCACCTTGGATCTTGGACTTTCCAGCCGTGCACTGAAAGATGAAGAAACTGCTAAGGGACTGACAGCAACCACCTTCGCACTGGACGGCATTGCAATCATTGTAAATCAGGAAAATCCGGTACAGGATCTGTCTCTGGAACAAATCAAGGGGTTGGCAACCGGCTCTATCAGCAACTGGAAGGAAGTCGGCGGCAACGATGCACCGGTCGTGCTCATCGGACGAGAGGCAGGCTCCGGTACACGTGACGGCTTTGAAAGCATTGTAGATGTCAAGGATTCCTGCAAATATGAGCAGGAGCTGACCAGCACCGGTGCAGTCATTGCAGGTGTTGCTGCCAATCCAAATGCGTTTGGCTACGCCTCACTTGCTTCTGTGGACGAATCTGTAAAAGCAATCACAGTCGATGGAGTCGCTGTTTCCGAGGAGACGGTGCAGGACGGCACATATAAAATCCAGCGTCCATTCATCTTTGTAACCAAAGAAGATTCTGCGCTCAGTGCTCCTGCACAAGCATTCCTTGACTATGCTATAAGCGGCGAAGCTGCCGAACTCATCTCTAAGGCAGGCGCTGTTCCTGTAAAGTAATCCTTTGTTTCCCTCTCTCACCCCGCGGGAGCTGCGGCATCTTCATTGCCATGGCTCCCCCATTTTATACTCCCACGCGCTTACGGAGGAGCTGCTATGAAAGTAAAAAATATCATTGAGCGTGTTATGAGCAGTGTATTCTTTTTCTGTGGTATGGTTTCCATTGCCGCCGTTCTGCTCATTACCGTATATATGGTAATTGCTGGTTTGCCCGCCATTCTGGAAATCGGTCCCATAGAATTCCTCTTTGGGACAGTCTGGCAGTCAACAGCCAGCGACCCAAAATTTGGTATCCTGCCCTTTATTCTCACAAGCATATGGGGTACGCTTGGCGCTGTTCTCATCGGTGTTCCCATTGGCGTATGCACCGCCATCTTCCTTGCGAAGCTTGCGCCGCCAAAGCTTGCCGCAATTGTACACCCTGCGGTCGAACTGCTTGCAGGAATCCCCAGTGTTGTCTATGGTCTGATTGGTATGATGGTGCTCGTCCCGAGTGTTATGGATCTCTTTCACCTCAAGAGCGGCAGCACATTGTTTACTGCCATTCTGGTGCTTGCCATTATGATTTTGCCGGGCATCATCTCGGTCAGCGAAACCGCGCTACGTGCAGTGCCGCGGGAATATGAGGAAGCCAGTCTCGGACTGGGTGCAACATGGATCGAAACTGTATGTAAGGTGAGCGTTCCGGCTGCCCGCAGCGGGATTGCCGCTGGAATTGTACTTGGTGTTGGGCGCGCCATTGGCGAAGCCATGGCAATTATGATGGTTGCGGGCAACGTCGCCAATATGCCCAGCCTCTTCAGCAGTGTCCGTTTCCTCACCACCGCAGTTGCCAGCGAAATGAGTTATGCAGCAGATGGCAGTCTGCAAAAGCAGGCACTCTTCAGCATCGGTCTGATCCTCTTCCTCTTTATCATGCTGATCAATCTGCTGCTTAACTACTTTCTCAAGAAAGGAAATGCTGCAAAATGAATGATATCTCTTATTCTATCCCCGCTGCACGCAAGAAAATCGACCATACAACACAGCGCCGAATCAAGGGCAGCCTGCTGACCGGCATCATGTACAGCTGCGCCGCATTCACAGTCCTGCTGCTTGCCGGATTGCTTGGATATATCTTTGTACGTGGTCTGCCCGAAATCAACTGGCAGCTGCTCTCCACAAAGCCCAGTGTCCTGAATGATACCATTGGTATCCTGCCCAACCTGCTCAATACACTGTATGTGATTGTGCTGACACTGCTGATTGCGCTGCCCCTCGGCGTCGGTGCTGCCATTTATCTCACTGAATACGCAAAGAACAAGAAATTTGCAGCCATGATCGAATTTGCAACCGAGACCCTTTCCGGAATCCCCTCCATCATCTACGGGCTTGTGGGTATGCTGGTCTTTGTTCGTCTATTCGGATTTGGAACCAGCCTGCTTTCTGGCTGCCTAACCCTTGTGATTATGATTTTACCAACCATCATACGTACCACACAGGAAAGCCTGAAAACCGTTCCCCAAAGCTATCGCGAGGGCGCTCTCGGACTGGGTGCAACCAAGTGGCACATGATCCGCACCATTATCCTGCCCTCCTCCATGAGCGGTATTGTAACAGGCTGTATTCTGTCCATTGGACGTATTGTTGGAGAAAGCGCTGCTCTATTGTTCACAGCTGGCAGTACCGCACTGCTTGCCCAAAATATTCTGGAGGCCTATACCCGCGACGGCGGCACCTTGTCGGTTGCACTCTACCTCTATGCGGGCGAGCGGGCAGAATTTGGCGTTGCCTTTGCAATTGCTGCCATTTTGCTGATTGTGGTATTCCTGCTCAACTGTGCTGCAAAGCTCGCACAAAAGTTTTTGACAAAATCCTATAACTAATCCACGAAAAGGAGTCCATCATTATGGCTGTATGCCCCATGCTGCAGGCAAACGACCTGCATTTATATTACGGAGAAAACGAAGCACTCAAGGGCATTGATATAGAAATTCAGAAAAATGAGATTACCGCATTGATTGGGCCCTCCGGCTGCGGCAAATCGACCTTTCTGAAAACCTTAAACCGCATGAACGACCTCATTCCCAATGTACGGATTCAGGGAGAAGTCAAGCTGCAGGGAAAGAATATCTTTGCCCCAGAGGTAGATGTGACCGACCTGCGCCGTCAGGTTGGCATGGTGTTCCAAAAGGCAAACCCTTTCCCTATGAGTATTTTTGACAATATTGCGTATGGTCCGCGGCTGCATGGCAATCCAAGCAAAACAGAGCTTGCGGAAATCGTTGAACATGCACTGCGCGGCGCAGCACTCTGGGACGAGGTCAAGGATCGCCTCAAGCAAAGCGCGCTCGGTCTGTCCGGCGGACAGCAGCAGCGTCTCTGCATTGCCCGCGCCCTTGCCGTGCAGCCCGATGTCCTTCTGATGGACGAACCCACAAGCGCTTTGGACCCCGGCAGTACCCTGCGCATTGAGGATCTCATGGCAGAGCTCAAAAAGAATTATACCGTTGTCATCGTAACACATAACATGCAGCAGGCAGCGCGTATTTCAGACAAGACCGCTTTTTTCCTGACCGGAGAGCTGGTTGAATTCGGGGAAACCTGTGAACTGTTCACCAATCCAAAGGAAAAAAAGACCGAAGACTATATTACCGGCCGCTTTGGCTGATTTGGGAGGCTCAGTATGCGGAATATCTATACCAATGAATTAAACGCCATTACACACCGTGTCCTGAAAATGGGAACGATGCTGGAGCACGCTATTGACGTGACCCGTGAGGTATTGGAAACGCTTGACCCTATACAGGCACAGCGTATCATAGATGGCGATGATATATTCGATGACATGGAACGTGAAATTGAACAGGACTGCCTCAATGTGGTAGTCATGCAGGCTCCGGTAGCCGGAGACTGGCGGCGCATTGCCTCCATTATGCGCATGATTTCCGACTTGGAGCGCATTGCAGACCATTGCAGTGATATTTCAGAATATGTGATTCGGCTGGCAGAGCGCCAGCGCGTGACCCCTCCTGTTGGACTGTCTGATATGCTGTCCCGTGTCAAATCCATGCTGCACACCTCGGTGACCGCTTATGTAGAGCTTGATGTACAGGCGGCAAACGCAGTTGTTGCACAAGACGATGCACAAGATGACGCATTTGAGCAGGTCGTCAATACACTGTGTGATATGATGGCACACGATCCAGATAATATCCCGCAGTATGTGGACTATCTGATGATTGCCAAATACTTAGAGCGCATGTCCGACCACACCACCAATTTAGCTGAGTGGATCGCTTATATCGTAAGCGGCGTTTTGGTAAACTAAATTCAAAAGGCAGTATTCGAAGGATATACAAAATTTGTATATCCTTCGTTTTTTCATTTTCCTACACTTTGGGGTTAAATTCTCTCAGATCATGTGATATAATAAAAAAAATTATCTAAATCTGTCGAATCGGAGGAGAATTAACCAAAACTTATGGAAACTATTCTAAACTCACAAACTGTTTCTTCCACCACGCCAGAAGAAGCTGTCCCACTTCGCAAGCCTTCCATCTGGCTGAGTTGTCTATTTGTCCCGCTCGCTGCGGCAATCATCACCTTTTGTGCAACTTGGATCCAGCTTGAAGATCAGGTTTTCACCTATCAGTTTTTCTGGGTGGAAAGCTTCTGGTGGCACCGCGCTGCTTGGTTTGCAGGCTGGGTATTCCTGATCCTTGTTTACCTGTTCCTGCTTGGTCTCAGCAACCGACACTGGGTTGCCACCCTTGGCACTTCCATCTTTCTATGTATTCCCGCTGTCATCTGTTACTACAAGCTTGCACTCCATGGGGAACCTTTTCTGCCATGGGATCTGGCACAGGCAAGTGAAGCGCTAGATGTTGCCAGCAAATCTGGTCTTTGGATTTCAAAGCCCATGTTTGGTTCTGCCATCATTTTAACTTTGCTTACCTTGTCTGCATATTTTCTTCCAAAGCCAAAATTCACTTGGAAGCGCTGGCTCATTCGCACAATTATTCCGTGTGCCGGTATCTTTTTCATGATTTTTGGCGTATTTCTTCAAGAAAATGTCACCAAGAATATTCTCTACATCTCTCCAGATGCGTGGATGCAGGATCGTTACTACCGCAACTATGGTCTGGTTACTGCTTTCTTCACCAACATACAGGTCATGCAGATCGATGCCCCTAAGGACTATAATGCTGCATATGTACAAAAGATCGTGGAGCAGATTGAAGAAAGTCCCAACAACGAACCATATTTTTCCGCCAGCTATGCTGCAAAAAATCCTGCGATCCCCGAAAAAACACCCACCATTATCTACATTCAGGCAGAAGCGTTCTGGGATCCAACCGATTTGCCCAATGTGACTTTTGACCAGCCCATTACCCCAAACATTCAGCGCACACGGCAGGAAATGGCATTTGGCAAATGCTTTTCTCCACGCTTTGGCGGCGGCACCTGTGACGTAGAATGTGAAGTGCTGACCGGCTTCTCTATGGAATATCTGCCCAATAACTGCAAGCCTTATGTAGAATACATTCATGCGCCTACCCCTTCGATTGCCTCTTTCCGCAAGACACAGGGCTATGAAACAAAGGCAATCCACGGCTATTACGCAAAATTCTGGAACCGTGAACGCACCTATGCCAACCTCGGTTTTGACGATTTTATCAGCCTTGAGGATATGGACAATCCCGAGCGCAAGCGCCCCATTGACTGGGAGGACGGGCTGGTCAGTGAAGATGAAATGGCTCGTCAAATCATTCACGCCTATGAGTCCAAACAAGATGCACCACTGTTTCTGCATGCTGTCACCATCGAAAATCATTTGGCCTATGCAAAAGAAAACTTTCCAGATGACGAGCGTGTGCGTGTCACCTCTGCTCCTGAAGGCATGACAGATTATACCATCGGCTGTCTGGAGGACTTTGCAACTGGTGTACAGGATACTGATAAAATGTGGGGTACACTGACCGACTATTTTGACTCAGTAGAGGAGCCGGTTATTCTGGTTATGTGGGGAGATCACTATAATCCCATTGGAAATGGCATGAATGTTTATAGTGCAACCGGCTATGGCTCAGAAGACGCCAAAGATCCTCGCGTACATGGCACTCCGCTCATGATTTGGAGCAATTATCACAAGGAGCCGATTGACTTGGGCACAGTTGCAGCATATCAAGTCACTTCCATTACCAATGATCTGTACGGTCTTGCACAGCCTGCTTACTTTGACTTGCTGCGTCAAGAATTTGATCTTTATCGTGCAAAATCTGTTGGAACAATTGTAGAACCGGACAACACCTATCACCAAAATGGTTTGACCCCCGAACAACAGGTATTCTACGATAAGCATTGGCTTTTGCAATATGACATGCTATTTGGAAAAAATTATCAGAACGCACCTGTAATAGAAAAAAAGAACAACTAACCGTATATTGAGATCAAAAAAGCGTAGAATCCATTTATTGGAATCTACGCTTTTCTATCTATTTGTCTTGAATAAGCCGCTCTACAAGCGCGATATCCGCCGGACAAAAGTCAAACTGTGCCAATTCTTCGCGTGTGACCCAGCACAATCCATCGTGCACTCGCATCTGCAAAACTCCTTCTGTAATATGTCCCAAGAAAAATGTAAATGCAATCTCACGCTCTGGATATCGGAAGGTATACTGATCAAAAATCCCATCAAGGGAGACAGAAACTCCAAGCTCCTCCTGACATTCCCGCACAGCACAAACCTCCATAGGTTCATGCGGCTCCCGCTTTCCTCCTGCAAATTCCCACAGCCCCCCACAATTTCCGCCTTCCTTGCGTTTACAAATCAAAATTTTACCTCGTGTATCTGATAAAATCACCGCTGCAACCTCAATCATACTTTAGCCTCCGATCTTTTTTCTTCTCTGGCACCCCAAAAGGGCTGTACACCTGTACAGCCCTTGATATTTCAAACTATTCAGTTGTAGTACCCATTCGATTCCGCAACTCCGCGACGTCTCGTAATTGACCATCTGCCTAGATTTCATAAACTTTCCATCGGCGCGTATTCTGCCGGAGCCATACTCATCAGTATGCCCATCGGAATGCTCCCAGATAACGTCGTTTCCGTCGGCAATTCGGCTTAGCGGGCACCGGCGAGCCGCACGGTGCGGAACTGCTGTTCACTTTCACTAACCATTGGACTCACCCCTTTCCGTAAAATTCAAATAATGAGAAGATTTTTGGTTGCTTTAGCATTCACCTCATTTCTTTTGTTGTTATTATATTACCACCGTGCCAGTACGGCGTCAAGCGATTTACAGCTTCTTTTTATACAAAAAAATAGGGAAAAGTTCTACGAAATGCCTCTTTTTATCTGTATGAAATTTTGATATAATAATAGTATCGGGCTGTTTTTATCTGCCCGCCTTTAACTTGTATCAATTTCAAGAGGTGCTTTGTGATGAAAAATTTTAGTTATTATATTCCAACACGCATTTTCTTTGGTTCCGGCAGTGTGAAAAAGCTGGCACGTGCCAAGCTGCCTGCCGGAAAGGGTCTGCTCATTACAGGCGGCTCGTCCACCACAAAGCTTGGCTATGTAGATCGTGTATGTGCAGCGCTTCAGGAGGGTGGACATACTATGGTCATTTATAACGAGGTGCAGCCGAATCCAACCATCGAATCTGTACGCGCATGTGCGGAGCTTGCACGCAGTGAAGGCTGTTCCTTTGTTGTTGGTCTTGGCGGCGGCTCCTCCATCGACACCGCAAAGGCTGTTTCTGTTATGGCAACCAACGATGGTGACTGGTGGGACTACGTGTCCGGCGGTTCCGGAAAGGGGCAGAAAATCAAAAATGACCCTCTCCCCATTGTTGCCATCACCACAACTGCCGGAACGGGCACGGAAGCCGACCCATGGACGGTAATCACCAATGGAGAGGAAAAGATTGGCGGCGGTACAGAAAAGACCTTTCCGACCCTGTCTATCGTTGATCCCGACTTTATGATGACCGTTCCACCACATCTCACCGCATATCAGGGTTTTGATGCGCTGTTTCATTCCTGCGAAGGCTTTATTGCAACCATCGCAAACCCCATTAGCGAAATGTATTCGCTCAAAGCCATCGAACTCATTGGCAAATTCTTAGCACGTGCCGTCAATGATGGAAGCGATGCAGAAGCACGTGCCAATGTTGCGCTTGCAAATACACTCGCGGGCTTCGTAGAATCTATGTCCTCCTGCACCTCTGAGCACGCCATCGAACACGCCATGTCAGGATTCCACCCCAGTCTGCCCCATGGTGCTGGTCTGATCATGATTTCACTGGAATACTATAAACTGTTCGCTGAGACTTGCTCCGAAAAATTCGTACAGATGGCACATGCACTCGGGCGAGCAGACGGAGACTTTATTGCAGCACTGGCTGATCTTCAGGCAGCGTGCCATGTTGACCAGTTAAAAATGAGTGATTTTGGCATGACCAATGACAATTTCGACCGTTATGCTGCACATGCTTTCTCTGATATGGGCGGCCTATTCCGCGTAGACGCTCGTGAGCTTACTCATGAAGATGTGATTGGTATTCTGTCCCGCAGCTATCGTTAAATCAAGGAGAATCCATGAAAAATATCCTTTTTCTTGCAACAGGCGGCACGTTGTCATGCCGCCAAAGCGAAAACGGTTTGGCTCCTGCTCTTACAGGAGAACAGCTTCTCCAGTATCTGCCTGAAATTGCGGATCTCTGTACAGTAACGGTTGAAAACCCCTATGCTATGGATTCCACAGACATAACAACAGCACATCGTATCCAGCTTGCCGAACTGATTTACACGCAATATACAAACTATGATGGCTTTATTGTCTCACATGGTACAGATACGCTGTCTTATACCGCGTCATTACTTTATCATATGCTGCGCAATATAGATAAGCCTGTGGTGCTCACCGGCGCACAAAAGCCAATCGGTGTCCCAGAATCTGATGCCGAACGCAACTTGTTAGATGCCTTTCGTGTGGCTGTCTCCGAATATTTTGGTGTCGCTGCGGTAGTACATGGTCAGATTATTCGCGGCAATCATCTCGTCAAGGTAGACTGTGAAGATATGAATCCATTCCGTTCCATCAATGCCCCATTAGATGGAACCGTAAATGCAGATGGTACACTGACCCTGCTTCCACAGGTTCAGCCAGCACAAGCATTCGAGCTTGTTCCTGTCACAAACACCAGTATTTTTGTACTCAAGCTCATTCCTGATTTAGATATCAACATCTTTTCCATGCTTTCGTGCTATCAACATGTGATTCTTGAAAGCTATGGCTCTGGTGGAATCCCTGTTTATCTCGAAGATGGTCTCAAACAGCTCATCGAACAGGGAACGGGCGTCTACATCACCACGCAATGCCTTTCTGGCACCGTCGATCTAACCAAATATACGGTTGGCTGCCGAGCACACAAACTCGGTGCCATTTCTCTGGGAAATCATACGCTGGAAGATGCAATTGCTGCAATTCAATGTGGAGAATTTTAAAAACCCCCCATCTGTCATAGAACAGATGGGGTTTTTTTACAGGCGCTCCAAGAAGCTGTGCTTACCTGTTTCATCTCGCCAACCAAGTATTTTAGCTGTATTTACATTTTTTACTGCATTGAGGATATTGGCCTCGATTTGTGGATTGTCCTGTGCAAGCTTTGCAATCAAAGCTTTGACTTCTGCCCGCTTGGTATCACCTTCCTTGATATGGGCTGGACACGCACAAGGCAAAAACCTCAATGCACTTGCCTCAACCCATGCAGTTACCGCGGCTTCCCGTACAAGGTATAAAGGACGAATCAATTCCATACCTTTATAATTGGCACTTTTGAGACGTGGCAGCATTGCCTGAATCTGTCCCCCATAAAGCAGCCCCATGAGTACAGTTTCAATCGCATCGTCATAGTGATGTCCCAGCGCAATCTTATTACAGCCACGTTTCTGTGCCTCGGTATAGAGATATCCACGACGCATTTTCGCGCACAGAAAGCATGGATTATTTGCTGCATGCCGTCCTGCCACCTGTAACACATTGGTGTCAAAAATCTGAAGCGGCAAGCCAAGCCGCTCCATATTAGAGACAATCTGCTGACGATTTTCCGGTTCATATCCGGGGTCCATGGCAAGACAAATAAATTCAAACGGAACCCCACTATATTGCTGGTAATCCCGAAGCAGAACTGCTAACAAGGCAGAATCCTTGCCACCAGAAATGCAGACTGCGATTTTATCGTTTGGCTCTATCAGCCCATATTGTTTAATGGTCTTTACAAACGGATCCCGTATCTTTTTGGAAAACTGTGTATGTAAAAGTGTTTCGATTTGTTCAAGCTTCATCTCTGTATCCTCCTGTCTTTTTATAATGCCAGAACAAGAGGGGCTTGTCAAAACAAATCTTCACGCAGTTATTGTATATATTGTATAATTTTTTCATCTATTTTTTGTCCATTTAGTATATGTCACTTGTTGCAATTTTAAGATATCTAGTGTATTATAATTACAGTAAAAATTGGTTGACAAAAATCGTCGTACAATCAATTTTTATATCCGTACTTTGTTATTTATCTCTTTTCTCTACCTTCTCTTTCTCTTTGAAACACACACCTAATAGGTGTGTGTTTCTTTTATTATATAAATATGCTCATATCCCGACAATTCCAAAGCAATATGTTTGGAATCTATCGAAGTATACACAAAAAATATTTTCTGAAACAATCAATGGAAACTCTTTTACCGATTTGCTTTTTCATCTTGCACTCGCCATGCAAATTCCACTTCATCTGGAATCTTTTTTCCCAGTAAAAAATGCAGACAATTAAGTGAAAATCTCGCTGGAGACTGCGCTGCTATAAAATGATTTCCGGCCAATACCACAAGTTTGCTATGTGGCAGTTCCTGTGCCATTGCATGTGTATGAGATGGTAAAATCATATCATGATCTCCTACAATCAAAAGTGTCTCCTGTTCAATCAACTGTAAGTCCTGTAAACCTACACCATAATTACGCACCATCAGCGCCAATATGTCTCTTTTGTTCTTGATATTTTGATCCAGTGGGGACAATGCTGTCAATAATCCGACAGCAGGATAAATCGGCAGCTGCACCCATGGCGCAACACCACGCAGCATTGAAACATTTGCCCCATTCAAAATCAGCTTTTCCACACGCTGTGGATAGAGCAGTGTGAACTTAATTGCAAGATTTCCCCCATCACTAAAACCCAATAAATATGCTTTGGGAATCTCTAAAGTATCTAACAGTGCACATAGATCCTCTGCCATACAGTCAAAATCCAAGCGTGCAGTTCCACGCCCAGAACGTCCATGCCCACGGCTATCTACTGCAATCACTCTAAAAAAGTGTGATAAGTACGGAATACACTTTTCAAAATAACGACTATCCTCACCATTTCCATGCAAAAGAATCAATGGGATACTGCCCGTTCCCCAGCTGTAATAAGCAATCTGCGTATCTGGTCTTGCAATGTACTGCACATCAAACTGCACACAATCAGACATTTTATAAAACCTCTCTTGTCTATTTGGTTATTATTTTACACCTTTTTTAGCCAAATCGCAAAGAATTTCCTCGAATTTCCTATATAATATTTATACAAAAAGAAAAAGCAGACCCGAATAGGTCTGCTTTATGTGCGCGCCGTGTTATTTTCCCGGGCCGTCTCCAGCCAAGTATTTTCACCGTTAATGAGCTTAACTACTGTGTTCGGAATGGGAACA
>JAGZIW010000024.1 GCA_018366035.1 Butyricicoccus pullicaecorum | reverse complement strand
ACGGTACAGCACGGTTACAACCATGCTGCGGGACATGGACTCATTGGGGGAGAAGGTATTGGGTGCGGTTCCGACAAACAGTCCGCGGGATACCACGTCCTGAATCGGCTCGGAAGCCCAATGTGTCTGTGGGATATCTGCAAAGTTCGTGTCGATTGCCGAATTTACAGGCGGCGCTGTGTCAACAATCGGTACGCCGGCCTTTGGCGGCTCTGGCGTAACCGTGGGTGGGACTTCCGGCTTTGTGTCCGGTTTGCTATCCGGCTTGCTGGGCTTATTGCTGCTGCCGCCGGAGGACGAACCGCCGCCGGAGGAACCGCCGCCGCCAGAGGAGGGAGCGGTCACACTGATTGTGCGGCTGTCCTTCATTTCCGGCTGTACGGCAGAGGTCGCTGTAATGGTTGCAACGCCCTTGTTGTGTGCCGTGATATAGCCATTCTGGGTGACAGACATAACATTTTCGTTGTCACTTGTCCATATTACAGTTGTATCGGTTGCATTGTCCGGTGCGATTTGAACGGTAAGCTGCGCGCTCCGTCCCTCCCGCAGGGAGAGAATAGACTCGTTGATTTTTAACGAAGTGATTGGAACCTCAATGACGGTTACAATTTTGCTGTCTGTCTTATCCGGACTGCTTACAGAAGCTGCTGTGATGGTTGCCTGTCCAGCTTTCAGTGCCGTGAGCTCGCCGGTGTTGGGGTCGATGGACACAATAGAAGGTGCATTGCTTGTCCATGTAACCGCCTGATTTGCCTGTGCGGGCAATACGGTTGCCGTAAATTTGCTCTTTTCGTTGGGTTTCAAGGACAGATGCCCTTGGTCGATGGAAACACTTTGTACCGGTATATCAGGCTTTGTGGAGTCTGTTATGGTAATGGTAACCTGCGCAGTTTTTTTCGGTTCGCCGACAGAGGTGGCAGTAATGACAGCCTGACCGGCTGCAATTGCGGTTACTTCACCTGTGGTCGGGTTGACAGATGCGGTCGCAGGTGTTTCGCTGCTCCAAGTCACAGATTGGTTCGCCTGTGCGGGCAATACAGTTGCAGTCAATAGGTGCGTCTTACCCTTTTCAAGAGAAGCCGGCGCGTTCTGGATTGTCACACCTTCAACAGGCGTTTCGGGTGTTGAGGAGTCTGTGACTTCGACGGTGGACGTATCCGTTACAACGATACCGGAATCTGTGTAGCTTACCTTTACAATTGCCTGACCGACTTTATCAGCGGTAACCGTCGCGGTCTGCTTGTTGGAGGCAGGAGTGATGCGAATGATTTGCTGGTCGTTTTCGATAGACCAGACAATATTTTGTGCATTGCCGTTGTTCAGCACTGCGGTGAACATTCCGGTTCCACCAACCTTCAGCGGCAATACTTCCGGCGTGAGGGAGATGGTAGGCTGTGGGGTTTCACCTCTTACCGTTACAGTACAGGTATCCGTTTTCTGTCCGTCCTCTGTCGTTACCGTGATGGTTGCATGACCGCCTGCCTTGACCGCTCTAACCAGTCCGGTTTGGTCTACGGTGATATCGCTTGAGCTACTGCTCCAAGTCACCTTTTTATTTGTTGCGTGCATGGGCTGGATTTCAAAGCTGAGCTGCTGCTCCTGTGCCACATCGAGTTCCAGCGTTTTGGGAAGAACCGAGACGCCAGTCACCGGAACATTTGTACCCGTGGAGGCTGTGACCGTAACCTGACAGGTTGCTGTCTTGTTGCTGCCGTCTGTTGTGGTTGCCTTAATGGTAACAGGACTTGTTGTTTCTTTCTTTGCGGTAATCCAGCCGTTAGAGTCAACCTCTACGAAGGTGGAATCACTGCTCTCCCAAGTTACCTTTGTATTGGTTGCGTTATCCGGTGTTATGCTGACAAGCAGCTGCGTGGTTTCACTGACTTTCATGGATAACTGCGTGCTGTTGAGCTTGATTGCAGTCACCGGAATGGTATCCGTAACCTGAATTTCACAAGTACCGCTCTTTCCGCCAACGGTCGCAGTGATGGTGGCAGAGCCTTGTTTCACTGCTGTGATTTTACCGGCATCGACCGAAACGCTGTCAGAACTGCTTTTCCAAACAACATCTCGGGCAGTCGCATTGTATGGGGTGATGATGGCGGAAAGCTGAGAGGTCTCTCCAACCTTTAGGGTTTTGTTCGGGGCGTTGATGGTTACAGACTGCACCGGCACGTCGGTTTCAGATACGGTCACGGTGCAGGAGGCAACATGACCGCCTTCTTCTGCAAGTGCGGTGATGGTAGCAGTACCAGCAGATTTCGCTGTAACCGTTCCGTCTTGCGATACGGATACGATATTGTCAGCGTTACTTGTCCAAGTCACCTTTTTATTCGATGCGTCCTGTGGCTGGAATGTAACAGTCAACTTTGCAGAGGCATCTTTCTTCAATACCAGTGTCTGGGTATTGAGGTGGATACCGGTCAGCGGCTTGTGGCTGGACTGAATTTCCAGAGAAGATTGTGCAGAGGCTGTGTTATAAATATCTGCACTGCCTGTGCTTGGCTTGTAGGTTGCCTGAATCGTATGTGTTCCGGTGGACGGTTTTGGAATCTCCAATGTCGCCATGCCATAGTTGATTGGCTGCTCGGTAGACTGTGCTTGCTGGCCTACTTGGAATGTGATAGTACCTGTTGGTACAATGCCGTTTTCAACACCTTGCAGAGTTGCCTGCAAAATAACCTTGTCATTCTGCGCAAAGGTGTGGGAAAGTGCTATGCTGGGAGTTGCCTTTTGAATAACAATTTGGGGTCCGGCTATCGTTTTGGCTTGGTAAGTGTCGCCCTCTGCCACCTGAATTTCGGTCGTATATGTGGCGGGGAGGATTGGAGGCTGGTCGAGCGCTGTCCCATCTTTTTTGTAGATAACAGAAAATTGGGGGTTAGAAATCGTAAGATTGGGGACGGTAACAGTCAGATTTTGTGGTGTATAAGTAACATTTGACCCATTATAGGTTTGTGTAATAGGAGAGTTGTTTGTCACAGATACGGTGGGGTCTGCCTTGTTGACTGTGATATTGGCTGTGCCCGTGGAACCCTTGAGTGCGCCCAAAGCTGTAATTTTATCACCGCCGCCATAGACAACCGATATTTGGTTCTGACCTGCATGGAAACCATTGTCCGGTGTTATGGCAATATTATCAAACGAGATAGACGCAGCGGCAACATTGACAGGGTTGGTAAGACCAGACTGTGTTACAAGTTTGCCGTTTACATAAAGATAGGCATTGTTCGCTTCGATTGCACGGGAGGACAATGTGGTTGCCTTCTGAATGTCAGCGGTCACATTAACGGTTCCGCCAAAGGCAACAGAGGATACCGACGGCTTTACTGTAATTTGACTGTCAGAGGCATCTGGATTCGTAATTTCGGGAGGATTTGGAACCGAGGTGAGATATGCCTTGGCGGTGAGCATATCACCGTTTTTGTCAGGGTATCCAATTTCAATTTCATAATTTCCCAAAGGGATTGTTTGAAAACCAGAGTTGTCAGGAGTTGACGCACGCTCAATTGTTAAAGCGGTTTCATCATACTCTGCGATACATAGGACGAAGGGGAAATTTTTACCTTCCGCATAATAATATCCATCGTCATCTCCATCTTCATGAATAAATTTGATGGGCGTTTGAGAGTTGGGAGATTTTACAGAGCAGGTAAAAGAATTATAGAAAATATCACTTACAGTTACATCTACAGATTCAAATTGTAGCTGTAAAGGAATATATGGTGGAGATTCTGACTTTGGTGGGTTTTCATAAATTGTTTGCTGTGCGTCCGTGGGATCAATTGATAGCGCAGTCACGATTGGAAGATCTGCACTGCCAGCAGGCTTTTTCGATTTCCAGCTTGTGCCGTCCTTTTCAAATGTCCAACCAGTTTGCGCCTGATGCGGGTCAAAGTCAAATGTACCATTGCTGTTCGCTGGAACTGTGACATAGGTATGGTCGGCGTTTACAATGCCAGATGCACCACTCCATGCGCCCTCTGTCTGGAAAGTCAATTTGTCCTCGAATGTCGTTGTAACATTCATTAAGCCATCTCTCTTGAGCGTCAGTGTACCTGCGCCGGACAGCGTTCCCGTGGTGACAGACGGTATTTTGCTCAGATCAAGCTCGGAACCCGATTTAATGGTAATGGTTTCGAAATCGTTGTCACTGTTTTCGTTTGGCTGAATGATACCTTCTTCAACTGTTAAGCCGGAAATATTTTTCAGTTCCAGATTACTTGTCAGGTTGGAGACGGAAATAGACAGATTGGTTTTTCCACTTGAGTTACCAGTGTTGCCGTCAATCAGCATAGGCGAGCTGCGCAGGGGCAGTCTGTCAAAGTTCATGGTAACTGTTCCGGATACCGCATACTTGGGATTCGCTTCCGGTGGTGCCGGTTCCTTGATATCCAGCATGCTCCCGGGATCTGCCTCCTCTGCGCCGCTGGCATAGACTGCACCAATAAATTTATTTGCGTTTTTACTCTCAATTGTAATTTCTACATCATCATCAAAGGAGCCGTTCATACTGCCGGCATAGATGTTTCCCAGATGTACAGAAGTGTAGGGTGCAGATTTGGGGTCGTCCATTTGGATATGGATTTTACCCTTGCTGCCCTTTTTATCGGCTGCATAAGGCTGATTGGATTGCTTATCATAGAGCTGGCCGCCGAACAAATCGACTTCACGGCTGCCGTTGCCACGGAGCACATTTTTGAGTGTTAAAGTATGACCGTTTGCAAAGATGGCATCATGCACACGGTTTTCGAAGTTCAGGTTGACGTCTTCAAAGGTAACATCACCGCCAAGTACAATACCGCCGGCACGTACCTGAAGCATGGCTGGATTGTCTGGGTTTTCGGACTTGATGGTAATATCCTTGTCGATGATATAAGGCAGACTTCCGGTCTCATTGAGCGTATTCAGAAATGCCTTGTTTTTGATGATGATGGTGCCGCCGGGCATGGTATTTTTTACGGCATCATCGAATAGATTGTAAGGATTTGCATAGCTGCCGTCACCGGTGTGTGATTGGTTTCCGCCTGTGGCAGAAGTATAGACAATATCGCTTGCGCGCGGTGTCGGCATTGATGTTGCTGCCTCAGTATCGGGGGAATCCATCTCCTCGCTGGGCTGCGCGGGTGTCAGCGGGGTTGCCGGAATGGTTTCAAATGGCGGCACATCGGGCTGTTCTTCGGGATTTTCACCATCTTCCGGTGCATCTGGTGTTTCTTCCGGTGTATCTGGTGTTTCTGCATCTTCTTCTGTGCCCAGTTCCGGAAGGGTTTGCGGGGTGTGTTCCAGACATACAAAGGTGCAGCTGCCGGTTAAGCCGCCGCATTCGTCTGTATGTGTCTCGTGA
>JAGZIW010000008.1 GCA_018366035.1 Butyricicoccus pullicaecorum | reverse complement strand
GTCCTCGAGCATACGCTTTACGGTTACCTTGCTGCCCTCAACCTTGATTTCTGCTGCATAGGAAACCTGCGGGATATCCAGCTTCTCAGCAATCTGAGAGCCAACCTGTGCGGTATCACCGTCGATTGCCTGACGTCCGCAGAATACAACGTCTCCGTCGCCAACGCCAACCTTCTTGATTGCAGCAGCGAGGATCTGAGAGGTTGCGAAGGTATCGGAACCGCCGAACTCGCGGGAAGAAACCAGAACACCGCGGTCTGCGCCCATTGCGAGCAGCTCACGCAGCATGCCTTCTGCCGGTGGGGGACCCATGGTTACAACAACGACCTCACAGCCGGTGTTGTCCTTGAGTGCCAGTGCAGCCTCTACTGCATTCTTGTCATCGGGGTTAATAATAGTTGCCATAGATGCACGGTTCAGGGTACCGTCCGGATTGACAGCCACCTTACCGGAAGTATCGGGAACCTGCTTTACGCAAACGATAGCTTTCATAATTTTCCTCCTGTTTCTTACTTGCCCAAAATATTGCCTGCAATGACAACGCGCTGGATTTCAGAAGTACCCTCATAGATCTCTGTGATCTTTGCGTCACGCATCATGCGCTCTACCGGATAATCCTTGGTGTAGCCGTAGCCGCCGCACAGCTGTACTGCCTTGGTGGTGATATTCATAGCCGCCTCAGAGGTAAACAGCTTTGCGGTTGCCGCGTCGAGCGTGTACTTTTCGCCAGCGGTCTTTTTGGTCGCTGCCTGATAGGTCAGCAGACGTCCTGCCTCGATTGCAACGTGCATGTCCGCAAAATTGAACTGTGTATTCTGGAACTTGGAAATCGGCTTGCCGAACTGGATACGGCTCTTGGTGAAGTTCACAGCCTCCTCCATAGCGCCCTCTGCAATGCCCAGTGCCTGTGCAGCGATGCCGATACGGCCGCCGTCGAGCGTCTGCATTGCGATATTGAAGCCCTTGCCTTCCTTGCCGAGCATATTTTCCTTCGGTACGATGCAGTCTGTAAATACGATCTCAGCGGTTGGAGAGCCGTGCAGACCCATCTTGGACTCATGCTTGCCCACAGAGAAGCCTGGGAAGGAGCTTTCCACGATAAATGCAGAAATGCCCTTGGTGCCCTTGGAGGGATCGGTCATTGCAAATACAACAAAGACCTCAGCAACATATCCGTTGGTAATGAAGATTTTAGAGCCGTTGAGAACATAATGGTCACCGTCCAGAACTGCCGTACAGGTGCCCTTGGAGGCGTCAGAGCCTGCGTCCGGCTCGGTCAGTGCGAATGCACCTACCTTGTGTCCTTCGGTCAGCATGCGCAGATACTTTTGTTTCTGCTCCTCGGTACCGTGTGCCATGATGGGGCCGCAGCACAGACCGTTATGCGTTGCCAGAATATCACCGGTAGACGCACACTGCTTGGACAGCTCCTCAATTGCCAGCGCACTGCACAGGTCGTCCGCACCTGCGCCGCCATATTCCTTGGGAACGATCATGCCCATAACGCCCATGTCAAACAGCTTTTCAATGTTTTCACGGGGATAGGTGCAGGTCTCGTCGGTGTAAGCGGCAATCGGCTTGACTTCAGTTTCTGTAAAGTCCTTCATCATCTGGCGCACCAGATTCTGCTCACGGGTCAAGTGGAAATCCATCTTCAAGTCTCCTTTTTTGGTATTGCCCAATTTTCCAAGTTTTCCAGATTTGGGAAAAATGGTTCGTTTGCGCATTGTTACAATGTATATTTTGAATACATTTTTGGTAACTTTCGTTTTTCCGAATTCAATATACCATATCTGTTTTACCCCGTCAACCTACTAAAGACCCGATATTGTGCATAAATTCGCTCTTTTTCCGCAGATAGAAGCCAGAAAATCCACCGATTCTGTAAAAACATAAACTTTTGATTTTGTTTTGGTCTATTTTTTCACTTTTTCTCATTTTTCTGTTATATTTATATGAACTTAATCATTCTATTTGGCAAATTACACAATATATCCCCTTCTTTTTGAGCAGCTTTCTATATCTTGTATCCGCTCCCCCCGCCAAGCTGTGCCGCATCTGTCTGTCCACTCCGTGGAAATTTTGCTTGCATCTGACCACAGATGCGTCTTATACTGAAAAAATAGGCTACACATAGAAAGGGATTTAATATGAATATCACCAAACGCGATGTGCTGGAGCTGCGCCGCCGGCTGACCAAAAAGGATTGTTCCTTTACCCGTATGGCTGGCTGTTATGTAGGCGGGAGCAAAAATATCATTATGAAATTTGCGCAGCCCTTCCTTGATTTGGAGGACGACGTCTTTTATAAATATCTGGAAATTGCCAAAAAGGTTTTTTCGGGCACACTGGGCGGCAATCTGCTCGAACTGCGCTTTGCCTCGGACGAGGACGCTGTCGGCTGCCAGCAGCTTTTGGACGCTGTCCGCGGCAGTGCGCTCAAAAACGACAGTCTGCTCGACCGTCTGTATGAGCAAATCATTTCACAGTATGACAGCACCGGCAACTATCTGATTTTGCTGTTTCATGACATTTATGATGTGCCCGCTCGTGCACAGGACGGTGCAGCGCTGGGCGAATCCGAGGAGATTTATACATATCTCGTCGGCGCCATCTGTCCGGTGGAACTGTCCAAGTCCGGCATTGGCTACAACGAGAATGACAACTGCTTTGGGCCGCGGGTGCGCGACTGGGTCGTATCTCTGCCCGAGCTTGGCTTTGTCTATCCGGCATTCAGCGGCGGCGGCAGCGATGTAAGTGCTGTGCTCTATTACGTCAAGACCGGAAAGTCATCTCATGCCGAGGTCATGCAGCAGGTGCTGGGCTGTGTGCCCCAGCGCACTGCCGGCGAAGAAAAATCCTGTTTTCAGTCCATTGTCAATGAGGCATTCGGCACCGAGCAGGAGGAGGCGGAAAATGCCATGCTCTCCATTCAAAAAAATCTCAATGAGCTGATTGCGGTGCGTGATGCAGATGACCTGCCGCCCGTCGCGATGACCACCGAGGCGGTGCAGGATATTCTGTCTGACACGCCCATTCCGGCACCCGTCAAGGAACAGATCACGAAATCCTATGCCGCGGCTTTCGAGGGCGCGCTCCCCCCTGCGCAAAACCTGCTCGATCACAAGCTGGTTTCTGCCGGCATGCAGCGCGAGCAAACGCTCACCCTGACCCGCAAAATCGAATCGCTCGAGCAGCAGCTCGCACAAAAATCTGCCGACGCGCTGCCATGGGACGAAACGCCTCCGGCGATCGTCCTTCAGGTATCTGAGGACAAGGCAAAGCAAATCCAATCGCAAATCATTGACGGGCAAAAATGTCTGGTCATTCCGCTTGCCGACGGTGACGGCGCACGCATCAACGGCGCACCGGCAGTTCTGTAAACTTTTGATGATATCTTTTATTTATTTTGTATAATATTGTAGGAATCCTCCTTGCATTGCTTGACCTTTCTTGCTAAAAAACGTATAATGTATTTATACCAACTTAGTCATATTTTCATGAGACCATATTACCTGATTAAAGGAGGATTTTTCCCATGGTTTTTGAACAGGAATATCAAAAGAAATGTACGACTGCTGACGAGGCAGTCAAAGTTGTAAAGTCCGGCGATTGGGTCGATTTCGGCTGGTGCACCGGCACACCGGTAGCGCTTGACCACGCACTGGCAAAGCGTGTTCCGGAGCTGTCTGATGTAAATTTCCGCGGCGGTATCCTGCTGCGCCCGCTCGAAACCTTTCAGGCTCCCGAAGCCAACGAGCGTCTGACATGGAACTCATGGCACATGTCCGGCATTGAGCGCAAGATGATTGCAAACGGCAATACCTTCTATAATGCGCTGCGCTACTCCGAACTGCCGCGCTATATCCGCGAGCACTGTGCCCCCATTGATGTTGCAATGTTTCAGGTATCTCCCATGGACGCACACGGCTACTTCAGCTTTGGTCCGAATGCGTCCCATATGATGGCTGTCTGCGACCGTGCAAAGGTCATCATCGTCGAGGTCAACCCCAATATGCCGCGCTGTCTGGGCGGCTTTGAGGAGAGTATCCATATCTCCCGCGTGGACATGATTGTGGAGCATGAATCCCCCATCGGTATCCTTGGCGGCGGCGGTGCCGCAAGCGAGATCGATGAAGCGGTTGCAAAGCTCATCGTGGAGGAAATCCCGAACGGTGCCTGCCTGCAGCTCGGCATCGGCGGTATGCCCAACGCTGTCGGCTCCATGATTGCACAGTCCGACCTTAAGGATCTCGGCGTACACACCGAAATGTATGTAGACGCATTTGTAGATATCAGTATGGCAGGCAAAATCACAGGCGCACACAAGTCCATCGACCGCGGCCGCCAGACCTTTGCCTTCGGCGCCGGTACACAAAAGCTCTATGATTTCATCAATGACAACCCCTGCTGTATGAGTGCGCCGGTTGCCTACACAAACGACGCCCGCACCATTGCACAGATCGACAACTTTATTTCCATTAACAACGCAGTCAATGTTGACTTGTTCGGTCAGGTCAACGCAGAATCTGCCGGCGTCAAGCACATCAGCGGTGCAGGCGGACAGCTGGACTTTGTACTCGGTGCATATCTGTCCAAGGGCGGCAAGAGCTTTATCTGCTGCTCCTCCTCCTTTACCGACAAGAACGGCAATCTGCAGTCCCGTATCCTGCCGACACTGGATAACGGTTCGATCGTCACCGATGCACGTCCAAACGTACATTATATCGTTACCGAATATGGTAAGGTTTGCCTGAAGGGTATGTCTGCATGGCAGCGTGCCGAGGCGCTTATCTCCGTTGCGCACCCGCAGTTCCATGATGAACTGGTGGCACAGGCAGAAAAGATGCACATTTGGAAGCGTTCCAACAAGCGCTGATCG
Source organism: Butyricicoccus pullicaecorum (assembly GCA_018366035.1). Lineage (GTDB taxonomy): Bacteria > Bacillota > Clostridia > Oscillospirales > Butyricicoccaceae > Butyricicoccus > Butyricicoccus pullicaecorum_A. Next base: position 96,927 of record JAGZIW010000008.1, on the reverse strand, counting down.
ATCATGATAACGCCCCTGCCAAAATGGGCAGGGGCATTTTATGCCAAAGGAGGGTTTTTCTATCATGACCACACAAGAGCTCGAAATCGAACAGCAGGCACGGCAGGCCATGGAGAGCCTGCTTGCGCAGGCAAAATGCAAAGCCGGCGACCTTGTGGTCGTGGGCTGCTCCTCGAGTGAAATCCTCGGCTCAAAAATCGGAACTGCTTCGAGCATGGAGACCGCGCAGGCGGTACTGCGCGGAATCCTTCCGGTGCTCGGGGCACACGGTCTGCGGCTTGCCGCACAGTGCTGTGAGCACCTGAACCGTGCGCTGATTGTGGAGCAGCACACAGCCGAACAGTTTGGCTATGAGCCGGTCAATGTCATTCCCGCCCCCAAGGCGGGCGGCTCGTTTGCAACGGCGGCATGGCAGACCTTCGAACAACCGACTGCCGTGGAATTTGTCCGCGCGAAAGCCGGACTGGATATCGGCGGCACCCTCATCGGCATGCACCTCGGACAGGTCGCGGTTCCGGTTCGCCTGTCCTGCAAACAGATTGGCGAAGCAATCGTACTCGCCGCGCGGGTGCGTCCCAAATTTGTGGGCGGCGCACGCGCTGTCTATGACCCAGATCTACAATAAAAGGAAGAAATCTATGCAGCTCAAAGCAATCTTGTTCGACTTAGACGATACCCTGTACAGCAGCTTTCAGCAGGGCGCGCAGGAGGGATTTGCCCGCTGCGGGCAGTATGTGCAGGAGCACCTCGGCGTGCCCGACTTCTCTGCGCACATGCAGCAGGCACGTCTTGCCATTGCCGCCCGTCTGTCCGGTGAACCCGAAATCCATGACCGCGCACTCTGGGTGCAATATGCGCTGGAATCGCTCGGAATCAATCCCATTCCACACATCGAAACGCTCGACCGCATCTATTGGCAGGGCGTGCTTGCCCACACCCATCTGCGTCAAGGGGTCTTGGAATTGTTTTCCGATTTGCATGCGCACAATATCCGCATTGGCGTGTGTACCAACATGCTGGTAGGTGTACAGACCCGCAAACTGCTGCACCTTGGCATCGCAGACCAAATCGACTTTCTCGTAACGAGCGAGGAAGCCGGCAAGGACAAGCCCCACCCTGCCATGTTTGCGCTTGCGCTGCAAAAAGCAGGCTGTCAGCCCGCACAGGCGCTGATGGTCGGAGACAGTTTTGAGCATGACATTCGCGGCGCCCATTCCGCCGGAATCTCCGGTCTGTGGCTGCACGTACATGAGAGCGCCGCGCCAGTCACAGCGGACTTTGACTTTTTAGAATCCCCCGACTTTCAGCACGCTGCCGACCAGATTCGCGCGCGTTTTCTGAAATAAATCCATTCAAAAAGGAGACTTTTCCCATGCAGCACTATATGTGTAAGCCCAAGGGCGTGTGCGCACGCCTTATCGAATTTGACTTGGACGGTGACGTTGTACACAACGTATCCTTTACCGGCGGCTGTGATGGCAATCTGAAAGCCCTCAGCGCCGTTATCGACGGCATGACCGTATCCCAAATCGAAAATGTATTCACCGGCATCGACTGCGGCGGCAAGGGCACGTCCTGCTCTGACCAGCTTGCAAAATGTCTGCACGAGGTTCTCGAAACCGTGAATGCGTGACCAGAAAACCCCCCTATGCGGGCAAAAAAAAGAGGCTGACGAACAAAATCGACAGCCTCACAGCAGCCTTTTGAGGCTGCTTTTTTCTTTTGCAGAGGAATCTCGCTTTCGCATTGCCCGCAGGGTCTCTGCTTTGCCCTCTTGCTCCTGTAACATAGGTCTTTTACTTCTTTCGGCGCTCAATCATATTGTGAAATCCGAGCACAAACGCCAGAACAGAAACCACGAGCGGGAATAACATTTGCTGAATCGTCCCACCACTTGATAAAGTCTGAAAAAATATATAGGCTGCAAAAACCCCCGTCATAATCTGCACTACTTGAAAAAACGCCTGCGGATCTCGCTTCATAGCCATCTTCCTTTCTCTGATTCACTCTTGATTCGGGAAAGTGCTTTCTCGTAAGCCCCATGACAACAATCGCCAATGCAGCGATCCCTCCAAGACAAGCCGGATACCATAAATAACGGCTGCATCTGTCAATCAGAAATATATGTAATTATACTGCCATATTTCGCAGCAAAGCAATCTCCAAAACCAACAAATTTTTCTCTTAATCCTATGCAATTCGACCAACGCTGCCGGTCTTACCCATGCCAGCGCAATCCCTTGGGATAATGGTTTTTGAGCACACCATCGCTGACCTTGCCCCAGCCGACAGAAAACCCGTCTGTGAGCACCAGTGTCCAGCCATTTTCCCCATCACAGGGAATGGTCTGTCCGCAAAGATAGGGAATCGTTTGCTCCGCTGTCAGGCTGCACACACGCTGTACGTCATCGGCACGCAGCGCGAGCGCCAGTGCGTGAGATGGCTCAAAGCGTCCTTTTTTGACTGTGCCAAGCTGTAAGCCCTGCCGCAGGACACGCAGCCCGCTGACATCGGGCATTGCTTCCGGAATTGCCCACAAGGTATCGCCGCCGCGTATCAGATGCGCGAAGTGTTTCGTCAGCGTATCCCGCTCGAAGGTGTGATATGCCTGTGGGATCTCATGCAGACACTTTGCAAGAGACGGCTCGGCTGCCGGTGCCGTTTCATCGCACAGCTTATGAAGAACCGCTGCAAAATGTCCCTCACCGGACAGCTTATGTGGAAACAGGCGGCATGTCTTTGCAAGCTCCGGACTTCCATTTTCAATCCATTCCGGACGTCCCTGTGAAAAATACCGCTGCTCGGGCACCCCGACAATCGAAAACTCCGAATGGCGCTCCAAAAAGCGCTGTACACTGCCCTCGTTCTCCTCGGGCGCAAAGGTACAGGTAGAATATACGAGTTTTCCATTCGGTTTGAGCATGCTTGCGGCAGTATCCAAAATTTCTGCCTGCCGTTCTGCGCATTTTCGCGGCGCATCTGGCGTCCATTCGGTGACAGCGATTTCCTCCTTGCGGAACATACCTTCCCCTGAGCACGGCGCATCGACAACAATGCAGTCAAAATATGCCGGAAAGCGCTCTGCCAGCCGAGCCGGTGTCTCATTGGTCACAATACAGTTTGTAATGCCTGCACGCTCCACGCTCTGCGCCAAAATTTTGGCACGTCCCGCATGGATTTCATTGGCAACCAAAATCCCCTGCCCTTTGAGATAACCAGCCAGATGCGTGGTCTTGCCGCCCGGGGCTGCACACAAATCCAGCACGCGCATTTTTGGTTCCGGTGCTGCCAACGCCCCCACCGCCATTGCAGACGGTTCCTGAATGTAATACAGACCGGCTTCATAATAGGGGTGTCTGCCCGCCTTGGTATCTGGGTCATAGTAAAATCCCCCTGACGCCCATGGAACCGGACGCAGTCCAAACCGTGTCTCAAGCAATTCCTGCGCGTTTTTCATGGGATTGATGCGCAGTCCATAGGCGCGTGTCTCCTCCATCGCCTGCCGAAAAGCATCATATTCCGCTCCCAAGAGCAGCTGCATACGCTCCACAAATTCCTTTGGCAGCTCCATCATTCTTCCTCCTGTTTTGTCTATCGAAAAGGCGCCCGCCCATAATGCTCTCCGGCATCTATTTGGCAAGCCCCGTCCCATCACTTTTATTTCCGTAACATTTTACCATATTTTGAACCCTGTAAACAAGCACTTTGTCAAAGTACGCTTGACTTTGCAGATGGGCTCTGATACAATGATTTCAGTAAAATTTGTATGAATTTTCAACGCAGGATTGTGATGGCTCTTACAGGCAAAACAAGGTCTTCCGTTTCTGGACAAAGCCTCGCTTTTTTCACATTTCCCTGCTCTATTTATCCGTTTAGAAAGGTTGTCATTATCCATGTTTTCCAAACTCAAGCATATGTTCGCTGCCGATAACAGCATCGACATTCCCGCTCCCCTGTCCGGTCAGATCCGCCCACTTTCCGCTGTCAATGACCCTACCTTTTCACAGGAAATTTTAGGAAAAGGCTGTGCTATCGAGCCGGCAGAGGGCAAGGTGATCGCGCCCGTAGATGCTACGGTTGCAATGATGTTTGAAACCGGACATGCAGTATCTCTGGAAACCTCCGACGGTGTGGAACTGCTCATTCATGTGGGTCTGGACACCGTCATGCTCAAGGGCGCACACTATACGCCGCACTGTGCAACAGGCGATAAAGTCAAGGCGGGTGACACCCTGCTGACCTTTGATATCGAGGCAATCCGTGCAGCAGGCTATGATGTGATCACACCGGTGTTGGTCTGCAATGCAGATGATTTCAAGGAAATCACCGTTGCCTCCGGTTCCGTTCAGGCATCTGCGCCGCTTCTCACACTCAAAAAGTAAAATAACAGGCAACATCACCTCTGCTTTGACAGTGTGTGGTGTTGCCTAAAACTATTTTGGAGGTTTTTTATGAATCCTATCCTTCTTTTGCTCGCGGCGGCGGTCGTTGTCCTGCTGGGTCTGTATCTTGTGTCACGCAGAAAAAACAACAGCAGCGCCGGAACAGACTATCTTGCCGCACAGGACTATTCCGGTCTTGCCAAGGTGATTTTGGACAACATCGGCGGCGCGCAAAATCTGAGCCGCTTTGACCACTGTGTGAGCCGCCTGCGGCTTGAGGTCAAAAACCCCGAGCTGGTCAACGAAAAGCCCATCAAAGCCGCCGGCATTGCCGGATTGATGCGTCCGGAAAAGACCAAGGTGCAGCTCATTATCGGCAGCAAGGTACAGCTTGTTTCCGATGCTCTCAAATCACTTGTAGATTGACACCATTTTAATATTTCACAATTATACCACAGCGGCACATTGAACGGAGAAAAGGGTTTTCAAGTTCTTTCCGCTGTGGTATAATAGTCACAAAAGTGACTATTATACTAGATATTTCACGATTATACCACAGCGGCACATTGAACGGAGAAAAGGGTTTTCAAGTTCTTTCCGCTGTGGTATAATAAGCCCGAACGGTTTACAAATATGTAAACGATGCCTAGGGCGTGTCTGAAAACAAAGAAATGGGCGAATTTTTCGCAGTGCGTGTGCAGATGCAGAAAACCTTGATTCCGAGTCATTTTAACGCAGCAGATGCCGCACATCGTAGAAAAAGAATCGCATTCTGACTTTTCAGATCGCCTCTAACTGAAAAGGAGATATTACTATGAGAATCATTGCTGCAAAGGATTACAATGATATGAGCCGCAAGGCCGCAAATATCATTTCCGCACAGGTCATTATGAAGCCAGACTGTGTTCTGGGTCTTGCAACCGGTTCTTCTCCGGTTGGAACCTACAAGCAGCTGATCGAGTGGCACAAGAAGGGCGATTTGGATTTTTCCGAAGTTAAAACCGCCAATCTGGACGAGTACCGCGGTCTGCCAAAGTCCAACGACCAGAGCTATGACTACTTTATGAAGGACAACCTGTTCAACCATATCAATATCAATTTTGATAACCTGCACATTCCGAACGGTGAGGAGCCGGACGCAGACAAGGCTTGCTCTGACTACGACCAGATTATTAAGGAACTGGGCGGCGTTGACCTCCAGCTTTTGGGCATGGGTCACAACGGACATATCGGCTTTAATGAGCCAGCAGAGGTATTCACCAAGGGTACCAACTGCGTAGACCTTCAGGAGAGCACCATTGAGGCAAACAAGCGTTTCTTTGCCTCCATTGACGATGTGCCGCGTCAGGCGTATACCATGGGCATTGGTACCATCATGTCTGCCAAGAAAATCCTTGTGGTTGTCAGCGGCAAGGATAAGGCTGAAATCGTGAAGAAGGCTTTCTTTGGCCCCATCACCCCGCGTGTTCCGGCGTCCATTTTGCAGCTGCACCCAGATGTAACCGTTGTTGCAGACGCAGATGCACTCTCCCTCTGTGACTGATTGTTGTAAATTTTTTCAGAGCGTTCCCGTTTGGGAGCGCTCTTTTTTATACTATAATACACAAAATCATGGGTGTGCTTTTGTGGAGAATGATACTTGCATAATGCAGAAACACGTGTTATTCTAGGCACAAAGAGGAGCAACAGATGAAACAGCTATTGTATATATGAGGTACTTTGCAATGAAAAAAATGATTTGCTCTCTGCTATGCAGTGGATTGATGTTTCTTTTTCTATTCCATACGCTATCTTCTGCGTCGAACTCTCAGACCACTGAAAATGATACAGAAACACCAATTCCAGCCTCTATCATAAAAGATGCTGCATACTACACCGAGGAAGGAAAACCGTTAAATCAATATGATATTGTCACGAGTGTAACAGAGGACGGCGTTCAGGTTTATGGCTTTTTTGCCAAAGATGGCAATATCATTGCCAGTATGTTGGAGAATGAAGATTGCATCGTCATTGCTTATACAGATGGAAGAATGTATACATTTGAAAAAAATGAGAATGGTTATATTGATTTTTCGAATGTGAAGAAAACCATTACACACATAGATTATTCCATCACACAAGATGACCATGCAAAAACAAGTATTCCTTATGCAGTACAGTAATCACATAACGAGCGCTGTTTCCGATCATTCCGCATATAAGAAGAATTTTCAATATGTCGAAAAACATGGTGAATTGATTTCTTAGTACTCTGAAGGGAGCATATTTTGAGACGTCAAAAATGGCTTGAGAACCCTAAAATCATTTACACATTCTATATCGTTTGTGCTGTGTTTCTCCTTGCAAGGCTCATTCAATTTTGCTTTTTCACCGCCTCCTGTACGGTTGCGTTATCAGGAATCTATCAATTTATCGATATATTCTTGGTGTTGCTTTCCATCAATATTCGAAAACACCGTAGCAAAGCGGCAAATAAAACCACTTGGTTTCCTATCTTTAGCTGGATTCACTGGCTGCTCCTCACACTTTTCTTCATAGATTCGCTGCGTCATCGTTTCTATGTTCGAGAACAATGGGATCGCTTCTACTTCCACAATGGGGAAATCTAATGGATTATAAAATTTTAGGGCGTTCCCGTTAGGGAACGCTCTTTTTTCTGCTGTGCTCTATTTATTTGAGCTGTGCAATGCTACTGTCCGTCATCAAACTATCCAACCCATAGCAGAGTAAAATCTCATCTGCCGGATTTTCTTCCAAGTACTGAGAAACCGTCTGCTTCTTAAAATATCGCAGGTCAATCAAATCAATGCGGGAAAAATGCGCGGTCAGGAATGGTGCAAGGCAATGCGCGAATGAATCCCGCAAAACCAGCAGTCTGCCGCCCTTGTTCCCCGTCTCAATTGTGACACGCCCATGGTTCCCGTCCAGAAAAATCGGATACTTGTCAGTTTCCTCCTGATGCTCCCAGAAAAACAGGCTGTCCCGTGTGACAGGTGCTTTCCCATCGTCAACCGTTACGGTGACTGGGGTTCCCATGCCCCATACCTCCAAGGTATCGGGCGGCGTTGCCCACAAACCGCTTTTTGCATAGCTTGTGCCATAAAAATCCGGCACCTTCGTTTTGGTATAAACCGCTTCCGGAACCTGTGCGCGGTCGGTTTCGGTACACCACAGCCCATAGGCAGTATATGCCCCCATCGTCGTCCAATGGTGGTCGGTGCGGTAAAATAACTGCTCCGGCGCGGCATGGGTACGAAAGCTGTCCAACACATCACACCATTTTGCCGGCAAGCCTTCCCGAATGGTTTCCAGCAAAGCTTCATCTGGATAAGGTCGGTGCAGGTGCGGCAAAAACTCCGTTTCCACGGCTCCCGTAGTTGGTACAATGAGTGCTGTCGCTGGTTTTCCTGTGCTGTTCAAAAAGGCCTGCAGGGCAGATAGATTGCGCTCCAAGGTTTCGCGCGTGTCCGCAAGCGGTGCGGCAATCAGCCAATCCTGCTGTCCGCGTATGATTTCTCCAACGGCGTTCAGCCCCTCTGCCTGCCGCAAATACGCATACACACCAACAAGCGCCTCTCTGCTCGGAAAATGGTCCATGAGGTAGGCTTCCGCCTGCTCCATAAAGCGTCCATCTGCAATACGGGCAAGGGAAACTTCGGGTGGAGTGCGCAGCACCCGCTTTTCCTTTTCCGACACCTCCTGAGGCGGCACAAACCAAAAAGCACTCTGTACCATGACGATTACAAGGACGAACACGCCCAGAAACCATTTTTCTCGTTTCATTTGTCCACCTCAAAACCGGAAATACAGAAATGGATTGTAGCTGTCTGCCACGAATGCAGCCGTACAGAACAGGAGCACGGCGAGACAAAGTACAAGTGCTGCACCATCTGCCCAAGCAGAGGATTTTCCCCGCGCCCACAGTTTCGCCGCAAGCGGTGTAGACGCCACGGCGCAGACGAGCAAAAGCGGCAAATAGGCAAGCAGGGTAACCTGCATCTCCTGCCCCATGGCAGCGCCAGAAAACATGGTTTTGAGATACGCGCCCAACGCGCCAAAATCCTCTACGGCAAACAGCACCCAGCCCACTACAATCCCCAGCAGGGTATACAGATGGCGAATAGGCTTTGGCACACGGGCAAGCCGCTCCTGTCCAACGCATTTTTCAATGGACAGCAAAGTGAAATAATAGATGCCCCATAGAACAAAGTTCCATGCAGCGCCGTGCCAGAGTCCGGTCAATGCCCAGACAATAAAGAGGTTTCCGAATACATTGCCGCGGCGGCTGCCGCCAAGCGGGATATACACATAGTCGCGAAACCAGCTGGACAGTGTGATATGCCAGCGCCGCCAAAATGCGGTAATACTTTGTGCGCAATAGGGATAGTGGAAGTTTTCCGGCAAGTCAAAGCCAAACAAAAGTCCCAAGCCGCGTGCCATATCCGAATATCCGCTGAAATCAAAGTAAATCTGAAAGGTAAACGCGAGTGCCCCCACCCATGCACCCAGACTGCCGCTCGCTGCCAGATTGCCGCGAACCGTCTCAAAGAGCAGTGCAATCTGGTTTGCAAGCAGCACCTTTTTGGCAAGTCCCACTGCAATATATTGGATTCCCAGCACCGCACCATGTGTACTTTCCTGCCGTGCAGCAAGCTGTAAGCGCAGGGTATCATAACGCACGATTGGCCCTGCAATGAGCTGGGGAAAAAAGGTCAGATAGGCAGCAAAGCGCGTCAGACTCTTTTCGGGCGGTACGGTCTGCCGCCACACATCAATGAGATAGGAAACGACCTGAAAGGTATAAAATGAAATGCCCAGCGGGAGCGCAAGCCCCAGCCGCTTGTCTATACCCACGGTTTTCAGGCAGAAGTCTGCATATTTGAATACAAAAAGCAGCCCCAAATCGAGTACCATAGCTGCGGCAAAAATCAGGGTACGCCTGCGCCTCTGCTCCGCAAAGCGTGCAAGCCCCAAGCCAGCCGCCCAGTTGACGAGCGCCGTCCCCACAATCACGGGTACAAAGGAAGGCTCACCCCAACCATAAAACACCAGATTTGCCGCCAGCAAAAAGAGATTGCGTCCCTTGTGCGGTATGAGATAATACCCCAACAGCACAAGCGGCAAAAAGAAATATATAAAAATCAGACTGGAAAAGCTCACCTGTTCGCGTTCCCCTTATCCCAAAAGCGCATCTACGGCATCGGCAGCGCCATCATTTTCCGCTGTCACTGCATAAATGACACAGGTTCCCTGCTGCCGCACCACAGCAGTTTCCAACTTCGGAACCTCCTCCGGCTTGTAGTCCGAATAGCCCTCCTGCCAATTGGCATTGAAGTCTTGCAGAAACTCTGTGATTTTTTGCGCGCTCTGCTCATCTGGCGCCTGCCAGATGGAGAGCATTTCCGCTGTTGCCCCCGAGCCAACGAGCGCCGTGGCATCTGAGACAAGCGTACCGTCGATATTATAAAAGAGAATGGTTTCGTCCTTATCCTTCTCGATCATCTCATCAGTAAATGTGACCTGCTCCTGCAAAGTGTCCAGCATTTCTCCCGCAGACGGCAATTCCTTTTTTTCGCCGCAGGCGGTCAGCAGCAGAGTCAACGCCGCTGCCCCGCACAGGCAGCACTTCCATATCATAGTATGCTTCATTTTGCAGCTCCTTCTGTTACCTGCTGGGCAATCAAGTCTGCCCACTTTTTATTATATGCCTGTCCCGGGTGAATCCCATCTGCTGCGGCGTCGGCGGGCAGATTGCCCTCGGAATCCTGCATGACTGCTGCAACGTCTAAATAGGAAATCTGCATTTCCTGTGCCAGTGCGCGCAGCAATTCATTATATTCTCGAATCCGTTCATTATTCGTGTTATCCTCATTCTTGCGCGAAACCTCAGCAGACACCGGCAAAATGGACTGGATATACAGCTTTGCATTGGGCTGTCTATCCTGCACTGTCTCAATGAGCTTGCGATAATCCTCAATAAAAATTTCGGGATACTCCCACCCGAGCTCATTTTCACCAAAGGTCAAAAAGATATAGTCATATTGCTTTTCGAGCAGCTTATCTATGACGGGTATCTGCTCACCCAACATGGGCTTTTCAAATGCGGTCTTGACATTCAGCCCCACGCGATACAGACAATCTGCCTCCGGCAGAGAATTGTAGATATGGAAACCGTCAATATAGGAATTGCCAAACAGGGCAACACCCGAAAAATCTGTAACCACTGAACTGTCGGTTTTTTCAGGCTCCTCTGCCGGCTTTTGTAGCGCAGGCTGCAACTGCTGCATTTTTTGGCTTACAGAGGTATCTGCAACTGCCGATGTATCAATATCCTTATGATGATATGCGGCAGATGCAATGCACGCGATCATCAGGAACAAAATCAGTATTTTTTTCCACCACTGCATAGGCGGCGTATGTTCTGGTTCTTGCTGTATATTCATGAGATTGTCACTCCTGTATTCTTTCAAGGGTTCTCCGATATTTAGCATACCCTGTTCCATATAAAATGTCAATTTCTCTGACGAAAATATTACTAAATCGTAATCTTTTCCCGTTCTCCTGCCTTTGTCAGCCGCAAATCCAAAATCGAAAAAAGGGTTCGCCGCCACAGGCAGCAAACCCTTCTTTTTTTGCATCACAGCTTATTTTTTCTGGCTTTCTTGTCCATTCATCATCACATTTTTGATAAACTGCATCGCTTCGTCCAAATCCTCTGTGACCGTCCAATAGTCAAAGCCCTCCTGCGTATAATACAGGTGCGTGATCAAATGCTTTGCATTTTGTAAAAGCCAATATTTTTGCTGGTTATCCATTTCATCAAAGTTATCAATCGGTCTGATATCATACTTCATTTCCAACAACTCCTTTCCTCTATTTTACCAAACTGCGGCACATAACACAATATCTCATTTCCGATTGCCTCAATTGTGCGCGGCGCATCGAAAAACATCTATTTCCTAACAAAGCGATTGAAAATCTGCAAAATCCAAGAGCATATGTCTCGGATTTTCCCCTCCCTCGGTTTTATGTGCCCTGACTTTGTTTCACTTTCGATAACATTTTTTCATGCATGAAAGCCATGAAAAGCAGGATTATCAATAAGTATATTGGAAATACAGAGATACTGATATGGCTTGCAATAAAGCCAAATACAGGCGGCATCAGACAGGTTCCCACATAAGCAGATGCCATTTGTACGCCAATCATTGCCTGTGATTTGTCCTTTCCAAAGCACGCCGGTGTCGCGTGGATAATGGAAGGATAAATCGGAGCGCAGCCCAAGCCAATCATAACCAAGCCGGTTAAGCTGACCACATTGCCAAAAGGCAATCCTAAGCATACAATGCCCAGCAGTATGATTCCCTGCCCCAGCCGTATCATCTGCGTATCGTTCCATTTCATCGTCAAAAATCCGGCAGCTGCCCTTCCTATGGTGATCCCAATAAAGAACAGGCTGGCATATCCGGCAGCGGTCTGCATGGAAATCCCTTGCTGTAATACAAGATAACTTGCCGCCCACAATCCAGTGGTTTGTTCAATCGCACAATAACAGAAAAATGTTGCCATGACTTCCTTTGCGCCTGACACTTTTATAATCTGCCGCAAGGAAAGCACCTGTGTATTTTCCTCTCCAAACGATTTCGTATCTATAACCTGATTCTTTTTCCACAAAGGCAAGCTGAAAAACAAGACGGCTGTCAATATAATCTGAAGCACCGCAATATAACGATAGCCCATATTCCAGTTTTTTCCGCCTGTCAGTGCAAATTCCATGATGTACGGGCCGAGAGAGGCACCCACTCCCCACATACAATGCAGCCAACTCATATGCCTGCTTTCATAGCGAAGCGCAACATAATTATTCAAAGACGCGTCTACGCTTCCGGCTCCGAGTCCATAAGGGATCGCCCACAGGCACAGTGCAGCATAGCTGTGGCTGACCGAGAATCCAAACAATGCTGCCGCAGTCACGAAAACACTGATGGTTGTGACCTTGCCTGTTCCCAGCTTTTTTGTTAACCAATCGCTTTGCAGGCTGGAAATGATGGTTCCAAGAGAGATAATCATAGAAATTCCGCCTGCATAAGAAACGGGAACAGAAAACTCCTGATACATCGTAGGCCAAGCAGCACCCAAAAGGGAATCCGGAAGCCCAAGACTGATAAAAGCCAAATAAATAATCAGCAATAAAAGCTGAAACATCTGATTGTCCTCCTTAAAACTTTCTTTAAAAGATTGACACTCCCCATGCCTAAAGGCAGGGGATTCTCGGTTCGCTGACCGTAGCCCACCAAATAGGCGGGTCTTACACAGTCTCCCCGAGCGTATGGGTTCGGGCGTGTCCCGCCCTACCATAGAAATTGAGTTTATGCCAACATGCGAAGTCCTTCTGCAAGGATATTCTTCGCTGCATTAACATCCCTATCATGTACCGTGCCGCAATCTGGACACGTCCATTTTCGAACAGCCAAATCCTTTGTGCCTGACCACAATGTACTGCAAACAGAACACATCTGGCTAGATGGGCAGAATCGGCTTATGGTAACAAGCTGTCTACCATACCATTCTGCCTTATAGGTCAGCTGTCTGCGGAACTCTCCCCAAGAAGCGTCTGCAATGGCTTTTGCCAGCTTATGATTCTTGACCATATTCTTAACAGCCAGGTCTTCGATGCAGATCACATCGTTTTCACGGATGAGTTTCGTTGATAGCTTATGCAGCATGTCCTTTCTTTGGTTTGCAATTCGTTCGTGCAGCCGTGCAACCTTTTGTTTTGCCTTATCTCTGCGTTTACTACCCTTTGTTTTTCTGGACAACTGACGCTGAAGTTTGGCAAGCTTCTTCTGGTTCTTTGCAAGATATTTGTGGTTCTTGTACTCTGTTCCGTTGGAATCTACAGCAAAAGATTTTATGCCGAGGTCAATTCCAACAGACTTCCCATTCGAAGGCAACGCATCTATGGATACATCCGTATAGCACAAAGAAACAAAATACTTTCCGCTTGAGTTTCGACTTACAGTGGCAGACAGAATCCGTCCCTGTACCTGCTTGGAAATACAGCATTTCACTTTACCTAACTTTGGCAGTTTCACTGTGTTTTCAAGTATCTGAATGTTCTGACCAACACATTTACTTGTATAGCTTTGCCTAGAGTCATGTTTTCTCTTAAACCTTGGATATCCAGGCTTTTCTCCCTTCTTCAAGCGGCGAAAGAAGTTCTGATACGCAGTATCCAGAGATTTCAAAGTTGATTGTAAAGCCGTAGAATCTACTTCCTTCAGCCAATCCAAAGATTTTTTGAGTTCTGTCATATCTTTAGAACAAGCATTGTAGTTCATAGATTCTTTTTTGTCCTTGTAGATTTGTGTTCTCATTGCAAGATAGTGATTGTAAACATATCTGCAGCAACCAAGTGTCTTAGCAATCTGTGCTTCTTGTTCCTTTGTCGGATAGATTCGAAACCGATACGAATACTCCATAGTGATTCACCTCCTTAATAAAAATCACCTCACCTGTTTTTCGTATCGCAAACGATCTAACAAATGAGGTGATATTTTGTTTGGTTACAGCATCATGTGTTTAGCAGGAAAGCAGTTCTTCCAAAATCTTGTCGTGATTTGTACGGGAATCCAGCGAGCGGATTGCATTTCGCAGCGGCAGAACAGCCGATGGAGATACAGACAGTTCATCGATGCCCAGCGCAAGGAAGGTTTCGGTCAGGCTGGTGTCTGCGCCCAGCTCACCGCAAATGCCGATCCAGATGCCGGCTGCATGTGCATTGTCTGCTGCAAGCTTGAGCATACGCAGAACGGCCGGATGGTGAGAATCATAGAACTTATCCAGATTGTTGCCCTGACGGTCAACCGCCAGCGTGTACTGGGTCAGGTCATTGGTGCCAACCGAGAAGAAATCGACTTCCTTTGCCAGACGGTCACTCATCATAACCGCAGACGGGGTCTCAATCATGATGCCAAGCTCTACATAATCCGCCATTGCAACGCCTTCTTCAGCGAGTTCCTCACGCACATTCTTACAAATGCGCTTGATTTCCTGTACCTCCCAAACCGAAGTAATCATGGGGAACATAATGGCAATCTTGCCATAGGCAGAAGCACGGTACAGGGCGCGCAGCTGAATTTTAAAGATTTCCGGACGCGTCAGGCAGATACGAATGGCACGCAGACCCATTGCCGGATTTTCCTCATGGTCCAAACCAAAATAGTCCGCCTGCTTGTCCGCACCGATATCCAGTGTACGGATAATTACGCGCTTGCCGCCCATACGCTCTGCAACGGTCTTGTATGCGATGAACTGTTCTTCCTCTGTTGGATAGTCATTGCCCTGCAAGTACAGGAATTCTGAGCGGAACAGACCAATGCCGCCGCCATCGTTTGCGAGCACCGCATCGATATCACTTGGATTGCCGATATTGCAGTAAACCATGACGTTTCTGCCGTCTACGGTTTCGTTCGGCTTGCCCTTGAGCTGGTCCAGCAGTTCCTTGAGCGCACGCTCCTTGGACTGCTTGTGGGTCAGGCGCTCACGTGTCGAATCGTTTGCATCTACAACGACTTCGCCTGTCTGACCATCAACGAAAATCTCCTTGCCGGCAAATTCAGTCTTAAGCTGATCGCCCACGCCAATGATTGCCGGAATCCCCATGGTACGTGCCAAAATTGCAGTATGCGAGTTTCCGGAACCGCCTGCTGTGACAAAGCCAAGAATCTTGGACTTGTCCAGCTGTACGGTCTCAGACGGTGCAAGGTCATCTGCCGCCAAAATGACCGGAACCTTAGAATCGATACCGCCCTGTACCGCGCCGGACAGGATACCGATGACACGACCGGATACGTCCTTGACATCTGCTGCACGTGCCTGCATATAGGTATTATCCATATTTGCAAACATTTCTGCAAACTGGTTTGCAGTATCGGACACTGCCGCTTCCGCATTGAGGTGCTCGTCTGCAATGAGACCCTCCACAGTTTCCACATAGTCCGGATCGTCCAGCATCATCTGGTGTGTTTCAAACAGGCAGGCAGCCTCCTCGCCGACCTCGTCCATTGCCTTCTGATACAGGGCGCCAAGCTGCTCCATTGCTGTCTTGCGTGCAGCCTCAAAACGCTCACGCTCCACAGCCGGATCTGCATCGGTTCGGCGGGCGATTTCGCCGGACGCGCGGTGATAAAAATACAGCGGGCCGTAAGCAACTCCGTTTGATACGCCCTTGCCAGTAATTGTAATCATACGATTCTCTCTCCTTAGTCTATGAGTTTGCATGATAAATTTTGTTTTTCACATAAATTGGAACTTATTCTGATAATTCTCTTTATTCCAGCGTATGCTTCTTTTATTATACTGTTTTTCGGCAATCTTGTAAACCAGAACGCATATTCTTTTTGCACAGGCTTTTGCTATTTCCGCGAAGAAAACTGGTCTATTTTGGTTCTATTTTGTGTATATCATGCAGTATTATGCGCAATGCCCTTGTGATATTTTAAGTGTTTTGTAAAAATTTCAGCTATTTTGTGTAAATGCAAAGTCTCGTCTCCTGCCTTATCAAAAAAACAGGCAATGCGTTATCTGCTGCTCAGCAAACAGCAATCCAATTACAGACGCGACCATATCGCAAACAGGGCAAGAATCACACTCAGAGCAAGAGTCAGCATGCCAAACTGAAACCACACCGATGTGTAACGATTGTTGTGCGGTGTTCCACTTTCTTTCCGCGGGACACTCTTATTGGAAAACTGTATATACCGCACCTTGATTTTTGGTCTTTTATTTCTTCTCTTGTCATATCTGCGCAAGTTGCGCAGCAACTTTGTGCTGGAATCCCACTGCATACCAAAATCCCCCTTGTCTCTGTCCCATCACAAAACATATTTTCTCCTCTGCGCACGCGCAGCAGACCGAAGCCTTTTTACCCCATAAGACACCATATCGCAATCAAGGTAAGAATAAACGCTCCAAACTCAAACAACATCAATGCAATTTGCATATCTATCTGCTTCCGTCTTACTGCCGCGTGACGATTTTTGCGCAGTTTCCCGCTTTCCTTCCGCGGGACACTCTTATTGGAAAACTGTATATACCGCACCTTGATTTTCGGTCTTTTATTTCTTTTCTTTTCATATCTGCACAAGTTGCGCAGCAGCTTTGTGCTGGAATCCCACCGCATGTCAGAATCCCCCTTTTCCTTTTAACCAAATAGGCTGATTTGGGTACTTTTTGGCATATTTCCAAGCGCGCCGATCTGCTCCAGAAGCTCAATGACCGACTTTGACACCTTAGAGCAGCGAACAATGATTTCCTCCGCAGATAAGAACCTGCCGTTTTCGCGCTCCTCCACAAGATTGAGCGCTGCCTGTTCGCCAATGCCCGGCATGGAGGTAAAGGGCGGAATGAGTCCATTTTCCGTAATCAGAAAGCGGGTGGCGTCCGACTGATAAATATCCATAGGGGCAAATGTAAAACCGCGCTTATAAAACTCATGACACACCTCAAGCGTGGTCTGGGTATCCTTTTCTGCCGCCGAAATGGTTTTTTCCACCTCTTTCTGGTGCAGTTCCCGAATCTTGTCCAGACACACTGCATCTCCGCGCACCATGCTGTACGCGTCGAAGCCCTTGGCACGAATGGAAAAATATGCCGCATAGAATGCCAGCGGGCGGTGCACCTTAAACCACGCAATGCGGAACGCCATCATAACATAGGCAACTGCATGCGCCTTTGGGAACATATACTTGATTTTTTTACACGAATCAATATACCAGTCCGGCACATCATTCTGCTTCATGGCGTCCTCCATCTCCGGCTTGAGCCCCTTGCCCTTACGCACGGACTCCATGGTCTGGAAGGCAAGCTTTGGCTCTACCCCCTTGGCAATCAGATAGTTCATGATGTCATCGCGGCAGCAGATACACTCGTTGAGAGGGATTCCCGCCGCAACCAAATCTGCCGCATTGCCCAGCCATACATCGGTGCCATGGGACAAGCCGGAAATACATAAGAGATCATCAAAAGTAGTCGGCTTGGTATCCTTTACCATGCCGCGCACAAACTTGGTGCCAAATTCAGGAACCGCCAGACAGCCAAGTTCTCCCAAAATCGGGTCTGGCGTATCATCGGCATAATGAAGTGCTTTGTTTGAGGTGAACAGGCTCATCACCTCCGGATCATCGAGCGGGATTTCCTGTGCATTAACACCGGTCAAGTCCTCCAGATGCTTGATGATTGTAGGGTCATCGTGCCCCAGTTCGTCCAGCTTCAAAAGGTTCGCATCAATCGAGTGATACTCAAAATGCGTGGTAATGATATCCGAGGTCGGGTCGTCTGCTGGGTGCTGCACCGGACAGAAATCATAAATCTCAACCTCCTTGGGTACCACGACAATCCCGCCCGGGTGCTGTCCGGTCGTGCGGCGAATCCCCGTGCAGCCTGCTGCAAGGCGGTTTTCCTCGGCTCTCGAGCACTGTGTCCCGCGCTCCTCCATATATTTTTTGACATAGCCATAGGCGGTCTTTTCTGCCACCGTCGCAATCGTTCCGGCACGGAATACATGGTCGTGTCCAAACAGTTCTCCGGTATACTTGTGGATTTTGGGCTGGTATTCCCCCGAAAAGTTCAGGTCGATATCGGGTACCTTGTCGCCGTTGAACCCAAGAAAGGTTTCAAACGGAACCGAAAAGCCTTCCTTTTTGAGTTTTTCCCCACAGCGCGGGCATACCTTATCCGGCAGACACACCCCGCAGCCCACACCTTCATTTTCGTGCAGCTCAAAATACTGGCACTTGGGGCATAAATAATGCGGCGCAAGCGAATTGACCTCGGTAATATCGGACAAAAACGCGACAAGCGACGAGCCGACCGAACCGCGTGAGCCAACCAGATAACCGTCTTCCAGAGACTTTGCAACCAGCTTCTGCGCAATCATATACATCACGTCATAGCCGTTTCCGATAATGGATTTCAGTTCACGGTCCAAACGCTCCTGCACGATTGCAGGCAGAGGGTCGCCATACATACGCTTTGCCTTTTCGCGGCACATGGTTTCCAATTCTTCCGCAGAGCCTTCAATTTTTGGGGGATAGTTCTCCTTGGGAATGGGACGCACAGGCTCCAGCATGTCGGCGATTCGGTTGGGATTTGTGACCACCACCTCATAAGCACGTTCCTGTCCCAGATAGGAAAATTCTTCGAGCATTTCCTCGGTCGTCTTGAGATAGAGCGGCGGCTGATTGTCTGCGTCTGCAAAGCCCTGTCCTGCCATCAGGATACGGCGATATGCTTCATCTTCCGGATCGAGAAAGTGTACATCTCCCGTTGCACAGCAGGGTTTTCCAAGGGCGTCTGCAACACGCAGTACGGTACGGTTATAGTCCCGCAGTGTTTCCTCGCTCTCTGCCGTACCCTTGGCAATCAAAAACGCATTGTTGGCGATTGGCTGAATTTCCAGATAATCATAAAATTCAGCAATGCGTTTCAGCTCCTCAAAGGGCTTGCCCTCGACCACCGCATGAAACAGTTCTCCCGCCTCACAGGCGGAGCCAAAAATCAGTCCCTCCCTGTGCCGAATCAATGCGGAGCGCGGCATGAGCGGACGGCGGTAAAAATGGTCGAGAAAGCTGTATGAAATCAGTTTATACAGATTTTTCAGTCCGACCTGATTCTGTACCAGAATAATAAAGTGGTGGCGCGGCAGGTTCTTCAGTCCGCCTTCCTTGGCACGCAGTCCCGCAAGAACCGGATTGATATCCGATATTTTGCGCACCCGCTGCTCAATTTTGAGTTTGTCCATGAGCTTAATCCAAATCCGTGCGAGTACCGCTGCATCTTCGCTTGCACGGTGGTGTACAAACGGCCCCACCTGCAATTCCTTTGCCAAAATATTCAGTTTGAAGCGATTGAGATGAGACAGCAGGATACGTGACAGTTCCAGTGTGTCAATATACGTAAACTCCCGCTCGATAGACAGCCGGCTGCATGCAGTCTTTAAGAAAGACATATCGAATCCGGCATTGTGGGCAACCAGTACCCGATCGCCCGCAAATTCCAAAAACCGTGCAATTGCATCGGAAAGTTCGGGCGCATTTCGCACGGTATCATTTGAAATGCCTGTAAGTTCGGTAATTTCGGGCGGAATGGGCTTGTGGGGATTGACATAGGTTTGGAAGGAATCGCGAATTTCACCGTCCCGCACAAGCACCGCTGCGATTTCTGTGATTTTCTCGGTTGTCGGCTTGAGTCCGGTTGTCTCGAGGTCAAATACAATAAAATCCCCCTCCAGACCGCCGTCTGCGGTACCGCGCACCACAGAAACCGCCGATGCGTCGTTGACATAATATGCCTCGACACCATACAGAATCTTTGGGAATGTATCTTCCTTGCCGTCGACAACATGCAGGGCAAGCGGAAACGCCTGTGCACAGCCATGGTCGGTAATTGCCATGGCGCGCCACCCCCACTGCTTACAGCGCTCAATGAGCGCCTTGGTATCCGAAACCCCATCGAGCGCGCTCATATTGGTATGCAGGTGCAGTTCTACCCGCTTTTCAGGCGCATTGTCCATACGGATTTTCTTTTTCGCCTTTACGATTGCGGTCGGCTCCAGAATACTCTCCTTTTCGTAGGTATCAAAACTGATTTTGCCCTGTACGATCAGGTGCATTCCGGTTTTGATTGCAGACACCAGATCCTCTGCCTGCTCTTTCGCCATAAATTTGGAAACGCGAATGGAATTGGTATGGTCGGTGATGTCAAATGCCAGCTTTATCCACTCTTTTCCGCTCTTTTTGCTGACAATCTCACGATGGTCTACGAAAAACACATCGCCCTCAATGGTGACGCGATCGAATGCGCTCAGCGCATCGCGAATGGCAACCGGCTCCTCGGTGTACAGCTTGCCCAAAATCAAGTTTTCATCTGTCACCTTTTCCACCTTGGGACGCTGATAGCCATTTTCCTCACGTGCCGGACGGGATTTTATGTTCTTTTTATTCTTCTCTTTGACGGGTGCACATGCCGGCACAGCCTGCGCTGCCTCCCTGAGCGCCGCAGCGCGTTCTTCCTTTTGGGTTTTCATCATCTGGCTGACCTGCGCCTCGGCAAGCGGAACCGCCTCCACGATGACCGGACAGCCTGTTTCTGCCGTGATCTGCTCCTGCATCTGCCGCAGCGCGACCGAAAAATAACCGCGCGCAGTCTCTCCCATGGAAATGCGCAAATGGTTATCCGCCGAAAGCTCCCACTGGCTCTCTGCCAAAAGCCCCGATGCAGAGGGCATGCGATGACACAAATCCAACCGCAGCTGCTGGATATACTGCGGGGAAAGCGCACGATATCTCGGAGCAATTGAAAACCGTGTCAAGCCGTACAGATCGGCAATCTCCTTGCCCAGCCCGTCCAGTGCCGCGCGCGGCATAGGGGTATCATACGCCACGTGGCAAACCATCTGCCGATGGTCATGACTGACTGCAAGCGAGCGCACCTCACCCGCCATACAGTCGGCATACTGTGTATCGCTGCAGCGTTCAAAAAGCTCTGAAAGCATTTTTGCCATAAAAATATACTCCTATTTTACAAATGCAGAATGGGGCTGCTGCAAAGCCGCCCCACTCATGTCATTGATACTGTTCGATTTCCTGCATGAGTGCATCTACAAGCTGCTCCTGCGGTACCTTGCGCACGATTTCCCCTTTGCGGAAAATCAGTCCAACACCGTCACCGCCGGCAATCCCGAGATCTGCTTCGCGTGCTTCCCCGGGGCCATTGACCGCGCAGCCCATAACGGCGACTTTGAGCTTTTTGCCGCGGATATTGGCAACCCGCTGTTCTACCTCCTTGGCAATGCCAATCAGATCGATGCGGGTGCGTCCACAGGTTGGACAGGACACGACGTTGATACCGTCCTCGTGCAGTCCCACCGCTTTCAAAATTGCCTGTGCCGCATAAATCTCCTTCACAGGGTCATCGGTCAGCGAAACACGAATGGTGTCACCAATCCCAAGCGCCAGCAGACCGCCGATCCCCGCCGCAGATTTTATCGTGCCCATGTACGTCGTTCCCGCCTCAGTTACGCCCAGATGCAGCGGATACGCGGTCTTTTCGTGTGCCAGCTGGTAAGCCTGCATGGTGTAGGGTACGGAGGACGATTTCATGGACAGACAAATGTCATAAAAATCGAATTTTTCCAAAAGCGACGCATGATAGAGCGCACTTTCCACAAGCGCCTCTGGAGTCGGTGCGCCATACTTTTCCAAAATACGCTTTTCCACCGAACCTGAGTTGACGCCGATGCGAATGGGGATATTTTTGGCACGCGCTGCCTGCACGACCGCCTTCACGCGGTCGTCGGAACCGATATTTCCCGGGTTCAGACGAATCTTGTGTACACCGGCGGCAATCGAATCGAGTGCCAGCCTGTAATCAAAATGAATGTCTGCGACAACCGGAATGGGCGATTGCCCACAGATTGTCTCAAGCGCACGCGCCGCCTCAGCATCGGGAACGGCACAGCGCACGACCTCACAGCCTGCCTGTGCCAGCGCCCGAATCTGTGCCAGCGTTGCCTCGGCATCGCGTGTATCGGTATTGGTCATAGACTGCACCACGATAGGTGCGCCGCCGCCGATTGCGATATTCCCGACATGAATCTGTCTGGTTTTTTGATTTGTCATACAATCACCTTATACTTCTCACAACAGGCGCATGATGTCCTGTCCGGTCACATAGAGAATGAGCGCAAAGAGTGCGCACAATCCCGCCATATTGACATAGCCCTCCACTTTTTTATCGAGCGGCTTGCGGCGAATCCCCTCCACAATCAGGAACAGGATACGTCCGCCGTCAAGTCCTGGGACCGGCAGCAGGTTCATAACCCCAAGGTTTATTGAAATAAATGCCAGAAGTGCCCAGAATGGACGCGCACCTGCCTGCGCTGTCTGCGCGGTCACGGCAACCACACCGACCGGACCGGAAAGCTGGTCGACACCGACGGCGCCCGAAATCAAGTCGCCCAGAGAGTACCAAACCATACGCGCATTGTTTGCCGACAGCACGAGCGCATATCGGAGATGTCCAATCACGCCCAGTTCCTCCGTCGCAAAGTGAAAGCCATAGCCCTTTCTGCCGTCTCCCAAGTCCAAATCATTGCGCAGCACCAAATCATTGACTGCAACCGTCTTTCCATCGCGCTTGACAACAAAATCAAAGCTGCCATCTGCTGCACCGCGGCGCAAGCCCTCTGCAACGTCGCCGCCCGTCCAAATGCGATATCCGTCTATTTTGACGATGCGGTCGCCTGCCATCAGTCCCTGCTCCCCAGCTGCCGGAAAGCCATCTGCCAGCGCCTCAATCGTCGGCACCGCCTCATATTGTGTGCTCCATGTCAGGCACAGGAGAATGACAAAGCCCAAGAGGAAATTCATCACGACGCCTGCCGCCAGAACGATCAGACGGGTCAGCCACGGTGCATTGCCAAAGGCGCGCGGGTCCTCTGAGCTTTCGTCCTCACCGCGCATGACGCAGGCACCGCCAATGGGCAGCAGGCACAGGCAATAATTCGTTTCTCCGATTTGCCTTTGCAGCAGCTTTGGTCCCATGCCGATCCAAAATTCATCGACCTGTATGCCGCCGCGCTTTGCCGCCACACAGTGCCCAAACTCATGCACCATGATGAGCAGACCAAAGCCCAGCAGTGCAATCAAAATCCAAAATACATTTGTTAGCATAGAAATTCCATTCACCTCATTTTCCAGCGATCCACCGCTTGTCGGGCGGCGCGGTCACTCTCCAAAATATCCTCAAGCGTTGGACACGCCTGTACCGGTACGCTCTCCATCGCACGGGCAACCAGCTCTGGAATCTGCCAGAATGGCAGGCTGTCCGCGAGGAACAGTCCCACCGCCGCTTCGTTGGCACCGTTGAGAACGGCTCCTGCGTTGCCCTTTTGACGGGCTGCCCTGCGCGCAAGCTGCATCGCGGGAAACGCCGTATCATCGGGTGCAAAAAAGTGCATGCTGCCAACCTCTGCAAGCGAAAGGCGCGGCACTTTACAGGGCACACGTTCCGGATAGGTGAGCGCATATTGAATTGGCAAGCGCATGTCTGGTACACCAAGCTGCGCCAAAACCGCACCGTCTGTAAACTCAATTAGAGAATGAATAATTGACTCTCTGTGTACTATAATCTCAATTTTGTCCTCTGGAAGTCCATAAAGCCACATCGCCTCAATCAGCTCCAGCCCCTTATTCATCATGGTTGCCGAGTCGATTGTGATTTTCGCTCCCATCGACCAGTTCGGGTGCTGTAAAGCCTGCTCCCTTGTCACAAGCTTCAGCTCATCTGCCGACTTCCCAAAGAACGGGCCGCCCGAGGCGGTCAGGATAATGCGGTCCAGCGCATTGCCCGCCGCGCCCTGTATGCACTGGAAGATGGCAGAGTGTTCCGAGTCCACCGGCAGGATTTGCACGCCGTGTTCTCTGGCAGCCTCCATAACCAGCTGTCCGGCACAGACAAGGGTCTCCTTGTTTGCAAGCGCAATATCCTTTCCGGCACGAATCGCCGCAAGCGTTGGCAGCAAGCCAACCATACCCACCACTGCCGTGACAACGGTGTCACAGTCCGCATGGGTCGCGGCAGAAATCAGTCCGTCCATGCCTGCCTGTACCTGAATATCGGTATCTGCAAGCGCGATTTTCAGTGCCCTTGCTGCATCTTCATCGAACGCGGCACAAAGCTTGGGTTTTAACGCCCGCGCCTGCTCCTCCAGCAGCTTGATATTGCGGTTTGTGGTCAGGGCAACCACCTCTGCGTCGATGGAGGACAGGATATCAACCGTCTGCGTTCCAATCGAACCGGTCGCGCCTAAAATAGAAATCCGCTTTTTCATTGTATCACCTTTCCTCCCCCAATATTACACAGCCAGATAGAAACTGATAGAAAGGACAAGTTCAATCACAGGTGCGACAAAAATCACACTGTCAAAGCGGTCGAGCACACCGCCATGTCCCGGGAAAATATGGCTGTAATCCTTGATTTTGCACTGTCTCTTGATAATCGAGAATGACAAGTCCCCAAGCTGCCCAATCGCTGCACCAGCCGCACCCATCACGGCTGCTCCGGCATAATGAATGGACAAACCGGCATATCGGTTCATCAGGAACACGACGCCCAGCATCAGCAGGGTCGCGCCAATGACGCCGCCGACCGCGCCCTCTACAGTTTTCTTTGGGCTGACCACAGGCGCCAGCTTGTGCTTTCCAAAAGCCATGCCCGCAAAGAGTGCACAGGTGTCCGAGCCCCATGCCGCAACCAGCGGCAGAAGCACCAGAAATGCACCGCCCTCCATCTCGAAAATACGCCAGAGGGACAGGAGCAGCGCGGGCAGAACAAAGCCGCCAACAAATCCCGCCATGACTTCCTCTGTGCGCACGGTATCATGGTGCCGCAGCAGGCAGGCAAACAGACCCACGAGCAAAAACAGCATGAACAGCCGCCCAAATTGCTGCTGAAAGGCTTCCAGATGCGTCCGCATCTCGGCACCGGTCAGGCTCATGGAGCCGTCGGAACCACCTATGATTGCAAATATCGTGAAGTCCTCTGCCTGCGGTGCAAATCTACTGCTCACCAGCGCTGGAGAAGGTACCAGCAGCAACGTCGATGGGATACACGTCACCGCCGCATACATCGCAGACGCAGCAAGGGTCACCCGCTGCATCGCGCGATTTTTGACCAATCCGGTCGGAACAATCAGTTCATACGATGCACAAACACAAAGCGCAGAGACAGCCAGCGCAAGCACAATCGGCGGCAGCACATAAAGCGCAAGCAGCACAAACAAAAAGCCGCCTACCCCAAATAAAACTCTTGCTTTCACGTTTTATACCCCTCCAAATCTGCGCGACCGCCGATTGAAATCATCAATTGCCGCGTCCATGTGCACCGTCTTAAAATCCGGCCACAGCACATCTGTAAAATAATATTCTGCGTATGCAGACTGCCACAGCAGGAAATTCGACGTGCGGATCTCGCCCGAAGGGCGGATAATCAAATCCGGATCGGGCATGTGAGCCGTATACAAATGCGCACCAATTGTCTCCTCCGTGATGTTCTCGGGCCGCAGGCTGCCTTCCTGTACCTCGCGTGCAATTGCCTGCACCGCATGTTTGATCTCATCGCGCCCGCCATAGTTGATACACAGAGACGCTGTCGCGGCATGCTCGCCCAGCGTGTCGGCAAGCGCGTGCACCTCGTCGATTTGCCCGAGCAGGTCGGGCGGCAGGACGGACAGATCCCCCAGCACCCGCACGGCAACACCGCGCTCGACCATGGTTTCCGCCGCCTCCCGCAGATACGTGCGGAACAGGTTCATGAGGGCATTCACCTCATCTTCCGGACGCTTCCAATTCTCCGTTGAAAACGCATAGACAGTAAAATACTGCACACCGATTTCTTTGCAGTAGGTCGCAATCGTGCGAAAGGTCTCTGCACCGACCTTGTGCCCCGCTTTTCGCGGCAAGCCGCGCTTTTTTGCCCAGCGCCCATTGCCGTCCATAATGACTGCGATATGCCGCGGAACGATACGCCTATCCTGCGGTTGTTTTGCGGTCAACCGGTCAAATATCCCCATTTTTGCACCTCACAGAAAGGGGACGGCAACGCCGCCCCCCTAGAATATCAAACTTCCTTGAGCTCTGCGCTCTTTTTTGCAACAATGCCGTCAATCTCCTTGACATACTTGTCGGTAATCTTCTGTACCTGCTGCTCTGCGTCCTTCACTTCGTCCTCGGTCGCCTCGTTCTTCTTCTTGCGGTCCTTAAACTTGTCCATCGCATCGCGGCGAATGTTGCGGATTGCAACCTTGGCGTCCTCACCGATCTTGGCACACTGCTTTACCAGTTCCTTACGGCGCTCCTCAGTGAGAGGCGGGAAGGACAGACGAATAACCTTGCCATCGTTCTGCGGATTGAGCCCCAAGTCAGAGGTCTGGATTGCCTTTTCAATATCGCGCAGAATAGAGGCGTCCCACGGCTGGATTTGCAGGGTGCGCGGATCTGGAGAAGAAACCGCAGCGACCTGCGGCAGCGGGGTTGGCGTGCCATAGTATTCCACGGTCAGCTTGTTGAGTACGCCCGGGTTTGCACGGCCCGCACGGATTGCAGCCAGTTCCTTTGACAGAACGTCA
Organism: Butyricicoccus pullicaecorum; assembly: GCA_018366035.1. GTDB lineage: Bacteria > Bacillota > Clostridia > Oscillospirales > Butyricicoccaceae > Butyricicoccus > Butyricicoccus pullicaecorum_A. The sequence goes on along the minus strand of JAGZIW010000008.1, from coordinate 70,356 downwards.
ATGGTCTTTCCCATTTTTTCCTCATGCTGCTTGATAATTTCTTTCATATTACAGTTCCTCCTTGACGAGTGTGCCGATCTGTTCACCGGTAACGGCACGATAAATATTTTCAGGATCGGACAGCGCAAATACCAAAATCGGAATATGATTGTCCATGGACAGCGAGGTTGCAGTGGTGTCCATCACCCCCAGCCCCTGATTGAGCACGTCCATATAGGTCAGCTTGTCATATTTCTTTGCGTCTGGATTCTTTGCTGGGTCCGAATCATATACGCCATCAATATTCTTTGCGAGCAGGATCACCTCCGCACCGATTTCAGCAGCGCGCAGAGCGGCGGCAGTATCGGTTGAAAAATAAGGGTTTCCTGTGCCGCAGCCAAAAATCACAACACGGCCCTTGCTCAGGTGACGTGCTGCCTTGCTTCTGATGTACGGCTCTGCAATCTGATTCATTGCAATCGCGGTCTGCACACGCACCTCACACCCGCGCTGCTCGAGTGCATCTGCAAGCGCCAGTGCATTGATGGTGGTCGCGAGCATTCCCATATGGTCTGCACGGGTACGCTCCATACGTCCGCCGCCATCTTTGACACCGCGCCAGAAGTTGCCGCCGCCTACGACGATGCCAACCTCGCAGCCAATCTCTGCACAGCGCTTAATCACATCACAGACCGGCCCTATCACGTCAAAATTCAGTCCAAAATGCCTGTCACCGGCGAGCGCTTCGCCGCTGATTTTGACGAGGACGCGTTTATACTTGGGAGTATCCATTTTCCTTCCTCCTATGTCGATACAAACGATTGTGAGTTTATTTTACATGATTATTGCGCTTTTTGCAACATCTGGCGGCATAGTTTTCAAACCCCTGCCGCTGCGGCAGGCATGCCCCAGACTTTCCGCATGGCAAAGCCCCCAAAATTCCGACGCCTTCCGTATCTCCGCACATTTCAAAATTCAGGGCTTGACAGGCGGCACATTTCGCGCTATACTGCTGTTGTTCGTTCCGGTAATACAAGACCGTGCGAAGGGGCACACCACCTCGGGTGTGAACTTTCGTGCGGTCTTTTTTTGTTTTGTCCTGTTTTTTCAGGCGTAAAAGGAGGTTTTTTATGATTAAAGTGAACGGAAAACCGGTGGAAGATGCGGAAGGGCTGATGCTTTCCGACTATCTGACGCAGGCAGGCTATACCTCTGCCTTTGTTGCGGTCGAAAAGGACGGCGCCATTGTCCCCCGCGCCCAGTATGCACACACTGTGCTCTGTGCCGGTGACAAAATCGAAATCGTACAATTTGTGGGGGGTGGCTGATGCACATTGTCTATAACGGGCAGTCCCTTGAGACCGAAGCCCGCTCACTCTTTGCCCTTGTCCCTGCGCATGCACAACGGGTTGTCATTCTAAACGGTTTTCAGACCTCTGCGGACTTGCCGCTTTCCGATGGTGATACCGTTACCGTAATAGAAAAGGGTGTTTTTCCGCCGCAGGATATCCTGCAATCCATGATGGCAGCCCGACATACCCCCCATGTCTTTGAAAAGGTGCAGGCGGCACGGGTCGGCATTGCAGGACTCGGCGGTCTCGGCTCACACATTGCCTTTGCCCTTGCACGGACAGGCGTCGGACACCTGCATCTGGTAGATTTCGACGTGGTAGAGCCCAGCAACTTAAACCGGCAATGCTATCGCATCTGCGACCTTGGAAAGCCTAAGACCGAGGCACTGACAGAACAGCTTCGCGCAGTCAATCCATATTTGACCATCACGACCGACTGCGTGCGCGTCACCAGCGGCAATGCCGCCGCTCTCTTTGCGCAGGACCCCATCGTATGCGAGGCATTTGACGCACCCGCTTCCAAGGCAGCCCTCGTCGATGCCGTGCTGTCCGCATGTCCCGACACCATTTTGGTTGCAGCAAGCGGCATGGCAGGCTTGGACTCCTGCAACACCATACAGACCCGCCGGATTACCAGCCGGTTTTACCTGTGCGGCGATGAATGTACCCCTGCACAGCTCGGACGCGGGCTGATGGCGCCCCGTGTGTCCGTATGCGCCGGACATCAGGCCAATATGATTTTACGCCTGATTGCAGGCGAAGATACCCCATAAAAAAGGAGTTTTTATATGTATCCAGTCAACGACCCGCTCATCTTAGGCGGACACGAATTTTCCTCCCGTTTTATCATTGGTTCGGGCAAAATCTCCATGGATTTTACCCCGACCGTCATCGAAAACAGCGGTGCACAGATTGTAACACTCGCGCTGCGCCGCGCCAATCAGGCTGGCGGGGAGAACATTTTGGAGTATATCCCCCAAAATGTTACCCTGCTCCCAAACACCTCCGGTGCGCGCACCGCTGAGGAAGCCGTTCGCATTGCCAGACTGGCGCGTGAAATCGGCTGTGGTGACTTTGTGAAAATCGAGGTCATACGGGACTCCAAATACCTGCTGCCCGACAACACAGAAACCATTCGTGCGACCGAATTGCTGGCAAAGGAAGGATTTGTTGTACTTCCCTATATGTATCCCGATCTCAACGCCGCACGTGACCTGCAAAATGCCGGTGCTGCCGCCGTCATGCCGCTTGCTGCACCGATTGGCTCCAACAAGGGTCTGTGTACCCGTGAATTTATCCAGATTCTTGTGGACGAAATTGACCTGCCGATCATTGTAGATGCCGGTATCGGCAAACCCAGTCAGGCCTGTGAAGCGATGGAAATGGGCTGTGCGGCTGTCATGGCAAATACCGCCATTGCGACTGCGGGTGATGTTGCCGGTATGGCGCGTGCCTTTGGACAGGCGATTTCTGCCGGACGTGCTGCCTACCTCTCCGGTCTTGGGCGCGTACTTTCCCACGGCGGCGATGCGTCCAGCCCGCTCACCGGATTTCTGCACGACTGACGCAGGGGGTGCATCATGAAAAAAGTCTTTGACCATATGTCCTACCTTCCCGATATGGAGGAGACAGAATCCTCTCTCATGGACGCCGTTCTGTCTGCCGTTTCGTGCTATGACGATACCCAATATACCGCGCAGGACGTGCGCCGTGTACTTGCACAGCGCACCATTACACCCGAAGGGTATGCTGTTCTGCTGTCCCCTGCTGCCGAGCCTTTTCTCGAGCAGATGGCAGCACGCGCCACGGAAGAGACACGCGCACGGTTTGGCAACAGCATCTGTATGTTTACACCGCTTTATATCGCAAACTACTGCGAAAATGAGTGCATCTACTGCGGCTTTAACTGCAAAAACCAAATTCATCGCGGCAAGCTGACTCTGCCGGAAATCGAACAGGAAATGCAGGCAATCGCAAACACAGGGCTCAAGGAAATCCTGCTTCTGACAGGAGAATCGCGCAATATGTCTCCAGTGGCGTATATTGGAGAGGCGGTTCAAATCGCGCGCCGTTACTTCTCCACCATCGGCATTGAAATTTACCCGCTCAACACCGACGAATATCGCTTCTTACAGCAATGCGGCGCGGATTTTGTATCGGTCTATCAGGAAACCTACGACCCTGTAAAATACGAAACCCAACATCTTTCCGGTCCCAAGCGCTCATTCCCTTACCGTTTTCACGCGCAGGAGCGCGCACTTCAGGGCGGTATGCGCGGGGTTGGCTTTGGCGCGCTTTTGGGACTGAGCAACTTCCGCAAAGATGCCTATGCAACCGGACTGCATGCCTACCATGTACAGCGCCGCTATCCCCATGCAGAAATCTCCTTCTCCTGCCCGCGCCTGCGCCCCATTATCAATGATGCCACAGTCAATCCGCATGACGTCCATGAAACCCAGCTTTTACAGGTGCTGCTCGCCTATCGCCTGTTCCTGCCCTGTGCAGGCATTACCATTTCTACGCGTGAGCGGGCAGGATTCCGTGACCATGTGATTGGTATGGCGGCAACAAAGATTTCTGCCGGTGTCAAGGTCGGTGTCGGCGGTCATGATGAGGAGGCCAAAGGAGATGAACAGTTTGAGATTTCCGACGACCGCTCCGTAGAGGAAATTCGCAATATGATTCGCTCCCGCGGCTTGCAGCCAGTGTTTACCGACTATGTCTATGTTTGACCATGTACTTGCGGTCACAAACCGCCATCTATGTGAAACAGATTTTCTAGCGCAGATAGAGCGCATCGCAATGGCGCAGCCTGTCGGCATTGTACTGCGCGAAAAGGATTTGTCCGAAGCTGCCTATCACAGTCTTGCACAGTCTGTCCTCACCATCTGCAAGCAATGGAATACCCCTTGTATCCTGCATCATTTTTCATCGGCGGCTCTTGCGCTTGGCTGTCCAAACCTGCATCTGCCTCTGCCCGACCTGCTCATGCAGCCCGACATTGCCAAACAGTTCTCCCAGCTGGGGGTATCCGTACACAGCGCCGAGGAGGCACGGACTGCCTATGCGCACGGAGCGTCCTATCTGACTGCCGGCCATGTCTTTCCCACGGACTGCAAGCCCGATTTGCCCCCACGTGGACTTGGCTTTTTGCGCGAGGTCTGTGCCGCTGTGCCGATTCCGGTCTATGCGCTGGGCGGTATCTGTCCGCAAAATGTATCAGACTGCCTTGCCGCCGGCTCTGCGGGCGTAGCGGTCATGTCCGGTGTCATGCGCAGTCTGTCTGATTGGACTTTTCACATATAATTCAAAATTTCCTGCTTGATTTCTCCTTGTTTTCTATCATATAATGTAACATCATATCAAACAAGGAGGTTTTTCTATGTATACCAAATATTACAGACTGCAAGTCTTTTTCTTCTGTATCGGGTTTGCTGTCATGCTCCTCGCTTACTTTGGCATTGCCCCCTTGATATGCCGCGTGTCTGCCGGTATCTGCTTTATCCTTGTGACCTTCTTTTATTACCAAATCATGTCTGTGCTTGCAAAGGTAACCGATATCACAGCTGTTCAGGTATGGCTCGGCAGTCTGTCCCATATCGCTATCATGGCTGCCACTTATTTTGTGGGAAATCGGGTAATATTCGCCCTTCTCCCGATTTTTTCCTGCGTGACGCGCACCGCAATGGGGATATTTGCAATCGACGCGCAAATGTATGCACTTTGCAAGGAACTTGACGAAAATCTTCTCCAGCTGGCGCACGAGGAACAAAAAGTATCCAAGGACTGACCCCAGTATATCTGTGAACGTCCGAATGCTAATAAAAGACCGCACGAAGTGCACACCTGAAACGGTGTGGTTCCTTCGTGCGGTCTTTTTTTGGCCGTATTTTTTCGGACATAAAAGGTGTTTACGATATCGTTCTTATCATATACAGAGCCTTCTGCTCACACGCTCCTTTTATGAAACAGCACGGCTGATTTCACAGAATCCTGACAAACACTCATGAGAATGTATGTGCTGTCAGCTCGTCTATTGTCAGCTCCTTATAGTACATTTGCTGTAAACCGGTCGACCATGAATTGTTTTCTGAGGTTTCGTAAAGAATACCCACTTTGCCATTCGAAAGCTCTGCCATGCAGCTATATGCAAAGAGTTCATTTTGTCCTGTGAGTGTATAGTCGTACTCCCAGTCGATTGCATAGCCATTGCCGCTGGGCTTTACGAGTCCGACATAGATATGTCCATTTTTTCTCGCATTGGAAGAAGTGGTTGCCAGCAGGACAGCGGGATACTCTTCTCCATCTTTCGCAGAACGCACCTCTTTGCTGTAATTGATTGCTGAAATCTGACAATTCGTTCCGCGCTCATTGTCTCCAAACAAAGAGCCAACCTCAGTCCAAGTTTCGCCGCCATCATAGCTTCGTGCAGTAATCAGCTTGCCGCCTGAGCCTGTGGTATTTCTCACAAAGATTTGCAGGCTGCCATCTGGCATTTCGACCAGAGCAGACTCATGCAATGCCAATTGTGACGGAATCGGCTCGCCATGCTGCCACGTCTCGCCGCCATCATCTGTGTAAATGACCTCAGTGGAGGATTTTCCCTGATAGTATATCGGAATGAGGATACGGCCTTCATACTTGCCATTTTGAATCTGCAGACCGCTGCCCGGACCTGTGATATAATATCTGGAATTCTCACGCTTGACCATGCCTGAAATAATGTTTCCAGAGTGCCAAGTCTTACCGTCATCGTCGCTGTAAACCTGCAGCAGATAGCTGGTATTGTACATCTGCAATTCACTGTCTTCATAGAAGATCTTCGCGGGAACCATGACAGGTTCTGCACCAGTATCCTTTGTCCGCTGCTGCACCTGTAACAGCTCTCCGTCCTTATAAAGCTCATATTCACTGCTCAGGCTATATGCAGAAAGTTCTCCCAGAGAGAGATTGCTGTCGTCTACATTTGTACCATTGCTGGAATATGGGTTGGGCGTGCCAACCAGATGATAGATATTATATCTGCCATCGCTGTTTTTCTCACCATAGATATCAACGGCATAGTCAAACTGGCTTCGATCAATATTCATATTGATTCCATCTTGCTTGATATTTTTACTCGAAAGCAGCAAATACTTTTTTCCGTCAATGGTGCAGAATCCATCTCCATAGGCGATATCTCGATTTTGACCGCCATGCGCCTGCCCATCGTTATCAATATTGAGCTGCTGGAAAACGCCTCCATTCCAAGCAAAGGCATCAATGACAAGCAAAATACGGTTGGTGGGAGATTTCTGGTCCTGCACGATGACGCCATCAATCACAGAGGAGGAAAACTGCTTATATCCTGTCTCGTCTGCATAATCCTGCATATGCAGCGCATAGGGAACCACTGCGTCAGACCAACCCTCTGCTCCAGAATATTTTTCTGCATCTGCCTTGTGGCGAATCACAGCATCAATATTTTCTGCGGAGTCCCCTGTGCTGCCGAAGTTTGCGTCACAGCCTGCAATCAGAGAACCGTCTACTGTATGCAGCAGGAATGGAATACGGAAAAACTTGGAACCTGTGGCATCTCCATTGAAGAATACCTTTGTACTTTCATCGGTTTCTCCCCAAGGTTCAGCGCTGAGTGCTGCGGCCTCCTCCTGTGTAAACGTTGTCGGAACAAATGCAGCAAAAGCGAGTTCTCCTATGAAATTCTTGTGGTCGCCGCTGTTTTCCAAGGTATCCTTGGTGCCGCCAATGGTGAGGTAATTCAAATTATTGATATTTTCATTGCTGTTATACCACGAAGTATAATCCGGATACTGTGTCTCTTTGCTGCCGTCAAAACTTGTTACGGTTTTGGCGGATTTATTAGACGGGTCAGAGGCATCTACGCTATAAACGAATGTATGCCAATCGCCATCTGCCACAACGGTGTCTGAAAGATTTGCAGACATGCCGTCTGGAAAATCCACGCGAACTTGGTCAACCGACGAAACGCCATTGAGCAAAACTGCTCCATATTCGTCCTTTTGATTTCCGCTTCCGGCAGCAAATATTGCCTGATTCGTGTCGGAATTTGTCTTATAACGGATAAGCAGGGTTCCTTTATTGCTGTTTTTCAGGCGTTCCATGTCCTGTGCGGTGCCCGAAACGATGCGAGTGCCATCGAATACGCGATCACGCCCGCTGTACGTGTAGCAAAAGCCCTCTTTCTCAGCTGTCTCCAACACCTCTTGTAAGGTTGGAAGCGCTGCTTTTGCATGAGCTGGAGTTGCGAATGGTGCCATCATACCAATAGAAAATGCTGTAACAGTCAAAACAGAAAATAGTTTTTTCACAATCATTTCTCCTCATGTATCATCATGTAATATGGGCATCGATTTTCGTAGAATCCACACTAAAATGTTCATCACAGAAATCACAGATCAACAAAACGGTATAACCTATTATCCATAGATCTCCGAAATATTTACCTTTCGATTCTCTTTCAAAGAGAGTGTACAAGCATCTGCAGTTGCAATGGAGTCACGCGCAGCACTGCCATCTAGCAGAGGCTTAAACTCATCTTCTACCGGCTCGCCATGCATCACGCTGTTGAGGTAAGCCATCTCTTTTTTCATGCAGCTATCCAGCCACAGCGGCGGCCGGCGCCCGGGCTTGCCATACATGACAGCACCGTCCATTTCCATCTTTCCGTGATAAATTGCAGTACGGTCGTCATCTTCCTCCTGTGTCTCATGTACCAGATAGTGCTCATCACCTTGTTTGGTTCGCAGGGTCATGCCGCAGTCTCGCATATCAATACGAATTGCACCTTCTGTACCTTGAATCAGTACATAGTGCTCACTCCAGTGGAATGCGGAGCCATATTCAATGACTGCATTGGTGCCATTGTCAAACTCAAGGCTGATAAACAGCATATCGTCCTCGTCACCAAACGCCTCACCCTTATGTGCCACATTGCCGCCAATCATGGTCGCAGTCTTAGCTGGTCCCATAATAAACTGAATACAATCCAGCTCGTGAATGTGGTGATACAGATGGCCACCGGATTTTTCACGCATTTTTTTCCAGCTGATGGAAGGCTGCGGCGGCTCCCAGCCATTGCGTGCCGAATGACAATAGAGCACCTTTCCAATGCGTCCCTCATTGATGAGGCGCTTTGCAGTATGTACGCCATTGAAGAAATTCATAATGTGACCCGCCATAAAAATCACACCATTTTCCTTGCAGGTACGTACCATTTCGTCACAGTCTGCATAGCGCAGTGCAATCGGCTTCTCACAGAATACGTTTTTCTTATGACGCGCAGCAACCAAAACCGGTTCCTTGTGCAAATAGTTGGGCGAAGCCACAATAACAGCGTCCACATCTGCACGTGCACAGAGGGTATCCAGATCGGTCTCCACCTCGCAGCCCAACTCCTGTGCAACACTTTCTGCATTCTCTGGGTCATAAACTGCGACGATTTTTGCACCCTCCTGTTTTGACATAATACGAGCAAGCTCGGCGCCAAAATAGCCTGTACCTACCACTGCATAGCCAATAGTCTTCATGTATCATTCCTCCTTAATTATGTATAGACGATTATTTGACCGCGCCATCTGACAGTCCGCCTGCCATCTTGTTCTGGATCAGGCAGAAGAAAAGAATGGACGGAACAACTACGATTGCACAAGCTGCCATCAAAGAGCCCCAATTCAGGATATCCGCGCCCTCCAATGTTTTTACAGCGACAGAAATTGTTGTTTTATCTGAGCTGCTCATCAAAATCATGGAGTACAGATATTCATTCCATGCATTGATGAATACATAGATGGCAGTCGAGACGATTCCGGGGGCAACCAGCGGCAATACCACCCGACTAAAAATCTGTAATTTATTCGCACCGTCAATTCGGGCAGCCTCTTCAATACCGATTGGCACGGTCTTGAAGAAGCCTACCAGCATCCACACCGCATAGGGCACACTAAAAGAAAGATATACAAGCACCAAACCGATTCTGGTATTGGTCAAGTGCAGGCTGGACATGACCATTGCATATGGAATGACAAGCATAATCGATGGAAACATATAGGTGGTGACCAAGAACTTCGTCATTACGTTTCCAAGTTTCGGGAAAAAGCGAACGATGCCATAGGCGCCCAAAGAAGATATCACAATTGCAATCACAGTGGTCGCACCCGCAACAATTAAACTGTTTCGAATATTCACTGTGAATTTGAGTGTGTCTAATACCGTACGGAAATTTTCCAATGTCCATTGGATCGGCAAAATCTTGGTGGGGTTGTTCAAAATCTCACTGCTGCTCTTGAATGCAGAAACCAGCAGCCAGATGAGAGGGAAAATTGCCATAATGGAAAGGATAATCAGATAGACATTTGAAACAATCGTACCTGCGCGCTGTCCCTTTTTCATATCACTGTTCCTCCTTTTCCCAACGTGCGATCACATAGAAGTAAATCAGGCAGACCAAAATGAGGAAAATCAGCAAAAGAATGGAGGCAGCAGACGCGCGACCGACCAGTTTGTTGGTCCAACCCAGATTGTAGATGTAAATCGGCATGGTCGTACTGAGCCCTGCCGGACCACCGGCTGTGGTCATGTAAATAATATCAAAGTTATTGAATACCCAAATCGTGCGCAGAACCACCAGCAGACCAACGACTACCTTAATATGTGGTACGGTAATATGAATAAATGACTGCCATGAGGTTGCGCCATCGATCACCGCCGCTTCATATTGATCCTGCGGTACAGTTTGCAGGGCTGCATAGACATTCACCATAATCATAGGTGCGCCAAACCAGATGTTGATAAAGACAAGGGTCGGCAATACCAAATTGGGATCGCTCAAAAATTGCAGCATACCGTCTGTCAGTCCAAGATCCCTTAAAACCGTTGGAACATAACCCTGAATACCATTGAGCATCCACTTCCATGTCAGCGCAATGGCAACGGAAGGAAATGCCCACGGAATAATCATACAAATGCGGTAAAAAGGCTTTGTGAGCGGGTTTCGAATTCTATTGAGTGCAAGTGCACCTGTAAATCCAACCACAACCTGTCCCAGCAAGCTGCAGAATGTCCAGCCAAGTGTTGTGACAAATGCTCTTAGAAAATCAGGATCTTGGAGAATTTTTATGTAGTTTTCCAGACCGATCACCTTAAAACTCGGACGGATCAGGGTCTTATTGGTAAAGCTGTACAGCGTTGTGGAGACCAGCGGATATACCAGCAAACATAGAACCACGAGTATGGACGGCAGAACCAGTACCCAGCGTGTCCAATCGTGATGCTTTTTCATAAGCCGCGTTTTCGCTTTGGAAGTTATCGTGCTCAAGGTTTCACCCTTATATAATGGAGTGCTGCTCCATTACCTTTCTCCCAATTATGAGATAGAATAGAAGCTGCGAATCACAATGTTGTTGTCATCACAGCATTTGCAAAAGGCGTAGTTTTTTCACGTATTTTGCCAAATTTTGCGTATAAATATCGGGGGGAACACGGAGTTCCCCCCGAATGGCGGACAATACTTAACCAATCATGGTGTCAAAAATTTCATTGAGCTGTTCTTCAGCCGCCTTTGCAGCCGTTTCTACATCTGTACCATTTGTAATGATATCTTGGAACATATTCTCAATCACGCCCTGAGATGTCAGGTAGCTTGCCTGCGCTGTCGGACCATGCTCGAAGCCAATTGCGTGTCCTGTATCTACGGCTGTTTGAATGATGTCAACGCTGTCTGAGAAAGCCTTGATTGTTTCATCATTGAGGTAAGCTTCCTTTTCAGCGATATCATTCAAAGAGGGCAGCATACCAACCGGTACCGAGTGGATAAAGTCAATATAGTTTTCATCTTCATATAAGAATTCGATAAACGCCTTGCAAATTTCAGGGTGCTCGGAGTTGTTCCATACAACGAGCGGGATATGTGTTGCCTCTGCACTGTAAACCTTATCACCCTCGTTCATGCGCGGTAACGGTGCGCACTTTACATAAGGAACAGCCTCTGGTGTATTGGACTGCACACCGCCAATCATAAAGCCAGAGTTGAAGTCAAATGCTGTCTTGCCCTGATAGAACAAGGTCGCATGGTCATTTACAGTATAGTTAATGGTCTCCGCAGGAGAACAATCCTTATACACCTTGAGCCAGTAGTTGATGCCATCAATGACCTCCGGACTTGTGAGATTTGCCGTCAAATCGTCATTGAGCAGACTGCCTCCAGCGCTCTGTACATAATAGTTCAGATAGCGCGTGCAGAGCAGGTCGTTCGGGCTGCATGAAAAGGCAGCGCCAAATGTACCGTCTTTGGTTAGTGCAACAGCGGCATCATAAAATTCGTCCCATGTAGTGGGTACTTCAAGATTTGCAGCCTTGAGCATATCTTCGCGATACCACATGACCTGCGCATGAGAATAATACGGCACGCCGTATGTAGCACCATCAACCGACATATCCGACAAGGCATTGGCGGAGAAACGGTCACGCCCAATACTTTCGATCATGTCATCAACAGGCTCGAGCACTTCTGCATTGAGCATCTCAACCACTTCGCCGGTGTTCTGTGCGGTACTCATATCCGGCAGATCACCGGTTGTCAGTCCCGCGTTCCATTTGGTGTTAAAGTCACCCCAGCTGTATGTCTCAATATTGATCTTGACATCGGGGTGCTGCTGCATAAACTTGTCTGCCGCAGACTGCACTGCCTCCATTCGGGCACCCTGCGTAAAGGAATGCCAGAAAGTGATTTCCCCCTTTAATTCTCCGTCAGCAGTCTGTGATGTGTCAGCAGGACTGGGGGAACCGCATGCTGCGAGTGTTGTAGCTGTCATACCGGCAGCTAAAATCATGGATATTGCTCTTTTCATTTTGTGCCTCCTTAAATTTTCTCCTTCTTTTTATTGGTAAGTATGCCAAATATTTCTTCGTATATGGTACCTATAATTATAAAGATTTTACAAAGGTTGCAAAGAGTAAAAAACAGGCAAAGCTATAACAAATGGTTTATTTTATAACCGTTTTCTTAAACAAGTACAAAAATTAGTATAAATTTTGGTGCATTTTTCCCAATCACAAGCAGAGAAACAGCATTTTTTATATTCAAATCTCATGTGCAGAGCGGCGGTACTCCTGTGGAGATACACCAAATATCTGCTTAAAACATTCGGAGAAGTAACTGGGGATTTCATAGCCCAAATCATACGCGATTGCAGAAATGGGGTCGTCAGTAACCAGCAAACGCCTTGCCGCATTGGTCATTTTATTTTCCTTGATGAATTGGAACAAGGTCTTGCCTGTCTGGTCCTTAAACAAGCGCCGCAGTGTACTGACGCTGATTCCCGCCATATCACACAATTCTTGGCGGCTGAGATTTTCTTCTGGGTGTGTGGTGATATAATCCACAATCATTGTAATGCGCGGGTCATGTTTATGCTTTAATGATTTTTCGGCGCGCAGTTTGATACTTGTCATATCAAAAGTGGCTTCCATATTTTTTCGGTCCTCTTCCAAGCTGTCGTCCTGATCATAATTTTCGGGCGACAATTTGGCAATATATGCCCATATGAGATTGAGATAACCGCGAATCTCAAGCATCTTAAAGGTATTCCGTGTCAGGGCACTGGTATACAACGCTTCAAAGCATTTTTCCATCTCTGGGGTGTCGCTGAAATTATGCTTCCTCGGAAAATGCCAAAGCGACTGCAATAGATCCTGACTCTCATGATATTGAATGGAGCCAACAAATCGCACACTAATAAAGACAATTTCACTCTTTGCCGCTCCCGACAGGATACTGCCCTGCGGAATATAAACCACGTCTCCCTTCCTCACTTCACACGTTTCACCGTTTATCGTAAAAACTGCCTCACCCGATATGATATAGCGCAGCAACGCATAAGGAACTTCGCTGGGCGTATAGACCCAATTGCGAGAAAAGCGGTATTTATCCACATACAGAAAATTTGGATAGTAGTTCGAATAGATTGCTTGCATATTTTCTCACCTCTTGTTAAAAGAGTACACTTTTATCTCAAAAAATACAAACACTTTTAGATATATTTTGAACTTTTCTCCAATTTATACAATTAAATCACTTATTTTTTAGCGCTTTTGTTATATCAATTGGCAGAATCCCACAGTATGTGGGCACACATTATCTTTGGTTGCATCTTCCCCTACAATTATAGTATAATATTTAATAAGTTTACTGTCCGTCGGCATTGAGGAGGCGATTTCTTGCCAGATTCCAATATTACCAAGCGTGCACTCGCACAGACCCTAAAGGACTTGATGGTGCATACTCCCTTTTCCAAAATCAGTGTTGGGGATCTGTGTACCGCCTGCGGCATGAGCCGCAAAAGTTTTTACTATCATTTCCGTGACAAGTATGACCTTGTCAACTGGATCTTTTATACCGAGTTTATCACAGAGGTACAGAACAACACCTATGATACCGCTTGGGATTTTCTGGAGGATATCTGCACCTATTTTTACAGAGAACGCACCTTCTACCAAAAGGCAATGCAGATTCAAGGGCAAAACTCCTTCTGTGAATATTTTTCAGAGGTCATGGAGCCGTTCATTCAAACCTTTTTGGACAATATTTTCCACACCGAGGGACAAAGCGAATTTTCCCGTGTCTTTTTGACAGATGCCTTTCTGGTTTCCCTCATGCGATGGCTGCGGAATGACCTCCCTCCCGATCTCTATTTGGATAATCTCAAGCATTTGCTCATTGACCTTTCCCGACGTATCCTCTTAGACTTTGATCCGCATGCGGCAACGAAAAAAGGGTGAACATGTAAAATGTTTCACCCTTTTCTCATGAGCTGTGCTTGGATCTGGTCAAAATCCGCCTTTGCCGCAATTGGAATCATCGGAACGGTTGGATTTTGACGCAATTTCGCGATTTCCCGCGCAATCGCCTGCGCCTCTCGGCTGCCCTGCTCCTGTACAATGGCAAAATAAGGACCGCTCTGCTTGCAAAGCCATGCTCTGACACTGTCTGCGGTTTCCTCTGCACTGCATATATGATATACTCCGTATAGACATTTTGCCTGTCGCAAAATCTCCTGTGCTCTTGCACGCTCAGGCGCATCACAAAGCGCAGTACACACGGTATGGCAAAGCGCGATTCGCGCTGCTGTCTGGTGATCAATCAGAAACGGCGGTACAAGGAGCAGCGTTGCTGTTTGCTCAGAGGTCAGCTGCAGTGCAGTCGCAAGCGTCTTTTTGCTGTTGACCTTGACAAAAAATGTGCGCACGCCCTTTGCAATATATCGCTGCACCTGTTCCCGCAGGGCAGAGGGCGTATCTGCCTCTGTAATCGTCAGGGATTTCGCCCAGTCCTGTTGCTCCGCAGACTGCCGCAGCAGTCTGCCGCCCTCTGCCCAGCTGTCCCAGCCCAATGCAACACTGAAATGCTGTATGCTTTTATGTGCGACCTCATGCACCATGCGCTCCAACAGGGCATAGCAGGGACTATTCTGCTTTTGCAGCATCTGCTGCAAAAAAGAGAAAATCTCCTGCTTTCCGTGCACAAGCTCCTGCCCCAAATCCACCATACGGCGCAGTCCCCGCTTGGGGTCTGCATCAATTTCCTGTATAGCGCGTCCAACGACGGATAACAGCAGCATACGTTTCATAGACAATGCCGGCATCTGCTCCCCTCCCTCTTCTCTTCTAAACTCTATCTTACCCCCAAAGCTGCAAAATGCAAAGGGACAATTCCAAAAATCTGTCCGAAAAAGCATCTTCTATACACATGGCGACATCTATTCTCCTGCGCCCTGTATATACAAGTTTATGCAAATATGATATACTACTACCAAATGTGCCGCCCCTGCCTTTGGGCATGAGGCGTGTCAAGCAATCCGATATCGAAGGAGATTTACCCGATGGACGCTACATTCTTTCAAAGGCTGGAATACCTGCATGAGACAAATCAATATTTGAAAATTGTAGAAACCATTGAAGCCCTTCCCTCACAGGAACAAGATACAGAAGTCATTGGGCATTTGGCGCGTGCATACTATCATCTTGCGCAATATGATCGCGCCTTAGAGCTGTTTTTTTCTGCGCCGCAGCCTGACAGCTTCGTCTGGAATTTTCACATTGGGTGTTCCTACTACTTCACCCACAGACCTTTGCAGGCACTGCCCTATTTTGAACAGGCGTTTACATATCAGCCAACTCCCGACGTGGCGGATTTCATTGCACGCTGTCAGACTTCCGTTTTTGCCAACAAAACCCTCGCCTGTATCCGTGCCACAAAGCACGATGCAGACAACTATCTGCCCCGCAGCGTTCCGGAAGCTGCGCCAAAGGAGCAGCCCACATCGGCATTTCCCTCTGTCATCACGTATTTGCCCCGCGATCTTGCTGCGGTACAGGCGCATATCGAGCAGCACTTCGGCCCCATTGCTGCCGTCTTGACCTTTCACACCTCGCGGGCTATGGAAATCAAGCTTTGCGTCTGCGCACCTACCAGAGAGCGCAATTACTATACGATTTCCACCTTGGGCATGGGCGCGCTCCCCATGGCTTTGCCCAAAGAACAGCAGATTCCCGCTCGCATGGAGCTGATCATGACACTGCCTGCCGACTGGCATTTTGACCTCAGCGATGAACAGTGGTCTTGGCCCCTGCGCTGGCTGCTCGTCACGGCTTATCTGCCCTTTGATGAAAATACATGGCTTGGCTATGGACACACCCTTTCCTCGAGTGCCGACCATACGCCCTTTGATGCCAGCACAAAGCAGTCCAGTATCCTGCTTGTGGACTTGCAGGACCAACCAAAAGACGCAGCGCAGTGTACCCTGCCCGACGGAGAACTCGTCCGCTTTCTGCACATGCTTGCTCTCTATCCAGAGGAACTGGCATATAAATCCCAGTATGGTGCGGCGGCTCTCTTGCGGCAAATGTCAAACACCGGACATATCATTCGCCCCTATCGGCTCAACACCTGTACACCAGAACTGCTGTCCCCGCGCAGCAACCCTTCCCCCTATCTTTGTTAAAAGCATATAAAAAAGACGCAATGATGGGTTCCCCCGTCTCGGAATCTCTGTGATTCCGAGACGGGGGAACCCATCAAACATCAGCAGCCTATTTTGTTTATAATACGTGTACCTGTTTTGCCTTCGATTCCCTCACGCGCCTTTGCAAGCAATGTGATAAGTGCTGTACGTTTGGGTGCAGATGCGACAAATTTGACGGCTGCCTGCACTTTGGGCAGCATAGACCCCGCCGCAAACTCTCCTGCGGCGCAATAGCATTTTGCCTCCCCGATTGAAAGAGTATCCAGCCATTTTTGGTCAGGCTTTCCAAAGCGAATGGCACATTTTTCAACTGCTGTCAGGAGAATCAGCATATCCGCATCTACCTGCTGTGCCATTAGACTGCTTGTAAAGTCCTTGTCGACCACCGCACTCACACCCTTTAGCCCATTGCCCTGCCGAACGACCGGAATCCCACCGCCGCCGGCAGCAATCACGACCTGCCCCGCCTCAAACAATGTGCGAACCGTGTCGATCTCCACAATCTCTATCGGCTTTGGACTGGCAACCACACGCCTCCAGCCGCGTCCTGCGTCCTCCATCATGGTGTAGTTCTTTTCTCTTTGCAGTCTTTGTGCTTCTTCTTTGGACATAAATCGTCCAATGGGCTTGGACGGACGACGGAACGCAGGGTCGTGCGGGTCTACAACAACCTGTGTGATTACAGTGGCACAGGGTTTCGGGATTCCACGGTTCAACAACTCCTCACGCAGTGCATTTTGCAAATCATATCCAATGTAGCTTTGGCTCATCGCCACACAGACCGACAGCGGAATGACCGGAAACTCCTGCTCTGCTGCATGGGTCAACGCGTTGACCGCATGATGAATCATACCCACTTGGGGTCCATTTCCATGTGATACAATGACCTCATGCCCTGCTTCGATGAGGTCTGCGACCACCCTTGCGGTATCTTTCACAGCCGTCATCTGCTCACTTAGCGTATCCCCCAGCGCATTGCCGCCCAGTGCAATCACAATTCTTTTTCCCATCATATCCAACCTTTCTTCCCATTCTCCGTGACAATATATGGTTATCCTTATCTTACGCATACAAAAAACAAAAGTCAATGGACTTTTATTTTTTGGTGTAAAAGGGAAAATTTCAGCTTGCTTTCTATATGCTTTGAGCGCTCCCGATTTGCTTTGCTGCGGCGCGCTGTTTGATGCCGTTCTCTGTACCAATTTCGGCGCCGATACCTGTTTCTGCAAAGAGGAAAATCTTTTTAGACACAAAATTTTTATGGCTTTTCATGAGTTCGTATGCTATACTGAATAAAAATGCAGCACGCAAAAGGCAGAAAAGCGGCGAATGATTTGTGCCTTGCTCTCTATGCACTGTGGCAGGGCGTGTACGCGGGTACTCTGATTTCATGCAGCGACAGCTGCAAAAAAATTTTGCCTTTTTCTGGATTTCCCGAATATTTTTTTCTGCTGCCCTTGCGAAATGTAGACACCAGATTTTAGGAGGATATTATGCGTCACTTGATTGACCCGCTCGACTTTACCGTGGAGGAAACACAGGAGCTGCTTGCTCTGGCAAACCGCATCGCCGCAAATCCGGCGGCATACCAGTCGGTTTGTGCACACAAAAAGCTTGCCACCCTGTTTTATGAGCCTTCGACACGCACCCGCCTTTCCTTTGAATCGGCAATGCTGAACCTTGGCGGCTCTGTGCTCGGCTTTTCGAGCGCAGACTCCTCCTCAGCCTCAAAGGGAGAATCGGTTGCAGACACCATCCGTGTCATTTCGTGCTATGCAGATATCGCCGCCATGCGTCACCCCAAGGAGGGCGCACCGCGCAGAGCCGCACATTTTTCGTCCATTCCGGTCATCAATGCCGGAGACGGCGGACACCAGCACCCGACCCAGACACTGACCGACCTGCTGACCATCTACCGCCGCAAGGGACGTCTGCACGACCTGACCATCGGACTGTGCGGTGACCTCAAATTCGGGCGCACGGTACACTCCCTCATCAAGTCATTGTCCCGCTATACAGGAATTCGCTTTATTCTCATTTCTCCCGAGGAACTGCGCGTGCCGGACTATGTGATTACCGAGGCATTGACACCCAACCACATTGCCTATACAGAGACCACCAGTCTTGAGGACGCAATGCCCGAACTGGATATTCTTTATATGACCCGCGTACAGAGGGAACGCTTTTTCAATGAGGAGGATTATATCCGTCTCAAGGATACCTATATCCTCACGGCAGACAAAATGAAGCTTGCCAAGCATGATATGGCGGTGCTGCACCCCCTGCCGCGCGTCAATGAAATTGCACTGCCAGTGGATGACGACCCGCGGGCAGCATATTTTGAGCAGGTACAAAACGGCGTTTATGTGCGCATGGCGCTGATTATGACACTACTGGGTCTTACGGAGGAATAAACATGCTGAATATTGATTCTATCCAGAACGGCATCGTCATTGACCATATCAAGGCAGGCACCGGCATGCAGATCTATCATCTTGCCGGTCTGGACGATTTGGACTGCTGTGTGGCGCTCATTCGCAATGCACGTTCAGCAAAACACGGACATAAGGATATCATTAAAATTGAATCGATGATCGACCTCGATTTGAATGTATTGGGATACATCGACCCTGATATTACCATTGATATCATTCGTGACGGTAAAATCGTGGAAAAGAAAAAGCTGGTCAAGCCTAAAATCCTAAAAAATGTGATCCACTGCCGCAATCCGCGCTGTATCACCACCATCGAGGAGGATATCGAGCATATCTTTGTTCTGGGTGAAAACGACAAATACCATTGTCTGTACTGTGAACAGGAGCCGAATCGTCAAAAATTGTAAATTATTTCCCGTCACATCCTTGTTGTGACGGGTTTTATTGTGCTGATTCCAGCAAAAAACAGATGATTTTTTATAAAAATTGTGTTATGATATTTTTGTCTGTCTTATGAGAAACCGGTATTTTGTTGGATTTTCGGCACTTTATTGATGCTGTGATATTGACAAGTCACAATGGTTGGTTTATCATAATACCATAACATATGAATGATTACTCATATATTCCAAAGGAGTTGATGCTATGAGTCTGGACCCTAAGAGCAAAGAATCTCCGTCAGATGAGTCGCTTTTGCTTGACCCTGACTTGCTGTCCCTTTTTGGCGAACAGCTCAAATCGATTGCAGCCATAGAACACACCGATGAGCCGGAGCATACACAGCATGCCGCCGACAGCACACCGGAAGTGCCGGAGCCCGCAGACACCGCGCCGCCGGAAATCGAGGACGATGAAGAAGATGTACACATGCCGCTTGAGGCGTTCTCTCCCACTGACAATGTGCCTTTCTCAGATTTTGATTTCCCCGAGCCACTCGATCTATCCAAAATTTTAGATGACGAAATGGATACCCTGCAAGAAACTGCACAGGGTGTTTCCATGGATACAGATGATCTCAAATCGCTTGATGTGCCGGAGCATGCGTCCGACGGTTCTGACCACGTGCACACAGAGGCGTGCGGCTGTACGCACGACAAATACACCCCTGAAGAAGATGAGGGTACACATGGTGAAGACGAGCAGGACTGCTGTACACACCACCATGAAGAAGAAGAGGACTGCTACCACCACGAAGAAGAGGACTGCTGTGCGCACGACCATCACCACCATGATGGAGCGGACTGTGACTGCTGTGATGAGTCCGCTCAGCCTCCGCGTCAGGAACTGAACAAAGACGCACGCGGAGAGCGCCGCATTTACAGTATTCAAAATTTGAGCTGCGCACACTGCGCTGCACTTATGGAAGAAAAGATTCGCAAGCTGCCCGGCATCTCAGATGCGGTCGTAGTCTATGCCACCAAGCAGCTTCGTCTGGCAGCAGACGATCCGGAAGCACGGCTTGACCAAATCCGCCGTGTGTGTATGTCAGTCGAACCCGAAGTGCGCATTGAACCTGTGGACAATATCCCGCGGGCAAGCGAAACATTCCATGACGACAAAGCTGAAATGCGCAGCATCGGATTTGGCGCGGCGTTGCTCGTCATCGGCATGATACTCGAGCACTTCCAGCCCTTTGCCTCCATGTTCATTCACTGCCTTGCCTACGTCATTTTAGGCGGAGATGTGCTGCTGACTGCATTTAAGAATATGAAGTCCGGTCATATTTTTGATGAAAACTTTCTCATGTCTCTCGCAACGCTTGGTGCGATTGCAATGGGCACGTACAGCGAAGCCGTTGGCGTTATGCTGTTCTATCGTATCGGTGAGTTCTTCGAGCACCGTGCCGTAGAAAAGAGCCGCCGCCAAATCATGGAGGCTGTTGACCTGCGTCCTGAAGTCGTTCACCAAATCGATGCAAACGGCGTTGTACACACCATTCCGGCAGCGCAGGCAAAGGTAGGAGACCTGCTGCTCGTGCGCCCCGGCGACCGTATCCCGCTTGACGGAATTGTGCGCGCCGGCGACAGCCGTGTAGATACCTCTCCGGTCACTGGCGAGCCGGTTCCGGTTTCTGTCCGTCCCTCCTCCGAGGTCATTTCGGGCTGTATCAACAATACCGGCGCATTGCAGGTAGAGGTCACCAATGCCCTTGCAGATTCCATGGTCACCCGTATTCTCAACGCAGTTGAGAATGCAGCGGCAAGCAAACCGCGCATGGATCGTTTTGTGACCCGTTTCTCACGGGTATACACGCCCATCGTTGTGGTGATTGCGATTATAACGGCAATCGTTCCCTCCATCGTCACCGGCGACTGGATGCACTGGATCTATACGGCACTGAGCTTCCTTGTAATCAGCTGCCCCTGTGCACTGGTGCTCAGCGTACCACTTTCCTTCTTCGCTGGCATCGGTGCCGGCTCCAAGCGCGGTATCCTGTTTAAGGGCGGCGCATCTCTCGAAGCGCTGAAAAATGTGCGCACGGTTGCCATGGATAAGACCGGTACATTGACCAAGGGCAATTTCATTGTACAGCGCATCTTTCCGGCTGAGGGCATGAACGAAACCGCACTTCTGTCCATGGCGGCAAGCTGCGAACAACATTCAACACACCCCATTGCCCACAGCATCTTGAGCGCCGCTCATGAACGCGGTCTGCAAATCGTACCACCCTCCAAGGTACAGGAAATTGCCGGTCAAGGCATTGTTGCCATGATTTCCGGTGTCACAGTATTGTGCGGAAGCCGCAATCTGCTCGAAACCGCAGGCATCGACCTGTCCGGTCATACCGTCAAGACAGCAGGTACTGAGGTTCTGATTGCAGCAAGCGGCCGCTTTGCTGGTTCCATCATCATTTCGGATACCATTAAGACAAACACAAAAATTGCAATGAAGAATCTGCGCAAGCTGGATTTGATTACGGTCATGCTGACTGGTGACGCACAGGACAGTGCAGAATCCGTAGCGGCACAGTTAGACATTCAGGAGGTGCGTGCCCGTCTCATGCCTGAAGAAAAGCTGAATGCCCTGCGAGATATCCGCGCACAGCACGGCGCCGTGATGTATGTCGGTGACGGTATTAACGATGCCCCTGTACTCGCCGGTGCAGATGTTGGTGCCGCAATGGGCTCTGGCTCTGACGCAGCCATTGAAGCGGCTGATGTCGTGTTTATGACCTCTGACCCGCTCGCAATCGGGGATTCAATCGAAATTGCACGCAGTTCCATTCGCATTGCATGGCAAAATATCATTTTTGCACTGGTCGTCAAGCTTGGCTTTATGGTGCTTGGTCTGTTCGGAATTGCCTCTATGTGGCTTGCCGTCTTTGCAGACACCGGTGTTGCCATGCTTTGTGTGCTCAACGCCATTCGAATCCTTTATAAAAATTAAATTACAGAAATGATTCCTTCGATTCAGAAAATGCCTCCCTTTGTCAAGATGACAAAGGGAGGCATTCTTTATGTTTAGATAAACATATACATTTTTATTCTCGGTTTATTTTTCGAATTCTCTTCCACCCCAAATCACTAAGCGAGTAGGACAAACTGCTTTTTATATTTTGAAGAACTGTATAGTTGTCGCTGTAAATCATAATATTGAGTGCCCAAGACAGATCGGCAATTATCATATATTCTGATGAAATAGCACAAAAACGTACATCATCGCTAAACCATGTCTTTTGTAGCTGGCATGGTTGTAATATGGACTCGATAAACTCCATCGGAGACATATTCTGCTCCGGTTTTTTAGATAAAATATCACGAAATACCACTTTCGAAGCGGCATACTCAATTTCGTATAAAAATTGGGTATATCCTGCTTGACGAAATGCCGTTTGAAATAAATAGTTCTCAAATGATCTGGAAAATAGGGAATCTTGATACAGAAAAACGGGTGGATTATCACCCTCCGACAGTTTTATTGATAATATTACCTCTGTCCAATGAAAAGAAAAAGGTAAAAACCCGTTTGGGACAAAATCATTATAATCTTCACTATATTTGCTTAATGCTATATCAAGATCAACTTCTGTGGTGCCGTCCCACTCCTGCTCCAACAATCTGTTATCATTCATTCCCATCGCCTGTAAAAACAGAAGATATGCAAAAGGAATACTTGTTCTATATGGTTTCAAAATTTCTGCTAAGGATTGAATTTGGCTTTTCGATGCTGGCTTAACTTTTTGGGACCATTCCGGATCCATCGCATTCATCGTTTTACAAAGTCGCTCAATCATTGTTGATAGAGGTCCTTTTTCAAATGGAATTTCGTTTAGTCGCATGTCATTTCCTTTCCCTGCATTTTATATCTCTCAGCTTAAAACACTTTAGATTCTCCGCACCACCCGTAGCAGCTTCTCGTAATTGGGACTGTGGACTGACGAGGGGGATCTGTTCAATAAACTCTTTCCAAACCTTTAATAACTATATCTGAACAGTAAAACTTGACACACTTTTCTTCATAATCTCCCACTTCATACTTTGAACATTTCTCATATCCTCTTGCCGACATATCTTTGATATAAAATCCCGAAACTTACCCACTTCGCTGAAAACGTAAAGCCACTACATCAATACATTCCAGTAAGATTTTATAGTTATCCACACTAGTCATTTCTAAGAAAAGATTGTTATGTTCTTCCCAATCTTCAATATCAATAATAGGGTCCCATTTTAAAGAAATAATCTTTTCAAACATACAGAAATCGTTCATTTTAAATCAGGGAAGAAAGCTTTGAGTTTATCTAAGTTCATCAATATCTTCCTATAATTTCTTGATAAATTCTAATTTATCTGCTATACCTGATAAGGTCTTATCCTCTCAATCATCATTTCAAACTTTTTCTGCATAGGTGTTCCATAAACAATCTCTTTGTTTGGAAACTGCATATCAAATTCTTTTACACACTTTTCATCAACATTATAAATTTCATCTTCGTAATAACGTCCACTTATTTTTGAAAATGCTCCTTGATACAACTCGCAGGCATGAAGCGCATCAGCATACATATTTTCTGCATTGCGAATTCCATAATTTTCTGCTGCGATAAAGCCTTGTCGAGTATAATAATCGGGATCTCCACACAAAAGAATACCTTTAAAACCTAATTTCTTTGCAATTTCTTTGGTATGAGAAATTAACCTCCTGCCAATCCCTTGATGTTGATACTCTGGCAATACGCCTATCGGTCCCAGACTTAAAACTTCATAATGCTTTTCATCATCTCCCAAAATATATGATTTCAAGCACATTGAATTTCCAATTATTTTACCATCTTTCACCGCAACAATATCTAATTCTGGTACAAAAGCAGGACAATCCCGCATAATGTGAATAAGATAGTGGTCATTACAGGCAGGTGTATAATGATTCCAAAAGGCTTCTCTAATTACATTTTCCGTATCTCTATAATCACAAGGAAGTTCTTGTCTTAATTCTATCATTTTAACCTCCACAGCTTAGAATTCAAAAGAAATATTAAATAGTTCTGCAAACCAGATGTTATAATTTTAAATGAATTTGAAATTCAAAATCTTTTTCACAGTTAAACGCTTTACCTATTTGTTCTACAAAATAATTTTCATTTTCCGGATAAACTACTTTGGTAATCACTCTTAATAAGTCTAATTCTTCAATAGATTCTTCCAATATACCTTCAAATGTACTCCAGCCATCTATCACAGGCGAACATACCTCATTCAACATATCAGAAAAAAGTTCATATCCTTTTATGGGTTGGTTACTTGCCAACTGACTGGCCCTACTTGAACATAACATCTTTTCCAACATACTATACTGTTTACCATTCAAACTTACTTGATACGTTTTCATGTATCGTTCCTCCCAAATTCCGATTTTCTGCTTTCCTCAAAAATGGAATCTGTCAGTCTCTTTTCATATATAGCAATGGATAAGGATTGCCTTGTTCATCTAATTCTGTTCTTTTATAAACTGCAAATCCCATATGTTCATAAAAACCTTTTGCCAGAGGATTCTGTTCATTGACCGCCAGTTCATTGATCGAATACGTGTCAATGCCATATTGCAGTAATTGTTTCCCGATTCCCTGCCCCCTGCTTGCATTTGAAACGAACAACATCTCAAGCATTTTATCTGCCACTCCCATAAAGCCAACTGGATCTCCGGCTTCATTCACTGCCGCCACCAAGATGGGAACGCTGTTTAAGGCTTGTGGCACATACTGCTTAATATTTTGAATCTCACTGTCAGATAAAAATAAATGCGTCGCTTTCACAGCGCTCTCCCATACTTCTACTAATTGTTCAGCGAATACAGTCGTTCTGTCTTTTACTTCTATAACTTTCATATTCTTTCCCTCTGCAAAATTCTGATTCTCTGCCAACGCTTTGCTAAACCGAAATTGTCATTCAGCTTATAGACATTTCGTTTCTCACTTCTTCAAACATTTTTTTGAGAAATACTTCTATGTTGTCCACGCATTTCACATAAGTTATCAAATATTCATATACGATCTCCAGATTCCAGTTTATCTTTACTTTATCACAGTTTTCGGCATCATTCAACCGATACCATAAGACACGGTTCCAAAAATCTGAAATTGGAGACTGTCCCAAATCCAGCATTGACAGGTTTGAACCATCTATGGTATCATAACAGCAAGGGAATGAATGTCTCCCGCGGCATCTGCCGAAACCGCTGAAATGAAAGCTGATGACTTCTGCAATTTTGCAGAGGCATCAGCTTTTTTTGTCACAATTTTTAGGAGGATATCCATTATGATTTTTGGACTTGCTTTACTTTTTCTGGGTGGCTTGCTTGCAGGGCGTCTGTGCCGTCAGCTGCGTCTGCCGCCGCTTCTGGGTATGCTGCTTTTAGGCATCGTACTGGGACCCTATGCCCTCGACCTGCTCGATGACAGTCTGCTTTCCATATCCGCTGACCTGCGCCGCATCTCGCTCGTTATCATTCTGACCCGTGCCGGACTGAGCCTTGATCTCAACAGCCTGAAGCGCGTCGGCCGCCCCGCCTTTTTACTGTGTTTCCTGCCAGCTGTTTGTGAAATCTGTGCAATTGTAATACTTGCACCTCGGATTCTGGGACTGCACACAATGGAAGCTCTGCTCCTTGGCACGGTGCTTGCTGCGGTTTCCCCTGCTGTTGTTGTACCGCACATGGTACATCTGCTGGAATCCGGCTACGGGGTCAAGCAGGGGATTCCACAGATGATTCTCGCTGGTGCTTCACTTGATGACATCTTTGTGCTCGGTCTATTCTCTGTCTGCACCAATCTCATGTCCGGTGGAGCGTTCTCTCCCATGGAAATCGTTCGGCTGCCGCTGTCCCTGCTATTTGGTATTCTTGCTGGAATTCTATGTGCTCTCGTCCTGCGCAGAATCTTTGCATTTTTTGAGTCCAGCGCGCAACAGGTCGTACTCATACTTGCCGTATCCTTTTTACTGCTCTTCATCGACGACCACATGAACGGTGCTTTCTCCGGTCTGCTTGCCATCATGACCCTTGCCATCGCACTTGCCAAACAGATTCCGGTCAAAGAAATTTCTGCGCACTATAACAGCCTGTGGGCAGGTGCAGAGCCCATCTTGTTTGTGCTTGTTGGCGCCAGTGTCAACATCTCCTATGCTGCAAACTCCAGCCTGCCAGTTTTGCTGGTGATTGTGGGCGCACTGCTATTCCGTATGCTAGGCGTCCTCCTCTGCACTGCAAAGACCCATCTGCTTGCACGTGAACGCATCTTCTGTATGCTGTCTTACACCCCTAAGGCAACCGTACAGGCGGCCATTGGCGCTATCCCGCTTTCTCTTGGATTCGCCTGCGGACAAACCGTATTAACGGCAGCGGTACTTTCCATTCTGCTTACCGCCCCCCTCGGTGCCATTGCAATCAACACGACCTATCGCAAACTGCTTTCCCCATCACCAGACCAGTGAGCGCACAAAAAGCGGCAGATCTCCTGCGAGCCATGCGAAAACTATCCGCCGTATAAATGGGTAATGAGAATCTTAGTGCCAAGGAAAATCAGGACACCGCCCCCTGCCGCTGTGGTATATCGTTGGAAATGTCTCCCAATTTGATGCCCCAGATACACACCCAGCAGGCACAAAATACCTGTAACCACTCCAATCAGACTGACCGCAGGCACAATAGATACCTCCAAGAAAGCAAAAGTCACACCGACTGTCAGGGCGTCGATACTGGTTGCGATAGCAAGCGGAAGCATTGCACGCATACGAAAAGATGAATCGACATCTTCCGATGCACCGTTATATGCCTCCTTGAGCATACTCACACCAAGGAATCCGAGCAGTAAAAACGCAATCCAGTGGTCATACTGCCAAATAACATTCTGAAAGCGAATACCAACCAAATAGCCAAGAAGCGGCATCAGCGCCTGAAATCCACCAAAATACAGACTCACAGACAGCGCTTGTCTCGAATTAACATGTAAAACAGAAAGCCCTTTGCACACAGAAACTGCAAAGGCATCCATCGCTAAACTGACTGCTACTAAAAACAATTCCCAAATTTGCATAGATACAAATTGCAGCCTCCTTTGATGATTTACTTATTTAGAGCCGGTCAAATCATTTTGACCGGCTGTGAATCCTATTTTTTAGAACATGATTTTTGGGGACGCGCTGATTATAAAAACTTATCCAAAACCTGATCGATTTGTATTTTAATCATCTGTGCCGACTGCTTCAAACGCATATTTTCCTTCTTCAAGCCAGATATATACAGCTGGCGCTGAATTTTCAGCTTGAGCAGTCTTTCATCTACCGGCTTTTGCAGAAAATCATCTACGCCATGAATATACCCCTCGAGCTGAATATCCGGACTGTCCATGCTGGTGAGGAAAATAACTGGAATGGTCGCAAGCTTTGGAGTCTCCTTGAGCACCTTGAGCACCTGCATGCCATCTGTTCCCGGCATTACAATATCCAGCAAAATCAAATCCGGCGGCTCATTTTTTTGTAAATGTCCCAATGCCTGTAAACCGGAAGCATTTGTGATGACTTCATAATCCGCTGCAAGCCATGCTTTGACAATTGCCACGCTAATGGGATCATCATCAATAATCATAATCTGTTTCATAACCATATTCTCCTGTTTTTGCGTATCACTTATAGTATTTTAACGGCAGTCACCCTTACCTGCGACATCGCCGTCCTTTGGCGTCGTTCTATCTTATGTGTTCCCTCATAAAGATACATCGGATAATTGCATCTATCTCATCAAAAGTATGATGCCGCTGATGGTATCATCATGAAATATCCAATATAGTAGCCGCTTAATTATTATACCATATGCGTAGAGAAAATACTACCCTGCAACCTATTGTTGTGGTATCTATCAGAATTTTCACAAATAACAAGTTGTATCGCATGCCGCGCAGCCATTCTTTGGCAGCCTTATCTGCTGTCTTTGATTCCCGCAAATAAGTATTTGACAATTCGCTGTCCTGTGCCTATACTAAACTTCGACAGGAGGGAACCCTTATGGAATCTAACAGCAATCAAGAATACTATCTGCGCTGTGAACGGAACTATGTGTTTATGCTGCTGATGGCCGTTTCCGGCATGATGGGCGCATATACATTTATATTACGCGGCGGCGCCTTCTGCAATGCACAGACCGCCAATATCGTTATCATGTCGATTGCCTTTGGAGAAGGCAGATGGAGAGATGGTCTATATTTTTTGATCCCCTTTGCAGCATATATCGCAGGGACATTTCTTTCCGAAGCGCTTCCCTCCACTGTAAAGCACCATAGCCTTGTGCGATGGGATACCTTGCTCATTGCCATCGAAACGTTTATACTATTTGTCATTGGGCTGGTTCCGCTCACCATTCCGCACCAGATTATTCAAATCATCATCAATTTTATTGCCGCAATGCAATATAATACCTTTCGACAGGCAGAGGGAATCCCCATGGCAACGACCTTCTGTACCAACCACGTTCGTCAGCTTGGCGTAGCAGCCGCTAAAATTATGCGAAAACACGATACGGCTGCTGCGCACCGCGGAAAGATTCATCTGCTTATGCTGCTGAGCTTCTTTGGCGGCGGCGTACTGCTTAGCTTTTCTGCTCCACTTTTACAGGAAAAATCCATTTGGCTGGCAATTGTCCCGCTCTTGATAATTCTTGTAAATTTGATTCACGCTGATCTTGTGAGTGAGCATGACGAGCTGTCTCGCACACCGCACGGACATTGATGCCAGCACTGAAATCCATTTTTTAGCAGCGCCTCCCGCAGATCTATCCGCGGGAGGCGCCGCTTTTCGTCATTGACAAGTATTTGCCTTCTTTCTGTTATCCAGTGATATCTGTTTCCTTTTTTCCTTTTCTCTGTAAGAATCCGTAGAGTGTCAGCCCGACAGACAACACAAGCCAAAGCAAGGCGGCAGCTCCGAAGCGAAGCAGCAAACAAATAGAATGGTGTTCTGCCTGCCATTTGTTATCAAAAGCATAGAACACACCATTCATATCTGCTCCATATTCCTCACAGATGGCGGAAAGATGTCTGCGGGCAATGTCCGTCATGCCTGCTTTCTGTCCAACGGGAAGTGTAATACGCTCCCCTCTTTGTACTGCTTTCGCTGATTCCTGTGGGATCTGTGCCACGATGTAGGTATGATCCGGAAGCTCCAACAGATAATATGGCAGGTAATTCCAGTCAAAACCTGAAACTTTGACCTGTGCCCGCCGGCTGCCAGTGGTTGTTCTGCCATTATAGGTGTGTGTATTATAGTGATCGACCCATGGCTTGAGACTGGAAACATCGGTTTCGACAATGCCCACAGGCTCCACAGTCACATATTCCACTGCAACGCTGATTTCTGTAAAATCCGCTGCACTGTATAGACGGGGAATGTCTGCACCTGCGGGAAAGCCAGTAAAATCCCCCCTATTTTGTTCGATATCGCGCATTGTGACCGGAGGCTGCTCGGATTGAAACAAGGATTCCGGATTCCAGTTTATGAATAACAGAGCGGCGCAAACCAGTGCAATTAAGGCGCTGAATGTTGGGATAAACGGTATTTTTTTCATTTTTCTACAAGCTGGAAGTTATCTGTACATTGATAATTCAATACTGTGCATATATTGTCCGAGAGACATATTGAATCTCTGGTAATCAGCGGTCTTAAATTCATCTGTCATCTGAGCAATGCTCACATTCACAGTGTTTGTCTGATTAAAAAATGTTACCATCATGAGTGCCTCTAGGATTTTTGAAAATCCTCTGACTGTCATGCTTCCCGCCTCAGTAAGCTTGATGATATCTGCTTTCGATGACACTCTTATTTTCTTATGATCAATCAGAATTTCAAGGTTATCATAATAATCAAACATTAAATGCGCCGCTTTGCATATTTGTTCCCAACCAACTGCATATGTCAGATTCCATCTGGATAATAACCAGCCTTTGTCTTCATTTACTGTAATCAACAGCATTTCCCATCTCTCCTAACTTCAAGATTTTCATTTTCTGCTTTGTCAACTCTCCGCGAAACTGGAAGTTTCTTTCCTTACTCTTCGTCATCATCATCTTCTTTATTCTTTTTTGAGTCATAAAGAGTACCTAAAACCAGTCCCAAACCAGCACCTATCGCCACCCCTATAGCAATCTTATCAAACACGACACCCAAAGCTGTACCAATACCAACACCAATACATAGTCCTATCACTAAACCGTTATCATTCTTTCTATCAGAGTTATTTTTCATGTTATCACCTCAAATTCTAATTTATCTCTCTGGTAATTCCATTTCATCATTCATTTTTATAAATCCATACTTTTCATACAATGGTCGCCCCATATCGGTTGCTTCTAATGAAATAGCTGTAATACTCTTACTTTTAGTATCTCTAATCAGCATATCTAATGTTTTATAAGCAATTCCCAATCTTCTATATTCAGGATTAGTATACATATTCATGATATAAGCTTTGTTTCCACTTGGATTGTGGTAAGTCGGCATTACTTGAAAAAAACTAACACCACCAGCCCCTACAAAACGGTTTTCATCAAAAACCAAATATGCAATATGAGAACCGTCACAAAGAGCTTTTTGATAATAATTATAAGATTGTCTTTCAACTTCACTCATATCAGTATCAGCAGAAAGTTTATTAGCTGCTCTTAATACCTCTATTCTTGTTTCTGTCAATATATCTATATCTTCCAGCGTTGCTCTCTTGTATGTTAAATTCATATCATATTTTCTTCTATAAATTCTGATTTTTATCACACTATTTTTCAAAATAGCACTGTATTCGCATGTTCTATCAATCTATATCTATCAAAATAATTTTCCCCTCACCTACTTGGCGTCCACCTTCCATGATTAAAAATTGTTGTCCAATATAGACTTCTTTGTAATGAGAATCCTGAAATGTAAATTTTATGATTGCCAGATCCGGAACATCAAATTTGTTAACATACAGTTCAACAAAGGTAATTCCCCAATAGTCTCTCGATTTGTTAAAAATCGCATCTGGACGATAGCCAGTCTGTGGCAAGTTTTTTCGCTGTTCAACATAAAAAACAACTTCCGCAAACAAACACATTATGCTATCACCTCCAAATTTTGATTTTCTGCCTTACAGCTTTCCTCCAAAATGGAAACTATTTTTCTGCTAACGATTTTCCAACAACATAAACTCCAACCAGCATTTCTCCAATCGACAATCCCAATAGCGAACCGGAAATAAATTCCTTAAAATCTGACCCTCCAACCGCATCTGAAATTGCCTGTAATGCAATTCCCATTACAATAAGCATCATTCCATATAACACATTTCTTTGCTTTTCTAATTCTTGTGTTCTTCTTAACAAATCTAAAATCTGCTCATTATCATAAGGGCGAACGCTCTGTTCTTGGGATATTTCTCCATCTATGAGTTCTGCCACTGTAACTTCAAGTTCTTGACATAAACTTTTTATAATAGAATAATCTGGCATACACTTGCCAGTTTCCCACTTAGAAATCGTCTTATTGGAAACCCCAAGCTTCTCTGCTAATTGTTCCTGCGTTAGATTTTTCTGTTTTCTCTTGAACGCTATAAATTTTCCTGTAACGAATTGATTCATATGTATTTCTCCATTCATTTCATAATATAATGGTACTTCTTTCATGATTGAAATAAAATCCCTTATAAGTAGAATATAGGTGGAATCCCTATAAAATAGCGAAATACTCCATAGAAGGCTCAACAGAAAATTCAAATTTTCTACTGAGTCAACTCTCTGTTACACCAGAGGTTCATCAGTCAAAGTACTGAAACGCAACTCTTTCTTCCGAT
This sequence comes from Butyricicoccus pullicaecorum, assembly GCA_018366035.1. Lineage (GTDB taxonomy): Bacteria > Bacillota > Clostridia > Oscillospirales > Butyricicoccaceae > Butyricicoccus > Butyricicoccus pullicaecorum_A. The sequence continues at coordinate 38,244 of JAGZIW010000008.1, read as the reverse complement.
TCATCAATTTTACACCCCAAAACTTCTGCCAATCTTTTTTCAGAAAGCAATACCATTCTTTCCAAATATCGTTAGGCATGATTCCGGCAATCTGTATCCCACTTGGCTCCACAGACACACAAATCTATATCTTTCCCCGCTTCAGTGCGAGCCATTCTCACTTCCGTCTCAATAAGGCAGTAATACTTTACTGATTCTCTCCCAAGCTTTTTAGGAATACGATAATGAATGTTCAAATTCATATCTGTTGCGACTGCACAAAAAATCAGGATATGCAGCACCTGAAACAATGACAAACAGAAGCAAGCCAAACCCGATCAAAGAGATATAATGATTGCTATTTTTGTCAGCTTATTCATCTCTCTCCAATGTTACCGTTCCCAGAGCATCGTATATTCTTTTTCTCCGGTGTCTTCGTCCACTCCTTCTGCGCAGATGGAAAATCCCTCTCTATGATAAAATGCAGCTGCTTTTGTATTTTTCTGGTATACATTGAGAGAAAGCGTATCATATTTCTGTTTTACATAGGTCAGAAGCTGCTTACCAATTCCACAGGAACGGCAATGTTTGTCTACAAAAATGCCTGCAATATATCCATTTATCATTCCAATAAATCCCTGTATGCCTCCATCTGTATCATACACTAAAATCTTTGCCTGTAACAACGCTTGCTGCACATCGGTAAAATGGGAACACCAGTATGTCTCAGGTATAAAAGAATGTGCGTCCTGATTGCCGGAAAGCCACAGCCTCATGACTTGCTCAGTATCTGTATCCTGAAATTCTCGAATCATCTTTTCCCTCCTCTTTTGCATAAAAATATATACAACACGCTCTTGTCCAGAGTTTTTCATCACTCTATGACACTGGATTACACGCTTGCCTTACTCTGGGATTCTCCCGTTTCAGGATTCCAGACGCTTTCTTAATCCAATCATCAAGGAACTTCATTTCGTCCGCTGTATGAAACCAGTGCGCTCCATTTTCCATAACCGTCAGTTCTGCATCAATTTGTTTCGTGAATTCAAATATTGTTTCATAAGAGGTTAAGTGATCCTTTTGTCCATACAGAATATGGGTTGGAATTTTCCATGTAACAGGATTTTCTCTTACATAGCAAAGGTATTCCCACGAAAGTATTTGTCCAAAGCCTGTTGGGATTTCCTTTTTCTCTCTCAATTCCGTCTCTGTAACCTTCGCCTCAGCCATCATATCTATAATGAGCTTTTCCATATCGACAACTGGCGAAATAAAATATGCCTTCTCTATGTTCTGATTGGATAAGGCGTTGAGCGCAAAATAAGCACCTATACTATTCGCAATCAGCTGAACGGATTTACAGTCCTTACAGGCCGCCTGAAAAAGCAACGGGAATTCTTCTTTTGCTTCCCATGGAAACTGCGCAGTATATTCAAGACCAATCACATCGCAATCTCTAAAAAGCGATGTGTAATGTGCTGCTTCCTGTGTATCTCCACCTTTTCCATGTATATAAATCACAGTTTTATTCATATCAACAAATCTCCTAAATTTTCAGTTTTTTCCTGTTATTTTCTCGTTTATTCGTCGTATAAATAGGAAATTCTCACATATTTTTTATAATCATCAAATAAGGATTTTGCAAAGCACTTGAGATAGGTTTGGTCAAATTCATTTTCAAAGGTCAGCTCGTGTTCACAGTCATTTACATGATGATAGATGCTCCCCTTGACATGAATATGCCCTCTGCCGCAAACAGTAAACTCCAGATAACTATCACCATACGGCTCCTCCAATCTCGCATAACCTCCCAGTGTTTCATACAATCTATTGAGAGATGCGGCAAAACCTGCAAGTCCATAAACATCAATATCCATCATGGAGTCAACAGAAAACCCATAACTAACTACCTTGAGATGCAAACTCATATTGAGCGGAAAGGAAAAATCCGTTTCATAGACCATCGGATCAAATTCTAAGAGGAAGTTTTCTGCTTCTAATCTATACATGATAATCCCTCCATTTTCTACTTTGCCAATTCTTCGCCAAACCAGAATTTACTATCATGCTATCCTTCTTTGATTCTCCCTTGCACACTCCAATACGATGCATTATTTTTAGAGATTCGGATTTGTCGCATTCCACCTAATTCACGGGCACCAAAGGTCATCCTATCAAGAGTATAATTTCCATTGCCAAAGATATCTTCTTGGTTAACTACATAATAGGTATCTTTATCAAATCTCCAAGACACCACAGTTCCAATTTTTAATCGAAAAAATTCTTCATCGGTCATATTTACACCTGATTTCAATATAGATTTCCAATCCACACACTTTTAACATGAAATATTTTTATTTATAACATGCAAAATCTGCAATTTGAAGTCTTTCATCGCAGACTATTCTTCATTCCTGTACATATACGCTGTCTCATACAGAGATGCCCTTTCTCCTGCTGCATATATGATAAAAGGGTTGGAGAAAATCCGGAATCACCCCCGCATGTGCGGGGAAAAGGCAGCACATCACATTTCACCCAAGCTTCGCGGAGGATCACCCCCGCATGTGCGGGGAAAAGAGAATCTGGGTGTATGTGTGCCTGATAACCTGAGGATCACCCCCGCATGTGCGGGGAAAAGTATGCAGGATAACGTGAAAGTCGTTCCTGCTGGGGATCACCCCCGCATGTGCGGGGAAAAGACTTTTTAGTTAATGAAAGCGCATCGATCACAGAAGTCATCTCTACATATGCGGAGATAATCTTTACAATGGAAAAAGTTGTCATATAGCAGATTCTCCCTGTATATACAGGGAAAAAGCAGCTGCAAACTTGCCATTCACCTAAACTATTATGGATCACCCATGTGTATACAGAGAAAAGGCTAAAAGTCCCATACTCCTTATAAAGATTAAATTTCATTTAGTTTCTGATACACTTCCAACAGCAGCCAGCAGTCATCTAAAGCCCGATGAAATTGCGGCGTATCCAATGACAAGTGCTTTGCGACTGTACGCAATTGATAATTTGATAACCCAAATATCTTTCTGCGCGCATGACTTAACACATCTATGCAGCGATTTGCAGGCAGTGACATACTATGTACTCGGCAAGCCTCCTGAAGAAAACCCATATCGAAAGACAGCTGATATCCTACCAGCGTATCTCGTCCAATAAATTTCAAAAAAGATGCCAGTGCACGTTCCAAAGGAATCCCCTCCCGCTGTGTCAACGATATGTCGATTCCTGTCAGCTCTACAACCGTTTCCGGAATTGTACGTTCACTCAGCACCAATTGAGAAAAGGTCTCCACCGCCTGCCCTTCTCTCACCCGAATTGCACCGAATTCTAAAATCGTACAGCCGGAAACATGTAATCCTGTTGTCTCCAAATCTACTATTACGTAGGAGTCCTTTTTTCCCTGTGACGCTCGCCTCTGTTTTTGTGCCATCTGCCGTTTTGCTGCATGGCTAAATCCCGATTTCAACCCGCCGCTGTCAGGCGCTGAAGATTGCGCCAGTGGGCGGCGCATGAGCTGAATACCATCAAAATCCACAGGCTCCCATGAAGTATTGTGTACACGAAAATCCATCTTTTGTTCATTATTGGTGGAAAATACCATGGTGGCTCGTCCATTTTTCAAGTTTTCACAAACACGCTTCCAAACAGCGTCCCGCACGCGGCTGCTGAGATTTCCCACATAAACGCCAGTGTTGATTTCACAGAGCCATTTGGATAGGTCTCCTCGCAACTTGGGTGGGCAATCAGTTACTGTAATCACAAGAATGAGGAATCCTCCTCCTCTCTTCCAAAGTAATTCACACCATTTCCCACGGTGCCCAGCTGATTGTCCCATAAATAAACCGTTTCTTGCACTTCGGGCTGCTCCTCCTCGGATAAAAGCAGCCAGCGGATATCATGAATCATTCGCTCCAAGATATGGTTCCGTACCATGGCATCACGCACCCGCCTGCGTACAGCAGAAGATAAATCCTCCGGTTCCTCTGCCACGATTTCAAATGCAATCGGAATGGTGACTTCTGCCTTATAAAGGTCTGCAATATCATATACAAATGAACACTCATGCCCTACATGTACAAATCCCAGCCCCGGTGCACAGCCCAGCGATACGATCACTGCATGCGCAAGACCATATAAGCAAGCATGCCCTGCCGACAGTGCCTGATTCACTTTGTCACTTGCTTCAAAATCCTCTGGGCAATATGCCCTTCCATTCCACTCGACACCCGTTCTCTTGGACGCCAGACGATAGGCCTTTCTCACGCGACTGCCCTCTCTTCCACGCAGCTGCTGCATGGTCAATTGAGATACATCTTCGTCCGGAAAACGCAGCTGGTACATTTTTCGCGCAACATTTAGATGTTTTCGTGTATTGCTTACCAGCTCTGTCTGACGCAGCAGCAAACTGGAATGTGTGGTCAAAGGCCTTCCATGGGCATAATAGCGTACACCATGCTCTCCTACCCAGACAACACCCACGCCAGTATCCCCCATGAGCTCCATGGCACGATGGGTCACACGGGTGCCCGGGCCTAACAGCAATACGGAAATGGCAGCCGCCGGAACATGAATCACACCCTTTTCATCTGTCACAGTGATTGCTCCATCTTGCCTTCCTAAGGTACAGTGCTCCAAATATAAAAACGTCATCCGATCTTTGATTTGCGGAAGCGCCTGTATCTCTGGTCGAACGATCCCCGACATTTCCGCCATATCTATCATCTCCCAATCACAGTCATTAAACCAAGACCATATGCCTTGCCTCTGCCGATCCCTTCTGTAAGCAGTTTCCGAAATGCTTGCGCATCTGTCACCTCAAGAACCCCCTCATAGGTAACTGCAAGCAGGGACACTGCTTGTCCATGATATTTCTTTTGAAAATGTCTCCACTGGGACTGCACTACTGTGAACGCATCTGGCTTCAGCTGAAATCCATGCTTTTGCGCCCGTTCCAACAGCCACTTCTGCTGAAATTCTGTGGTGATATGCGCATAAACCTTGCCACGCTTTGCAGGATTCTTTAGATTCGGCACACTTTTTGTGGGATTGGCAGTCAGGCGGAATCTCCAAACAGTTCCTGATTGGATCCGATCCAAAAGCGGTGTATAATCCTTTGTTTCCGGCAACTCGCCTGTGCCGAATTGCTCGGCAATATGTTTTAAGTCCGGCATATCCTCACTGAGCAACAACAGATAGCGTCTCTCCCCCAGCTGATCCAGCCGCCACAGTCTGCGGCGGCGTTCTCCCGCAAAAGCCTGCTCCACCGCACCATGAAACTGCTGAGGATTTGCCAACGCGGTCATCGTACTGCGCTTATGTATATCCAATGCAACTCTTGACAAATACATCTCAATCATCTCCCAGCTCGACAAATGGGTCATGCTGTGTTTCGGGTACTATTTTTGACAAATCCACCCGAATCTCCTTTGCCGCTCGATACCCAAACTGTCGATGGAGCGGACTGAACGAAATCGGCAAATCCTGCCGATATGCGCCCTCCTGCGGAGCAGCATCTAAAACAAGACGTACAGGCGCTGCACTTTTCTTTTTCCATGCCGGAACCAGCAGCGGCTCCTCGCGCAGCGTCTGCTCCAGACCACTCTCCCGTATGCCCAGACAAAGGGGAAGGGTCGGCGGACAGGAGCGTCTGCCCAAAAAGAGCGGAAATACAGGGGTTTGCAGGGCATTGTTCAGCTCGGTCAAAAAATCTATATCCTCACTCTCCAGCCCTACCAGAAAAATCGCATCTGACAGATAATACCGCCAAGTAACATAGCTTGTACTCTCTGATTTGGATTTTCCTACTTTTTTTACCGTCTGATAATCTGGCAGCAGCTTTCCCTCCTGATCTACACGCACACCGAAATGCAAACAATTCAGGCGCTGCAAGGCTTTCTCCTCATCTCTGCGCAGACCCAGAGCAGCAGCGAGCAGTCCAACCACGCCGCTTTTCGTTGGCTCGCGGTCAGTTTTGCGAATCTCAAATTTAGAATCCCTTCCCCATGACTGCATGGGCGCTGCCAGACGCAGTAACAGGGTTGCCATCATTCCACCTCTTTTCCGCTCAAATACTCTGTAATATTGTCTTCTAGTGCCGTTAAAAGTTCACCGAGCGGCATGACAGGAGCCAACGCTTCCATTCCACTGCCAATCGCGAAAGACTGCGCCGGTGTGCCTGTATATGCTTCATATACCTCCTGTGCATAGATCAGCAAGCGCTTTTTCGAGGGTACCACATATCCACCCTCTGCACCGGCTGCAACTGCCTTTTCAAATGCTCCGCACAGATTGACAGGCTGGTCATTGCGAATCGTTATATACACCGCATCTGGCAGTGTGCGGTTTGCAAAGGTATTTTGTTTACCGGTAGGCATGGCGCGAATGAACGCCTCCGCAAACACACGTACAGCATTTACTGCCTCTTTCTTTCCAATATGCGCGGTCAGTTCCAAAACATTGACCGTGGCATAGCGATACAGGGTAGAAGAATTGTACTCCACAGTACCCAAATGCCCTGCACCAGCACTGTTCTCCGGTGCACAGTCGTCCACCGCCGTGAAATAATCATATTCGTTTTGCACTTTATGGGTTGAAATACTGTGCGCGACCTGCGCGGCAGCATCATAGTTCAGAGAAGGGTCTGCAGCCACCATACGCCCAAACAATGCCATATCCACAGAAGGCATCTCGCGGAGTGTGCTCTGATACATCTTTTTGTCCTTACAATCCTCCACAGCCAGCTGTGCCAGTCCCTTAATCTGGTCATGGCTCAAGAAAAACAAGGTATCTACATTTCCAGTCTCTTTCTTATCCTTCTTTTCCAGCTTGAGACCTACATATTCCAACACCTTTTTTGCCAAGGACTCTGCATCTTTTTCAGGCGCCATTGCTTCGATTTCCCGCTCGAGCAGCTGTAATACCTTCTTGGTACGCTCTCCCACCAATCGTGTGTCCAAAAGCTCCTCCCGAAACATCTCCCGCATCGCATGCTTCCATGCCTGAGAAGACACCCGCGCACGTGTGGTGCCACCATAAACAGCGGTTTTGGGGCTGCCCGTATCATCACGATTGACACAGCTTGGCGGCACTGTTTGGAGTACGTGAAAATCCACATACAGACGGTTTCTATCCATTTTTTAGTCCTCCCTTAGTTGTCTGAAACTTCTTTTTCTGGATTGTAATAATAGTCTTGTCCCCACAGCAGGCGAACCTGCGGCGCGGTGGTTTGGAATTGCAATAAATACAGCTCTTTTGCCAGGCGCGGGTAATCCAGTGGAATTGCCTTGTCTCTCAGCAGCTGGATCATGCCGCGCAGATAATGCGCGATTTCCTGTATACTTGAGGCAGTGAGTAATTTCTGAAATCGTCGAAATGAAGGACTTCCCTCCAGCTCCCCGTCTGCCAAACGGCGCACCGCACTGCCCAAGGATACATCTGGCATACTCATATCAGTATGCTGGCTCTGCTGATGCAGCGCATACAAAGTAAGCGCCAGATAAACTGCCCATTCTCCCGCTGTGGGTGTTCCGTTCTTGCTTTGCAGCTCCAATGGCATATCCTGAAGAAATATCCCCCAAAGTTCGGGTGCATCTCCCGGAATCCGCCCCACACCTCTACGTAAATTCGCAAGCATTGCCTTGCGGGAATTCTCCGGCAGGCTGCTGAGTCTGCTCAGCTGCCTGTTTACCACACGATAGACCTCATCTGCAATCATACGCTGCCTCCTCCTTTATGGATAGATTTGATTCACACGATATAGGAATCTGTTATACACCTTTGGTGCGCAATAATATATTTTCTTGTCCTTCTTCTCAATCGCCCGTCCCACCAAAGCAGGTGTGCCGGCCTCTTCTACCATCATTCTGCCCAACCCATAAGCAATCCTTTTTGCCTGTGCTCTCCAGCTTTCCACAGCGGTATCCATATCGTCCTCCGGCTCTAACTGATAGAGCCACTGACAGAAAGGCTGATCGATTTCATAATAAAACTGTTCCTTTGCCGCTCTCGTCTGCCCGACTCCTTCATTTCCAGCTGACAAAGCCAATTCCTTTGCCAGCCAGCCTACTTGATCTGCCAACTTTTCACAATTTTGAATTTCGGTAATCACTTTGATTCGGCATGCGCTTCCCATCTCGTCCAAGAGCTGAATATGAAATGCAAGTGTATCGCAAAATGTATCCTTGACAAAAAAATCCTTATCTCCATATTCAACGCCGACTCGCTTAAAATAAATTCTTCTCTTACGATCCAAATATTTTCTCCGCTGCAAGACAGTGATCCACCTTACAATACCGGAAACATGGATATCCCCCTCCTGCGAGAAAACAGTTGGAAACTCGCGCCAAAATTGCTTAGACGGGTCATGTCGTGCGGGCTGATGAAAGGCTGGCGCATGATTCTTTTCCTGTGTTTTACGCCAAATCGTCATTTGTTCCCCAAAGGCATTTTCTTTTTGGAAAAAATCTCCACCCAGCAGAAAATACCCTGTAACCAAGTCGTGTTCCCGATGCAAAAGCAGACGGCGGGACTGTAAGGTCAGCAGCGCGGCTGCATTGTCGGGACATAAAATTTCTGTACGCTCCCCGCAGCGCGGCTGTTCCAGTTCCCAGCAAGGCTGAGGTTCTTCCCACAAACAATCGCCATCTTTCAGCAATACCAGATTGAGCAGCAGCGTTTCTGCCAGATTTCTTCCCTGCGCCAACAAAATTCCAAGCTTTCCCAACCAGCCTGCTCCCGCAGAAGGAAGATTTTTTCCTTTTGGCTTTGCAGATGTGTCATCAAATCCGTTGACATACAGCAGCCACCGCGCTGCCTGTGCATAAGTCATGGCTGCTTTGTATTCCTTCGCATACGTGGCAAATAACCGCAATTTATTTCCACTTTCTGAAATTTCTCCATTGAGCTTGGCTGCCCCATACGCGGTACCGATTTCTGCCTGCACGATTTGATAAAAAGGTCTTTGCGGGTGAAAAAGCCAAAAGCGCTCTCGCCAGCTGTCCAAATACTGCTGAATGGGCTTTTTCGGCAGGCCCTCGTCCTTCTTGCCCCAGAGTATTTTCCACCGCAGCAGTGCATCTTCCCTGTTTTGCAGCGGCATGTTCTCCCCATTCAGATCCATTCGATAAAATACCGTTTGCAGGACTGCCAGCATCAGACGAAGAACAGCCACATCTTGTGCGGGCAGTTCTCCTGCCAAATCCTGAAATTCATGGGCACGAAGCAACGCATCGGTCAGGGAAACCTCCTCCACTGCACCGTCCGTGTTCAGCACCCGAATCCAAGGTTCTTCCAAAAGATTAAATTCTATCTGCTCCATGTTATTCCCCCTTTTCATAGGTCAAACCAGTTTGTCGATCATAGTGCAAAACGCTTCCCGCCAAGCGCATGGAAAGCGTATGATCCAATAATAGAATCAATTCTCCCTTCAGCAGCGGCGCTGCCTGCCATTGCGCAAGCTTCCCTTGATTTTGTTTTTCCAGTTCTTCAATGACCTTGTCAATATTCCAGTGCTTGCTGAAATATGCTGGCAGTCTCAATTTCTGCCGTGCAATTTGCAGGCTTTCTTCTCTGGAAGGCGGCCGGTCTGTCAGAATTTCCCTGCCCTGTTCCTGCCAAGGTAAAAAATGCACACTGCCGTCGCTCCACTGAACCATAATCAAAACTTCAAGGGACGGGTCTCCGTCACGCACCGCTGCACGCGCCGCTGCATCTGACCCTGCACCTTCTTCATCTATCCAATTGTCCAACACCTCCGGCTCCTCGCATAGATGAGAATGTACCGGCGGCTTTGGTATCACATAAGCGTCTGCCCGCTGTCGCTTGATTGCCTGCTGCAAACGATATGCCTGCCACATTTCGTTTTCTGCTTTTTGCTCTGTCTCGTCAGCGTAGGTACTTTGCACCAGCTTGGGGATATCGTCCGGCAAGGTGATGCGTTCCGGCAGCAGCTGTCTGGTGCGCCAGAGCAGCCATTCTCCGTAGACTGCTTTGCTCCCCGCGTCCAGTTCCTCTCCGTCCGGAACCAGAACGGTACAGACAGCCTTTTGCAGTAAAGGCGGTCTGGTTCGTCCATGATGCCGATGCTCTCGTCCGATACGCTGGAGCAGCAAATCCATGGGACAAAGCTCTGTGACCAAAAAGTCGAAATCAATATCCAGCGATTGCTCCAACACCTGTGTTCCCACTATGATGAGTCGGTTTCTCTGCTGTGCTGTAGAGTGTTTCCCCAGACGTTCGCGCAATATTCGCTCCTTTTCTGCCCGATCCGGCATCAAAAACTGTGCATGGAACAGAATGACCTCACAGTCCGGCAGTTCTGCGCGAAGTAATTCCGCTGCCGTCTGCGCCTTTTTCACAGTGTTCAGAATGATTCCTGCACAGCCGCCCTGTTCCAGCATCGTGCGCAGCAGACTTGGCAGTGCACTCTCCTTTTCGTATTGCAGCGCGACTGTTTGCTGCTGTGTGGAAAGAGAAACTGTCTTTTGCAGCACTTGGGAGCCATCTGTCCATGTGAGCAGCGGATACCCGCTCTCTAAACAAGATGTTATTTTGTCCGCACCCAAATAGCTTTGTATCAGTTCCTTTCTACGCTTTTCCGGCAAAGTTGCCGAAAGCAGGATCACCGGCACACCATATGCTCCCAGCCACTGAAGGACGCGATCCAAATATTGATTCATATAGGCGTCATAGGCATGTACCTCATCAATCACCACAACCTTCCCTGCCAGTCCTAAATGACGCAGCATCACATGCTTTTGTTTGAGTCCTGCCATCAAAAGCTGATCCACCGTTCCAATCACAAAATCTGCCAAAAGTGCCTGCTTATTTCCCTGAAACCACGAATGTACCAATATGCCGCTTTCCCGATCGTCCTCCTCCACAACAGAAGCACCGCCGAGCAATTCCCGATAGTCCTCATTCAGCTCCGCCATACCATGCGCCAGTCGAATGGAGTGTACCATTTCCTCCGACTGACTGCCCGCCCACAAAGTGAGGCGGGGAAAAATACCATTCGCAGTGGCCTGCGTGGGAAGCCCAAAGTATAAACCGCCCATTCCAAATCTTGCGGCACAGACCTCAGCAGCAGCCAAGGCTGCCTCTGTCTTGCCTGCACCCATTTGTGCTTCTATGATGAAAAGTCCGGCATGTGAGATATCATTGACCACAGACAGCACTGCCTTCTGTACCTCATTTGGACGAAAACCAAAACGCTCTGCAAAGGTCTGCTCGTCCAGAGAGTGACACCAACACTCCCACGGAAAGGTGAGCGCAATCCTGCTCCATGCCGCTTCCACTCTGGCAGGATAACATGTCTCATCGCCCACCTCATCTACCGAAATCAATGGAAAATATTTTGTATTGCTGGCAATCCAGTCTGCCATAATCAAAAGACCTGTCAGCAGCAATTCCTGAGGTGTGGTCAAAACTGGTAGGTCTTCTGGTTTTGAAAAGCCTGCCTGATGCAGGGCACTCTGAAACAGTGCTTGCCAGATTCCTCTCCACTGTTGCTCCTTGCTGCCCCAATAATTTTTGGAATAATTCTCCAACTGCTCCTCTATATAGTCCCCACACGCGTCCTGCTGCGGCTTCCCATGATGGGCACCCGCAATCGACGCCAATCCGGCAGGACATTGCAATTCCAGCAGAATCATTTCACTTGCTCTGGCATGCGGCGTCTTATTCGCATAAGGAAAAGTTGCAGGTATAAAAGTGCGCAGTCTTTCCCGTACCTCTGGCAGATTCGCCAAAATGTTATTTTGGAATACAGCAGTCGCCTTGCCAATATCATGTACAGCCCCCAAAAAATAAGCCGTACTCGCCGCCAATTCTTCTTTCAATCCAATCGTTCTCCGAACAGACAGCGGTACCCAGTTTTGGATTAGTCTTTTCATGATCTCCGCCGTATCTCTCAGATGTATCCATAAGGGAAGCCATTGACTATTGTCTGCAAAATTTGTTTTGGCTGCCAAGCCTTTTACTGCATTATCCAACAAAATACCACCCGTTTCCCCCATATATTTGTGACTATTATACAACATTTTTTTACACGTTTCAACATTTTAGTAAATTGTTTCCATTTTTGACATGCAGATCCGTCAAATTCCATATGCAAACCTATCAATTTTTCACACCCTCTTTTTTTGAAAACAGGCACAAAAAGACCGCCGACTTTTTCACATGATAATGTGTGTCAACGGTCTGTTCTTTCATATCTATAACCAGTTTTTCTCTGTCTAATCTTTTCATATCTCAAAACCCCAAATTCCGATTTGCCTTTACTTGTGAAATATCTGGTATAACCATGAAATATCCAGTATAATAGTCGCTTATGCGACTATTATACCATAAAGCCTCCAACCAATTCTACCGCAGCTTTAGCAAGATAACAGGCTTGAAAAAATAGACAGACCACCAAATCAATATGGAATTGAGATTGTAACCTGTGCACCTCCGGTCTTTGCACAATTGCTCAAAATAAGCTGTCCCCCATGCTGCTGAACAATGGACTTTGTGATAAACAGCCCCATTCCAAAATGCATATTAGAACTGCGGCTGTGATCTGCCATATAAAACTGTTCCGCAGCGTACAGCAAACCCTCTCTTGAAAATCCAGAACCAGTATCTGTTACCGAGATTTGCAGATTTCCCTGATCTCCTGTTATTGAGATATCAATGGAACTGCTTTGCGGAGAGTGATCCAGCGCATTATTTACCACGTTCATAATCGCCCGTTCCAACAACATCTTATCCGCGGACAGTACAGCAGGCAAGTGTTCCAACTTCATCTGTAACCCGATTTTTTTGGTCTGGCACAGTGCGTCAATCTGCCCGCGCAGCTGTTCCACATAGGCAGGCACATCTATACTCTCCATATGAAGCTGATAACCGGCTGCCGCCCGTGAAATATCAATCATTGTCCGAATGTATAACTGCATCTGTTCGCAGCTGCTGCTGATATATTCCGCATATAAACGCTGTTCTTCATCAAGCATTGTCTCACGAATGAGGTCAGCATTTCCCTGCATCACTGTCAAGGGCGTTTTCAAATCGTGGGCAAGTGCAGCAATTTGTTCCTTTTGCATATGCTCAGCTTCCCATTGTTGTTCCAAAGAAGCTTGCAGACTTTCTTTCATATGGGTAAAAGAAATCAGTACATCTTCAAATTCCTTGATGCTTGAATGTCCAACCTCAAAATCAAGGTTCTGTTTTGCCACTTCTGAAGTCGCTTCATACAGCGGATCAAGCTGCAATCGTAACTTTTTAGCAAATCTGGTTGTCAGGAACAGACAAACAAAAATCCCTCCCGCTGTAATCAGCACGATCAGCAGTACATCTGGAGATGGCAAATACACATTCAGCCACGCATTCGTATATTGCGCACCGATATCGTATTGCAGGACAACATACTCATTTTCACGGGTGATAAACAGGTATCTCTTTTGCAGATTCTGGTCGATCACGCCTGTGGTCACATACCGCATAGCCTGTTCCAATTCATCTTCATCTAAAGTCGTTTCAATGATCTGATATTTTTTGTCTAACAGCACATATTCAATTCCCATTGGTATTTGCACATCGGATATATCCGGCGCAGCCGCCAGAATCGGTGCAAGCGCGTTCGATTGGAGTTCTGCATAGTCCCCATAGGTAGTGAACCCTAAAGCCGTGCTGATATTCATAAGTACAAGCGGAATAGCAACAGCGCCAAGCAGACCACCAAGCAGCATCAATAAAAAGTGCCAAAAGGCTGTTTTTAGCGACGACGGTTTCTTTATTCCCATTTGTACCCGATCCCCCACACAGTTGTGATTGGCTGCATACAATACGGGTGCAGCTTTGCCCGAATATTCTTAATATGCGTGGCAATTGTAGAATTATCACTTTCTCCGTCCAAACTGAAAACAGCCTCATAAATCTGTTCTCGTGTAAACACCTGTCCCTTATTGCGGGCAAGAAATTCACAGATCTTATATTCGCTCTTGGTTAGGGACACAACTTCTCCCTCTATCTGTATCGTCTTGGCAGATAGATCTATTTTTATGCGATCAAAGTTCAGGCTGCTATGATGTTCCCTTTGTTCTCGTCGTATATGTGCATTTACCCTAGCCCGCAGTTCTGGGACACGGAAAGGCTTTGTCAGATAGTCGTCAGCTCCCAGCCCCAAGCCAAAGGTAATGTCATTTTCCATTGTTTTCGCTGTCAGGAACAGGATTGGACAGTCAACCATATCCCTAATTTTTTCACAGAATGAAAAGCCATCTATTATGGGCATCATAATGTCCAGTATGATTAAATCATAGCGGTTCAAATGATTCAGCGGCACTTGCTCCGCAGATACATAGCCTGTTACCATATGCCCGTCTTTTTGCAATCCATTCTTTATTAGTTCCAAAATAGGCTGTTCATCATCTACTGCAAGAATATTAGCCATTCTCCCGCCTCCTTTCATTAAAATCTGTGCTTACCATTATACTACAAATTACTGTGCTCTTGCGATATGGTACTGATTATTTACTTTTACAGCAACAGCGTCTGCCGGATCCGTGTCGGAAATTTCATACACATCTACATAAAGCCAGCTTTCCCTTGTCTGCACACTGGAGCTGCCTGTCCAGTCAATTTCATTCATTGCTGCTTTCGCGAGCGGTATTTTGGTATCCGCATCAAAAATTACTTTTTCAGCCAGAATATCCATATAGTCTCCCAACCGATCTTCTGATATTGTTTCCGCGGTCACCTGATACACTCTACTGTTGCAAATGATTTGTGTTGCATTTGTCAGATTCACTTCAAAATCACTGTCTGCCTTTTCTGCCAATACTCTAAAATCCAATACTGTTTCCGACTCCGTAAGCTGATGACTGGGGATTGCTTTATAACACTCTCCGTTTACCTCTACAATTAGATTGGACGCATTATCAGGATCAGCATATACATTTAGAAACGAAATGATATGCCTTGCATTTGGGGCTTTCTCCGCAAGGTCAGATAGCGCGTGAAAAGTGGCATCTTCGATATTCTCCTGCACAATAATCGCGCCAGTATTGTCTGCCGCTGCAAGCTGATGGATATACCCTATCCACTGACCTTTATCTGCAATTGTATCCGCAAGAATCGTATAGGAATTTCCCCGATAAGTAAACTGTGTCACATCACCTTGATTCAAAACACATGGTTCCTTATCATTGGCGTATTCTTTTATTTGCTCCTGAACCAAAGAACAGCCACACAAGCACGGCAAAAGAAGCATTGCACAAAAGACCTTCTTATTCATATCCTTTTCTTCCCTCCCAGCGAGAAAACCAATAGAGGATTGCCAGTAAAATTCCAACGGATAATACAGCAATGAAAATCCATTGGGCAGCATGGAAAATCAGCCTGCCCTGCAAAGCATCATGTAGCCAATTTACAGACCAAGCAAAAGGAATATAACGCCACAAACCACGCAGTTCAATGTTGCTATATAAAATACATTGCAAACATTCAAACACACCGCAAAATATAGAAATTCCCAATCCAAATTTCAAGCTCAAGAACAGATGCAGTGCATATATCACAAAACTGCCCATTGCCAAACCCAATACGGATTGTATCAGCAGACCGACCATTTTCATTCTCACTCCAAACGCAAACAGGGCAAAAAGCAACACCAAAGAAAAAATACCGGAGAGATACAGTACAGCAAACTTTGCCAGCAGCATTTTCCGGCGATCTGGTACTGCCATCAGACTTTGAAAGTGCGATGCTCTTTCCTCCTGCGTGATATTCAAACCGACAACAATGCTTATCAAAAGTGGAAATGCCATTGCAGTCAGTTCCAGAAGAAGGCGCAGCTTTTTCAGCACATCGACATTCTGATAAAACAGAAAGTAGAACACAAACAGGATCGCTCCCACTATCGGAATCACCGTATGAATACCAAAATAAGATGTGTGCCGCTGTTTTATAAAATCCGCACGCATCAGCGCCATCATTCCCATTTATTTGCCCTCGTTTCTTGAAAAATCAGCTGCGTCCCAAAGAGTGAACAGGACATACAGGATCACAGAAAATACCAGCGGCAGCAAAACACTCCATGAAAATTTGCCCGTGCCGGTAAAGGTTCCATTGCTTTCGATTCCCATAATCAGCTCCGCTGTTTTCGCGGTCCAACAATAGGGACATATCCATGAAAGTGCTGTATTTCCAAGCAGGATAGGCATGAGCATGCCCAACAGTGTATTGACTGCAATCGGAATGAGTAATCCGGTTTTCCGCGCTAGAAACAAGCAGACTGGGATTTGCCAGATTGAGGCAATCATCAAGACGATACTTCCGATAAAGTTCCGGCCCACAGAATAAACGGCTAAAGCTGGGGAAATCACATTACTTACCGTGGCAAAAACAGCCAAGAATACCGCAGCCATAAATAATTTTTCAATCAGGACCCCTGCTTTTGCATATTCAAACCGTTTCAGGTTAATAGATGCAGATAATATAGAATAATACTTTCCGGCCCGTTCTTCTTTCCGATGGGCAAGGAAACACAGAATCGCAATGGTTCCCGAGAGAAGAAACGCATACCACCAGTAAAAGGTCATATACTGAAAACCATAAAATCCACCTGCAATCCATGCAAAAAGAGCAGTCAACAAGGGCGCAATGAACAGCAGCTTATTTGAAATTGTCCGCTTGAATTTCAGGTGTTCTGCTTTTAGGTAATGCATCTGTTACACCTCCTTGTGATGACGCTTTACAACGTCCATAAATAGCTGCTCCAAATTTTCGCCAGCGTGAAGCTCGTTCTCATATCCAAGCACTCCGCCCGCAATGATGCCCACATGGTCGGCAATCTGCTGGACTTCCGACAGAATGTGACTGGATAAAATCACAGTAATCCCTTTTTCTGGGAAAGAACGGATCAGCCCTCGAAGTTCTTCAATACCTACTGGGTCAAGTCCATTGGTCGGCTCGTCAAGAATTAAAAGCTGTGGGCTATTCAGCAAGGCAATGGCAATACCAAGCCTCTGCTTCATGCCAAGAGAGAATTGCCCAGCCCGTTTTTTCCCTGTATCAGTCAAACGAACAATATGCAAAACTTCATCAATCCGCCTGTCCGGCAGTCCCAGCATGATTGTCCGCACTTTTAGATTTTCATATGCGGTCAGATTTTCATACAAGGGGGGCGTTTCAATCAGTGCACCAATCTGTGTCAAATCACTGCGCTGCCACGGGTGACCATCAAACATGATGCTTCCGGAAGTCGGTTTCAAAATACCTGTAATCATTTTCAGTGTGGTAGACTTACCCGCCCCATTCGGTCCCAGCAGTCCATAGACAGAATTCCTCCGAATATTCAATGATACATTATTTACGACCCTCTGCCCTTTGAAGCTTTTGCAAAGGCCGGTTGTTTTCAAAATCATATCCTTTTGTCCTTTCTCTTGATTTCAACAACAGGATACAGGAGAAATTTGAAGATTTCATAAAGATATTAAATTTTAATTTATATAATCAAGCCGATTGAATGACCAAATATAGATAGGGCGCAAGACCTTGTGCCAGAAGCACGAATGCGATCTTGCGCCCTTTGAGGTTCTATCCAATACTAGCTATTTCAGCCCCGACGAATACTGCTGACAGCCAGCGATATATCAGGCATCTTCTGCACGCTCTGAGACCATGCCTGAACAATAAAAATTTTTCATTCATAATCTATCTTCCACTCCAATTTCTTAACTTTCTCTCATCTCAAAGCCAGTGCGAAGAAGAACGAGGCTCCTCCCCCCTGCGTATCTTTCACCCCAATCTTTCCATGCAGTATCCTTGCCAGTTCCTTTGCAATACTTAAACCCAACCCAAAATGCGATTTACCCGTATGCGACTGGTCTGCACAATAGAACCGATTAAAAATAAACGGCTTGTCCTTTTCTTCCACACCAATTCCATGATCTATAACCCAGAATGTTAATTCCTTGAAAGACACATCTACTCGAATCTGAATTTCTTTCCCCTCAGAACTATAATGCAGTGCATTATCCAGATAGATACTAAGCAGCTGGAACAGCCGCTCCTGATCTGTCATAATCGTGGGAAACGGATCTTCTCCCAAATCCAAAGTCAATTTTATCTTCTTTTTCATGCACCGCGGCTCATAAGCCTCATACAAAGAAATCAGCAATGTGTCTACATTGACTTCCGAAATCTGAATTGTCCATTTTTCCGCGTCAGATGATGCTAAAAGGAGCATATCTTTAATCAAACGTGACATGCGCATACACTCTGAATCAATAACTTTTAAATTTCGCTGAAATCCTTCATTTTGTGCCTCATACTGCATATTCTCTACATTTGCCACAATCACAGCCAAAGGTGCTTTTAGTTCATGAGAAGCAGAAGCAACAAATTCTTTCTGGCTCTGCATCATATGCGCAGTTGGTTCAAAGGCTTTCTTCAGCAGAAAGCGGCTAATCAGGCTAACGCACAATAAAGTCAAAATCCATGCTGCAAAATACATAGGCAACTGTTCCAAAAACATCTGCAACATGGGTGTTTGTTCATAAGCTAGTGTTAATGAATGATTTTTATCATCTCCAGAAGTAAAATGTGTCAAATTAAGCAAATATCTCTCACGATGGTCACCTTCCACCTCAACCAATCCCTCTGAAGCCGTAAACTCTGCCTGATCATTTTCTCCTTCTTCCGAACAAGTAATAATTCCCACATTATTTAGCTGTCCCTCAACCTCCCCTAGTCCATCTACGCTCTGATAGAGAAGCTCTCCATGTGCATCGGTCAATTTCGATGTTATAGACATATCCTTCTCATACGCAGAAAGAACTTCTTCAGGATCAGCGCCTTCTTCCTCCAACTGGCTAACGATTAGAGATGTCATTCTCTGTAAAAGAGTTATTTGTGCCATCTCACTTGCTTTTACATGATTGGAAAAGGAAAATCCAATTACCCCTGTAACAATCGCCATAATTGTCACCACAAAGACGAAATGTAGTCTTCGATATAATTGCTTCAGCATAGACTGCACCTCAACTGATAGCCACTTCCATAAATAGTTTTTATCTCACATACGCTGTTCAGTTCCTTTAACCGCTTTCTAAGAAAGGAAATATAGTTGTCTACATTTCCATGCTCAATATCTGAATCAGTTCCCCAAACTTTTAGGACCAGCTGCTCTCTCGTCAGAAGAGTTTCCGGTGATTTGAGCAAGACGTACAGAAGTTCTGATTCTTTTGCAGTCAACAGAATCTCTTTTCCATTCGCCTGAAGTCTCCGGTTGGAATGTTCCAGTCTTAAATCCTGATATGTAAGAATACTCTGCTCTTTCATTTCATGCGGTCTTCTAATCAAAGCCCTTGCCCTTGCCAATAATTCACGGATATAAAATGGCTTGACCAGATAGTCATCTGCTCCGCCATCGAGACCGTCAACCCGATCATCAATAGAGGACATTCCTGTAATAATGATTACTGGAATCACAATACCTTTTTTACGCATGGCTTTAATAATTGTCAGACCATCGATGACTGGCAGCATGCGGTCTACAATCGCCAGATCATATCCAAATTCTGTATTCAGCGCATAGAGGAGTCCTGTTTCCCCATCATGACAGCAATCCACTATATAATCATTTCTCAGAAATTCCTGCTTCATTGCCAAACTCAGCTCTATATCATCTTCCAATATGAGTATCTTCATGATAAATTATCCCTCTTTTCCATGGTTCAGTATACCAAATATACCATGAAAAATCTCTAAAAGTCCTCTAAAAATCCATCAAAATCTTTCTTTTTCTTAGAGGAGTTTTAGACGAGTTTTTGAGTAAAATGGTATGCAGAAAACAGCCAAAGGAGGGATTTTATATCAACTACGATATCGAAACTAGCAAAAAGTCCAATTGCTGAAGCATTTACCGTACGATATTAGGACTGGCATTTATTTCAAGTATCAGCGTATGTGCTGTCCGTCATTTTTACAAAAACCGTTTTCCCCACTATCTGATTCAGATTCTGACTGCATGATGATAGCTGAAAATGGAAATAACAGAAAGGTGAATATCACATGAAACACGCAAATGTAATTGTAGGATTTTTAACTCTCTTATGTATTTTTTCATTGGCTGGGTGTCAGAGCAAACCTCAAAATCAGCCTGTGGACACAGAAGCCAACATGCAGCAGAGCAATACCGTGTCTGAACCCCAAACAGGACAAGCTCAACAGGAATCCTCAGAAACACATCAAAACAATGTACCAGACAATGCCGATAAACTGCTGAGTTCTGCCTCAGCCTGCGGCGATGTAGCCGCTTTCTCTGATACAGGGCTGACCCTTAACCCGCTTTCAGAAACGGAGGTCGGAGCTGCTATCATGTCCGTTGACTCCGAAAACGCTGAAAATCTCCTCACTGTAAACTATATGGAAAACTGTACATTCCAGCTTGCCCGTATCAACCAATCCACCGGAGTACTTGCAATAGAAACTGCAAGTGCCGCAGATATCAAAAAAGAAACATCTGTCGCTGTCTATGGAGAAACAAATGCGTCTGGAGCGATTTTAGCTGAACAAATTTTCTTGATCCGCTACGAATAAGTCTGGAGGGAACCTGCCATGCCATTTTACCAACGAGCTTTCTTATACTTGTTTCGTAAGCGGGCAAAAACTATATTATTGTTTTTAATTCTTCTTCTGGTAAGCAGTATGATTCTTGGCACTGTCATGATCCTCCATGCAGCCCAGACGACCCGAATCTCTATGGAGCAAAAATCAAAAGCAAAAGCAGTCTGCGAAATCACGCAGGATAAAGACCGGATTTCCAGTCAGGATATTTCTGCTGTAAAACAGCTGCCCCATATTACATTCCTGAACCGTCAGGCAGAAAGCCCCGCTTACCTTTCTGATTTCTTACCTATTACAGCCAGTGATTCTAAGAAACCAGAAAATTCACAGATTCATTTAACTGCCTATGATGATCTGGGGAAAGATAGTCCCTTTGCCACGCAGAACTATCGCTTGACCGATGGAACACTGATTCAGCCGCAATCAGATTTCTCTGCCGTCATACACAAAACATTTGCCACAATGAATGGTATTTCTATCGGAGACCGGATTCGTTTGAAAAATGAGCATGGCAAAACCATTACTGCAACGGTGCGCGGTCTGTTTCTTTCTGGAAACGAACATCAACAGGATAATACTCTGGATTCCTTGTATCGCATTGAAAATCAGATTTTTATTGATACAAAATCCTATACTACCCTATTTGATTCAGACCAATTCAATCGATTGATTGTTTATACCGATCAGCCAGAGCAGACAGAGACTCTGGCCGAGAAACTGCAGGAACTATTAGGAGAAAAAGCAGAGGTTACTTCCTCCGATGTCCTATACCAACAGATGAAAGCTCCTCTGGAACAAATCATTCGGATTACAAAGCTTATGATCGTGTTCACACTTTTATCCGGAACCGTTATTGTTTCTCTAATCCTATGTATGTGGACGAGAAGCCGTCAAAGAGAAATGGTTATATTCATCAGTCTGGGAGAATCAAAAGGAAGGATCTTTCTCCAAACCTTTCTGGAATCTGTCATGATCTTTCTCATGGCTGCCATAGGTTCATGCTGTCTTGGAACACTCAGCGCGAATGTACTGCAGACCATTCTCTCAGCTTCGGAACCTACACTTATCCTAGCACCCAGTCTGCAAATGAAGGAAATTGCCATTCTGTTTGTGTCTGGCAGTCTGGTAATTTTGACCGCAGTACTTCTGTCTCTGCTCCCCGTTTTCACTGCCAACCCAAAAGATATTTTATCCAAAATGGAGGGATAATGTGAATCTATTTCAAAGAACTATCCGATCCTGCCTCAGAAAACCAGTCAAAAGTATCCTTCTGCTTTTTGTGATGGCTACAATCAGTCTCCTGTTTCTGTCAGGTATGGCAAGCCGTTCTGCTAATATTGCAGCCAAAGACAGTACACGACAGGCAATTGGGGCAGGTTTTCTGTTAGAAGGAAACCCTGAAAATCGAAGCAAACGTCTTCAGGAAGCGTCTGAAGTAATTGAAGAAATGTTTGGAGCCGGACAAAGCGGCAGTTATCAAGGCGTTCATACAGAAACGATCATCAGCAATGGGCAGCCCGCCGGATATGTGTGGACGGATCATTCTTTTGAATCCCTTATCCTAGAAGACATTGAAAAAATAGTCGCTACTTCCGGAATCTCTGATTACAATATTACAACGGTTCCAACTCCTGTAAAACCAGAGGGTTTCTCCCGCATTGAAGATCCGGACAAAGACCAAACCCTTGATTTTAAAGGTATTTCCCTTGTGGGCAACCGAACAATGCGTCTGGATTCCAATGTCTTAAATGGAATTGTAACGATAAAAGATGGACGTATGACTGTCCCCCAAGACCAAGATGTCTGTGTAATATCAGAAGAACTTGCCCTTTTAAATAATCTTGCAGTCGGTGACCAAATCGGCTTTTCCCCTGTTAAGCAGGAAGGTCCCATCCAATATGCAGAGATTATAGGGATCTATCAGGTCGGGGAACCTATGACGCCTTATATGTCCGGTGACACCTATCGATCCGAAAACATCATTTTCACAAATCTGGACTTTCCGGCAAAAGCAGAACAGGATTCTCCCCTGTTTGAAAAAGCCTACTTCAAAGTCGAACAGATTGATGAATACGAAGCAGTAAAGGAACGAATCCAACAGACTGACATCGACTGGGAACGGTATGATCTGATTGATAACAATGGAAATCTGAATACTATGGCATCCAATTTTAATGATCTGGAGCATATCAGCCAAATACTTTTACTGATTATTGCCAGTGCCAGTTTCATTATCTTATCCCTTATCTTTGTTTTCTGGATGAAAAGCCGAACCCATGAAATCGGAATCCTGATGTCCTTGGGAATCTCAAAGCTGGAAATCCTTTTTCAAATGATTCTGGAAGCCTTTTTCATCGGAATCGTTGCTGTCAGTCTTTCTTTTCTGGTCGCCCCCATGGCTGCCAAAACTGCGGCTGAATATCTGGTCGTTCAACAGGAGCAACAAGCACAGCTTCAAGAAGATCAAATAGCAAATCAAATACAGACTGAATATGTTGCCCCAGAACTGACAGTAACAGATGTAAAGATATCTCTATCCCCCTCTATGTTCTGTGCCGATGGCATCAGTATCGCACTGTTAACCTTATCATCTGTTTCTCTTGCAGGAATTACGATATTGCGCAAAAAGCCACGAGAAATTTTGAGCGAAATGAGTTAGGAGGTCTTGCAATGATTTTGGAAGCAAACCATATAAGTTACACTTACCGAACGCAAAAAAACATACCTGTACTGCACCAAGTATCTGCTGGATTTGAAGCAGGCAAATTTTATTCTATCATAGGCTCCAGTGGTTCTGGAAAAACCACCTTTCTCTCCCTGCTTGCCGGACTGGACACGCCAAACGAAGGAGTGGTCCAGTATGACGGGGAGGATATTCAAAAATATGGCCTGAATTTCCACCGCAGACATCATATTTCTCTGGTATTCCAAAACTATAACCTGATTGATTATCTTACTGCTCAGGAAAATATAAAGCTGGGTGGGAATAAAGATCCCAGAGAACTTCTCACCAAAGTAAATATTCCACAAGATGCATGGAATCGGAATATCCTCCAGCTATCCGGCGGTCAGCAGCAAAGAGTGGCGATTGCTCGTGCTCTGGCAAGCGAAGCAAAGGTTCTTCTTGCTGATGAACCAACTGGGAATCTGGATGAAACCACAGCAGGAGAGATCATTGAACTCTTAAAACAAACCGCCCATGAGCTTGGAAAATGTGTCATCGTTGTCACCCACAGCCGAGAAGTTGCTCAGGCAGCCGATCACATTCTGAAACTGGATCATGGAACGCTGCTATAATATATCACCTGAAAGAGAGGCCGCATATGACAAAAGAAACCTTACATACCATTCCATTCAAGTATATTTCTGGTCAGGATTCATGGGATGATTATATTGCAGAGCAGTTAAAAGCTGCCGCGGATTCCATCTCACTGAATGATGATGTGAAATGCAGTGGGAAACTGTCCAGCCCCAAAATACAGGAATCCAAAAACGAAAGGATATAGCGACATGAACATTAACATTCAGGATTTAAGTATGACTTACCCCAACGGGAAACAAGCGCTTTCACATTTGAATCTAGAACTGAAAGCTCCCAGCATGATCGGACTTTTGGGACCAAACGGTGCTGGAAAATCCACACTAATAAAGCTTCTGACGGCTGCTCTGGTTCCTTCAAACGGAAGTATCCTTGTCGATGGACAGCCACTGCTAAAACAGGAACGCCTGCTAAAAAGTCATCTTGGATACCTTCCACAGACATTTGGGCTTTATGAAGAGCTGACTGTTTATCAGTTCTTGGACTATATGGCTGCCTTAAAAGGATTATCCAACACAAAAACCATTTTGACTAAAGTAATTCAAGAAGTCAACCTTACAGACAAATCCAATTCCCTGATCCGAACGCTGTCCGGTGGTCAGCGTCAGCGTGTTGGAATCGCTCAGGCATTTTTAGGGGATCCCAAACTCTTGATTTTTGATGAGCCAACGGTAGGATTAGATCCCGAAGAACGGATTCATTTTCGCAATTTATTTTCTCAGGCTGCTCAGGAGCGTTTGGTGCTTTTAAGTACCCATATCATTGAAGATGTACAGTCCGTCTGTGACCAACTGATTGTTATCCACCACGGCTCCATTCTCTTTACTGGATCACCATCTGACCTGATCCGTCTTGCCGTTGGACATGTAGGCACCTTTTTTGAACAGGATACGTCTCATGAGCAGGGACTTCACATTACAAGCCGTGTGAATACTGCTTTCGGAGTACGCTGCAGAGGTATATGGGAAACGCTTCCCTCTTACGCTCATGCAGAAGAGCCAACCTTAGAAGATGCCTATCTTTATCTAATCTCCAAGGAGGGGCCGCAATGAGAATCTTTTCTTTATTTTGGCTAGAGTTCCGCCGCCTTTTGCGTTCACCTATCACTTGGCTGATAATGGTACTTACCATTCTTTCTCCTATCATGGGTCTGTTTCTATATCAACCAGCAGAGTCCACCACTTTAGGAACCTATCTGGCCAATCCATCTCTGGCCGCCGGAATCTTTTCCAGCCTTCTGTTTGCATTCCTGACTATCTGGGAATGGGATCGGGTAAAACGCGGGCAGATGGAGGTTCTCCTCTATTCGGTTATCTCCCCCCTAACCGCCTCCTGCATCCGTCTGTTGTCTCTTATAGGTACTGCTGGTTTAACATGGAGTATCACTGTGACTGTCTGGATACCATTTACCATGATGGTTTCCGGAAGTGTTTTTGATAGCCTAACCTATCTTCTATGCTACCTTTTATTTATGGGAATGCCCATACCCATTGCTATCCTGTTGTCCTCTTGTGCATATCAGTTCACTCGTCGTCTGAATTTGTCCATCGTCATATTGGCTGCCCTAGCCGGACTAAGCCTGACGATCTGGAAAGACAATTGGCAGCTGTGCTGGCTTAATCCCTGTGTATGGGCAATCTCAGACGATTTTACAAACTTCCGCATCTTCCGCTCTGTCGCCTATATGCGTCTTACTTGGATTACAGGTGCGGCAGCAGTCTGGCTCTTGTCCTACTTATGTATTCGACAATATGGCAAAGGTCCCCTAGGTTCCGTCAGATACAATATCCGTCGCTTCCGGCGTCCCATGATTACAGTCTGCCTTTTTACTTTTTGCGGCTTTTTATACAAGTTTCAACCATTTCTGGATCACAGCAATCCAGATCTTTCCGCCACCACCCTTTTTGAAATTCCATATCTGGAGGGGGTATTCTGTGAGAAGAGAATCACAGAGGTTCAGCCCAATCTTTCTAAAGGAACCGTATCGGGCACTGCATCTTTTCAGATTGAGAATACAACTGGAGCAGAGCAAACCATGGCATTTGCAATCAATCCCGGTTATAAAGTACATTCTGTTCAGGTCAATGGCCAGCCTGTGCCCTTCGAAATTGATGATTATCAGGAATCCAATATGGTACTTTTAAATGTCACTATCCCAGCCCTTGCAGCCATGGATCTTTGCTTTGATTATCACGGATTCCCACAAGACTGGAATGCCATGGAAACTATGCAGGGAAAACCGGAAATTAGCTCAAAGTATTTATGTCTGGAAAATCAGGCGCTGGCTCCTGTGATCATGAATGCAGGAACTGCAGACGGCATATTTTCTTCCATCACAGATATTACTCTGCCGGATACCATGACCGTAATTCCGTTTGGGTTAGCTGAGGCAAAAAAAGAAGCAGAGCATGACAATGGCACCATTACATGGCGAATCGAAGACACAGAAAACCGTGGAATCCTCTATGCCGGAGACTATGTCCGTCAGGATATTGAAGCTGTTGGTACAACGATTCAGTTCTATTATGGACGTAAACATCAGTCAATTATGGAAGAAGCCCATGCTGCAGAAGCAATCCAGACTGTCATGGAATACTGCTCATCTCACTATGGGGCGCCTCAATTCTTCTCTCTTGACTCTTTGAAACTGATTCAAAGTCGAATCGCTGGTGGCGGATATGCCCGTACTGGCGTCAGTCTGCTAGATGAACAAGATTTTACTTCCCAAAATCTGCATAGTGCCGATAAAGGAGGCATCCCGGGAGAAGTTATGATTCATGAAATGGTTCATCAGTGGTGGGGACTGGGAGCCATGTTCGATACCCAGCCAGACAGTGCATGGTCCGCAGAAGGATTAACTGTTTATACCACCTACCGAATCATCAAAGAACTTTACGGAGACGCTTATGCCAAAGAACATTACGTTGACCAATGGCAAACAACAGTCGAGGACTATTATAATAACTTTTACATCCGCAACCCCCAATATCTGGAGGCACTGCCAGAAAAAAAGCGTTTGGATATTTCCAATCAGCTCTCCACCATACGGTACTACAATGAAATGCCTCTAAAAATTTTGAAAGCAGAAGAACTTGTTGGAGGCGAGGAAGCAATGGATCAGATCCTGTACCAACTTTTTAATCGGGAAGTGGATCCTATGTACCCTTACTTGACCGAACAGGAATTTTTAGATGCCTGCGGACTGACAGAGGAGGAATTAAATCTTGATTAGAATCTTCTTTTACGAATTAAAAAGGCTTCTTTGGAATCAATTTTTTGTTGGCATTCTGGTCGTTATTCTATTTACCGGATGGCAGATCTTAAATCAGGTAACGCTTTTAGGAATCGAACAGACGGCTCCCTTTTCTGTGCAAAGCTTTTGTGACTATCTTCTTCGGCTCCTGCCTCTTTTATGGATTGGCACCCTGTTCTTTCTGTCATTCTTCTTTTCAAAATCGGAACAGAAAACAGCTGTGATCACGCATGCTACCCCCGTAAATCCACTGATTTACGCAGTCATTCGATGCAGTGCAGCCTTTATAGGTGCACTCTTTCTGATTATTGCTGTATTCCTTCTTGCTGCTGTGTTTTACGGAAAATTTTTTCACTGGTATCACTGGGAAACTTTATTGATTTCCGGCTGCCTGCTTCTAATCCCAACATTGCTGATTGATATCCTCATTGGCTGGTTTATAGGTCGGAAATCCCTCTGGCTTTTGGTCATCTGGATGCTTATTCCAGTTTTCATCACAATTGTAATTTTGTAAGTAACCTGTATGACGAAGCTGTAATAATATATTCCCAACAAATCGTCCAGAAATAATCTTTGAAGTCCACAATTACGATGTTGCAGATGCACTCCAAGAAATTCTATACTGCCTGAAGAATAGGTAAACACCATCGCTCCAATGAGAATATTTCCATCTGTATCATAATATCATTCTTTTGCGTAAAAATGAAAGAGCAACGCCAATTGCGATTGACGTTGCTCCTTGTGCACCTTACAGTGCCTCTAAAATCCCAGCCCCGAGCGGGCGACTCTCTGCTTTGACCCAAGGTGCCGATTTTGCAATGTAAGATGGATATCGATTGTCGCAAACAGAATTATGCTCCAATGCCGAGAGGCGAACAAATGATGTACATCACCACAACAACACCGGCACCGACAATCGCCCATTGTTTACCGGTTTTCCAACTGGTCATATCCATCACCTTGGCATCCGGCATTTCCCATGCTGTCTGGCGCGGACATACCTTGATGCAGATGGCATAAATCAGGCATTCCAAGACAAACAGCGCAAAGACTACGTACAAATAGTGGAATTGACTGAAGAACGGAATCACCTTGCTGAATCCGTACAGAATCATATGCAGCGGAATAATGATCTTGGGTGCAATCGCAGGTGCTCGCTTGCTGAGCAGGCCGAACAGCACAGCCGTAAGCAGCGGCATGGAGAAAAAGCCCCAGCACTCATTGATGAAGTTCATAATACCGGTTCCGAAAAACATAACAAACGGTGAAATAGCAATAGAAACTAACCCGACAACTGTGCCGAAAATCTTTCCGACCTTGACCACCTTTTGCGTATTGGCTTGTTTGCCCCAAACCGGCTGCCAAACATTCAGTGTGAAAATAGTGGAGGCCGAGTTGAGTACCGAGTTAAACGAGGACAGAATCGCGCCGAACATCACAGCAGCAAAGAATCCCATCAGTGGTTTGGGCAAAACCTGCATAACCAGCAGCGGATAAGCTTGGTCGGCTGCCATGCCAACCGAGGTATCCATTTGTCCATTCATGGCCAGCAGCTGGAAAGCAATGATACCCGGCAGCACGATGACAAAAACATCCAAACATTTGAAAAAGCCAGCCCAAATCGCACCCTTCTGACTCTCGGCCAGATTTTTGCCAGCGAGCGAACGCTGGATGATCGACTGGTTGGTCGCCCAGTAAAACAGATTATTGACGAACATACCCGTGAACAAGAGCGGCCACGGCACTTCCGGCGGCAGGGCGTTGGGCGCCGACCACGCGTTCATCTTTTCCGGAGTTGCGGAAATCAAGTGTTTCACGCCCTGCAAAAATCCACCGCCATCCAGTTCTCCCAGTGCCAAAATACCCAAAATTGGAATGGCAAAACCGCCGATAATCAATCCCACGCCGTTAATCGTATCCGAATAAGCGACCGCTTTCAATCCGCCAAATACGGCATAGCACATGCCGATGAGGCCGGTGCCAACACATATAATCGCAATAGCGGTGAAGTAATCAATACCGAACATGGCTTCCAAATCGAAAATTTTAACAAGGGCTACGGCACCGGAGTATAGTATGGTGGGCAGCATGGTAACGACATAGGCAATCAGGAACAAAATCGAAAACAGACGCATGGTAAAGGCATCATACCGCATCTCAAAAAATTCTGGGATGGTTGCAATCCCGCCTTTGAGCAAGTGCGGCAGGAATACAAAGGCCAGTGCAATCAGTGCAAAAGCCGAGGTCGCTTCCCAAGCCATAGTACTCATGTTGCCGGCAAACGATTGTCCATTGGTGCCGACGAGCTGCTCGGCCGATAGATTGGTCATCATAAGCGAACCGGCAATAACAATACCCGGCAGACCGCGTCCGGCGAGGAAATACCCTTCTTTGGTGGAAAGGTCATCCCCTCGTGTCTTCCACCATGACAACACGGCGACCAGCGCAGTGAATGCGACGAACGTAATAACGGTAAATACCATATAGAAATCCCCTTTTCTCGTTTCGTTTTCTCACTTATTTTGCAGTGTCATAGTCGATCCAAATTGCACCTTTCTCGGCGGATTCGACGCATTTTTCAATCCATTTTATGCCCTGTGCACCGGCTTTGATATCCGGATACCAGAAATCCCCATAGGCCGCATGGTCAGCGTTTTCCATTGCAACCGCAAACCGCGCATACAAATTGCTCCACGCCTCAAACAAGCCTTCGGCATGCCCGCCGCCGATGCGGTCTTCCACCCGTGCCGCGTCGTATAAATATCCTGCGCCCCGCTCAATAATACGCGACGGTTCGCCTTCTACCTCATACAGCATTTGGTTCGGGCGTTCATCATCCCATTCGAGCGATGCCTTAGACCCTACCACGCGGATCTTGTGATAATGTCGGGCACCGCTGTTAATTGAGCTGGCCCAACAGTAGACCTGTGCACCCGTCTGGATGTGTTCGCTGCCTTTGAGGTTCATGATAACAAACGCATTGTCCTCCAATTCTCGGTCCTCTACAAAGGAACGCTTGGTGCACATCAGATTGTCAATCTGTAAATCCGGCAGCATCGCTTCGATCAGGAACAGAGGATGGGTGCCTACATCGCCCAACGCAAAGGACGGTCCGGCTTTTTGGGGATCAAACCGCCACTTAGCCGCCGGATTGGTCTGCTCAATCTTTACATTGTAGCCGCCAAAAGCAAAACTCATATTGATAACACGAATCTCACCCAGATCGCCATGCTGAATCATCTGGCGCGCCTGCTGGATGAGTTGATGGCCAGAATATCCATAAGTCACGCCCACAATACGCTTTTTCGTTTCTGCCAGCGCCACCAATTCTTCGGCTTCCTTGGAGGTAAAGCACAATGGCTTTTCACACACCACGTGCAGACCGGCTTCCAAGGCAGCTTTGCAGACCTCATAATGCATCGCGTTGGGAGTTGCAATCGATACTGCCTGAATACCATCTGGACGTTTAGCTTCCTCGGCAAACATGGTTTTATAATCCGGATAACAACGTTCCGAGGCCACATGCAGGGTTTCCCCAAACGCTTTGCCCCGCGCGGGATCGATATCGAACGCACCAGCAAGCAGGGTAAAGTTAAAATCCCGCAGCGCAGCCGAACGATGGATATAACCGATTTGACTGCCCTTGCCGCCGCCGACCATGCCCCATCGAATGGGCTGATCTACTCTCTTTTCACCATAATACATGCTGTTTTCCTCCTGCTTTTAAATCTGATAACCAACTGACTTTAAATAATCCACGCTGGCCTTAACATCTCGCAGGCTCATGTCTGCATTACGTGGGTCTCGTTCCTGCTCAATGGTAATGTAGCCGTTGTACCCAATCTCCTCCAGCGTCTGCTTGATGGCCGGATAGTCGAGAGAACCGGTGCCGATCGGACACATGGCACCCTTGCCACAGCCATCAAAAAACCGGATGTGTTCACCGAGCACCTGTCGGTATACCGTTTCATTCACGTCTTTAAAATGTACATAATCCAGCCGGTCAGCGTATTTTTTCAAGTACTCCACTGGATCCATATGGGAATAGTACAAGTGTCCGGTATCCAGACACAGGCCAGCCAACTCATAAGGGATATCCCACACGACCTTTTCGATTTCATCTGCAAACTCGATATAGCCGCCGGCATGGGGATGAATCACCGGTCTCACACCCCACTGCTTGGCGCGCTCACACACGGCACGCACATGGTGCATAAACTGTTCCCATTCGGCAGCGGGCAGACGCGGAGCGGTATTGGGGTGTCCGGCTGCATAATCCCGTTCCATGTGCCCCCAGTCCATTACGGTCATATATGGGGTTGCAAATTTCTGATTTTCAAACACCGGCAGACTGGGCAAACGAGAATCGGTAATAAGAGCACAAATATCATCCACTGCTCGCAGAACATCCGGCTGATTGGCTGGATCCAACAGATCGTGGAAAATCGTACCGGCGACAATAGCCAGTCCGTTTTTATGCAGTTCGGCCGCTACCCGATCGGCATCAATGGGTAAATAACCATATGGCCCCAGTTCAATCGCCCGATAGCCGGCTTGCCCCGCTTCTTCCAGAACCCGAGTCCAAGGCGGAAGATAAGGGTTTCTCGGATCATCAACACCCCAGCAGCAGGGCGCACCACAAATTTGGATTTTCATAAGGTTTCCTCCAATGTTTAGGGAATCCTGCGGTTCGAAGCATTCCGGCCGCAGGTATGCAGAGAAAAAGATGGTGGTTTATTTTACAGCAATTCGTGCTGAATACGTTCCAATGCTTCAGGCGCCTGCTTGTCCATTTTCTCTGGGAACCCGAAGTAGGATACGCAGATAATATTGTCGCCGCCGACTTTGGGCGCGTCAGGCTTGAGCTGCTTGTTCGCAAAGTCCATATCACGCAGGGTCTCGAAGATGCCGTCAAAGTCAACCTCGCCTTCCCCCATCGCGGTGTGCTGGTGAATGGTGACATCTGCACGACCGCGGCTGTTGAGCCATGGCGGATTGAGGATATACCGGCAGTCCTTAGTCTGGTTCCATGTGTCGGCGAGCAGCACATGGGTCAGCTCGTCACCAGCATACTTGAGCATTCGGCGCACGTCGCCCTTGCCTTGGTCATAGAAGAAGCCATGAGATGCCGAGTAAACATAACCCAGATTCTTGGAACGGAAGGACTTGACAATATCGCAGGTCTCGTCATTGAGTTCGCAGAAGTCATACGGGTGGGACTGAATTTCCACACGCAGACCTTCCCGTTCGATGATGGGCAGCAGTTCTTCCATAGACTTGCAGAACATACCGTTGCAGATCTCCTGCTGGTTGGGATCGCCCGAAAATTCGGTGTTGATGACCGGTACGCCCATGTTGACCGCAATTTCAATCATGCGCTTCCAGTTGGCAACCGCGTGCTGGCGCTGCTCCTCGGTCGGGCCCGACCAGCGGTAAACCACAATGAACGAGGAAATTTCCACGCCAGTCTCCTTGAGGGCGCGTCGATATTCTTCCTCACATTCTCTAGAAAACAACGGATGCTTGTAGAACGGATTGATACGCGGATGCGGGGACTGTTCAATATACTTATAGCCCCAGTCGGCTACCTTATGTACATAGTCGTTGATTGACATTTGTTTGGCAAGGACATCTACATCAAATGCGATTTTCATAAAAAACTCCTTTTCTCACAGAAATCACCGCAGAATGCGGAGATTCGCTCTATAACTGTGTTTTTTCGATATTTTTATTATAGTCTGATTTCTTTCCCATGTTTATTGATTCTTGCTCTTCCTGAATTGAGATCTCCCTTTATTTTGCACAAAAAAGCTTTTTTACTTTTATCTTTTATGGATTCTTGCGTTTGTCAGAATGCTGCGTTATAATGAAGGAACAATAGGGGGGTAAAAACGATGTCCACTGCCTGTGTTTCCTTTGCACCGAACCAAATGCCGCGCTTGCTCTATGCCACCAAAAAAGCAGGGCAGGAACATAAGATCACCCGATCGCTGCACAATCATAACACCTGCACCGAACTGCTTTATATTTATCAGGGTTTAGGCACCTATATTGTCGATGGGTATCATTATGACATCCATCCAGGGGATTTCCTGCTTTACAACATGGGAACCTTGCACGAAATCACTTCGGTCAATAGCCGAGAAATCGCAGACTACTGCTTTGGTATTGCCGATTTGCAGCTCGTCGGGCTTCCGCTCGGACATATGTGCACCCCAGAGATGGGCTTTGTTCGCCCTGCACAGAGCCATCCCGAACTCGTGACCCTAACCCACATGCTTTATGACACTATGGAAAGCGACCTCCCCTACCGGCAGGATTTAAGCCGCTCTTTGTTGCAATCGCTTCTGCTGCTTGCGCTCAATCTTCCGCCCGATGACCGCGCCTTTCATCAAGATGAGGAGCTGGTTCTGGCCACCCGTATCCGCCATTACATCGACACCCATTTTACCGAACCTTTATCTTTGCAGACCATCAGCGATGCATTGCATGTATCCCCGTATCATGCATCTCATATCTTTAAAAATGTCAATGGCATCTCTCCCATACACTATATGATTCGCTGCCGCATTGGCGAAGCCCAAAATTTGCTGATTGCCAGCAACTTTACCGCTTCACAAATCGCGGCGCTAGTCGGATATTCCAGTGTTCATCATTTCAACTCCATTTTTTCCAAAATTGTTGGTCTTCCCCCAATCCGCTATCGCAAACAATACCTCGAAAGCATGCAGGGGACACGAACCCAATAATCCAGACTTTCTGTCAAAAATAGTAGTGAACTGTCTTTGAAATTCTAATAGTTCAGGCTTACCGTTTGGTGAACGCCAATACGGAAGTATCAAAAATGAATTAAACTTAACGACCGATAAACAGGTGCTGCTAAAAGAACGCTCATGATTGAGAATCATGAGCGTTCTTCCTACTTTTTCTGATCTTCTTTTGGTATGCACTTTTCGATGCATTCTGTAATAATTATAGCACGTGGTCTTATTCTAATGTTTTCGCCATTAAATAAAAATCCTAAATAGTTTATGCTGGATAGCTGATCACCCTCGTAGACTACCTCATTCTTATAAGTATTGCAAAAAGTCTTTTCCTTTTGTAAGTCAATAAGTCCTTTCATTGATTCTGCAATGGGCATGTCAAAGGACTACGACGGCTTTTTCCCTTGCTGTTACCCAGCAGTTCTGGAGTTTATTTCACATACTGCTCCAATTCTTGTACCTCTGCTTCCATCAGCTTTTCAATGTTACCGCTCTTGTCTCGAATCACTTTGAGATTAACAGCATCGCTTGCGCTACTGCCGCAGCAGTAGGTGTTGTGGTCTGCATCATAGAGAATATGAATGATTTTTCCATCATATATCCATTTTTGAGTAGATTGGTCATAGGAAACGCCAAATGCGGTGTAGGCGTCTAAACTATCATCACGCTCGTTCGGATCGCCCATTTCAAAACTACCGCTATTCTCGGCCATGCCAACCGCGTCAAATTCTGCTTTGATTTCTTTTTCCGTTCTTGCTCTGAAATCGATATCCGAGGACAGCTTCAACCCTGTCAGAGTGCCATTGGTGTCTTTCATCGGCTCTACATCTACGACACCATCTTCAAAGAAGAATGAGTTTGTGTTCTCTGTACCGATCTGATCTTTGAAGTAACGCACCATCTGTCCGTTATAAAAGAAGCGGTCTTTCTCCTTATCATAGGTCATGCCATATGGTTCATAAATGGAATACTGCTCTGCGATTTCTGCACGGCGAGTTTCCTCCGCCTTGGCCTGCTCCCCTGTGGAAACCGCTTCGTCGCTTTCATAGGCCTCTGCCGTAGAGGCAGAATTTGAGGAAAAAGTATCGCCGCTGTTATGGGCCTGTTCCATGAGTGTTAAATTGGTCGTTGTTTGCTTGTTAGACTCTTGTGCAGCCGCAGCGTTGACTGCACTCATCAACGCCGCTGATACGCACAGTGCTATAATGAGTGCGAGAACTTTAAGATTGCGTTTCTTCATATTGGAAGCAACTCCTTTCTGTTAGTACTTTTATGTTACCAAAACTTTTTGGGCTGCCATTGTATCGAATATGTTTTTTAGATGTAGTTGCAAAAATATGAGGCGGTGCTTATCACCGCCTCATATTTAAAATTGAATTGTAAATAAGACCCCTCTATTTGTGTTTTCAATCCGGTATCTCGCTTGATATTGTTCCAGAATAGTTTTGACAATGTATAATCCCAAACCACTCCCGCCGGTTCTCTTGTTACGGGAATGTTCCACCCTGTAAAAGGCATCAAACAGTTTTGGAAACTCCGAATCAGGAATATGAACACCTGTGTTTTCCAGCAAGAACCGAACCGCCCCTTCTTCTGCAAAAGCAGTCAAATAGATGGCGCTACCCTCTGGCGAGTAGACAATCGCATTGGAAACAAGGTTATTGATTGCTTTTTGCAGCAGCGCCTTGTCACTGACAACACACAAATCAGGGGTAATACTTTCATTCCAGTCGATACCTTTTTGGACAATCAAATCTTCAAACAGCGCATACTCCTGCTTGAGCATATCCGAGAACTGGATACTTTCTTTTTTTAGCCCGACTTTTGAAGATTTCATGCGGGATACAGTCAGAATTTCTTGCACCATGATTTCCATTGTATTGATGATTTCCAGCGAGCGCATCAGGTACTTGTTACGGTCTTGATAATCCCCGATATTTAGGATCATGCCCTCGGTCTGTCCCTTGATGATGGTAATAGGCGTTTTCAACTCGTGAGAAACTGCGGAAAAAAAGTCTAATTGCGCCTGTTCCAACGCACGTTCGCGCT
This sequence comes from Butyricicoccus pullicaecorum, assembly GCA_018366035.1. Lineage (GTDB taxonomy): Bacteria > Bacillota > Clostridia > Oscillospirales > Butyricicoccaceae > Butyricicoccus > Butyricicoccus pullicaecorum_A. The sequence goes on along the minus strand of JAGZIW010000008.1, from coordinate 2,249 downwards.
CAATGTCTTCTTGTAATTTCGCGTTGGCACTTTTCAAATCTGCCATAGACGCACTTAGCCTTTGTGACATTTCATTTAGACTGTGTGCCAATGTTCCAAGTTCATCTGTTCGGCCTTCTTTACATTTCCAACTAAAATCTAGTTCTGCCATTCTTTTCGATACATCACTGATACACAAAACAGGTCTGGTCACATAATGAGAATAAACAATAGAAGCCAATACAGCAACCAGCAGAACCACAAAGAGCAGCACGAGGAAGATTCCACCCAAAGCATCTTTTAGTAAATCAACTTCCTGTGAGCTTCCCGCAACCATCAAGGTGTAAACCCCGTCCGTCCCTGCAAAGGTAAAGATGTAACTTTGTGTTGCTCGATAGGCTGCCGGATTGTCGCTTTCAATCGCTACCCCGCTTGTGACAAAAACAGGGAACGCTGATCTGCTTTGTGACGGAAGTTCGATTTCGTTATTAGAAGAATCAAATAACTGGATCAGCACACCGTTCTGATTTAATACAAATTCATCAAAGAGCTTTCCGCTTTCCAATGGAGTGACACGCTCAACTTCTGCAAGGAATGAATTTACTGCTCTATCCAAGCTCGTGTCAAGGGTCGTACTATAAGTTTTGGGAACAAGCCATGTGATAACACCATATGTTATCATACAACAAAAGCTCGTCAATAAAAATGTAACGAAAAATATTTTCGCAAATAAACTACCTTTCATTTCCTTTATCAATTTTGTATCCCACCCCTCGAATCGTCTGGATAAAGTCGATTCCCAATTTCTTTCTTAGATTTTTAATATGAGTATCGACAACACGCTCGTCCCCAAGAAAATCATATTTCCAAAGACGATCCAGCAAATTTTGGCGGGTAAGAACGCGCCCTTGATTCAAAAGCAATTCCCGCAAGACTTCAAATTCCCGCTGTGTCAATTCGTAGGATTCTCCATTTACAGAAGCGGAGTAGCTGTCTAAATCCAGAATCAAGTTTTTATAGGATATTGTTTGATGTTCCTGATCTGGAATCATCGTACTCCGCCGTAGAACTGCAGCGATTTTACGGATCAAAATTGGCATGGAAAATGGTTTTGTAATATAATCATCTACTTGCAAATCCAATCCTTTAATTTGTTCTTCCTCCCCATTTAAGGCAGTGAGCATGATAATGGGAACTTGTGAGTGTCTGCGGATCAACTCACATACTGTAAACCCATCAATTTTAGGCAGCATGATGTCCAACAGAATCAAATCAAAGCGAGCAGAAGAAAACAGCGAAATAGCTTCCATTCCGTCACGGGCAATCGAAGTTTCATAGCCAACTTCTTGTAAAAAATTTTTCAAAAGGTCTTGGATATCCCAATCGTCCTCAACAATTAAAATTTTTTGCATAGCTATCCTCCTTTTAAACAAGCATACCACAGCAATTTGTGATTCACGTGTAGTTTGCTCATATATGCAAACTCCTTTGTAAAGTGAATAGTGTCTTTCACTTCGTGGGAGAAATCCATTTGCCGACTGACCCGCAGACGGAACAGAAAGAATCCAATAAACAGGAAAAGGCGGCATAGCCCTTGAATGGGGCTATACCGCCAAATTGAAAAATATACTTCCTTGTAACCTGAAAACCTTGTTTTCTGGGCTTTTGTAAACCTTTTGATAGGGTCCCGCCAGCAGATTATCTCTTGCTGAACTGCGGAGCACGACGAGCTGCCTTGAGACCGTATTGCGCGAGTTTTTGAGCTGTTTTCCCTTGATATTCCGGGCTTTTCCGGCTTTCTGCTTCTCAGTTATCCGGTGTGCGGACCATAAAAAACGACCCTTTTTCATTCAGCGATAGCCTGATGAAACGCACCATTTACTACCCCAAACAGCTCCTCTGGTTTATTGTACTTCACTTTTGCATAGATGTCCATAGTTGTTTTGCTGTTTTCGTGTCCGGCAAGGTATTGCACTGTCTTTGGATCGACACCCGCATAGAGAAGATTGGTGATGTAAGTGTGCCGTAGCTGATGGGGTGTCACATCGAAGTCCAGCGTATATTTGATTTTGGGTTGATTCTTCTGGGTCATGCCCAGCGTTGGAGTAACCGTATATTTGATACTCTCCCCATTTACATACTTATAATAGTTCCGGGGCTTGGTGGAACGAACAACTACATACTGCCACACTCTTTGAAACTGCGAAGCAGCCAGCGGCTCCCCTTTGCTGTCAGCAATCACATAATCTGATATGGAGTTTTCTTTCGCT
>JAGZIW010000001.1 GCA_018366035.1 Butyricicoccus pullicaecorum | reverse complement strand
ATGCCCTGCATTTTGCTTGTTGGGAAGTATCCCAAACCCTCTGATTTTCCTCTCACTACCTACAACACCGGACAGAGCGATTTTGCCGAAGTTTTGAGAGAAATTTTTCAAAAAGTTTTTCTTACTTCCAAGTACGCTGGATTTGCAAAAATGCCAAAGGAGAATTAAAACTCAAGATTGATATAGTTTTAAGAATATGGTAGACTGTATTCATCTGAACTTAATGTTTTAGACATAGGGAAAGAAGTGATTTGTATGTGTATTAACACAAAAAAGAGAAACAAAGATTTTCTCCATGCAAAGCCAGTAGATTGCGACGGTTGCATGGAGTAAAATAGTCGCAGAATAAATGCTGGCTTTGTAACTTGACCATCATAATCAAGGAGGAAGCCCGCATGAAATATAAAAATGCACAAGTTATTCTTCCAGACGCATTGGTAAAAGAGTTGCAAAATTATGTTCAAGGCGAATATATTTATGTTCCTGTTGAGCAGGAGAAACAAAAACGTTGGGGAGAAGTTTCCGGTTATAGGAAAGAATTAGAGCAACGTAATCAGAAGATAAAACAAGAATATCAAAGCGGTATTTCTATAAATTGTCTTGCTGAAAAATATTGCCTATCTTTATATGCTGTTCGGAAAATTATATATCAAAAGTAAGGTAAGGGGCTGCCGAGTTGCAGCCTCTTATTTTTATACAGATTGGTTCGGTATTATATAGAGTATAGAAAAATTTTTCAACGAACTGTATGATAAAGAAGAAATATTTAAAATACATGGGAGGGAACTATTATGTGTACCCGATTTGTTTATAATGGGAATGACATGATTACAGGATTTAATTTTGATATTGACCTTGCAGTGTGGAAACATAAAGTGATAAAAGAAAAAGAACGCTTTTATATAGGTATTTTACGACCGGACGGTATATACCACTCTTATCATGGTATCAATAGAAATGGAAATGTTGGGACATTGTTATATGTACATGACAATCCTGCCGGAATATATCGAGATAATTCTGACTGTATAACGATTGCCGACTTGACAGAACAGTTTATTAAAGCACAAATTTCTTTTGATGAGGTACTCCAAATTGTAAAGTCAAAGCAAGTTACCTATGCACCGGACGCAACCATGCAGGCAATGTTATCAGACAGTCATGGACGTGTTTTAATCATTGAACCGGGAATAGGCTATAAAGAAGAACACGAACAATATTCCTTGATAACGAACTATTCTTTGATGAAGCCGGAAAGTACAAAAGATTTTATTGTTCCGGGGGACGATAGATATGAACGTGCTTTGAAAAAATTAGAAAAATATAGCCCCGATTTTTCAATTTCAGACGCAATTCATTTACTTTATGATGTGCGTCAAGAGGGTGCATGGGCAACGAGAGTTTCTTTCGTGTATTCTGCCAAAGAGCAAACCGTATATTATGTAGAAAATAACCATTTTGAATGTATTCAAACATTCACTTTTCCGTTAGAGCGATAAGGGAGGAATCATTATGTTACAGAAAATTTATCCACGTTCAAATGATAAAGAAACGGTATATCTTAAAAGTGTTATCACTAACCCTAATATCATAGCGGGCGATTATACTATGTATAATGATTTTGTGAAAGAACCAAAAGACTTTGAAAAAAATAATGTTTTATATCAATACCCTATCAATCAAGACAAATTGATAATTGGGAAATTTTGTTCAATCGCGTGTGGAGCAAAGTTTATTTTCAATAGTGCAAATCATACATTATCGTCCTTATCAACATATCCATTTCCCATTTTTTTTGAAGAATGGGGATTAGACGTAAAAGACATTACAAAGGCATGGGATAATAAAGGAGATATTGTTGTCGGAAATGATGTTTGGATTGGTTATGAAGCAGTCATTTTAGCAGGCGTTACGATTGGCGACGGTGCTATTATCGGGGCGCGAGCCGTTGTAACGAAAGATGTTCCACCTTATACAATCGTGGGAGGTGTACCGGCAAAACAGATACGAAAAAGATTTAATGAGGAAACGATTGATACATTGCTCAAATTAAAGTGGTGGGATTGGTCTAAAGAATATATTAGACAACATATAACCGAGATACAGTCAGGAAATATTGAATATTTGTGTTAAATTGCCGCACGACGTCAAAAGAAAAAAGCCGTTGTACAGCATAATTCCCATACAAAATTTTTTCATGGACGGCTTTAAAATACAAAGCCGCCCGTTTTTTTTATTTGATAAAAATGTTTATGGTGGTATTAAGGAGGCATTGCCATGTCCATTTTTCACAGTTATACCCTTATTTCGTTGTTAAAAAAAGCCCATTCCATACAACGGGATTTTGCGACCATAAAGATGAACACACAAATCATCATAATTGCTTAAATAACTCATATTACCAAATGCCTATGTGGTTTTACGCCTGCATGGGCGTTTGCTGTAATAGCCCCCTACTGGGAAGAAAGGGGGTGAGAAAAATGAGCTATTCCAAAGAACATAAGGAGCATATTGAATATACTTTTGCCGCCTTTTGTAGAGTTGTTCTACGCAACGCCGCTTTATCAGCTTATCGGGATATTAACAGACGGCGAAAGCATGAAATCTCTCTTGACTATCTCATGTCGGAACGCTATTACAATCCATCTGTAACGGATAATTACTTTGAAGAACCAATGCAGCCGACCATATTCAGTGTATGTGGAGAATGTATTGAAATTGAAAATGAGCGACTGGCAAAAGCATTCTCTATTTTGTCAAAACAACGGCAGGAAGTTTTAGTGTTATATTTCTTTTTCAGATATACAGACAAGAAAATTGGGCAGAAATATGGACGAAGCCGTACAACTGTAAACTATTGGAAACTGGCGGCACTGAAACAGTTAAGAAAAGAATGGGAGAGGTTGGAACATGAAGAACGAAAAGCGAATACCTTTTGAAATCATTGAAAAAGTGGTTGAAGGAGAACCGGAAGCAATACATAATGTCGTATGTTATTACAGAGGGTATATGAAATATCTATCTGTATTTCAAGGTCATTATAACTCCGATATTCAAGACAGACTGGAAGCGCAACTGATACAGGCATTATTCAAGTATCGTTTTAGGTAGGAAGTAGCAAAGCCCGAAAACGCCGTCAAGGATAAAATGAACGCAAGCGTCCTTGACGGCGTTCCCTGTCTTTGCTGTCGAGCAGTCAAGAGCGCAATCGGATAAACCGCTTACGCTTCCAATTCATTATGAAATGTTATGCGATAAAGTGTGCTTCTCACTTGATTTAAGCGGCATTACAGTGGAGATAAGGGCAGGAGTAAGGGTTTTATACTCCCACCCTTAAAAATAAGGTTCTACTGCGTAACATAACAAACGATATTTTTATATTGCCGTTTCCGTTCCATTCCTTTCCATTCTGGCGGCTCTGCCGCTTTGCCTTACTCCAAAGGAGAGGGATTAGGGAAAGGATAGGAAGGGAATGGATATTTGATTAAATCTGTATTTAGTATTTCTTTAGTTATTTATATCTTTATTTTATTGCGTTGGATTTTCCGATGTCGGATAAACCGCTGTCGGAAAATCCAATATCGGATAATCCAACAGCGGAAATTATGCGGTATTCAAAAACTGTCTAATCCACCTGCCTTATAAAACTGCTGATTTAGTGGTAGGTATGTTACGCAGTAGAGGGTAAAAAACGCTTGATTTATGCGGCTTTCAAAACGTGAAAAACGCTTAGATGATATTTTATACTTCTATCCTCAAAAATGGCGTTCTATTGCGTAACAAAGTGAAGATAGAAAACAGAGAGCCGACCACTATTGAAAGTGATTAACTCTCTGTTTCTATTTGCACCCTGTCTGTCGGCGTTAGTGATAAGTTGTTGTGAATACTTCCTTATCAGCGTAAAACTAAGACCTTATTTGATTTTCTTTTTTCTTGGCGGTGCTGTTGGTGTCTTGCGATGCTTTGGCTTATCTGGCAGCAGATATTTGATGTACTTGAACTCGCCCCATTGATTGACCATGCTGTCACTATCTAACACGACTGCACTCGGCGGCGCGCACAAAGTCAAATCATCTGGCACAAAGCTGCTTTCGGTCTGTGGCTTTTGCAGGTTTCGGCTGGGTGTCCAGCTGCGCAGCCCGTTTGGACTGCCATGCTCGCGTGGCTCCTTGGTCAAATACTTTGCAAGTGCTTCATACCCACCAGAGGTGTCCACTGGCTCCATATGTACGGTTCCATGCTTCCAAAGACTTTGCAGCACCTCGAGATCTGCGCCGGTTCCGTTGATGACCGCATGGTGATGCAGTCGATTATCACCATGTATGCCCTCAGTCACATAAATATATTGGAGGGACTGACCCGCAAGACGCCGTGCCTTGCGCAGATGCACCCAAAATCTCTTTAGCTTTGCAACTGCATCATCGCGATCATGGGGTAAGTGTGCATCATCATAAGTCAGCGTAACCACGAGGTCTTGTGCGCCGAAGTTGGCTGCCAGTTCCAACTCCAGCTTCTGCCAAGCATATTTCATGTTCATACGCTGACGTGCTTTGGTGGAACACTTGGTCTTTGCCGCGCGTGCTGCGGGCTTGTCTGATACATGCGGCACAGAGTACACCACTGCATAAACCATCTGCCCCGCACGAATGACTTTTCTTCGCTTTGCCATGTTACTCCTTTCTTGTGTCCAATTTGGACACATTTTTATAAAAGGGTAGAAAAATGCGGGGCTCAGCCCCGCACAGTGCCTTATTTTATTGTTGCCAGCCCCAAGTCTGGGCTGGGATAACTCCTTTGTTCTGGCATCTACTATACTGATTTTTTCAGAACTTGTCAAGCGCAGGAAAAATATTTGTTTTAGATACACAAAATCTATGCATATATTTTTGTTCGCATTGCATAACACCTCGTGTGCAGAATACGTATCGCCATTTCAGCTTTGCGGAAACTCTTAATGGAAAAAATCGAATGATACCAGAATCCTCTTGACGTAAATGCGCATTATGCGTATAATATAATTGTAAGGAGGTTGCAGCATGAAATTCCGGGAAGTAGAAAAATAATTTTAGCAGATGGATGGCGATTCAAAAAAGCAAAAGGCTCTCATTATTCTTACATTCATCCAACAAAACCCGGCAAGGTTACGATTCCCAATCACCCCGGAGACATCGCCCCACAAATAGTGAAACAAATCTTGAAGCAGGCTGGGCTATAAAAGCCCAGTACTGCATGCAATAAAGGAGGTTCTTATGCAATTAACTTATCCTGCTTGTTTTTATCCTGACGAAGATCAAAAAGGAGCTTACGCCGTAGTTGTTCCAGACCTTCCCGGCTGCGTCAGCGGCGGTAATACGTTGGCAGAAGCTATCCTTATGGGTACAGATGCCGCTTCCGGCTGGGTTCTCGATGAATTAGAAGACGGGAAGCCCGCCCCGAAAGCAAGTCCCATTGAAAGTATTATTCCAGACCATGGTGGCTTTGTAAGCATGCTGGTCCTCGATATGGACGCTTATGCCGAAAAGTACGGCGAAAAGGCAGTTAGAAAAAATCTTACCATTCCAGCATGGCTCAACACATTTGCTGAAAATAATCATATCAACTTTTCACAGGTGCTTCAGGACTCTTTAACGGCTCTTTATCAGCAAAGTCATTCTTAAACAATTTACCCAGAAAAACACTAAACCATCTAAAAACGGCAGCCGATGCTTATTCAAATAATCCAACTCCCTTCCTTTAATTTTAACAAGAGGCTTTTATTATGAAGAAAACCGAACGATATATTTATCCTGCTGTATTCACCTATGAAGCTGGTCAGGAAATTGCAGTTGTCTTTCCGGATTTAGATGTTGCTACTAGTGGTGTAGATGACAATGATGCGTTGTTATCTGCAAGAGAATTGTTAGGCTGTGCCCTCTATGGCATGGAAGAGGATAACGAGGAAATCCCTGTGCCTACCCAGTTGTCTGATATAGTAACAGCTGAAAATGAACGAGCTATGCTGATAGATGTATATATGCCTCCTATCCGTATGGCAAAGATTTAAGAAAACAAAATATGGCTCAGAAAAACCCGCCCATATAATGGCGGGTTTCTTTTATACCCTATACAGCAAATAGGTGTGTTGTGGCATGTCAAATTAGAACGGCACGTCTTCTCCAGTGTCATCTAACGCTGTAAATTGGTCATCTGGTGCATTTGGATATGGTTCAGATGGTAGATTTCCTGTTGCTTCACGGGATTTTTTGGTTTCGCCAAAAGAGATTTCGTCTGCATTGATTTCTACGGTACTGCGCTTGTTTCCGTTTTGGTCCTCCCAGTTCCGCGACTGTACGCGACCCACAACAACAGCCATCATACCCTTAGTAAACCATTGCGACACAAACTCTGCACGTCTTCCCCAGCAGAAACAATTGAGAAAGTCTGTTTGCCTTTCGCCATCGGACTGCTTTGGGCGGTCAATCGCCAGCGTAAAATTACAAACCTTCTTATCATTTACATATTTACATACAGGGTCGCGTGTCAAACGCCCCATCAAAATCACTTTATTTAACATTTTAACCTCCATTATATACAGTCTATTTTATGTATCCGGAAGTGCACGGCGGCAGTTCTGGTACAAGTCCCAGCAGCTCTGACAGAGAAATTTCCAGCAAGTCTGCCATCTCAAATAAATCCCTCAAGTTCGGCGCCCATGAATTTCGGCTTGGTGCTGCCATCTCACGGAAAAACTTCACCGTATAGGGCAGTGCATTCCATTCAGCCATACTGTCAAACCGTGTATCCTTCGCCCACTGCATCAGGCTCAGCTGGGCGCGGCGATATGCCGACTTCTGGTATTGTTCTTCGGCTTCCATTTCTTTTTGTGCTTTGTACGCACACTCTTTTTCTCGGTCTGCGTTCTTCTTACACAAGTCACAGAAAACCGGACAGTCTTCGGTATGGTCACAATTCTTGCAGCAGCCGGAGCAAGTCCCAGTTGCGACCATTTCCGCACGTTCTGCATACCGTGTGCACAATGCTCCATGACGCAGCGGGCAATTCAGCGGCGCAAAGGGGTATTCTGTCATTTTTTCAGCGCCCTGTACAACTTTTGCAGTCAGTACGCCTGCAACCGGATATTCTTCTTTCAGTCTCTGCTGCATATTTTCCGGTAATTTTGCAATTTCGTATGCAGTAGATACGCTAATTTGCCCCTGATTGAGCGGTCCTTTCCAATCCGAAATCAAATGTTTGTCGATTTTCTCCATACGTGCAATATTGCTTGCGCTTTCGTCCATTGCCTCAGCCACCATATCTCGGATTCTCCCATGCAGCTCCGCACCCTCCTCACGGCGTTTCATAAACAGTTCCTTGAGCCGCTTTGCCTGTTCCAGCTTTTCGAGGTAAGACAGTTCTCTTGCAGTTGAATTGGTGAGAATCAGCGCAAGCTGCTCCTCGGTTTCTGTCAAACCGTTCTGTATCACACAAGGAGCCGTTTCTTTGCCCAACTCCGATAGTGCCTTGTAACGCCTGTGCCCTGCAATCAGCCGATACCTGCCATCGGTCGGAAGCACAACCAAAGGCTGTTTCAAACCAATGAGTGCAATCGAATCCTTGAGGTCCTGTATATCTCCCACAGCATAAAAGTTTCCATCATTTGTGTCAATCAGAGACAGGGGAACCTGTACCAAATCCAATGTGTCCAAATTGGACACACTTCCCTGATTGACCCGAAACATTGCCTGTTTCACCAAATCTGTCATCATAAATCCCTCTTTTCTTGATTCGCTATATTTCGCCGTGTGATAATCCCCTGATAGCAGCCGTTTACAATGACAAAACATTCACGCAGCGGCGTGGATTTCCTGCCGCCTGCCAGAGAACTCCTGTATTCTACCACCGCATAGCTGCGACCCGAGCGCTTGTGAATCACCTGCAAGACATATCCCTTCACCTTTGTGCCGGTTGCAGATGACTCAAATATGACCTCAGTGAGACTGGTATATTTTTTCTTATGCACCATGTGTCTTACCTCCAAATTCTGGAAATGGAATTTGTTCGCTTGGTGTAATCTCCTGCCATTCTCGCGGCTCCAAAGAGGGCGGATCCGTCCGCGGCGCCGGACTGCTCCACCGGAAGGGGTCTCCCTGAATGGCAATGCGTTCTGTAAAGGTCTGCTTGTCACCATCAAAAGCAAGCTGCAATTTTCCAAGGCTGCCTTCCTTGTTTTTGGCAAGGCGCAGGATACGGTCAGAGCCTTTGTTGTCCGGCTCAGATAAGTACATCAGAAGCGCAATATCTGCGTCCTGTTCTAACGCACCCGATTCGCGGAAGCTGGACAGTGTTGGAGCACGAACGGTCTTGTTTTTGGCGTCCTCATTGTCACGGGTCAGCTGTGCCAGTGCAATCACGGTCACATGATGCGCACGGGCAAAGTTTGCAAGTGCCGTGGAGATAGATGCCACCTCATTTTCTCGGCTGTATGCTTTCTTGCTTGCGCGAATCAGTTGAATATAGTCAACCAAGATGATTTCATGCCGCCGATATCGCGCAAAAGATGCGATTTCCTCAGCTGTGCGCCCAGTTGCCTGCACAATTTCCAGCTTGGAGCCGGTCAGCCTTGCAGATTGCAGCGCCATCAGGCTCCAGTCGTCCTTTGTCAGTGCATGACGCTTGATTTTGCCAAAGCTTATCCCAAACACATGTGCCATGGTACGGTCAATCAGCTTTGCATCTTTGGTTTCGAGGGAAAAGAATCCAACCCGATAGGTCTTGCTTAGGTGTACCGCAAGCTGTAAGGCGAGCATGGTTTTTCCGGTAGAGGGACGCGCCCCCAGCAGAATATAATCCCCAAGCTCTGCAAACAGGCGGCTGTCCAGACCTTCCATGCCAAAATTCAGATAGTGCGGCTGCTGACTTTGACGCTCCGTGAACCCAATATATCCATCTTTCAAGGACAGTGCTGTCATACCAGAGCGATTCGCGCACAGTCCTTGTCCGTGCGCCAGCAACTCTGTGGCATCGTCCAAGGTGGCTGCGTTGGCAAGGCGTTCCCCCAGCTCCCGCAGCTGATACAGGCGTGTTTGCTCAATCAGGATATCAACATACGCCAGACAGTTCGCAGCTGTTGGGGTTAAGTCCATGATGTCCATGATGAGCGGTCGATACGCCTCGCTGATGAGTGCGGTAACAGACACAGGGTCAATCGGCTTTCCAGACAGAAACAAGGTTTGTTCCGCTTCGAACACCGTGCGATACTCCGGCATGATGAAATGCTCTGGACGTACCTTGGCGAATACATCTCCCGACACTGTGGGGTCCAGCATCACAGAGCCAAGGACGGCAACCGCAGCATCGTAAATTCGTTGTGTAGTAGTTTCCATGTTGCGCCCTCTCAATCGTCATCAATCAGGACACGACCGCCCGAGGCAGCTTGTCCGGCAGGGAAATCTCGTTTCATCCAAACGGTCAAAGCTGCATAATGGTCCTTGTAGGCTTTTCCCTTGGACTTCATGTAGGCAGACAGAGCTTCGACTTCATGATGGACTTGTTCCCGTGTCCATCGGCTGAGCAGCTTGTCCAGTTCCCTGCTGGTCAGACGGACATTGGCAAACTCTCCATAGGTCTGCTTTGCCTCTGCTGGCTTGGGTGCCGCCGAAATGCCGTTTTGCTGTTCTTCGCGCGTGCGCACTCTCTCGTCTTCTAACTGGTCTTCTAACTGTTCCTTATATAGAGTGCACGAAACGGTGCACTGAGCCGCCCCATTTGGTGCATTGCATTGCACCGTTTCGTGCATTGCATTGCCCCATTCTGTCACAGGCTTAAAATCTTGACCATAAAAGCGATGCACAACATCTGTGACCGTGTACCAAGTCGTACGGTCTCTCCGGTCATCGTTGTACTCAGCCGTCAGAATCAGCCCTTTTTCCCGACATCGGGCAATGATACCTTGCAGCTGTCGGCGGCTCCAGAACGGGAAAATCTCAAGCAGCGCCGTCATGCTGTCATAAGTCCAATATCGTCCATCTTTTAAGTTGCGGTTGTTGGCGGCATTGTCCCGTACCCACCAGTACAGGCGATGCGCAAAAATCGCCTCCGGCACGCCATATTCTTTTGCAAGGTCTGCGTCAAACGAATATTGCAGCATAGTCGTATCATCTCCTTTTTTTCATTCTACCTCGACATTCCATGGCATAACACGCCATCAGAGCAAAGACGCACCCCAGCACACGCAGAAGGCACTCCCAAAAACTGATTGTTCCTGCATCACAGCAGCCGACCTGTCCCAAAATGGTCGCTGCACACAAAACAGCAGCGACCCTATATATCATTTTCATTCTGCATACTCCTTGCTTTTCGGCACGCCGCAACCAGCCGCACAGAACTTACACCTTTTTTGCGGCTGTTCACGGCTTTTTCTTGACTTTTTCAAATATTTGGAGTACACTGAAAGTGCGAGTTTCGAGTGTATTCCAACACTCTGCGCCCTATTGGTCTTTTGACTGATGGGGCGTTTTTTCTTGCCCTTCTGAGGTAAACGAGATTGCAATTACAGCTTCCACGATTTCCCGCAACTCCGACATGATTTGGTTGTAGACTGGTCGTTCCTGCTCGTCAATGATGCCGTCCTCTGCAATTTCGAGCAGGGTTTCGACATGCTGCTCACGCACAAACTGCCGCAGCAGACGGAACAGACGCATCGTACATTCCTGCAATGAGCGTTCAGTCAAATCAGGCAGCACGCGCCCCGCTGGGCTTGCCTTGATATGGCGGTAAACCAATGCTTCCTCACGGTAAACCTCTGCCATCATCACTGCCATTTCATCAGAAGGCCGGCGGCGGCCTGTCTCATACATGCGCAGGCTTTCCGTTGATATGTATAGCTGTTCTGATGCCGATTCCTGTGTCAAACCAGCACGTTCACGGGCTGATTGATAGATATTCTGGTTGGGTTTCATACTGGTACTACCTCCATGTTGGAACTAAAATAGATTTATCGGTATCACCCTCAATGGAACTGCGAATGATTTTATCTGCAATATCAATTGCAAGAAACATACGCTTCTGACCTAGCTTAAATGATGTAATATCCGCACAGAACGTGCGTGCTGTCCCTTTGCTCAAATGCAGATAACGTGCAACATCTTGAATACAGAGTGCTCCTGCACCATCAAAATGACTTTCGATATCACGCACGATATCACGCTTTCGGTTATTGGCTGCCATTGGTTATCCCTCCATTATGTACTTTGTGTTCATAGTAAATTATCATTCAGATGATTCGTTCTCCTCTCGTCCATATAATTCATCAATGGTGCAGCCCAAAGCATTTGCAATCAGAGGTAATTTTTCTGCTCGCGGAAAAGCAGATCCAGTCTCCCATTTTGCAATAGTTGTTCGATTTTCTTGAATACAGTCTGCAAATTGCTCCTCCTTTACACGAATTACGTGAAGTATCATCACCTTGTCTTGTATTATAAGTGCATTTATTTCACTTATCAATATAAAATGTGAAATTTCTTCACCTTTCTTGAAGTGTGAATTTATTTCACATATAATGTGAATGAGGTGACTATATGCTCCGTTTAAAAGAATTACGCATAAAACACAATAAAACTCAAAAAGAACTTGCTGCTTTTTTAGGCATCGATCGCACAACCTATACAAAGTATGAAACTGGAGCCAGTGAGCCCGCATTGGAAACATTGAGTCGTTTATCTGCATATTATCATGTTGATATAGATTATCTTATCGGAATGTCCGAAATCGAAAAAAAAGCGTCCACCATAGAACAGGTGGACGCCAAAGAGTTGCAGCTGCTAAAAGATTTGGTGAATCAGCTGACCCCTGACCAACAGCAGGAGCTGCTCAGGTATGGTCGGTATCTTGCATCTCAGCCGCCTTTTTCAAAAGAAGGCTGAGCAATAAAACAGGGTTTCGGCTATTCGCAAGCAATTGAAGCAGTTCGAGATAAATAGACATGGTGAGTTCCTACTTTCTGTCAAAAATTGACTGCGCAGCCATGTCTGTATCATACCGTATTGTATAAGAAAAGCAAGTTTCAAAATTAAAACATATGTGTCCAAATTGGACACATACCGAAAGGAGAATCTATATAGTATGATAGGTATTACACTCTCTGATTCCGGAATTTCTTCATGGGGACAGATTCCTAAAACTGTTCGGGCAAATAAAGGCAAAAGCTTATGTCTATTTCCAGAAAATTGTGTTGTTTTAGATATGGAAACAACAGGATTAGATCCTCGGTTTGATGAAATCATTGAATTTGGAGCAATCAAAATTCGAAACAATCAGATTATGGATTCATTCTCGACTTTAATTCAGCCTACATATCCCATAGATACTTTCATTACTGATCTTACTGGTATCACAAATGAAATGTTAGAGTCTGCACCCTCTATAGAAATAGTCCTGCCTGAAATTTTAAATTTTATCGGTGAGGATATTATTGTTGGTCATAATGTCAATTTTGATATCAACTTTCTATATGATATATCAAACGGTGCTCTCAAAAACAATTTTGTTGACACACTCCGTTTATCTAGAAAAATCCGAAAAGATTTACCAAATCATAAGTTGGCTACTTTAGTTGAAGCATTCCAAATTCCATCTGAAACATCACATCGTGCCTTGGCTGATGCAGAGCAGACTTTTCAATGTTTAATTGCTCTCAAAAACTATGCTGAAAAACATAACATCGATATTCTTCCTTTTCCAAAATATGCCCCCGCAAAATCTATTACACCTAAAGTGACAGTATTTAATGAACCAAAAGCTAACCTCTAATATAGATCCCATTGTAAAACTACTATACGACAAAATGATTTCAGCACTGACAGCTTCACCTGAATCCTATGATTTAAGTGCGGTTACTTATGAGTACCGTATACCTGTTTCTAGCACTGCTTACTAGGCATTTGAAATTTTAAAGAGACCTTGTTTCCGCTTTCGTGGCGTTAAGAAAAAAGTTGTTGATGTTGCACCCGTTTTGAATGTGATAATGAAACAATCCGGCTTATTGTTCGATACACAGGCAAAAAGTTCCGACTGGAAACGTGCACTACGCTCCGATTTTGAACAATGGGTACAGGGTGTATCAGATGAAGAACTTCTCTCAATTTATGATAAGATGCTTGAATCTGATGGTTTTGATTGTTGCTCTCACTATATGGAATGTAGCGATGCGCAACATTGTGTTCATTCAAATATTATGTTTGCGGGTCAGTGTACATACCGTAAAAAGTTAAAAGCTGGTATGATTTTCTTTGGAAAGAACCGTAATATTTGATGTTGTGTTCAATTTTGACATTGATATATAAAAAATACCGGTTGACATACTGCTTCCAGTCACATATTATATATCTATACTATGTATTTGTTAAACCAGTCCTTGGAAGTAAACCTCCCACTATACGGGAAGTGTAGAAACCAAGGACTTTATTTATAGCGAAAAAGATTACATTCGAAACCGAACATATGTTTTCAAAAGGAGGCGCATCATGCCAGCAAAAGAACGGGATATCCCTACCAAAAATGCAGATGGCTATTACCGAAAAGACTTGCTATTTCGCGGGAAAAAATATGCTGTGCGCTCCAAAACACTCAAGGGACTCTATACAAAGCTGGCGCAGAAAAAAACAAATGCTGAAAGACACGGTTACATGTGCATTCCAGCTGGTTTTTCTTTATTTCAAACAAAAAATAATATTATTATATAGATAGGTCTTTATTTGCGAAATCTTGGTTCTGATCGTGCAATCATAACCACCGGCTCTGCCGGTGGTTTTCTTTATACAAAAAAGAGAAGCTCCCGCGCACGGGAGCTTCTCTGATAACTTTGAACTGTCAAGCAGTTCGGATAATGTTGGTTTGGTGCAGATGGTGGGACTTGAACCCACACGCCCTTGCGAGCACTAGCACCTGAAGCTAGCGCGTCTGCCATTCCGCCACATCTGCATAATAGGATTAAAATTGGTGCGAGTGATGGGACTTGAACCCATACGTCGTGAAACACACGCCCCTCAAACGTGCCTGTCTACCAGTTCCAGCACACTCGCATTCATAATACTATATTAGTATAATATGAACTCCTCCCTTCTGTCAACTGATATTTCCATCACATTTTTCCTAATTGTACTGCAAATAATTCCATTATTTTTATGCAAAACAACGAACAAATGCAGTTGACTTTTATTTGATTCGAATGTATACTAAGGTTGTAAACAAACAAGAGAGGTGCTTGAGGCTATGCGTATTACGCACGAAGCAGACTATGCAATCCGTGTTGCGTTTTGTCTAGCAGAATGCGGCGGCAAGCTCGGTGCAAAGGAAATATCTGGTCGGACTGGTGTCACACTTCGTTTCGCACTAAAGATTCTGCGCAAACTCATTCAGGCTGGTATGGTTCGCTCTTATAAAGGTGCGAACGGCGGCTATGAACTTGCAAAAGAACCAGCTGAAATCAGTATGGGCGAAATTATAGAGTGCATCGACGGGACGATTACCATTAACCATTGCTTATGTAATGAGTTCGCTTGTACGCGAATGGAGTCGAAAAACACCTGCAATTTCCGAAAGGTCTTTGGATCTATCAATACGATGATCCGAAAAGAGCTTTACAGTGTTACGCTAGACAAATTTTTAGATGAAAATTTTTAGGAGGAAATCATTATGAAGTTCGTATGTTCTGTATGTGGTTATGTTCACGAAGGCGATGCTGCACCGGCTGAGTGCCCAATCTGCCATGCTGGTTCCGATAAGTTTGTTGCACAGACTGGTGAAATGACTTGGGCTGCTGAGCATGTAATCGGTGTTGCTGCTGATGCTCCAGAAGATATCAAGAAGGATCTGCGCGCTAACTTCGAGGGCGAGTGCACTGAGGTTGGTATGTATCTGGCTATGTCCCGCGTTGCACATCGTGAGGGCTATCCGGAAATCGGTCTGTACTGGGAGAAGGCTGCTTTCGAAGAGGCTGAGCATGCTTCCAAGTTTGCAGAGCTGCTGGGTGAGGTTGTAACCTCCTCTACTAAGAAGAATCTGGAGATGCGTGTTGAGGCTGAGAACGGCGCAACTGCTGGCAAGACCGATCTGGCTAAGCGTGCAAAGGCTGCGAATCTGGACGCAATCCATGACACCGTTCATGAGATGGCTCGCGACGAGGCTCGTCACGGTAAGGCATTCAAGGGCCTGCTGGAGCGTTACTTCGGCTAATTAAGGCTTAATCCTTGCCAACAGCGGGATTTGTAACATAATAGAAATGCGGCTCACACTCTGCTGTGAGCCGCATTTTTGTATCTCTGCCACAAAGCAGTGATTGTATCAAATCGCTGTCAAAATGTAATTTTTATGATATATATTGCTTGCAAAGAAACTTGAACAGTGCTATAATGGCACAGATCGCCTATTTACGATCACACAAGACAAAAAAACTGTTTTGGGGGAAGATCATGCAAATCATATTGATCATGTTGCTGGGCGTGCTCGTTGGACATTGGTTTCCCGCGCGCCATAAGAAAAAAAATGACTGGTTTCAAATCATTTGTACTACCCTTTTGATTTTTTGTATGGGGGTCACGCTGGGCAGCCGTGAAAACTTTATACAAGACCTTGCAAATCTGGGGCTGCAAAGTCTGCTGTTCTGTCTCATTCCCGCTATTTTTTCTCTGCTGTTGGTTTTCTTTTTAAGCCGTCGCTTTTTGGAAAAACCCAAAAATCAGGAGGATAAGCCATAATGGTTATTCTAGCAATTTGTGCGCTGCTCATAGGTATTTTATGCGGTGTATTCGGCAGTGCGAATCCCATCATTTCCGGACTGGCTTCACAGAGCAATCTGATTTTGGTACTGCTTATGTTTTCTGTTGGCATCAGCGTGGGGACCCACCATGGTCTGATCGCAAAAATCCGTGCCTATCATGTCAAAATTTTGCTCATTCCCTTTGGTATTATCGTAGGCTCTGTTCTGGGCGGCGTTGTTTGTGGTCTGCTTCTGGGGATCCCGCTGCATGAAAGCATTTCTGTTGCAAGCGGTATGGGCTGGTACAGTCTTTCCGGCGTTACCATCAGCAATTTTGCGGGCGCTAAGCTTGGCAGCATTGCCTTTTTGAGCAATCTTATGCGCGAGATTTTCTCTTTCTTCAGTATCCCGCTCATCGCAAAGTATTTCAACGGATATAGCTGCATTGCACCCGCAGGTGCAACCAGCGAGGATACAACCCTGCCTATGATGATCCGCTATACCAATGAGGAAACCGTTGTGCTGTCTGTAATCAACGGTATCCTGTGCTCTGCGGCTGTGCCTGTACTGATTTCGCTTTGCTATCACAGTGGATTGTAAATTTTTACTGTTTTGAAAAAGGCTTCCCTGTCTTAGCAGGAAAGCCTTTTTCTATTCCCATGTTTTCCGTTTATCGAACCGGACACGCGCCGCCAACGCACTCGCTTCCACCAATATCCAGCTCCGTTTCCTCCTGCTCATACTTGGAAATGAGCGAAGGATTGAACGGCTTCATCTGCGCAAGACGCGTTTCATACGCCTTCTGTGTGATTTCCTCGTATGGCATCAGCTCATAGAAATTATCATCTAAGCTCAGGAACGACAACGCTACGATATCGTCCCAATTCTCCCATACCCAGTCCTCTACCGCCTCCCATTCATTCTGACGGACGTGAACTGTGATCGAACAGTTATGATCTACATAATTGGTCATAAACATCTTATAGTTTTCCAGCTGTTCAATTGCTGATACATCTGCTTTTACACGGCCAGCCGGCGCCTTGACCGGAAATTCCACAACCTTGGTGCGGCAATCATCTTCGGTTTGTCCCACCTCCGGAAATACCGGATACCCCAATTCTTCACATACCTTACAGAGCGGATCTTCTGCTGAAATGCGCACACGGCGCACATAATACGGCGCATGAGAATAATGGATACCACTGGATACCGTTGGAAGCAATGACAAGGTGCCCTCCGGCTTGACGGTCGTAACAAGCAAAGGCTCCGTGGACGACAGAGACACTGCATACTTCTTCGCAGCATCATGTGCTGTACGGCGCAGTTCTGCCAGCAGCTCTGCCTCCTCCTCTCGATTCATTCCGGTTGCATTGACCATATCCTGCCAGCCCGTCAGCGAACAGCCAAGCAGACGGTCCCGCTGCTGCACACTGTTCCACTCATGGATTTCCAGCTCTCGGCAGGTCATTCGATACCCCGCACGCGCAGACAGGCGCTGTGCTTCCAGCAGCCCTGCACGGTCGAGTGTTCCGTTTTCGCACACAAATGCCATAACATTCACTGTTGTCAGGTTGCAAAGGCCGTGGTTATCCAGCAG
Source organism: Butyricicoccus pullicaecorum (assembly GCA_018366035.1). Classification (GTDB taxonomy): domain Bacteria; phylum Bacillota; class Clostridia; order Oscillospirales; family Butyricicoccaceae; genus Butyricicoccus; species Butyricicoccus pullicaecorum_A. The sequence continues at coordinate 355,311 of JAGZIW010000001.1, read as the reverse complement.
GATTTCGCCGCAGGGATTGACGCCATTGAAGTTCGGGCGGCGTTTTGCACCAGCCTCCTGATTGACCCAGCCCGGCTCTCCAGAATATCGCATCTGCTGCAAGTGCCAATGCAGCTGTTCACGGGTCGGCTTATGGGTATAAAAAATCGAGTTGTTGCTCATCTGTCGATGTGCAATGGTCTTATCAATCTCCCAGCGATCTCCAACCTGCTTGTACAGTCCGGACTTTGCCTGAATACATGCCGGATCGTCCTGATCGATGAGTCCAATTTCCGAGGTGCGGCGAACGCCGCCAGATACCACGTTTTCTCCGATGATATTGGCGATATCCAAAAGATCGATTGGCTGAAGCTTTGTGTAGCAGGTCTGCTCACGTGCACCCGCAGCGGTGATCACCTTATGAATTTTATCAATCATGCGCATCATGGACTGATAGCCGCTCGCCGTACCGCCAAACACCTTGAGTTTTTCGCCCTTTGGACGGATATTGCTGTAATTTACAATAATGCGATTGATTTTATTGTACTCATTATTGTAAAGCAGCTGAAAATATACATCAAGTGCCTGTGCCCAGCCTTCCTTCGAATCTCCAATGGTAATAAAGGCTGTATCATGCTGAAACGTGAGATTGGTGTACTCCAACCTCTCATTTTTGGGAACCTCTTGATACATCTCATGCACCAGCTTGAGCCCTGTCCGAATCTTTGGCAGCTTTTCTGCGTCGGAACGCAGCACACGCACACCGACACCGGAGCCAACCATCAGAAGATAAAACAAATCATGATAGGCATGGAAATGATCAATCACTTCAAAAGCACAGTTATAGTTCGCCATCGGATACTGCTCTCCCACGCGGGTCTCACCCACCCACAGGGTACGGCCGGATAGGAACTGCTTCATCTGATAAATATTGCGGTACAGGGACTCGGCTTCCTCTCGTGTGGTCGGTGCCAGAGAGCAGTTGTATTCCACTGCACGGCGCACGGTCTCCCACCAGAATTCACGCCGTCCCAAGTGCGGCAAATAGCGCGAGTAGGTTCGGGAATATACAAAGGCGCCCAGCTGATGCATCGGGTTTGACGCATGCTTGTAAGGGCTTAAAAATTCCTTGCTCAGGATTCCGTCCTTCCACTCATATAGTCCACGGCTCTTCTCTTTATCCATACGGTAGAGAATATATGCCTTTGCCGTATCAAAATGTCCGACCTCAAACAGCGCACGTTCCACCAAATCCTGCACCTGCTCGATTTGAATGGTCTCCTCCTCCCACGCAGAAAGATGTGCTTCTACGTGCTGCATGACCTGTTCTACCATATCTTCATCATAATCTCCGGCAGAAACTGCCGCCAAACGAACCGCGCGCGCAATATATCTGCCGTCATAGGCAACCGTTTTTCCGGTGCGCTTGGTTACATACTTGATTCTCATGATGTACTCCTCTCTAACACTGCCCAACCTCAGGCAGCAAAATCGTCTTTTCCTATTGTAAGCGTTTTTTGCTTTTCAGGAAAGGGTAAAACCATACGAAATTTATCCGCAAATTTATATCATTTCCCAACAAACCACCACTTGACTGGTTTTGCCAGCCATACTACATCTTGTATTTCCATATTTTTCCCAACACATTTTCTGCCACACCCCCAACCGTATCTCGTTTGCAGAAGGATTTCCGGCATTTTTTCAAAGGCTTTGGCATGTGCCGCCCATCATGCGCCGGATTTGCGCAGCCAGTAAACCTCCAAAGAGGATTTTTTCATGATACGGTCTGCCTTTATGCCGCAAGACGAGAAATTTGTCGCTCCCGCCTTGACAAACTGCTATAAAATGTCGTATACTGAACCTGTCATGTGATATTATTTTCTGTATCCATGCAAATATTTCTTCTGACCTCCCGCAGCTTTCGGGACAAGGCCATACGGACAGCCGGGTCAACTGCCGACGGGCGGCGCGCTTCCGCCATTATTGATTGAGTTAGAAGCTCAAATTTATAAGTTGGTTACTTTATAACCAGTATGCACGGTGCATACACAACTTGTAAACCGGTCAATAAGAGTAGTACAAGTAAGTATTTGCTATCTGACTCTATGCAGAACCTCTTTCATCACATGGTTTTTGCGTGGCTGCCCAATCTTGGCGCACCCACTAACACCATACTGACCTATTTTACAAGCAGTGTGCCCCTTGTGCATACTGCTTGTTTTTCATTTATTTTGAACCAAAAAGGAGCAGCCGCAGCATGGGGGAAAAGTTAAAGCTTTACGGGTTTAATAACCTGACAAAATCTCTGAGTTTCAATATTTATGATGTCTGCTACGCCAAAACGCCGCGTGAGCAGCAGGATTATATCGCCTATATCGACGAACAATACAATTCAGAACGTCTGACCACTCTCCTCACCACGCTCACAGACATGATCGGTGCAACTGTGCTCAATATCGCAAAGCAGGACTACGAGCCGCAAGGCGCTTCTGTCACGCTGCTCATCGCAGAGCGTCCGGTTCCCGGGGACACACAGGTCGCCCATCTTGATAAAAGCCATGTGACTGTGCATACTTATCCTGAGTATCACCCAGAAACCTGTCTTGCAACCTTCCGTGTGGATATTGATGTCGCAACCTGCGGCGAAATTACGCCGCTGTCCACGCTTGATTATCTCATCAGCTCTTTTGATTCCGATATCATCACCATGGACTACCGCGTGCGCGGCTTTACCCGTGACCTAAATGGTCACAAGCTGTTCATGGATCACGCAGTCACATCAATTCAGGATTACATCGATCCGGCAACCATTCGCCGCTATGACGCGGTTGATATCAATGTATACAGTGCCAATCTCTTTCACACAAAAATGATGCTGAAAGAAATCGACCTGCAAAATTATTTATTCAAGACAGACGTATATGAGCTGCCGCCCATGAAGCGTCTCGAAATCATGAATAACATCCGCCGCGAAATGATTGAAATTTTCAGCGGCAGCAATATCTATTAAAGAGGTGTGTCATGAAATCTCTATCTCAGGAGCGAGCACCGATCTATGAAGCGCTTGCAGCCTTTCAAAAAATGCGCGTTGTTCCATTTGATGTCCCCGGGCACAAACGCGGCCGCGGCAATCCAGAGCTTGCCGCACTGCTCGGTGAGCAATGCGTAAAATTAGATGTCAATTCTATGAAGCCCTTGGACAACCTGTGCCACCCCATCTCGGTCATTCGCGATGCCGAAATTTTGGCAGCCGAAGCCTTTGGCGCAGCACACGCCTTCCTCATGGTGGGCGGCACCACCTCTGCTGTACAGAGTATGATTCTGTCGGTTGCCGGACGCGGTGACAAAATCATTCTGCCGCGCAACGTCCACCGAAGCGTTATGGGTGCTATGGTACTCTGCGGCGCCATTCCGGTCTATATCGACCCTGCCTGTGATGACCGTCTGGGCATTCCGCTTGGTATGAGCGTGTCTGCTGTTGAGCAGGCAATTGCCGCAAATCCAGACGCCAAGGCAATTCTTGTAAACAATCCCACCTACTATGGCATTTGCTCCGACCTGCGCCGTATTGTTGCTCTGGCACATGCACACGGCATGAAATGCCTCGCTGACGAAGCGCATGGTACGCATTTCTATTTTGGAGAAAATCTGCCTGTTTCTGCCATGGCAGCCGGTGCAGATATGGCGGCGGTTTCCATGCACAAATCCGGCGGCAGCCTGACGCAGTCCTCCCTGCTGCTGTGCGGCCCTGCCATGAATGAAGGACACGTGCGGCAAATTATCAATCTAACCCAGACGACCAGCGGCTCTTATCTGCTTCTGTCCAGTCTGGATATTTCACGCCGCAACCTTGCCCTGCGCGGAAAGGAAGCCTTTGCCCGCGTGGTTTCGCTCGCAGAGTATGCGCGTGCCGAAATCAACGCCATTGGCGGCTACTACGCTTTTTCCCGCGAGCTTTGCAACGGTGACAGCATCTATGACTTCGACACCACCAAGCTGTCTGTCAATACCTTACAGGTCGGACTTGCCGGCATTGAGGTGTATGATCTTCTGCGCGATGAATATGATATCCAAATTGAGTTTGGTGATTTGGGCAATATTCTTGCCTATCTCTCCATTGGAGACCGTCCGCGTGAGGTGGAACGTCTGGTCAGCGCGCTGTCCGAGGTACGCCGCCGCTTTGGCGGCTGTGAGACCGGTCTGATGAAGCAGGAATATATCGAGCCTGATGTTGCCGTTTCTCCGCAGGACGCATTCTATGCGGATAAGGAATCTCTGCCTCTCATGGACACCGTTGGACGCGTGTGCAGTGAATTTGTCATGTGCTATCCCCCCGGAATCCCGATTCTCGCGCCCGGCGAGCGCATCACACAGGAAATTCTGGATTATATCGTTTATGCAAAGGAAAAGGGCTGCTCTATGACCGGTCCGGAAGATGCGGACATCACCCGCCTGAATGTACTCAAAGGGAGGTACTAAGCTGTGGATTTATGGTTTTCTGAATATCATACTCCAAATGTCAAGCTATCGATTCGCGTAGACCGTCAGCTGTATACCGGAAAAAGCGAGTTTCAGCGCATTGATGTATTTGAATCGCCTGAATTTGGACGTTTTTTGACGCTGGACGGCTATATGATGCTGACCGAAAAGGACGAATTCATTTATCACGAAATGATCGTACATGTACCGCTTGCGGTGCACCCAAAGGTACGCCGTGTACTGGTCATCGGCGCGGGCGACGGCGGTGTAATCCGTGAACTCACCCGCTATCCAGATATCGAACACATCGATATGGTTGAAATTGACCCGCTCGTTGTGACCGTGTCCCGCGAATACCTTCCCAAAACCGCTTGCAGCCTAGATGACCCACGGGTTTCGATCCATTATGAGGACGGACTCAAGTTTATCCGCCGCTGCGAGGCACTCTACGACCTCATTATCGTAGACTCAACCGACCCCTTTGGTCCCGGGGAAGGTCTCTTTACCCGCGAGTTCTACGGCAACTGCTACAAGGCACTCAAGGACGATGGCATCATGGTCAATCAGCATGAAAGCCCCTTCTATCAGGAGGACGCAATCGCCTGTCAGCGGGCACACAAACGCATTGTGGAATCCTTCCCCATCAGCCGTGTATATCAGGCACATATTCCAACCTATCCGTCCGGACACTGGCTGTTCGGCTTTGCATCAAAAAAATATCACCCGCTCAGGGATTTGGACGAGGCACGCTGGAATGCTTACGGACTGCCCTGCCGCTACTATACCACGACCCTGCACAAGGGTGCATTCTATATTCCCGCCTATGTTGAGGAGTTATTAAAAGATGTTGAATCCTAATGTTGAAGTTTTTCTGGGCTGTGACTGCCCGCTGGAGCAGGCGCGCACGGTGCTTTTTGGCGCACCGTTTGACTCGACGACCTCCTACCGTCCGGGCACGCGCTTTGGCTCTTCTGCCATTCGTCATGAATCGTTTGGCGTAGAAACTTACAGTCCCTATCAGGACAAAGATCTTGCAGATGCCTGCGTTCTCGATACAGGTGACCTTGAACTGTGCTTTGGCAGCGCTGAGCAGGCACTCTCCGACATCGAAGCACATACCCATGCCATTCTTGATGCCGGAAAGCGTCCATTTCTGGTTGGCGGTGAACACCTTGTCACATTGGGTGCATTCCGCGCAGTTGCCCAAAAATATCCAGATGTGCACATCATTCATTTTGACGCCCATGCAGACCTGCGCGACGACTATCTGGGAGCAAAGCTTTCCCATGCCTGTGTCCTGCACCGCTGCTGGGAGCTTATCGGCGATGATCGTATTTTCCAATTCGGTATTCGCTCCGGCGACCGCTATGAGTGGGAATGGGGCAAAGCGCACGTTCACACCCAGCGTTTCAATCTGGAAGGGCTGGGAAAAACCGTTGAAAAGCTAAAGGACAAACCCGTTTATTTTACACTCGATCTCGATGTGCTCGACCCGTCCGTATTCCCCGGGACTGGCACACCGGAGCCGGGCGGCATCAGCTTTGAGGCGCTGCGCATCGCAGCAACACTCATTTGCAGCCAGCTGCATATAGTAGGCTGTGATGTCAATGAGCTGAGCCCCCATCTGGATCCCAGCGGCGTTTCCACGGCTGTTGCCTGCAAAATCATTCGCGAAATGCTGCTTGCATTCCCTGTTTCATAATATTTCAACACATAGAGCTATCATAAGGAGGATTTTACCATGGGAAAGGTACTCATCATTGGCTGCGGCGGTGTTGCATCTGTCGCAATCCACAAGTGCTGCCAGAACAGCGATGTTTTTGAAGAAATCTGCATTGCCAGCCGTACAAAGTCCAAGTGCGACGCATTAAAGGACAAACTGTCTGACAAAACCAAAACAAAAATTACGACCCGTCAGGTAGATGCAGATAATGTCGATGAACTGATTGCCCTCATCAACGACGTAAAGCCTGATTTGGTTATGAATATCGCCCTGCCCTATCAGGATCTCACCATTATGGACGCTTGTCTGGCTTGCGGTGTCAACTATATGGATACCGCAAACTATGAGCCGGAGGACCTCAACGATCCCGTATGGCGCGCAGCATATGAAAAGCGCTGCAAGGAGGAAGGTTTCTCTGCTTACTTTGACTACTCCTATCAGTGGGCATATCGTGAAAAGTTTGAAAAGGCTGGCTTGACCGCCCTGCTCGGCTCCGGCTTTGACCCGGGCGTCACACAGGCTTACTGTGCCTATGCGCAAAAGCACCTGTTTGACCAGATCGACACCATTGATATTCTGGACTGCAACGGCGGTGACCACGGATATCCGTTTGCAACCAACTTCAATCCAGAAATCAATCTGCGTGAGGTTTCCGCTCCCGGCTCCTACTGGGAAAATGGTCACTGGGTAGAAATCCCTGCGATGTCCATCAAGCGCGAATATGATTTTGCAGAGGTTGGTCATAAGGATATGTACCTGCTGCACCATGAGGAAATCGAATCCCTTGCCAAGACGATCCCGGGCGTCAAGCGTATCCGTTTCTTTATGACCTTTGGACAGAGCTACCTGACCCACATGAACTGCCTTGAAAATGTTGGCATGCTGTCCACTGAACCCGTTTCGTTTGAGGGACATGAAATCGTTCCGATCCAGTTCCTCAAGGCGCTTCTGCCCGATCCGGCAACACTGGGACCGCGCACCGTAGGAAAAACCAATATCGGCTGTATCTTCACAGGAAAGAAGGACGGCAAGGAAAAGACCGCCTATATTTATAATGTTTGTGACCATCAGGCTTGCTATCAGGAGGTTGGCTCTCAGGCAATCTCTTATACCACCGGCGTTCCCGCGATGATTGGCGCCATGATGCTGCTGACCGGCAAGTGGAACAAATCCGGTGTGTATACCGTGGAGGAATTCGATCCCGATCCGTATATGGACGCACTCAATGAGTGGGGTCTGCCGTGGCAGATTGACGATGCACCGGTACTGGTGGACTGATCCATGCGCACACCGTATTTTGTTGTCGATGAAACCGCTTTGCGGCATAATCTGACCATTTTGAAAGATGTCTCCGCGCGAGCAGGCTGTAAAATCCTGCTTGCGCAAAAGGCGTTTTCCATGTTTTCTGTGTATCCGCTGCTGCGTGAATTTCTTGCCGGTACGACAGCAAGCGGGCTTTACGAAGCACGTCTGGGATACGAGCACTTCGGCGGTGAAACACATGTATTCAGTCCAGCCTATCGTCCGGACGAATTTGAAGAGCTGCTGACTTATGCGGACGATTTCGTATTTAACTCCCCTGCTCAGCTGCGCCGTTTTGGTACACGCGCAAAGCAAGCCGGAAAGTCCATCGGTCTGCGCATCAACCCAGAATGTTCTACACAGGAAGGACATGAAATCTATGACCCCTGTGCCGCCGGCTCCAGACTTGGCACGACGCTGGCAAACTTTGACCCAACACTTTTGCCCATGCTGGACGGTCTGCACTTCCATACGTTATGCGAACAGAATTCCGATGCGCTGGAGATCACCTTACAGGCATTTGAAGAAAAGTTTGGCTGTTATCTATCCAAATTAAAATGGATCAACCTCGGCGGCGGGCACCACATTACACGCGCAGATTATGATATAGAACGCCTCATTCGTCTGGTACAGCATCTGCGTACCACATATCATGTAGAGGTTTATCTGGAACCCGGGGAGGCAGTCGTTCTCAACGCCGGATATCTGGTTTCCAGCGTGCTTGATGTACTGCACAATGGTATGGATATTGCGATTCTGGACACTTCCGCCGCCTGTCATATGCCTGACGTACTGGAAATGCCCTATCGCCCCCCTCTTCTCGGCAGCGGAGAGGCAGGGGAAAAGCCTTATACCTATCGGTTGGGAGGCCCGACCTGTCTGGCAGGCGATGTCATCGGCGATTATTCCTTTGACCAGCCGCTGCAAATCGGAGACACCATAACCTTTGCAGACATGGCGCTTTATACCATGGTCAAGACCAACACCTTTAATGGAATGCCGCTGCCTTCTATTGTCTGGCGTGATGCACAGGGTAAAGAACATCTTGTGCGTTCCTTCGATTATGAGGACTTTCGAAATCGTTTGTCTTAAGAAAAATAAAAATACAGCCTCAAAACATGCTATGCTTTGAGGCTGTATTTTTTACAATATAGGCTATCTTTCTATATAAAGATCATAAGTATAAAAAGTATATAATAAGAAAAAAAGACTCGCTAAACCAACAAGTGCTTTAACGAGTCTTTTATTAAAAGTCAAAAATAAATTTTCAATTTCAGACATTGACTATACTATGCTTTCTACTATTCTGAAGTTAGTAAAAAGTCGGTTGATTTGGAAGATCAACCGACTTTTTTATTTCTAGTTATATAGGTTGATACAGATGTTGCCAAGCTTGGTTATCTGTTTAGTAGTGCACATCAAATCGACCGCCTTGTAGGGTGAAAACGGGGGACTCAAAAACAGGTGTACCTGTATATTCGTTCTGTGATTTTAACCATGCGTCGCCTGCACATTTTTCAAATTTAGAGTGAATATTTTCTCTTTCAATAATTGCTGTAATTTCATCAGTCTTGCCAATCCATTTTCCGTTTTCATAAGAGATATCATCTACTCCAAATCCATACAAACGTTTCATATGTTTATCTAAATTGGAGCGGTTATAGGCAGCTAAGAACTGATTCATTTTTTCATTATATTCCTCTGAAACCGATGCCACACCATAGGCAGAAGTTTGTTTTTCTGGATAAGATAAGCTTTTTACATTCCATGGGTTGATACTTAAGTCATCTCGTCTGTGGTTATACAGTGCTATGAGCGCTGTTTTGCTAGGGTTGAATTCTGTATGAACTACAGGATCACGGTTGATGACTTCTTCAATCAATGCATTTTCTTCAGGGGTTCCACCAGTTACTGAAAAGGTGAAATCTGAGGTGTCAAGGGAAAATTCATAGGCTTTATTGCTATCAAATTCCATTCCCTTTTCAGAAAATGCCTTTTTGATTTCAGCATACACTGGCTCCATTTTATCATTGAAGGTTCCCATGAGACGGTCTTCGATGTCTGTAATACGTCCACTTAGAAGGCGTTCTGTATCTGTCAGTCCAACAGTTTGCGCTTTTTCTGTGAGAACCTTATCATATTCAAACATAACCAACTCGGTTGCAAAAGAATCTCCCTGCTTGAGCATCTTTGCAACATCAAAGCCACCATACTGATCCGGAAGATGCAGATACATACTATCCCTCGGGGAGATTGAGCCCTCTGCGTTTCTTTTTGCAAGAGCCTGACATTGCTCCTTTATGCCGGCCGCAATCTGTTCCTGTACTTTAGGGTCGGCAAGAATCAATTCTTTTGCCAGTTCCTGAGCAAGAGGATGCCTTGTAAAATCTCTATTTTTTCCAGACTTCATAAAGCTTTCATCGGATTCTAGCTGTTCTGCGAGATGAATAATCCGCTCTGCGTTATCCACAGAAATACCAGGTTTTATTTCTGCGGAATTGATTTGTTCCAGAATAGAAATCATTTTTGAATACGTGGAAGATATGGTATTGTTTTTGCAGCACTGGTTAAACTTGGGAATCAAACGAGTAAAGTCCATTTTTATTCCTGATTGCGCCCAATCCAATAATCCGATACCCTCCAAATTACTATTATAAAGAATCCCAAACTCCTGCGTACTCAGCACACCTGCATAACGTAAATCCATCATAAAGCTGCCAAACATTCGACGGCTCATATTGTGAATCTCGTATTTTGATGCCAAATTAGAAGCTTGTTCACTTGTGAGAGCTGCTGTATGTACCGGAACGCTAGCTTGTGAACGGGATATATTCTGTGCAGGGGTATTCTGGATATTTGCCTGATTGATATCCTGAAAAATCCCTTTGAGTTTGGAATAGGTTGCAAGCATTTTTTCACCATTTGCACGATCCGGTTCGTTTGTCATACTGTGATTCACATAGTTTGTGCAGGCAAGTTCGCACTGACGAAGAATTTCGGGAAAATTTCCAGAATCACTGCCATAGGGAAGTAATGCTTTTGGTTCAGAGGGAGGAAGTTGTCCGCTGTACGCAATACTAAATTCCTGCGATGTCAGTACTCCATGATCTCGCAAATTGGCGATCAATTTTGTATATGCATTACGGCTTAGATTTTCTACATCATATGTTCTGGCTAGCTTGGAAGCCATATCTTTCGAAAATAAAGTAGTCTTTGTATCTGTTCCAAACTGTTCTGTGTGACCACGCATATAAATATCAGAGGTCATTCTGGAAGATACCTGTTTGGTGTCAGCTTTTGCTGGACTATTTTTGGGCAGTATATAAGACTGACTAGAAATTCTTTGAATCATATTCATAGTATACACTCCATTGCTATATCACTGTTAGGTTATTTCTGAAAGAAAAAATAATTCTAAAATGATAAACCGAAAACTCAAATAGCATAGCACAACTTTTATCAAAAAGCTGTGCCATGCTTTTACTTTTATCGTTTTAATTGATAAATGAATCTAACAATTAAGCACCAACTGCATAGAAATACTTAATTTCTACGTCACCTGTATACGTATATATTGAAGTTCCGGAAACTTGACTATTCCATCGAACATTTGTAAATTGTATATTATATGTGCCATAAGCAGGATTTGCAAAGGTACCATTAATAACAAATTCAAATATGGCTTCATTCTTATTTCTTACATCTACAGTCTGTGTATTTTTTGTTTGACCAGGTGTTAGAACTGTGAGATAAGCATTCTTTACCGAATATGACTCTTTTTCACCTGTCTTTTTTACAGTTACGCTTCTAACCCAAGAATTCTCTGGAATTCGAAAAGCATTGATAGGATATTTACCAGGTGTTGAATTTGGCTTTACGGCAAGCAATTGTATTCCTCGAACAGTTTCAACACCTTCTCGTACCAAAGGATGTCCAAACCAGAATGAATAATGTGGTTGTACAGTCGCAGAATCTGTAGAGAATTTAATCATAAGAGTACTTTTTCCATATTCCATTGGGTTGAACTCAATATAATAAAGATTATGTCCATAATCTGTCATTTTATTGTATACCTTAACATTAACAGTATCATAGTTAGAGGTATCAGTTGCAAGACGTTTGCCATTGATATCAGTAATTTCAAATCGAACTTCTGGATCTGCATAAATAGTTAAAACATTAGAAGGGATGACTTCCTTATAATCTGCATTTGACACAGCATAGTACTGTGAATCTAAATTATTAGTTAGGTAAGCACCATATCTAAAGTTTTCGAATGTCATTGTGCTGTCAGTATTGATGTAATTCCGTTTTTTACAATCTACATACTCATATCCTGCATCAGATATTTCTTTAGGATACTCATTATATGTAGTTAGGGTATCTACATGGCTAAAATCAAATTCAGACGTTTCTGACCCGACAGCATAAGCAGGCATAATATTTATGACCATAACCATAAACATCAATAGTCCAAAGAATCGATTGCTTAATTTCCTTTTCATATTTTATCTCTCCTTTATAATATTACAGCCAACAAAAATAATTTAAGGAACTTGATTCACCTCCAAATTTAAATATTCTCTTTCTGACTGCGGCACTTAAGGAATAAGCCACTGAAAAGAACGGATATACGGATATAATATCAGTATTTTATTCATCAATCATTTTTCGGATTTCTGCTGCATCTTCTTTGGATAATGTTTTTCCACCTGTAAATGCAACAAATAAATTTAACAACGAATTATCAAAAGTTTCTCTGACTAGATTTTTTGTCCAAGAGTGAATCAGCTGATCCTTCGAACAAAGCGGATAGTATGCATAACGTGTGCCTGTCTGATCCACGCCAACGATACCAGAACGCTTTAAATTGCTCAAATAGGTATTCAATGTCTGCTTTTTCCAATTTTTCCCTTTGACTGTCTGGAAGTACTCACATAATTCTCGGAAAGATACTTTTTTGTCTAGCGACCACAAGTATTCCATAATTTCTAATTCTGTATTTGTCAATCCATAATTTTTTCCCATGATATCGTCTTCCTTTTAATGTATACACTTTTTATAATGGACTTCATTCGTGATATCTCCCAAAATATAACTTTCACATTTTCGACAAACCTGTACTTCACGGTATGTAACTGTACATCCACCATTTGAAATTTTTTTGTGCAGCACACGTGTCGCATCTTCGTAGCTATGGAGACATATTGCCTTCGAATCCTGTATCATTGTATATTGTGAGAAATCCACCATTGTTCCATTTGAATAAATGAGTGTGTCTACATAAGGGCATATCCCTGATATATCCTCCTCACAAAATTCTTCCGGATCCCACATTTCTATATTTTCCCAATCGGTAATTTGTTCACCTTCGTTGATAACGACTGTCGGAGCTTCATATACCAGAGCTCCAGCGCTTCCAGTAACGCACAATACTAGAGCAATCAAATAAGATACCCAGCGATTTTTCTTTCCTAAATATTTCATCTTTTGAATCCTCCTCATCATAAATTTTTTGTTATTTGAGATGAAAGAAACTATATATGGCTGCCTTTTTTCTAACGCCGGTTCTGTTGCCATATCTAAGATCAAGCGGCTATAATATTTTTTTCCACTCTCATCTTCTCCTTGAATGGTACAGGCATCACAATAAAATTCGCTTACATTACAGATTTCAAAAAATAATAGATAAGATAAGGGATTAAACCAGTGCACTGCCATTACAATTAAAGCAAGAAAACGAATCCATAAATCGTGGTTCTTCATGTGATTTAATTCATGCAGAATCATAAATTTATAATTTTCGTCCCAATCTTGTTCTTGCATGGAGAAAGGTAGAATCATAATTGGAGAAATCGTCCCCATGGCAATTGGCGAAAAGCATTGTTGCGAAAATACAAATCTTACTTTTTTTACACCCACTTGTCTTTGTGCCTCTTGTAAATGTTTTTCTATATGTATGGGAATCTCTGTAATTACATTCTGCAAATAGCATTTCTTCAATTTGAAATATCTGCGAATCTGCCAATATAAGATAGTGAATGTACAAATTGCAAACGCAATTAGAATTAGATAGGTCCAAAAGACTCTTGAAGATATTTGGATATTTTCACCTTGAATTAAAATGTAAGAGCCGTCTGCAAATGATGATAGTGCAATTACTGAAGTCTCAATTCCAAATATCTCTTCTATCCAATATCTAAAATGAAACATATAGAATGGAAATAAATAAAAAATCATGGATATCTTTAGGAAACGGTAATTCCATGATGAAGAACAGTACCGCTCTATGAAAGGGTGAAGAAGCAGATATCCTATGAAAGTTACACTTCCACAAAATGACATGACTAAAGCAACATTTCCAAACAATGCCTTCCTCCAATTGTACTATATTTTCTTCTTATAAATTAACATAATAGTTTGTTTCGTGTCAATAAGTTTTTTAACTAAATTTACGAAGTCATTTTATGGTTTAGCATAATTATGATAAACTTCAAACAAGGTGATATAATGAAATATATTCTTTGAAAAATGAAACAAAGGGCTGAAGAATCAGCCCTTTGTTGTTTGATTATTTTGCCTGTTGGTTTTCGCATTCGCAATCTATCCGCCTCTGGTACATTCACTCACGTTCATTTCATACGCATGTGTGTTTTTTGTTAGCACTGATTTTTCATCTTCATTCATCTTAATATTTATGCGATATTATTTCTTTTCCTGTCCGATTTCGATTTCCTGCTCAGAATTATTTGCGATTTTATGTAGGAAAACAAATATTTCTTCCTGCTCTTCTGGAGTGAAGTTTTTGGTGATGCGATGCGTCCATTCATCACGCAGCGCATATACATGCTCCACAACCTTTTCAGCGGCTGGTAATGTATAAAGATGCCGCACTCTGCGATCCCGCTTGTCAATATCCATGCGAACATAACCAAGCGCAATTAGTTTTTGCACGGCTCTTGTTACAGTTCCCTTATCAAAGCTTCCCGTCTGCGCCAAATCAAACATTGTAATGCCCTGATTTTCTGCAATACGCAGTAAAAAGAATTGCTGTCCACTTCCAATACAATCGGATTCCAGTCCCAAATCAAAATAGCGCGCCGTATTTCGCTGAATAATAGAAATATATTTTAAGAATGTGGTTTTTTGCATAGAACTCCCCTCCTTTATCATGAAATCTTTCTCAGCTTTCCATAATTTTCTATTATATATTGTACGCTAAATGTGATATTGTGTCAATCTCTATACAACTGTCCACGCGCTTTTCCCCATTTCCAATTACGCAGCTGTACGAAATATCACAAAAATATTTTCCCAAAAAATTGACCAAATCCTATACACAAACGTATTTATAGAGAAAGGGGTTGATAAAATGCCGCCCATATCTGCACAATCCGCTGACGCCATCGAAAGTATTTTGCAAAAGTATGGGAATTTACTATTTCGTATCTGTCTCATCATGCTCAAGGATCCAGACGATGCAGAAGATGCTGTACAGGACACCTTGCTCCAATATATGCAAAAAGCCCCTGTTTTTGAGAATTCTGAGCACGAAAAAGCATGGCTCATTCGAGTTGCTTCCAACAAATGCCGTGACCATCTGCGATTCTGTTTACACCATCGGCATTTCCCGCTCTCAGAAGTACAGGCTCAGGTATCCAACCCAGAAAATGGCGCGATTCTAGACGCACTTATGACAATCCCTGAAAAATTCAGGATTGTTATGATCCTTTACTATGTTGAGGAGTACAGCATAGCAGAAATTGCAGATATCATTCACAAGTCCAGCTCCACAGTAAAAATGCGCCTTCAAAAAGGGCGCAGGCTGCTGGAAGAAGTCTATCGAAGGGAGTATTTAGAATATGATTGACGAGCGTTTGCAGGATTGTGTCAAAGCAATCGAACTGTCTGATACACGAAAGAAACGGATTCAAACAAATATCATAGAAGCCGCACAGGAAACCAATCCGTTCACCGTTTTCCTGCGAAGGAATCGCCGAGCCGCAGTGCTCGCTCTCATCTTTTTTCTTGCACTCCCACTCCCTGCACTTGCAGCGTCGGTCGAGCCCATCTATCAACTAATGTATCTGGTTTCCCCAGCGCTTGCACAATACTTTCAACCTGTTCAAAAAAGCGTGGTAGATAAAGGGATTCGCATGGAGGTTGTATCGTCCTATGTAAACGGGGACACTGTGCAAATTTATATTACCATGCAGGACTTAACAGGCGATCGAATCCAAGCAAATACTGACTTGTATGACAGCTATGAAATTTATCAGGCGTTTGACAGCATCGGACGCTGTGAACGTGTGGGATACGATGCAGCAAGCAAGACCGCAACCTTTCTCATTACGCTAACCCGTATGGACGGAAAGCCGATTACGGCAAGCAAGGTTACCTTTGTGGTTCGAGAATTTTTATCCTACAAACAATACGATAATATTGAAATTCCAATCGATTTACAAACGATACCGACACATATCCAAGGGCAAAAAGACCTTGATTTTTCCGGTGGGAGCGGCTCCGCGTATGATCCGGATTCCTTTCGTGCACTTGTACCAGAACAGCCCAATCCCAACTTTCCGATTGACGAAGTGGCACTCACCGGCATTGCATTTTTAGATGGCAAGCTGCACATTCAAACCCGTGTGGAAAATTATCTGCAAAATGATCATCATGGCTACTTTTATTTGATTGATTCAGAGGGCAATCAAATCATATCCGATGCCAGCTATGGATTCCGAGCGGATTCAAACGGCAATCAGGTGTGCTATACCGAGGAGGTTTTCTCTATCACCGCACAGGAACTTGCCCGCTGCAAGCTATACGCTCATTTCTGGATTTCCACCCCTCTCACCAAAGGGCATTGGCGGGTTACCTTCCCACTTATAAATGACAACGGAACGTAAAGGCGCTTCGGTACGTGCTATCATTTACTCTGCCAAATATGATTTCACACAATCCACACCCTCATCATTTTCCCTCACCAGTTGAACCTTGTATGCCTTTATTGTACAATATGATATATAGTAGGCATCGAACACGATGCGCTGTATATAAAACCGGAGGGATTTTTTATGAAAAAACGAAAGCTTGGTCTTTTGGGCAGCGGATTTTTAAGCGGCATCATTGCAGATGCCGTAAAAAATGGTCTGCTTCCAGAATATGAACTGGTCGGAATTGCCGGCCGCAATCCTGTTACAACACAGGAAATGGCACAAAAATATGGCTGCACGGCATGTCTGTCGAGCGATGAACTGTTAGCCCTGCAACCAGATTACATCGCAGAGGCGGCTTCTGGTGCAGCTGTTCGGGAAATCGCAGTCAAAGCGCTCTCGGCAGGCTCCAATCTCATCGTACTCTCCATCGGCGCTTTTGCAGATGCAGATTTTTATGAGCAGGTGAAAAAGACCGCTGCTGCACATGACACGCGCGTCTATATCGCCTCCGGCGCAGTGGGCGGCTTCGATGTTCTGCGGACGGTATCCCTTATGGGCAAGGCGGTCTCTGAAATCGAAACCCGCAAAGGGCCTGCATCTCTTCAGGGTACACCACTTTTTGCAGAGCAGCTGGATACACAGGAAACAGAAGTTTTTGCTGGCAGCGCAAAGGACGCCATTGCCCTGCTGCCGACCAAGGTCAATGTAGCTGTTGCGGCATCGCTCGCCACAACCGGACCGGAAAACACCCAAGTACATATCACCAGCGTTCCTGAATTTGTAGGCGATGATCACAAAATCACTGCCGAAATCGAAGGCGTGCGGGCAGTCGTAGATATTTACTCGAGTACCAGCGCCATAGCAGGCTGGAGTGTGGTGGCAGTTCTGCAAAATATTGTTTCTCCCATTGTATTTTAAGGAGGCTTTTCCATGTTTGAAAAATTGGTATGTATCGAGCCAGTGCATCTGGTTTCCGGCGCCCAAGAGGAACTGCATCGCTATGCCCATGAGGTTATTGCATTTGACGATATTCCCGCGGACAATGCAGAAATCATTCGCCGCATCGGAAATGCAGATGCCGTTCTCCTGAGCTATACCTCACGCATTGACCGTCAGGTGTTCGAAGCTTGTCCCAACATACGTTATGTGGGCATGTGCTGCTCCCTCTATTCGAAGGAAAGTGCCAATGTCGATATTGCATGGGCAGAACAGCATGGAATCACCGTAAAAGGAATCCGAGATTACGGAGACCGTGGAGTCGTGGAGTTCGCACTCTCCGAGCTGATCCGTTTTCTGCACGGTTATGACCGTCCGCTCTTGCAAGAGATGCCCATAGAAATTACCGGTCTGAAAGTCGGCATCATTGGGCTTGGTGTATCTGGCGGTATGCTTGCCGAAGCGCTGCAGTTCATGGGTGCTGAGGTTTCCTACTTTAGCCGCAGCCGCAAGCTCGAACGTGAAGCGGCGGGTATCAGCTATCTCCCCCTGCACACACTTCTAAATAACTGCGACGCGGTATTCTGTTGTCTCAATAAAAATGTTTTACTGCTTGACAAGGCAGCGTTTCAGTCCTTGGGAAATGGAAAACTGCTATTCAACACCTCTATCGGACCAGCCTTCCAATGTGAGGATTTGAAGGACTGGCTGGAAAGCAGCCCGAAAAACTATTTTATCTGTGATACCAAAGGCGCAATTGGAGACCCTACCGGAATGTTAGAAGGGCATCAGCAAATTTTCTGTTCCAATCATTCTGCGGGTCTCACCCGACAGGCATACGCGCTCCTCAGTCAAAAAGTCCTTGAGAATATCCGCTCTGCATTGGCACTGTCAGACTGCTAAGCAGTCAAGCATTTCGCCGACACTACACGTACAAAATCCCATAAAAGTCGCGGCATATACGTGACTTTTTACACAGCAAAATGCCCGAAACCGCGCGCACGGTTTCGGGCATTCTTTGTCCAGAATATCTTGGCGGACATCTGCCGCCATTTTTCAACAAACTCCATTGCTTTCGATTATATGACCATACCATTTTCCATTACAATGGGTTTAAGCTCTGTCTCATCTCCATACAGATCCGGTCTCGCGAGCAAATATGTTTTAAGCTGTTCACGGTTTTGGAACTTCGTTGCCTGAAACGGATAGGCAGGTCCATACTTTTCCACAAACAGCAAGCCATCTGCGCTTTCCAGCAAGACACCTGTATGTCCAACGAAGCGCGTGTCATCAAAGGAATTGTGCAAATAAACATTGATTAGAGAAATGCCGTCCCCTGTGATCTGGATCTCACGCTCCTTCCAAGCCTGCTGAATCTTTGCAATATGCGCTTCCAATGTGTCTGCACCCTCTAACGGTATCCAGTTAAAGAGGGAGATAAAATTACTTCTGTCCGCTTCCTCCATGTGAAATGGCGCATACGTATCAATCGCTTCGATGTCAAACATCAGGATCGTGTCATGCTCCAGCTGCTTTCCGTTGGTCTGAATCCAAGGCTGCATCAAAAGATAACTGGTCAATCGACAATTCGCCTCTGGTGCAATCTCCTCTGACACCATTAAATCCTCCGCTGTGCCAGCTTGCTCTTCTTCTGGCATGGTTTTAGCTTCGTCTATTGTTTTATAATCCACATTGAGTGTATCATAAGAAACGCCGGTTTCTTCCATAGGCTGAAAGCCACCTGCCAATTTTCCCTCGCTGACACGGCCATTAAAATCCGTGACCCAATCCATGAAAACCTCTGCTTGCTCTTTCGAAATTCCGTGCTCGGTTAAAAGCGCTGCGACTTCTTTCTGAGAGGCTTCGTCAGCTAAATTGGAATAGACGATTTCTTGTTTCGTTTCCATATCTGCTTGTTCCGGCGCCTTGCTGCACCCTGCAAACAGCAAAACGGCAGTGAGGCAAACTGCAATTATTTTCTTCATTTTGATATACTCCTTCTGATTCTTATTTCCGTGCATTATCATAGCACGCTTCCCTATCCCCATACAAGCAAACATTTGGTTACAAATCCGCTGTCTCTGCTCCTCTTTTTGCGATGTCTCACGATATGATAACTTTTCATTATCAAAATCATCAATGAAATGTATTTTATTTATCTTATGAAATGTAGTATTCTAAGAACAGACAAAAGGAGGTTTCTCATGAAAAAGAATGTGACTGCTGCAACCCTTTGGAAACTATTTATTTCTATGTTTGTGTTAAGTGCCTGTACCTTTGGCGGGGGATTTGTGATCGTATCGCTCATGAAGAAAAAATTTGTAGATGAACTGCAATGGCTGGACGAGGAAGAAATGCTGGATATCACTGCCATTACACAATCCTCTCCCGGTCCTTTACCGGTCAATGCGTCGGTCATCATCGGTTACCGCATGGCGGGACTGGTTGGCTCCCTGATTGCTGTGCTGGGTACCATTCTTCCCCCAATGATTATTATTTCTGCTATCAGCCTGTGCTACGAGCAGTTTCGAACCAACACCATTGTCGCACTGGCGCTGCAAGTAACCCGTGCCGGTGTTGCCGCCGTCATCATTGATGTTACATGGAATCTTGCAAACAACATCTTAAAAACAAAGCAGTCCTTCTATATCGCGATGATGGCTGTATGCTTTGTTGCCGTAACCATTTTCCATATCAGTGCAATGCTCATCATCTTGGCTTGCCTTCTGATTGGTATTTTAACCGCTGTTTTGGCTTACAGAAAGGAGCAGGCATAACATGATTTGGACTTTATTTCTATCCTTTATTCAGGTCGGACTTTTCAGCGTCGGCGGCGGCTATGCTGCGATTCCTTTGATTCAAGATCAAATCGTCAACGTGCACGGGCTGATGACGCTCGAGCAGTTCAGTGACCTCATTACCATTGCAGAAATGACCCCGGGCCCCATCTCTATCAACTCCTCTACCTTTGTAGGTATGCAGCTTGGCGGAATTTTAGGTGTTCTCATTTGCACCATCGGCTGTATCATTCCGTCCTTTATCATCTGTCTGACTTTGGCACACTTTTACTACAAATATCGAAACTTTGGCGGAATCCAGACCGTATTGGCAGCGCTGCGACCTGCCGTTGTGTCTCTTATCGCCTCTGCCGGACTTTCCATTCTGACTATCGGCATTTTTCGTGACGGCATCATTTCCGTTTCCCATATTCAGTACATTGAAGTGCTGCTGTTTGCTGTCTGTCTGTATCTTTTGCGAAGATTCAAGACGAACCCAATTTCTATTATTTTAGGAAGTGGTGTTGTCGGCACACTGCTCTACCTTGTCCTCTAAAGCCGCAAGAAATGCTTTCATTGCCTCGGAAATATATTTGTTCTTATGATAAATCAGACGAATAGAGCGCTTAAACTGCATATTTGCCAAAGGGAGTATTGTCAATACTCCCTTTCTGATTTCTTGCCCAATCATCATTTCAGACAGCACCGAGATGCCATCTGTATACAAAAGCGCCTGTTTGATTGCCTCCACGCTGCTGCATGAATAGTTGGTCATTATGCGCACGCCTTCTTGCTGTAAATGCAGCTCCAGCTGATTGCGCCGGCTGCTTCCATCTTCCCGCGTAATGAATGGGTATTGCTCCAAGTCTGCATACACAACTTGTCGCTTGCACGCCAAAGGGTGCGCTGCCCGCACCACCAGCACCAATTCATCTTCCCGTACAGGCTTTGCAATCAAATTGGGATTGTCCACCTGTCCCTCTACCAAAGCCAAATCGAGCATATATTCGTTGACCATCTGCTCGATTTTACTGGTATTATGGATCGTCACCTCATAGGTGATTTGATTTTGCTGCAATTTTTGGATAATCGGCGGCAGAAGGCATGTCCCTACGCTGACAGATGCCCCAATGCGGATATGCTTGTGCTTGCCTTGTATATTGATTTCGTCCTCCATATTCTGAACCATTTCCAAAATCTGCATTGCATACCCGTGCACGGTCTCTCCCATGGGTGTCACATACAGCCTGTGATTGATGCGCTCAAAAAGCTGAATATCATAATATTTTTCCAAATCGGCAATAATTTTAGAAATTGCAGGCTGAGAAAGGTTTAGTTTTTCAGCTGCTGCGTGCATCGTCTTATACTGACATACCATTGCAAAAACCCTCAAATGATGTAATGTCATAATACACCTCTCAACTTTCCTATGCACAGCGGTGCAAACCATCTCACATCACTATACTACACGCGCTCACAAACAGCAAGACAATTTGGCTGTAAAGACGATATTCAAGCTGTTGATGCCGATATTTTTGCCGTGTCCACCTTTACAGCGATTTTTAATTTTGTAGAATCGAATGTCCACCGCGTAAAAAAGCTGCCGTCCCCATTTTACAGGCAAAAACAGCAGCTTTTTGTAATTTTTTATTTTACCGCCACAATGATCCGCGTAATGTAATCCTCCATACTGCGCAGAGAAATCTCATTGAGGCCTTCCTCATAAGCATAGCCATACAGTTCCAGATGATGCGCTCCTGCATACGCCATAAGCGCTTCATAAACCGCGGGAATCTTTTCCCAATCACCAATGCAAAATGTCTGTAAATAGGTTCCCTCCGGAATCGTTTCATCTGCTGCCGTGCTTCCTTCCGGACAGTAGGCAAAGTATCGGTCATAACAATTCAGCTTGCCTTGCAGAAGATTTCCGACAGAAATACGGCTGCCAAAGCTGTCATATAAGGAAAATAGCTTTTTGAGCCGTGCGGAAAAATCCGCAGCCACAGCAAAATCTGCATCGTCATAGGCACCTGTGATTGGGGCAGAGAGAATCATTTTGCGCGCTGGCAAGGTAATACGCTGGATATCACCATGCTTTGCTTTCATTCCTAACTGAATACGCTCTGCCTTTTTCTCCAGAAATGCCTGTGCTGCCAAAAGTCTCTGAATGGAATCGTCAATGAGTTTTTTCTTTTGCTCCATCATCTGCGCAAAAGAGGCATTGGAAGCATTTTTTATATAAGCTTCGATTTCCTCAATAGATAATCCAATCCGCCGCAGCGTCAATATCAATTCCAATTGAGCAAACTGAGAGACCGAATAATAGTGATATCCATTTTCCGCGATAAAGTCCGGTTTGAACAGACCAATGTCATGATAATAATGCAATGTGCGTTTGTTCACGCCTGTCAGCTTTGCAAACTCTCCCGATGAAAAATAATTCTGCATCGACCGATTCCGTTATGGAGTTACAACTGGTTTTCCTTCTTGATCCAGCAACGGGGTAAATCCCGCCGCATTGCCATTCCTGTGAAAAACATAGTTGACACCCGTTTGTGTATCGACCCAAATTTCAATGATCTCAATCGTCCCCTGCTGATAAACCTTCTGAAAGCGCTCCATCTGTATGCCTCCTCCAAATCGCGTCCATAATAAATATTCTGTATCTTTAGTATTTACTTTATCATATTTTTATGCTTTAATCAACGCATAACGAGATCGACAGAGTGGGAACCCCATTCGTCCAAATATAAAAAGAGAGAAGTAAAGTAAATGATTGACAAACACTTTTGTATATGCTACAATCCCTTTGATATTTAGAAAAAGAGGTGGAAAGATGATTTACTTTTCTTGCAAGTAAAATTGGATACACAGGAATTTCGATTTGCGGGATTGCTGTGCCTTTTGCAAGAAAGTAATTCATTTTTTACTCATACAATGGTTTCCAGTCCCCTTATTCTACAGGGTATGCGAGACTGTCTTTTTGAGCTGCAAGAGTTACTCTCTTGCAGCTCATTTTATGTTATCCCGTAAAGGAGGTCAATACTATGTCAATGATCAAAGCAGAAAACTTAACATTTGCATACCCTTCCAGTTATGATTTGATTTTTGAAAATGTAAATTTTCAAATCGACACAAACTGGAGACTCGGATTTGTGGGAAGAAATGGAAGGGGAAAAACAACACTGTTCAAGCTTTTACTGGGCGAATACGAATATCTTGGAAAAATCAGTCATTCTGTGACATTTGATTATTTTCCATACCCGATTTCCGACAGCACACAAATGACTGCGGATATTTTGATGGATATCTCGCCCCAAGCAGAGGAGTGGGAGCTGCTGCGTGAGTTCACACAGCTGGAGGTCGACCCTGAAGTTCTTTGGCGTCCTTTCCAAACCCTGTCAAATGGAGAACAGACAAAAGTATTGCTGGCAGCACGATTCCTAAACGAAGGACACTTCCTGCTGATTGACGAGCCAACAAATCATTTGGACACCACCGCCAGACAAGCCGTTGCAGCCTATCTGAAAAAGAAAACCGGATTTATCTTGGTGTCTCATGACCGTTATTTTTTAGACGAATGTGTTGACCATATTTTAGCCTTGAATCGGACAACCATTCAAGTACAAAGCGGGAACTTTTCCACTTGGCTGGAAAATTTCGAACGGCAGCAGGATTCCGAAGTTGCACAGAATGAACGGCTAAAAAAAGACATTGCTCGGCTCAGGCAATCCGCACTGCGCTCTGCCCACTGGTCAGATGCAGTGGAAAAAAGTAAAAATGGTACGCGCAGCTCAGGTTCTAAAATAGATAAAGGATATGTCGGCCATAAAGCAGCTAAGATGATGAAACGCTCCAAAAGCATTGCAGCACGACAGCAGCAAGCCATTGTGCAAAAGTCTGCTTTGCTGAAGGATCGCGAAACCGCAGCGCAATTGACCATTCACCCACTGGTCTATCATACAGATCTCTTGGTTTCTTTTTCAAATATTTCTATCCTGTATGATGGCATACCCATCTGTGAACCTATATCCTTTGAAATCCATCAGGGGGATCGTATCCTGATAGCCGGCAAAAACGGAAGCGGCAAAAGCAGTTTATTAAAGCTTGTATCCCATATTCCCATAGAACATCGAGGCACAGTAACGATTGGCTCAGGACTCGTGATTTCTTATGTTCCGCAGAACACCTCACATTTAAGGGGATCGCTGTCAGAATTTGCCCGCCAGAGTAAGATCGATGAGAGTCTGTTCAAAACAATCCTATATAAAATGGCATTTGAACGCACACAGTTTGAAAAGAACATGCAGGATTACTCTGAAGGACAGAAGAAAAAGGTGTTGATCGCGAAAAGCCTTTGTGAAAAAGCACATCTATATGTGTGGGACGAGCCCTTGAACTTCATTGATATCTACTCCCGCATGCAAATCGAACAACTGATTGCAGAATGTTCGCCGACTATGCTCTTGGCAGAACATGACGCTGCCTTCCAGCAGAACACAGCAACAAAAATCGTTACCTGCTGCCGGTGTTGAATTGCTCTGATTCATGAGCTATAATAATTCATGCAGAGTGACCATAGGAGAGGCAAGATGGAAAATGATTCCGCTTCCATGAAAGCTCAGTTTATTGAAAATTATCAGCTTGCCAGACCAATTATGACCATTTGGGGCGATGAAGCGGAAATCCTGTTGATGCTCATCAAAGCTGGAGGAATGGGTGTCGAGTTGGCGATATACAAAAGATGCGCCATATCTCCGCAGTATTCCATCAGCTAAATGTATTACGAGACGCAGGCATTATCTCTATGCGGCGGGAAAAAATAAAGAATTACGATTACATCGATTTTCAGGACTCTGCCGTTCAGCCAATCATTTTGTTTTGCAATCCACCTATGTTAAAACGCTGTATGAGAGAACAAGAAAGGCGGTTATAAACATGAGAGTTTGCCCTATTTATTTTAGCCCTACGGGAAGTACAGAAAAAATCGTAAAAGTGATTGCAAAGGAATTGGGTGACTATCAGGAATTTGATCTCAGTAAACGGGAAAGTCCACAGGACTTCACGCAGGAGGATCTTTGCGTGATTGGCGTTCCCTCCTATGGCGGCAGAGTCCCCGCGGCGGCCTTGGAACAGTTAAAGAAATTTCACGGGAACACGACCCGTGCCGTGTTGGTCGTATCTTATGGGAACAGGGCTTATGACGATACCATCAGGGAACTTGCAGATTTTGTTGAAAAGAACGGTTTTTGCTGTATCGCTGCAATCGCAGCAGTTGCAGAACACTCCATTATGCACCAGTTTGCAGCAGGGCGTCCGGACGAATCCGATCAAAAAGAGCTTACACAGTTCGCAAAAAAAATTGTAGACAAAATAAACAGCGGTACAGTCTGTGAAAAATTGAACGTACCCGGCAGTTTCCCCTATCGAGAGTATCATGGCGTTCCCTTAAAGCCAAAAGCCAATGCGAAGTGTACAGGCTGCGGACTCTGTGCAAAATCCTGTCCAGTTGGAGCAATCCCACTGGATAACCCGAAAAAGACAGACAAAAACCTGTGTATATCCTGCATGAGATGTATCCATATTTGTCCCAATAACGCCCGAACTGTCAATCCTATTATGCTAAAAGTTGCATCTAAGAAAATGAAAGCCGCTTGTACAGACAAAAAGCAAAACGAACTCTTTCTTTAATTTTCCTCAGAGATCTGGATATTTACCTTCAATACTTTTGCAAAAATGCCGCAAAATACAGCGGCATTTAAAGTGTAAGATCTCCAGAAAAGCAAAACCGCTGCAATTTCAACCCTTATGGGAAGAAAGTTGCAGCGGTTTTGTCATACTACAAGCTTACTTCTACCTCTGCAAAGGTATAGCTGCTTCGTACTGCGCATAATATTTTAGAATATCCTTTCTTTCATACAGAAGAGCGAATCTCTGCACTGTACTTTCATGAAGTATTTTTCGGTTGCGTCAAAAGACTTAAACAATGCAAAAAAGCGCACCCATCAAATTCTTGTAAGCATCTTGCGTGCTATCATAAACCATTACCTGATCAGCGTGATCTATGCCGTTTTCTTCATAGAAACAGCACAAGTGTCTTACCTCCATCAGTAGGAAGAACTACCAGCGTACTGTAAGATACTTCCTAATCTATCTTGTCCAATACTTTCAATTCGGTCTGCTCCCCAGTACATATTCTTTGACGGCATACAACACCATCTTAGAACCCAGACATATTTTCTAATCAGGATTCCACACGCACTTTCTTCGAGTCGATTTCTCTCTTGGAAAGCAAGACAACCGTCTCCACATGTGTGGAGTTGACTATTCTAATTACTCAAAGGCATAGTTTCTTCTTGGCGGAAGCCTAATTTTCCTGCCAAATTCGAATCTGCTTTTTCAGAATAATCCTTCATTGCAGCACTCCACAATGGATCAGTCAGCTCTACGATGACGTATTGCTAACAATAAAACTCTTGAAGATAAATCTGCAAGAATTTTAGTCTTAGTAATACCACTTCCGTCTTACCATACTTCCATTCTTAAATAATACCACAATTTCATTTGCTGTGATTGCCCAAATGCGATCCACATACAGGCTTACCAGTTCATCTTCGTATTTCTTATATTTCGAATCTCCTTTGATTGGCCTGAATCGAGAAGCAATCCACACATCTGCATCATTTTTCAAAACTAACTGACATAGCTTTTCTGCCAATTCATAGTACGCATTCATTTCTCTTGTGTAATATTCTATCAAATTCTCTTTTGCCCAAAATCCCTGCACATTTTCATGGAGAGCCTTTTCAATTGCCTTTTTATGATTCAGCATCTGTTGTGCAATGCTTCTTTGCTCTTTTGTATCCGGATGATCCGGAGCGGGGAGGGCCTGTTTCATAATAAAGTAGGCATTCCACGCCTCTGAATGCAAAGCTTTCTCTGAAATCGTGTATCCTACCCGGCACATTCGACCGGTATTTTTTATATAGCTGCCGCATTTCCATACAATATCTCTGTTTCCGGCAACTCTTCTCGTTACCCGCATATAGGTACTCCCACAATCATAACACAGCAGTTTTCCTGTAAGCGCATATTGAGTGACCTTTCCTTTCAATTGTTTCTTAACGTAACGGCGCCACAATCGTTGTTCTTGTACCCCGTAGAATACTTCTTTTGAAATAATTGCTGGATGATTGTCCTCCACAAAGTATTTGGGAAGCGTTCCATTATTTCTCACCCTTTGCTTTGTCAAAAAATCTATTGTGTAGGTTTTCTGCATCAATGCGGCACCAATGTATTTCTCATTGGAAACCATTTTATCGATAACGGTTGGTTGCCATACGGTTTTACCCATTACGGTTCTTCTTTGATGTTGTTCCAGATATTTTTTAATCCGAACACCACTGTAACCAATTAAGTACAGATGAAAAATTTCTTGAACAACCACCGCTTCCTCCGGAACAGGCTGCAGTTTTCCATCCGAGCCTTTTGTATACCCCATAAAGTGATTGTAGTTAATAGTGGGTTCGCCTTTTTCATACTTGCTTCTCAAACTCCAACGAATATTTTCGCTGATATTCCGACTTTCCTCCTGCGCCTGACTGCTCAGGATCGTAATCAGGATTTCACCTGTGCTTTCCAGCGTATTGATATTTTCTTTTTCAAAATACACCGCAATATTTTTGCTTTTCAAATTCCGTATTGTTGTGAGAAGATCCACGGTGTTTCTTGCAAAGCGACTGATGGATTTGGTAAGGATCAGATCTATTTTACCGGCTTCGCAGTCCTGTAACAATCGCAAAAAACCGTCTCGCTTTTTCTTTACCGTGCCGCTTGTGCCTTCATCAGCGTAAACGCCGACCAATATCCAGTCATCTCTTTTTTCGATCTTCTCTTGATAGTAGCTTATCTGCCTTGCATAGCTTCCCGCCTGGCTTTCCAGCTCGGTGCTGACTCTGCAGTAAGCAGCTACCCGCAAACATGGTTTGCTTTCTTCCACATCTCCCGATACCGGTTTGGATGAAGCCGGAATTTTCAGCACTTGTTTTCCTTTTTCTGTATTCATAGTGTTCTCCTTTCGCTGTGATATCTTTATTTTACAGCTTCAGGCACTTGGATTCTATCTAAAATCTGTGAACACTATATATGGTTTTTTCCTTGATTAGCAAGCGATTATAAATTCAAGAGAGTTACCTTCATTAACCATGTCGAATTCGATGGGTTCTGTCTTAATTGTGCAACAACCGTTGCACAATTATGCTTATAATCATACATCAAGCAACTGTTTTTTATTGCTCTGTTTTTCTTTTTAGTCATAGGTCGCTCCTTTCTAACGGAATATTTTCTGCATATTTACGGAAATCCGTTGACAAACTAATACTACAGTATTACAATAAAAGCAAACTAATACTACAGTATTATATGCAGAGGTGTCTTATGAAACAGGATTTGATAATCTATCACGGTTCCCAGCAAATCATTGAGATACCGAAGTTCGGTATCGGGAAGAAGTACAATGACTACGGACAGGGCTTTTACTGTACTGAAAATATTGAGCTTGCAAAAGAATGGGCTTGCCCTGTAAAAAATGACGGATACTCTAACAAATACCATCTGACGCTTGCCGGAATGAATGTCATGCATCTGACCAAAGGGAAGTATAATATTCTCAACTGGCTTGCGATTCTGCTTGCAAACAGAAAATTTGACATCAATTCACCGATTGGCAGCAATGCAAGAGAGTTTATCCTTACCCGTTTTATGCCGGATGTGTCGGATGTCGATGTGATGATAGGTTATCGTGCTGACGATTCCTATTTCTCTTTTGCAGAAGATTTCGTGAACAACACCATTTCTCTCAGAGACTTAAACCTTGCCATGCAACTCGGCACTCTCGGCGAGCAGGTTGTATTGCTCTCTGAGCGCTCCTTCAAGCAAATTGAGTTTATCGAGTACGAAGTTGCCGATTATCGGGAATACTACTATAAACGGGCGGAAAGAGACCAAGGGGCAAGGTCTGAATACAGAAGCAGAAAAAAGAACTTACAACAGCTCATGGACGATATATTTGTTCTGGATATTATGAGGGAGGATATGAAACATGACGACCCACGCTTACAATCAGTTATATCTGAATAAATCTTCCCGTGCCGTTGGCAATATGCTCCACGACGCCGTATTGGAATTTGGAATGGATGGTACGGACTTTTTGAAACGCTTTATTCAATCCGATGTTGCCGAACAGATTGAAAGCGGCAATCCCAAATATATTGCGGGAAAAAGCGGATTGGAATTGTTTCTGGAAGTCATGGAAAAAACAACCGGGCAAGTCTATACTACAGACAGCATTGAAAACTACGACCGCAGCGATGTGTACTGGGTAGGCTGGATGCTGACACATTATCAATGGTATTCCGGTCATAGTTTCAAAAGTATACTTGATACAATTTCCTACAATGAACTTATCGGACTATATGGAACGCTTCACGAAGCGGATATCGGAAAGAGTTACGAGGTTCTTGACGCTCATTTTTCCAAAAGCGAGAGTAAACTGAAAATCGCCAGGAAGCGCTGCGGATTAACACAGGAGGCTCTTGCAAATGAATCCGGTGTTTCACTCAATACTATTCGTGCATATGAACGTAAAAGCAAAGATTTGAATAAAGCTCAGTTTGATATTGTAATGCGTCTTGCCAAAACTTTAAAGTGCGATGTATCCGAACTGCTTGAGTAACACAAATACCACTGTTCTGTTTCGCCCTCTACTGAAAAATAATAAGTTCTATTTCCTTACGCATACATTACATCTCTTTTCCGCGAAATATTAATTCCGCGAAAATCGGCGTAAAATCGATATCTTTAATCGCGCCATAACGGTCTACAAAATAATTTTTCATGTAATCCTCATTTTTACGGACTCCACTTTTTCCGGCAGTACCAAAATCAGAAAGAGAATAATGGCTGCTGACATGTGAATTGTCATCCCGCTCCACAAACTTAATTTCATCCCGCCGATAAAGATTGGAATTCAAAAATATAGGATTATGGGTATTAAAAATCAGCTGTGCATGATTCACATTGATTTCATCGTTATGAAAAATATTGATGATATTCATAAGTGCCATCGGATGGATAGAGGCATCAAATTCATCGACAATCAATGCTCCGCCATTCAACAACGCATTTACTACTAACGGAAACATATTGACAAAGCGGATGGTACCATAGGATTCAAATAATTCTGCCGGTATAGCGGTTTTCTTTGTTGACTGTTTAAATACCGAACACAGCCTTGCTTCATTGTTATCTCTTTCCGGTACATACCCAAGAACATTGGAATTGATTCCGAAGCAAGTGGCGGCTTCGTTCAGCGTTTTTTCTATATATACGGATTTTTTCTTCGTATCACTGAATTTTCGAATCAACTGCATAGCATCCGCACGATAAATGACCATAAATTTATGATCAAGCCATTCACTTATTAAAGCAACAAGTTTTGCGCTGAACATATTTTTGAATCCATTCATTAGGAACAGTTCCTCATCATTCAAATTACTCTTTGCAAGTGCTTTGGCTCCATCTTCGTTTTGCTCAAAAGCATTTACCATAAAGGCTTCAATTGATTGAAAAGAACCGAATTCCAATTCACTGCCACGCGCAAATATCTTGTTTTCATTTACAGACAACGATTCTGATACAATTCTTCTTTTATAGTCCACATCCGGAAATGTTCCAAGATCTGCCGAAAACGCATATTCAATTAAATTTCCATCTTCAATAAATTTAATCGAAAAACTTACCGGCACAGGACTGTCAGCAGCATTATTCGGAATTAATTCCAACGCATCTGCTGCTGCATTCGGATTGTTCTTATCTTTTGCATTGCGCAAATGTCCACGCAACACAATGGATTTGAATGTATCCATTGCTCCGATAATATTTGTTTTTCCGGAAGCATTCGGTCCATAGATAACCGCTGAACACAAGCTTTTGTATGTCCGTTTTTCTATTGTTTCTTCCTGAACACTATAATCCAACCCTTTTTGTTTCGGAGCCGGAATTAGTGAGAATACCAATTCATCTTTAAAAGATTTGTAATTCGAAGCCTTAAATTCTAACAGCATATAACCCCTTCCATTCTGCAAAACATTCGCAAAACTATATTTTCATTATATGCTTTATTATGATTAGGGTCAATCTATTGAATTCAATTTTGCAAAAGAAGCGCAAAATATCAGAGGATTATATTTATTGAAATTATTATTTTGATAAAAAAGGGAGCCGCTTCGCTCCCTTTTCATCTACCACTTTATTCAACTCCATCTAAAATTAAAATCCCTGACCGGAGGTGGATCTCTATCTTATATTTTTTGCTGTGGCAGGTTCACATCATTTGGTGAACTTTTTAGTGAACTTTGGTGAACTTTGGTGAACCGCATTATAAGAAGGTCTGTACAAATTAACCCGAAAACTATCGCCTATTTCTAATAGCTACGGTTCTCTAATATCATCATATTCTCTGCAAAAGCTAAACATTCTTTTAATGCCGGTTCCCCGGCTTTCGATGATTCTCACTACCGCAATATATCTACTTTCGCTGCTTTATTGGGCGGTTACTTTATAACAAAGATTACTGTATTTTCGTAAGGCACTGACTTATAATTTGTGCCACAGGTTGTGGCACAATATTTCACCTTAGTATAAAAAACTCTTGAGCGAACAATCCACTCAAGAGTTTTTCTTTTTTAGCTCAGAAACTGTCACGCACCAAGTTCTTTTGCCAGTTCTTGTACTTTTTCTAATGGCAAATTGGTGTATTCAGCAATTTTTTCATATGAAAAATCTTCAGACCGAAGCAGTTTACTCGCAAACTCTATGCGTTCTGCTAACACAGTTTCTTGTACAACTTCATTCAACATATCTTCTATTATTTTACTTGTCATTGTCGCGATACAGCTCGTATACCTTTACACAACTTCTTTTGCCAATTTTTTTACTTCTTCCAAAGGAAGATTCGTATACTCTGCAACTTTCTCACAAGACAATTTTTCGAACCGAAGCAACTTACTTGCAGTTTTTATTGCGGCTTCTCTTGTAGCTTCATTCCGCATATCTTCCATCATTTTACACATGGCAGCCACTCCTTCCTCTGTTTCCTTAAAATACTTTGTTCGTTCATACAATGGTTTATAGTGCATATCCTCCGGTCTGCTGCAGGAAAAATCTTTCATTAAAATTCCCAGCGGTGTGTCATCCTGATATGCGCCATTTACATATATGATATGTGATTCATCCCCAAAATACTCATTGGTTTCCTGAATCACTCTGTCAATATGATAAATCGGAAGATTCTTCTTCAGAACATCGTTTTCGGTGATAAAAATCACATAGGTTTCCGGCAACTTATCATATTCCTGAGTTGATACGATTGTATTTGCATCTATTATGCTGCTGTGATATCTGGCTCGTTTTGCAACAGCTCCACGATCAGCCCTCTGGATTTCGATGTTATATCTTTTTCCGGATTTATCTACCGCGTAGATATCAAGAATAACAGAACGTCCCTGCAAATTCTTGATTTGATGCTGCGTATGTACCTGTTCGATTTTTAAATCTTCCCGATTCAACACAATCTGGATGACCAGTTCGGTACATTCAATATTATCCTCAAAACACTTGGACATAAAATCATCATCCATCAGACGGAACTTACGCAGACGCTCAAGATCTTCTTCTCGAAACTGATGGTTTTCTCCCATTTCTGCACATCCTTTCTACGCCCATTTTCCTTTTTTATTATATCATATCAGTCAATTACCTGCAATGATACTGCGTCTGTCACATAAAAAAATTAATATTTTGGACATCAGTGTCCATGAATGAGTCCTCCCACTCTTTCACTTGCACAAGCGCAAATTTCAGAAATGGAAGAGAGATTTTCAATATATGTCATCACTTTCACTCCCATTAGGAATTTATTTTAAGTGTAACTCTTTTTAAGTTACTAATCAATTTTATTCATTAATTTAATTGTATCTGCCTCAATATCAAAATACGAAATATTCTTGCAGTATGCTTTATTATAACCAAGCTTATTAGTCTGTCAAATTCAATTTTAAAGATGAAAAAGAGAGCCGCTTCGCTCCCTTTTCATTTACTCTGCCTTATTCAGCTTCATCTAAACGCTGTGTTATTAAAATACCTGACCGGAAGTGAATCTCTATCTTATTCTCATTGATAACCCGTACTGTTTTCAGGAGTCGCCGTACCAGTTCGTCATCAAACTCCCGTTTCAAGTAGCCAATCTTTCGGGTATACTGCTCCATATCTTTCACACGCTGTCCATAAGCATCCGCTAATTGGCTCTCTTTGAGTTTCTTCGCCTTCTGCTTTTTCAATTCCTTCATACGGTCTGCGATCACACGGTATTCTTTATCAAAGTCCTCATCTGCACTCTGCTTTCCGGCACTTTCTTCGATCAGCTCCAGCATTTTCTGTTGCAGTACTTCGATTTGCTTATCATATTCTGTCGGTTCTGCAGATGAAGAGTAGCTGCCGATGACTCGGATCACATTTTCACGGAATGCCTGTACAAATGCTCCCTGATCTTCCACCACGCTGCCGATGGCTGTCATAATCGCTTCATGGAGCGTTTTTTCTTTGAGGGTAGGGGAATGTTTGCACCGCTTGGAACCGTGCTTTAAACGGTTGTCACAGCGCCAAACCGCCTGTTTCTGTCCATACTTTGACCACACCTGTCTGCGATATGGCTGGCCGCATTCTGCACAGACCATAATATCTGACAGTACATATTTGGAACTGTATTTTCCTTTCTGTGGTGCATCCTTCTTACGGGATGCCGGACGGTAGATACTGGCTCTGCGTGCTTTTTCCTCCTGTACCCGATGGAACAACTCTTTGGGGATGATAGGTTCATGGTCATCTTCAATGTAATACTGCGGCACAATCCCTCGGTTCTTGACTTTCTTCTTGGTCAGGAAGTCCACGGTATAGGTTTTCTGCAGCAGGGCGTCTCCCATATATTTTTCGTTTGAGAGCATCTTGTCAATGGTAGTTGCGTACCATGTTGTCTGCCCGGTTGCGGTTTTGATGCCATCCGCTTCCAGAATCCTCTTGATTCGGTAGCTGCTGTTGCCCTCCAGAAACAGTCGGAAAATTCTGCGCACCACTTCCGCTTCTTCCGGTACAATCACAAGGTTTCCATCCCCGTCTTTAGTGTATCCCATAAACTTGCTGTGATTGACGATTACCTTGCCATCCTCGAATTTCCGGACGATTCCCCAGTGGCAGTTTTCGCTGATATTCCTGCTTTCCTCCTGTGCCTGACTGCTCAGTATGGTCAGCAGCAGCTCGCCGCTTCCTTCCATCGTATTGATGTTTTCCTTTTCAAAGAACACTGCGATGTTCTTTTCTTTCAGCTTTCGGATGTTAATGAGAGCATCGACTGTGTTACGGGCGAAGCGGCTGATGGATTTTGTCAGTACCATATCAATTTTTCCCGCCATACAATCATCAATCATTGCTTGGAAATCCGAGCGTTTTTTCGTGCTGGTCGCGCTTTTTCCGTCATCAGCATAAATGCCGGCCAGTTTCCAGTTGGGATTGCCTCGTATTTTTTCTGTATAGTAGCTGACCTGCGCTTCATAGCTGCTTTCCTGCTGCTCCTGCAGGGTGCTGACACGGCAGTATGCAGCGACACGCAAGGCTTTCATCTGTGGTCGGATATGTCGGTCATACGTTCCCGTTGCCGGAATGACTGATATGTTCTTTTTTGCCTGTGCCATTTATGTTTCCTCCTTTATCGGTATAGTAATGCTCCGGCCATTTTTCAGATAGAATTCCAGACCGGTATGTTTTTGTACCACAATTTTTCCTATGGTTTCCTCCAGCAGTGTCAGGTCACATACAGTCTGTATTCCGACACCACTCAGGGCATCTGCTATTTTTTCATTCTGATAGGCTCTGTCATCTACCCGGATATTCCGATATTGTTCCGCAGCCCTTTGGAATGCCAGCTGTTTGACCGCCTGCGCATCACAACTCGGTTCTGCCAGCAGACGGTTGATCTGAGTGGTCAGCTTTCGCTCGGCTGTACTTTCCTGCAGCGGTAATTCCTTGAAGTCCGGCTTCAGATAGGAAGGCGTTTCTATTACCTGATTGATTGCTTGTATAAATGCCTGTTCCAATTGTTCTTCGCTTAAAAACCGGTTGCGGCAGAGGACATGATTGCGATGGATGTAATGCTTGCATCTCCACTTCGGATGCTTTCCTTTCTCTGTGTATTTGCGGTAAGGCTGTCCGCATTTTCCACAGACCAGCAGGCTGCTCCAGACGCTTTGATTCGCAAAGCTGTTTGGCCGGGCGGCTCTGCCCAAGTCTTTCACCCGTTGTATTCGTCTGCTCTGTACCTGCTCAAATATGCTTCGTTCAATCAGGGGAGGATAGAACTCATCTCCCAAATATTTTTGGTTCTCCAGAATCTTTCCGATAGATCCGTGGTTCCAAGAAGGTTTATGGCTTGCGTTTAATATCCCACGCTGTGTAAAATCTTTTGCAATTCGGTATGTAGACGTTCCGGCTAAGTACGCATTAAAAACTTCCTTTACCAATTCCGCAGTTTCAGGCTCAATTTCTGCTTTGCCGTTCTGAATCTGATACCCAAGCGGTGTATGCCTTTGCATTTGTTACACTTCCTTTCCATAGTGTTCTTCCAATTCCAGACCGTTTTTCAGTTCAAAGCACAGCCGGTCCGGATATATTCTGATCCTTTCAACAATCAGCCGGAACAATTCTTCATCGAATTCTTCTATCATAGCCGGTCGGGTTCGGAAGACCGTCAGCAGATACTCGGTCTGCGCAATTTCCTGTTCCATCAGGTTCTGCTCTTTTAGGAACTGCTGCCTGCGGCTGATTTCTTCCAGCTCGGTATCCAGCTGATTCCGTCGCTCTATAAAAACAGCAGAGCCTATGTCGCCGTCCGAGAGGACTTTCTGCAACCAATGGCTCTGCTGTTTCAGTTCCTGTATTCTGTTTTCCAATGTCAGCAATTCCTGCTCCTGTGCCACATCATTTGGTACTGCTTTCAATACTGCAAGCAGGGGAAGCAGGACATCTTCCGCATGCCCGGCCAGCTTGTTCCACATACTCACAAACGTTTTCTGAATCACATCTTCCCGAATCGGTTTCTGCTTACACTTTGTAATATCTGCGATATGCCGGTGGCAGCTCCACTGAATCTTTTCATATGGTTTTCCGATATAGATCTTTTGCCGGCGGAATGTACTGCCGCACTCTCCGCAGATGATCCGACCGCTGAATGCATAACGGCTTTGATAAATCTCCACATTTTCCATGTGATGTTTCTGTCTGCGATATTCATAAATCTGCCGTACCGCCTCTGCTTCTTCTCTGCTGATAATCGGTTCATGGTTATCTGATACCAGATACTTTGGCAGTTCTCCGTGATTATGTTTTCTCGTGAATGGGACGCCTTCTGTTGTATATGTTTTCTGATAGAGCAGATCGCCCTCATACACCGGATTCCGTAAGATTCCCTTTACTACATTATCATGCCATGATTTTGCTGTCCGTATGGTCGGGATTCCTTCCTTCTGCAATTCTTTTGCAATCGCATAGGAGCCTTTTCCGCCAAGGTATTCATCAAAAATCCTACGGATGACTGTAGCTTCCTCTGGATGAATGATTAGGTTTCCGTTTTCATCGTTTTGGTAGCCGTATGCGGGACAGCTGATTGTGTAAGTACCATTTTGAAACCTTCGTGTAATCGCCCATCGGTTATTGGTGGAGATGCTCTCTGACTCGCCCTGTGCGATGGAACTTAATATGGTCAACAGCTGTTCACTTTTCTGGGATAGAGTGCTGACTCGTTCTTTTTCAAAGTAGACCTCTATGCCAAGTCCTTTCAACATACGAATGGTATTGATACTGTCCACTGTATTTCTCGCAAAACGGGTGACAGACTTTGTCAGGACGAGGTCTATTTTTCCTTGCCTGCAGTCCTGTATCATCTGTTGGAATCTGTCACGGCTTTTTACTTTTGTACCGCTGCGTGCTTCATCCGCATAGATTCCAACCAATATCCAATTTGGTTTTTCCTCAATGAGTCGGGTGTAGTATTGTACCTGTGCTTCAAAGGAATTTTTCTGCCCGACACTGCCGGTGCTGACACGGCAGTAGGCACATACCCGTTTTGGGGCAGCATATTCTACAGCCTGATTTTGCTTCACAGGTTCTATTTTTGTAATCTTCTTACCCATGTTTTTTCTCCTTTCTCAGGAGCATTTCCTCCTGTCAGTACAACACAATACCACACTTTTTTTCATATATCCAATGTTTTTACGCATATACTTCCGCCAGTTCTGGAGAAAATGTTGACCGGTTCAGGGCATCAATTTGTGCATATTCATCCGGCTCCAAAAATCCGTTTTTAAGCATCAAATCCAGCAGTTTTCTGGATAGTTGATACTGCATTTCTCTGGTTTCTCTCTGTTCACTCACTATATATCCTCCATTCTTCCGATGATACATTGGAATCCGAAATTCAATTTTCCCTCCAACGGAGAATAAACCGCAATCCCCATCTTTTGAAGTTGTTCCAGTATCCTCAATGCCTGACAGGTATCCCAATGAATCCGTGACAGGTTATGTACCAGCAAAACTTCTATCTGCTGCAAAGGAGCGCCTTTCAAAAAGTATTCCCACCCGGGGAGAACGTCACTGTTTCCGGCTGCCAGATCGGTGGAAGATCCCTTCACCTGAAATCCCATCTGCTCCGCATAATCCATCAGCTGTTTCCTCTGTACTTTCAACATTCCGTGCACATCTTCCGGTGCATCAATACGGCAATAAATCCACGCGTTTGGTTCCTGATGCATAACCATCCCTCCTGACTGTTGATATCTCGTGCTTATTTTTCCCTTAATCTTTGCTCCATTCCAAAACTAATTGCCAAAGACTGCTCTACCTCCGTCATTTCCTTTCGGTTTATTCTTCCTATGTACTCTCTTAATCTCGAAGCATCAATGGTCCGTATCTGTTCCAACAACACTACTGATCCATATCGAAGCCCTTTGACATGATACAAGGCAACATGAGTGGGTAGAGGATGTTTGAACCGACGTCCGGTAATCGCTGCCACAATCACGGTCGGGCTGTATTTATTGCCGGTATTATTCTGAACGATCAAAACCGGACGAATGCCGCCCTGCTCACACCCGATGACCGGGGAGAGGTCCGCATAGAAAATATCACCTTTTCTTATTTGCATCTGTACCACCTCTTACTGCATAGAAAGCTCCGCCATTGTGACTGCCTGATCTTCTTCTCTGAAATATTCGTCTGCTGTATCTCTATCTATTGCAAGAATTTCTCCCGACTCTGCTTCTCCCATCTGGATGGGGGCAAGGGATTTTAAGATTTCACGACAGAGGTTCTGATTTTGACACCGATTCAAAAATCCGCCTGCCGTATCCAATATCAGCTGATCCAACATATCTGTTACAATCATGTGCTGTGCATCCATGAAATGACTGCCAACAAAATTTGCAAGATTTTCCGGTGTGGTTGAAGTCAAATACTCTTTGCGTTGCTCTCCGTCTGCAGGATACAAATAGGCATACCCGATTGCTTCCGTATCCATGATCCGTTCCACCATTTGCTTTTCTTTCTGATTCATACTGTTTTCCTCCTTTATTTTTGCTTGGTTTCACAACACAAGGACAGCGGCAGTTCCAATTCATTGCAATGCCTGTATCATCAGGAAGGCAGGGAACTGCCGCCGTAGTTTCTGTTATGAAAAACGACTTGTTCTTCGTTTTCTCTGGCTTCTATTCGACACTACTCCCCGAAGCCGGATGCTGATGCATCACTTGGGCGGCAGACACAGACCGGCCTTGGTCAGGGACTGTCATGGGATTCTCACCCCTCCGAGGATCTCTCCGAGCCGCCCTCATTGCGTGATCCCGCTTTACACGGGGCTGTGACTGGACGGAAGTATCATTGTAGGCTGTTCAGGTCATGGCAGGCAGCCCACCGCAGGCTGCTTTGGAATGGATATTTCCCGCTTTGCACCTTTGATGTGATCGTATTGACAGGTATTTTACCTGCAGGCGGTCTTGGCGTATCCTTCTGGTGCTTTTCCTTTTGGGCTGAACAGCTAATGTATCTATGCTGCCGGATATGACTGCCTGACGGCAGTATTTTTGAAAGAACAGATGAGAGAATAAGTCCTCTCACTTATTTCCACGTTGGCAGAAATCTTTGCACACCCCGAATCACAAATTTTCCAAAATATTTTTGAGTTTTTTTTAGGGTGCGGTTTTTCCGTTTGTGAACCGCATTGTGGTAAATCTTCAATTCTTCCGCCAGATCACGTTCCGTCCGTTCCTCAAAAAACAGCTGTCTGATGAGATATTGCTCATCTTCAGAGAGCAGGGAAAGAGCCTTATACAGCTGTTCTAGCTGCATATTCTGGATGACCGATTCCTCTGTCTGATTTTCCCCCTCAAACTGCACTTCCTGTTCTAGCAGGCGTTCATAAGAATCCTCACGGCTTGGGATTATCTGAACGGTCTGGGTTTTTGGGTCTATCATGGTTCTTTCTGTTTTCAGGTCATACTCCTGATACTGCATCTTCCGTTCCGTCGTTCTTAAAACAGCGATCACTTCTTCGCTGGCCTCCGGATATAATTTTCTGAAGTCTGGAATTTTATATGGCTTTGCCATAGGCTTGTCCTCCTTTTCGAATTCATGCGAAAACGAAGGACAAGCGGTGGACTCCGGCAGTGATATAAACTCATACCAGAGCGCAAAAAAGCGCCTGCATAGACATAAAAGTCTATACAGACGCTTAATTCATGTTTTTCATGTTCTGATTGTTCATCTTGCTGCCCGGAATACCCCCAATTGTATGGATACGCTTTTTTGAAGCAATCACCGTTACACAGATATCCGGTTTCAATAAATAGTGCTGCTTCGGATCAGCAGCATAGTATTCCAACACATAAAAATACCCCTCCTTGCTCAAACGGAGCTTGAAGGGGCAGGGATATGAGCGTGTTTTTATAGCCCGTCAAGATACCGTTTTTTTTTGACGGACAAAAAATTTGATATTTTCATTTTGCTAGCAGCACTCTGCGCTTGCAAAAATAAATTACTCCTATAATTGCAAATGCGGCTCTTAGAACTTGATCAAACAGCAATGCGATCCAAGCTCCATACAACTGCATTCCCAAAGGATAAATCAATAGATAGGTAATAATAGGTCGCAAGATTGCAATACTAAGCAAAGAATACTTTGCAACATACCTCATACAGCCGAGTCCCCTCAGAATACCAGCATGTGTCATTGCCTGCGCCTCTGGGAAACTCACCAGTGCTACCAAAATCATAATATTTAATCCGAGTGCTAATTCAGGGCCATCCAAATGATACATATCTAATATTATATTCCGGCAGCATATCAGTAAAATACAGGCTGCCAATGAAGTCCAGATGCTTTCTACTCTGCTGATTTTGCAGATATTTCTTAGTTTTATTCCTCCGGTTTCTCCATAATCATTACCAGACTGTATCAGACTAGCCTTTCCCATTCCTTGTGAAAAGCTATAATAAATATCACATATTCCCATACAAATATTATGGACACTCAGCGAGGAAATACCTAAATCTGCTATCATCCGTGAATACAAAAACATGCCCACACGTTCAACAGACTGCTCTGCCAATACACCACCGCTTAATGGAATAATCTGTTTTAAGTATGAATTTTGTGGAATCCAATTGCCTTGTCCACATAGTGTTGCAATATGTTCTTTTTTTGCAAAAACGGTTAGTGTTACACATAGAGTAGCCATTGTGCCAATCAGCGTCCCTATGCCGGCACCTAAAATTCCCATATTGGGAAATGGACCTATCCCATAGATAAGTATTGCATTGCAGAGAATATTGATTGTATTTCCAAATACATTGGCTTTTAAAACGGTTTTTGTATCTCCTAATCCGGCTAAAATTCCATGTAAAGTAATTGATGGTGCAGATAATGCAAGACTGATAAATATGGGAATTGCATATTCTGTTGCCTGATGCAGATAGTCTGTTTTTGCACCTGCAATGAATAAAATTGGTTTACAAAAATATATAGAGACCATACATAAAATACTGCCCCCAACAATAGACAAAATCAGGGACTGCCTTGAGAATTCAGTAAACTGCTGAGTGTCTTTTTCGCCATTTTTTTGTGCTATATAGGCAGTAATAGCAACTGCAAAAGAACGGGATACGCATAAAATCACCATTCTCGGCTGACCTAAAATACTAACTGCTGCGATGGCTCTTGTTCCTAATGATGAGACCATAATTAAATCAACAGCGGAAAGCAGCATCAGCAACAGACCTTCAGCTGCGGCTGGGCCAGCTAACCGCCAGAAATCTTTACGCCCTTCCATATGCAATCAAAGACTCTCCTGATTTTACACCAAGTGATGTCGTATGATATAAAATACAGCCATCAAACTTAGCACGTATCTCTATTATTTTTTTATCCGGATATGTCTGAAAATATCCCAGCGTTTCTCCACAATAAACCTGTTTTCCTGCTGTTACTCTCGGATACCAAAAGCCGTTTGCTTCTGCTTCTTCGTACACCGCCTCATTGATTTCAATCTGCTCTGTCATTTCATATTCGGCTTTTCGTATTCCAAGAAAATCCATGATTCGAAAAATATCATCAATACAGGACAGAATTTCTTCTTCTGACCATATTCCATTCGCTCCCCGCTCAATTAAAAGAGCAGGGATTTTTTGCTGAACTGCCCAGCTGTACAATCCGTTTTGAGCATTAGATCTCACCCGATATGGCACAGACAGCCGTTTTGCGCCTTCCATTGACAGGGAATTGATTTCCCGTTCTCCGGCATGAG
This sequence comes from Butyricicoccus pullicaecorum, assembly GCA_018366035.1. Lineage (GTDB taxonomy): Bacteria > Bacillota > Clostridia > Oscillospirales > Butyricicoccaceae > Butyricicoccus > Butyricicoccus pullicaecorum_A. Next base: position 313,217 of record JAGZIW010000001.1, on the reverse strand, counting down.
GACAAAACACAAGGGGCTGTAACGATTCATTACAGTCCCCGCTATGCAGATCGATCAGAAAATCCGCATGGGGATAGATGTTTTTTTCTATGGCATATGCAATCCGGCTTGCAATTGTTCCATCTACTGTTCCGGGAAAAACACGGTTTAAATTTTTGCCGTCTTCCGGAACAACCTGCTTTCTTCCTTCAAAAAAGCCTTCCAGATTCAACACTGGGACCAGTATTAAATTCCCATGCAGTTCAGCCGGATCGATTGTTTCCCCAATTCTTCTGGCCGCCTCAATCCCCACATACTCGCATCCGTGAACGCCTGCTGTAATCACTAGAGTTTTTCCTTGTTCCTTGCCACAAAAAACAATCGCATTAATCCCTTCGGCTTCGGGAACAGGAATTTTTATATTTTTCTTCTGCCCGGGCATTATATCATATCCGCAAAAAATCATACCGCCTCCTCTGTATCAAAAACCACAATTGATTCCAATAATTTTTTTGCATAGGCATCTTTCGTTTCATTGATGCGTTTTACAGGAAGATGCTCCGTCACATGACCCTGATATAAGAACAGCACATCATCACAAAGATATGTGATCGAGGTTAAATCGTGGGTAATGAAAATGTAGGTGAGAGCCAATTTTTCTTTTAGCTCCAGCAGCAAATCCATAATCTGAACCTGCGTATGTGCGTCCAGCGAGGAAATAGCTTCGTCAAATAATATGATTTCCGGATTGCAGGCTACCGCCCGTGCAATGCATACACGCTGCAGCTGTCCTCCTGACAATTCATGAGGAAACCGCTCTGCAAAATCTGAAGGCAATCCAACCAGTTCCAGCAGCCTGTTAATTTCGCTTTCCCAATGAAAGCGTGCAGGTTCCCTTCTTTGACGTACATATAACCCCTCTTTCAAAATATCACTGACACGAAACCGTGGATTTGCCGATGTAGTGTAATCCTGAAAAACAATACTCAATTTGTTTTGGAGTTCTTTGTGTCCGGATTTTGAAGCGTATACCGGAACGTTATTTAATAATACTTTACCGGAGTCCGGTTTGAGAAGGCCGCACAAAACACGTCCCATAGTAGACTTGCCACTTCCTGATTCTCCAAGAATACCTAGGCAAGTCCCTTTTTTAACTTCGACAGATACATCAAACAAAACCTGCTGTTTCGTATGTCCAAATATTTTGTCCTGCCTTTCACTGCGGAAGCTTACGCATATTTTATCTAGCTTTAACATGGATCTGCTCCTTTCCCTGCAGGGCCAGTTTGTATCGTTTCATAACATCTGTCCTCTTTTCGATTAACAATCTTGTGTAGCGGTCAGATGCATGATGCATAATATGCTGAAAATCTCCCCGATCCACTACCATTCCCTGATTGAATACCACAATTTTATCAGCTACCCGTGAGATTGCGTTTAAATCATGGGAAATAAAGATCATGGCTGTGTTGTGATTCTCTTTAATTCTCAAAAACTCATTTAAAATCTCAAACTGCGTAATTGCATCAATGGCAGTCGTTGGCTCATCCGCAATAAGCAGAGACGGTGCCATTGATGTAGCGATTCCGATCATAATACGCTGCAACATGCCTCCTGAGAGCTGATGCGGATACTTTTCCAAAACTTCTTCCGGATTCCGGATTTGCATTTTGCAAAGCATATCAATCGAGCGCTCTTTGATTTCTTTTATGCTCCATGTATTATGTGCCATAAAGGTTTCGGAAATCTGGTTTCCAATACGATAAAGAGGATCAAAACATGTCATGGGATTTTGCAATACCATTCCGATTTTTCCACCCCTTAGTTTTCTAAGTTCCTCTGAGTTCTTTCCAATTAGTTCATCTCCCAGAAACTTTGCACTTCCCGAAATAGAAAAATTTTTATCCAGAAGTCCCACGGTAGCTTTCATTGACATTGATTTGCCGCTTCCTGATTCCCCAAGAATCCCAAGACACTCTCCGGGCATGACTGAAAAAGTAACGCCTTTCACTAGTTCATAATTACGCTTTCGGCTGTTTAACGCTACATGTAATTGATTGACTTCTAACACCGGCTTCATCCGTTCACCTCCTTTGGGTCTAAAACATCCCGCAGTGCGTCACCCATTAAATTAAAGCAGCACACTAACGCAACAATGGCAATTCCCGGAGCAATCATCTGTGTAGGATTGCTTGTTAGAACTTCTTTTGCCTCATTGAGCATCGCCCCCCATTCTGGTGTCGGAGCCTGAACTCCCAGCCCCAAAAATGATAAGGTTGAAATATTGATGATTGCCCATCCAATATCCAGAGAAGACAAAACGGCCAGATCCGATGTAATAGAGGGAAGAAGATGCCGAAATAAAATGAAACGTTCCGGCATACCGACGCAGCGCGAAAATTGCACAAAGTTTTTATCACGATACTGCATAACTCCTGTGCGGATCATACGCGCATACCACGCCCATTTAATAAATACATTTGCAATGATGACATTCTGAACGCTTACCCCCAGCAGTGCTACCACAGCAAATACCATGATCTGACTAGGGAATGAAAGCATTACATCAACGATGCACATAATGATTTCTTCCACAATCCCTCTAAAATATCCTGCCATGATTCCCAGAACAGCCCCTATTCCGATTGTTCCCAGCATTGTTAGAGCGGCAAGTCCTAGTGTAGGTCGGATTCCATAAATCATACGAGATAACACGCATCTTCCCAGCTGATCGGTTCCAAGCGGATATTCCAGACTATATCCGGCAAACTTATTAATAATATTCGTTTCATATGGATCATTTGGCGCAATGACAGGGGCCAAAATTCCTATAAGAGCGACTAACAAAACAACCGCAGTAGTAAATACAGCTGTTTTATTTTTGAAAAAACGTTTCGCCATCTTAATCCCCCTTTCTGAGGCGCGGGTCCGATACTGTCTGCAAAATATCAAACAAAAGGTTAAATACAACAAAAAGCACGCCAATCAGCAATACATATGTTTGGATGACGGGATAATCCCGGTTAAAGATAGAACTGATGCACAGGGTGCCCAAGCCCGGCCAGGAGAATACATTCTCAACCACAATCGTACCGGATATCAGCTGTGGTATGCTCATTCCCATTGCGACAATACATGTATGCATCGAATTTTTCAAAACATGTTTTACCCAAATTGATTTCTGCGGCAAACCTCTGACATTCGCATAAAGCACGTAATCCTGCTTCATGTTTTCTAACATATTATTTCTGATCAGCCTGATGTAAGTAGAAATATAGCTCAAGCCTACCGTAAACGCAGGCAGGATCAGATGCCTCCATGTCCCGTTTCCATTGGTAGGAAGCCATCCAAGCTTTACTCCAATTGCCCACATGAGCAATAACCCCACCCAATATGGAGGCATTGCAGTCGTAATAAAGACTGCACCTCACATGATCCGGTCAAACCATCCATCTTTATATATAGCACACAAGAAACCAATAGGAATACTCAGTATAATTACGATTACAAAGGAGGCACCTGCCAGCTGCAGCGTCGCAGGCAGTGACCTGAGAATTTCTCCGGCTACTGTCCGGGCAGGATTAACATAGCTGATTCCAAAATCACCTTGCAGGCAGCCAATCAGCCAGTCAAAATATCGTACCAAAAACGGTTTGTTTAACCCCAACATTTCCTCCATCTTTGCAATAGCTTCTTCTGTTATTACAGGCATTTGCTGCACTCGAAGGGCTACCTCTGCCGGATTGGATGGAATAAGATTAATAAACATGAAGCATATAAATGAAATTGCAAATAGTAATGGGACAGCCAGAAGCAGCCTTCGTATCACATATCGTTTCATTGTCATTTTCCTTCCTGAAAATTATGGTTCTGTTCTTTTCTAAAAGAAAGCCGTTCCCAAAACGGAAACGGCTTTCTTGATTACTCAAAATACATATCCGAGAAAGGAACATCGTACTGATCTGTTCCGAAATGAACTCCTTGCAGATCAGATGTATACAGAGCTTTGTTGCACTCAAACGTTAACGGGATATATACTGCATCCTCATGCAGGCGAGTCAGAACAAATTCATACAATTCCTGACGCTTTGTTTCGTCTGTAGTAGTCAGAATATCTGTAATCGCCTGATCAATTTCTTTTTTATCAGCCAGTCCAAGCTGTGCTGCATAATCGCCATAAACAGGTGCCCGCATTGCTGCCAGAGAGGACTGCGGATCATAAGGCATGCCCCAGCAGATATTAAATACCATGTCAAAGTTTCCCGCCTTCATATTGTCACGATAGGACTGTTCTTCTTCACCATGAATATTTACAGAAATACCGATTTTTGAATACTCACTCTGTAAGTATTCGGAAATTGTTTTTTCCGTTACACTGTCGCTGTTATAGAGCAAGTTCAATTTGAGCTTTTTCCCATTCTTTTCTCGAATGCCGTCACTTCCCATTACCCAGCCAGCTTTATCTAACATTGCAGCCGCCGTATCTGTACTATACTCATAAGGCTTTAAATCTATATCGCAGTAAGGAACAGTATCAGCATATAGAGTGTCTGCCGGTTTCTCCAGACCATAGAAAATTCCTTCTGAAATTGCTTCTCTGTTCGTAGCATGCTGTAGGGCCTGCCGGACAGAGGTATCACTTAAAATCTCATTTGTAGTATTTAATACAATATGTCTCGTAGAAGTAGGGTCGGACAGGGATACCTCAAACTTATCACTGTCTACATACTGGCTGATAGCATCTGCATCCAGCATGTTCTTACCGAAAATCAAATCGATTTCTCCGGATTCTAATGCCATAATTCGTGTCTGATTATCCGGAATGACCTTTACTGTGATTTTTTCAATTTTAGGAAGTTCTCCCCAATAATTTTCGTTTCGCTCAAACACAGCATATTCATCGGTTACGAAATCCGTCAGAACATAAGGACCTGTTCCGATATATCCGTTTACTCCATCCTTTGTACTGCCGTCAATCATGCAGGCCGGCGAAATCATCGCAAATGGTCTGATACAGCCCAACTCAGTAAGCATCGGATAGTACGCTTCACTCAATTCAATCACAAATGTATGCTCATCCGGTGCAGATACTCCAACCAGAAGATTCATCATTTCCAGCCAGGTATGGCGTTCCTTGTTTTCGATAATAGCATTGAAATTTGCTAAAATGGCGTTGGCATCGCAAACCGTTCCATCTGAAAAAGTTACACCATCACGAATTTTAAATGTATACACTTTTCCATCTTCACTGATTGTCCAGCTTTCTGCCAGACATCCCTCATATCCGTCCTCCGTAATACTTACGAGGGTATCGTATAAAATGCTTTGAGCATACATTTCACCTGCATATAAGTGTGGATTTAAATCACGGATATCTCGATAATTTACAAAAACCAGCTCACTGTTTTGGGATTCTGATGTGATGGATTTTGTATCTTCAGTAGACGGCGCCGTGCTATTTTGACTACACCCTGTTATAAGACTCAACGTCAGGAGTCCTCCCAAGGTTAAACTCAGCAATCTTTTCTTCATAAATTTTACCTCCAATGATTGTTCATCATGTTTTGTCTTGGCTATTATATCAGAGTTAGCTATAACTTACTAGGAGGCAAATTGTTTCGGTTCTCTATAACGATTTGTTATATCATAGACTGAAGTTTATCAAGAATCCATAACGCCTGTTTGGATAAGGAACGTTCTGGTTCCCTTATATATCCAATTTGCAAGAACGGTTCACATCCGTTGATTTGCAATGCTTTTACCTGATACTGTGAGTACGGCTCATGCATAAAATCCAGTCCCAAGCTGCATACATCTGTGTACAATAACAAATCAATGGTTAAATGATCGCTGTTGCTATACACTACATGGTTTAGTTTATTCGTATCAATCACTCCCATACTGACATGTTCCAAATGATGTTCCATAGAGAAAAAATCTCTTACACCACGGACAAATTTAAGAGACGGCAGAGCTGAAAAGTCTACACTTTCTTCGTGATATAAGGGGTGGTTTTTTCCTACATACAGGCAAATCTTCTTTGTTTTAAGGGGAACAAATTCCAAATTTTTGTGGGATAAAATATGCTGAAATGTCTGAACCTGATGCTGCGCTACATAAACGATTCCAATCTCTGATATTCCCTGATGAACCTGTTCCGCGATTTCCTCTACCGTGCCTTCATGATGCTCGATGGAATAAAGATGTCCCCATTCTTTGTAAAAATCGACTAATAGGCGTGCAATCATATTGCTGGGATATGCCGAGATTCTGATACTGTTTTTTATATCAGGAACTGCTAAGGACGAAATGGTAGCTGTGGCTTTCAAAATCATCTTTGCATATTCCAGAACGGTTTTTCCATAAGCGGTTGGGGACACTCCTTTTCCGCTGCGTTGCAATAGCGGTCTGCCCAGTTCACGCTCTAAAGAGCGGATTGTTTTGCTGACATTTGGCTGTGACGTATACATACATGTGGCAGCCTGAGACAGACTCCCTCTTTCACACGCTATAACAAAAAATTCAAGTTGTTTGATATCCATAAAAACTCCTTTCACGCTATGAATCTCTTTGTAATTTATAATCCCAGACCTGTACATATCGAATATTTTTTACACAAGTTAGTATCCGCTAACCATTGTAGTATATCAGGATGCAAAAATCAATGATTTTGAAGTTTTACAGTTCGAGTACATATAAGAACGCTTAAAATACAGACATTACTCCATGAACAAATCTTCAAATGAATATGCAATTCATTTTACTATTTTTATTGACATACTAATTTGTATGTGCTAGGATATAACAGTGTTATATCGAAAGGAGGATATCATCATAAAAGTTTACACAACTTTAGAAAATATTCATCGAACAGCAAAAGCAGAATTTTTGGACAAAGGCTATAAAGATGCATCACTACGTAATATCGTCAAAACTGTTGGAATGACTACTGGGGCTTTTTACGGATATTACAAAAGTAAAGAAGAACTTTTTGAAGCACTTGTTGGTGAGCATTACGAATATATTCTCAACCGCTTTATAAAGGCACAACAGGAGTTTGCCAATCTTCCAGCTGCACAGCAGCCAGAAGTCATGAGTGATATTTCCGGTCTTTGTATGTACGATATTCTCCATTATACATACGAACATTTAGAGGAAAGTAAATTAATTCTCTGCTGTTCAGAAGGAACAAAATTTTCGAGACTCATTGATGAAATGGTAGAGATTGAAACAAAGGGGACTCATGCCTATCAGGACATTTTAAGGAAGCTCGGAAGACCTTCTCCACATATTGATCCTTTGTTGGAGCATATTCTGATCACAGGAATGTTTCATACTTTTTTTGAACTAGTCATCCATGAAATGCCGCTTAAAGATGCCGAGAATTACGTCAGAGAAATGCGCGCCTTTTATACAGCGGGATGGATGAAAATTATGGGGCAGTGATGCCTTATAATTTTTCTCTATTAGTTAGTTACTGCTAACTTGGTTGGGGTGGATGCAATGGAGCGGTTTCGCTCTTTTGACATAAATACAAAGAAGGAGGGATTTTTGTGAAAAAACAATCCAATTTATCACGCCTGCTGGAGGTTGCAGGCAGCTATAAGTACCTGACCTATACTTCTTGGGTGCTTTCTGCCATCAGTGCCCTGATTGCCTTGGTACCGTTCTATTACATCTGGAAAATGATTAAGGAAGTACTGGAAGTGGCACCGGATTTTGGCCAGGCACAGAATCTGACCGGCAATGGCTGGATGGCAGTATTGTTTGCGGTCCTGGCGGTGCTTGTTTACATAGCAGGGCTTATGTGTTCTCATTTGGGAGCATTTCGTATTGCCACAAACTTGCGTATCCAGACCATGGAGCATATCGTCAAACTCCCATTAGGTTTTGTCGAAAGATTTGGCAGCGGAAAACTACGCAAGATCGTCAATGAATCCAGCGCAGCCACGGAAACCTATCTTGCCCATCAGCTTCCCGACAGAGCCAATGCCATTGCAACTCCATGCGGTCTTTTGGTGCTGTTATTTGCATTTGACTGGAGACTGGGGTTATTGAGCCTTGTTCCGGTTTTGCTGGGCTTTCTGATTATGATGGCAATGACCGGAAAGCAGATGCAGGAAAAGATGAAAGAATACCAGAATGCGCTGGATGATATGTCCAATGAAGCGGTAGAGTATGTCCGCGGTATTCCGGTGGTAAAAACCTTTGGTCAGACCATCTTTTCCTTTAAGAAGTTTAAAGACTCCATTGACCGCTATAAAGTATGGGTGATCGCTTATACCAAGCAGCTTCGGACACCGATGATGTTCTATACAGCTGCGATCAACGGTGTTTTTGCCACACTGATCGCCGGAGGACTGCTGCTGACACAAGACGGCGTAACTTCCGGTTTTTTACTGGATCTCATTTTTTATATCATCATTACGCCGGTTATTTCTGTTACACTGACACGTATCATGTTCCAAAGCGAAAATGCTATGATCGTAGACGATGCTTTACAGAGAATTGACAGCGTTTTGAATTTGAAGCCTCTGGAAGAAACCAAACACCCAATGCACCCGCAAAATGCTTCTGTGGAACTGAAATCGGTTTGTTTCAGCTATGATGGAGAAAAAGAAGTATTAAAAGATATTTCTCTTACCATTCCTGAAGGGCGAACCGTAGCTTTCGTAGGCCCGTCCGGCGGTGGTAAAACAACCCTTGCAAACCTGATTTCTCGCTTTTTTGATCCTCAGAGCGGAATGGTAAAAATCGGTGGTGTCAATGTGAAAGACATTCCGAAAGAGGAACTTATGAATACGGTGTCTTTCGTATTTCAGAACAGCCGTCTGATCAAGGCGTCCATTCTGGAAAATGTGCGTATGGGGAAACCGGAAGCTACCCGTGAGGAAGTTCTGACTGCCCTTCATCACGCGCAATGTGATGATATTCTGGAAAAACTCCCACAGGGGGTGGATACGGTCATCGGTACAAAAGGTGTCTATCTTTCCGGTGGCGAGCAGCAACGGATTGCCATTGCCCGTGTGATGCTGAAAAATGCACCAATCATCATTCTGGATGAAGCCACAGCCTTTGCTGATCCGGATAACGAAAGTCGCGTACAGGCTGCTTTCTCAAAACTTTCCGAGGGAAAGACGGTAATTATGATTGCCCATAGGCTTTCTACCGTAACAAATGTGGATCAGATTTTTGTTATTCAGGACGGACAGGTTGCCGAGTGTGGGAACAGCCGTGAATTGCTTGCAAAAGACGGCATTTTCAGCCGTATGTGGAAAAATTACCAGACTTCTGTGCAATGGAAGGTAAAAAAGGAGGTGCAGTGATATGATCAAAAAACTGCAGAAAAAATATGCTCTGTCTGAGCAGGGAGCAAAAGACCTGATCAAAGGCTGCCTGGCCTGCGTCCTTCAAAATCTGTCTTTTATGTTCCCGGTAGGACTTTTGTATTACATGGTCAGCGATCTGATGAACGGGGGTGTTTCAGCTGAGAAAATTCCATTTTATGTGGCCGGCTGCATAGTGTGTATCGGCCTGATTCTGCTGACCACTTTCTTTCAATACAATGCGACCTATTTTGCCACTTATAAAGAAAGTGGTGTCCGCCGCATTACTCTGGCAGAGCATCTGCGCAAAATTCCCCTTTCCTTTTTTGGAAAAAAGGATTTAGCCGATCTTACCAGCACAATTATGGCAGACTGTACCTTCCTGGAACAGAGTTTTTCACATTTTATCCCTGAGCTTGCGGGTTCAATTATTTCTACGGTTCTGATTGCCATCGGTCTGCTCTTTACGGACTGGAGAATGTCGCTGGCTGCCTTATGGGTTCTCCCGGTTGCCTTTGCGATTGTGGGATTTTCCGCTAAGATTCAGGAAAATCTGAACCAGAAAGCGATGGACGTGAAGATGGCCTGCGCAGACGGGATACAGGAGTGTATTGAAACGGTTCGTGACCTGAAAGCCAATAATGCGGAGCAGGCATATTTAAAAGGTCTGGAAAAGAAGTTCCGTGCCGTGGAGCATCGTTCCATCCTCAATGAATTCGGCCTTGCTGCTTTTGTGGTTTCCGCATCACTGGTGCTGAAGCTTGGTATTGCAACGGTTGCACTGGCAGGAGCTGTTCTGCTCATGCAAGGAAGCCTTTCCGTGCTTACATTCTTTATGTTCCTTCTGGTAGTATCCCGTTTATATGACCCTCTGCAGGGAGCGCTCCAGAATCTTGCGGCAGTCATCAGCACACGAACCAACATTGCCCGTATGAATGAGATTCTTGATCATCCCATCCAACAAGGCAGTGACAGACTTTCCAATCAAGGGTATGATATCGTCTTTGACCATGTTGGGTTTGCCTACAATACCGGAGAAACGGTATTGAAAGATGTTTCCTTTACGGCAAAGCAGGGAGAGGTTACGGCTTTGGTCGGTCCATCCGGCGGCGGAAAAACAACGGTATCCCGTCTGGCTGCAAGGTTCTGGGATATTAACAGAGGAAAGATTACCGTGGGAGGGATGGATGTATCCCGAATAGACCCGGAAACATTGCTTTCTCTGTATTCCATCGTATTCCAGGATGTTACGCTGTTTGACAATACGATTCTGGAAAATATCCGAATTGGAAACAAAGATGCCACAGATGAGCAGGTCATTGCTGCTGCGAGACTTGCCAACGTGGATGAATTTGCGGAAAAACTGCCGGACGGATGGCATACCAATATCGGAGAAAATGGCTGTGAACTTTCCGGCGGAGAGCGCCAGCGTATCTCGATTGCCCGTGCATTTCTGAAAAATGCGCCGATCATTCTTTTAGATGAAGCTACTGCTTCCTTGGATGTAGAGAATGAAACTCTGATACAGACCGCCCTTTCCCGTCTGATCGCAGATAAAACAGTTCTGGTCATCGCTCACAGGATGCGTACTGTAGCTGGAGCAGATAAGATTGTTGTTCTTTCCGATGGAACCGTGGCAGAAGAAGGAACACCGGAAGATCTGGCAGAGAAAAATGGTGTGTATGCCCATATGGTAAAACTGCAGACAGAAAACCAGAATTGGAAACTTACTATAGCTAACTAAATATGTTGAGCACTTCATAAACATCACAAGCCGCTTGTACAGGCATCGAAATTATCTGCACAAGCGGCTTATCTTTTGACTTAAATCAGTATATTTTATCAATTACTATTACTAAAATGCTTTGAGAACAATATATTTCAGCGCGTCTTTTCCATACTGTTCAGGCAACCTGATCATAACTATCACTACAATCGCTCCATCAGAAATACCAACCATTTTCTTCACATGTTCCAACATAGAAATGCAGAGACCAATGGCATCATTGAAAAGCAAGATTGCAAAAGGTGTAGTGACCAGTCAACAACCAGTGCACTCTGAAAAAACAGGAAGTCGCCTTGTCAAAATGCTCCTGTGTCATAAAGCAACTCTCAAGGATTTAATTGATAGTCACCCATTATTCCGTATTTAGAAAAAAGATACTATAAAATTTATGAGTGACTCATAAATTTGCTAATATCTTGTTTGGCATAAGTTATTTTCTTATAATGAGCGTAGCTCAGATAAAAGAGTATGAAATTAAATTTGGAGGTAATTCAAAAAATGAATGAGAATGTTTTGAAGCTGCTAAAAGCAGGTATGTGGGATTTAGCAACTTGTGCAGATGGCGAGCCGAATGTTGTTCCGGTAGCCTTTAAGGATGTGACAGAGGACGGCAAGCTTGTTGTGGGCGATGTGTTTCTGGAAACTACATTAAATAACATCAAAGCCAATAATGGTAAAATTGCCATTTCTGTTTATGACCCGCAGAATTTGGAGGGATATCAGATTAAAGGTACTGCTGAATATGTGACCGAAGGTGCCGTTGTCGATACCTTTAAGGCTATGGTAGAAAAAATGTTCAATGGAGCAGCTACAGCAAAGGGGGCATTGATTATTGATCCAGAAAAAGTTATTGTTACTACTCCCGGTGCTGACAATAAGAAGGTACTGTAAGAACTGATGAATCAGGCGGGTGCAGAGTTTTAACAATTCTGTATCCGCCTTTTCAAAACAAAAAATGACGAAAACGGTTATTACCTCTCAAAGATGTATTCAATGTAGAAAATGTGTATTCTTGTGTCATAAGCAGGCGCTACAAATAGAAATACACTAATAAATTACATAGTTACTTTTGTTTAAGAAGTCCGTATGATACAATGGAAAGCGAAAGGAGAAATGTATTATGTATCAAAAAAAATTGCAAGAAGATATTCGCTGCCCGTTAGAGTACGGTTTGGAAGTATTTGGAGGAAAATGGAAATCAAGAATTATTTGTGTCCTTGCGGAGATGAAAACACTACGCTACAGCGAAATCAGAAAACAGATGTGCAACATAACAGATGCGGTTTTAGCGGCAACTTTGAAAGAACTGATTGCTGATGAAATTGTCCACCGGAAATCTTATGATGAGATCCCTCCAAAAGTTGAATATTCTTTAACGGAAAAAGGGCAATCTGTTGTTCCAATTCTTCGGAGTATTTGTAAATGGTCGGGCATTTTTTATAAAGACGATAATGAACATACAATGACTCAATGTCAGAAATGTGATTACCGATAATATAAATTACACCATTAAAAAGGGGGGGACATAAGGATGAGCATTTCTATGTTAGGAACACTTTCCTGTTATATGGTTATTAGCTCCTTTACACCCGGACCGGGTAATATATTGGCTATGAATACAACTACACGTTTTGGTTGGAAAAAAGGAAAACGATTAATTTTAGGAATTTGCTGTGGATATTTTCTGGTTCAGATGATTTGTACGTTGGCTCTATATAGTTTAAATATGGTACTTTCTCCTGTACTATCCTTTTTAAAATATATTGGTGTAGTATATATGGTTTGGTTGGCAATTCATATTGCTGTCAGCCACCCAGAGACATCTCATTCCAATAAAGCACCAAGCTTCTCCACAGGTTTTCTGCTGCAGCTGGTGAACATAAAAATTTATTTATACATCAGCACACTGCTGACAGCTTATCTGATTCCATATATCGAGAGTTTGCCATTACTTATTTTAGCTGGAATTGGAGTCACTGCTATAGGAAGTGCAGCTTCTGTTACATGGGCTTTGTTAGGTATCAAACTGCAATCCAGTTATAAGAAATATTTTCGCGTTATTAACATTACCCTTGCGCTTTTCTTGTTGTATTGTGCATGGGGGATTATAAAGGCTTGACAGATAAGGAGTGTAACTATGAACATTCAATATACCGAAGAAAAAATATTTACCGCAGAACAGGTAGAAGAACTGTTTTTATCTGTAAAGTGGATTTCCGGAAAATATCCGGATAGATTATACCGAGCATTGCTCAATTCCTCTACGGTAATCACAGCATGGGACAATAAACGCTTAGTCGGTCTTGTCAGAGTTTTAGATGACGGCGGAATGGTAGCGTATATACACTATGTTCTTGTTCATCCAGACTATCATAAAAATGGAATTGCGGGTACCATGATAAAGCAGGTGAAAGAGAAATACAAAAATTATCTATATCTTGAAGTTATGCCGGAAGAAAGCAAGAATGCTACTTTTTATGAACGCTTTGGATTTCAGGTAATGAAAGACGGAGTTGCCATGCAAATTTCTAATTATTAAAATATTTCATGAAAGGAAACAGCGATATGAAAGATGGAACAAAATGTTTGCATTCAGGATATTCTCCTAAAAATTCAGAACCAAGGGTAGTGCCTATTGTGCAAAGCACTACCTATGTCTATGACACCACTGAAGAAATTGCCGAGGTCTTTGACGACCCCACAAAATCACTTATTTATTCCCGCTTTGGGAATCCAACCGTTATGGCTGTAGAAAATAAAATAGCAGAATTAGAATGCGGTGTCGGTGCAATGTGTACTACATCTGGACAGGCAGCAATTCTCTTGTCTTTGTTAAATATTTGTAATTCCGGAGACAGTTTTATCAGTACGACTGAGATTTATGGCGGATCTGCAAATCTATTTTCCCATACACTAAAAAGATTAGGTATTGAATGTATCTTTGTTGACAGAAATTTAGGCGAAGAAGAAATCGAACGAAAAATCAGACCAAATACAAAAGCAATCTTTGGAGAAACACTTGCAAATCCGGCATTAACAGTATTGGATATAGAAAAATTTGCAAATATTGCCCATAAGCATTTTATTCCACTTATTGTTGACAATACATTTGCAACCCCAATTCTTTGTAAGCCATTTGAATATGGGGCAGATATTATTGTCCATTCCACATCAAAATATATGGACGGTCATGCGGTTCAAATTGGTGGCGTCATTGTGGACAGCGGAAACTTTAATTGGGATAATGGAAAATTTCCGAATTTAACAGAACCAGACGAAACTTATCATGGTATTTCATATACAAAAAAATACGGAAACAAAGCATATATCACAAAAGCCAGAATGCAGCTGATGCGTGACTTTGGAGTATATCCTGCTGCTCACTCTGCTTTTTTACTTAATCTGGGTCTGGAAACACTATCAGTCCGTATGAAACAGTATTGTGAAAACGCAATGACGGTTGCTCAATATCTATCCAGTTCCGATAAAGTTGAAAGTATCAAATACCCGGGATTAAAGACAGATGAAAGCTATTTACTTGCGCAGAAATATCTAAAGGGATGCAGCGGTGTCATTTCTTTCGTCATAAAAGGCGGCAAGTCTGCTGCACTTCAATTTATGAATAACTTGCATCTTGCTTCAAACGAGGTTCATGTAGCTGACATACGGACTTGTGTTTTACACCCTGCCAGTGAAACGCACAGACAATTAAGTGAAGAACAACTTCTTGCCGCTGGAATTAGTGGAGGCATGGTCCGTTTATCGGTTGGATTAGAAAATATATCCGATATTTTGGAAGATTTGGAGATAGCTCTATCAAAAGTTTGATTCTATATTCAAACTAACCGATCCGCTCAATAGCAATTGAAAAGCGTTGCCACCTTTGCCAATAATCTATGAAAGGAGACTATGACGAAACTTATCCGTTTTCCATCAGTGGCACACTACTTTCCATATTTTCATAGCTCGACAGAACTTAATGTATGGTGGCTGGCATGAACCACACCCATGTTGCTCTGGCAGATTGGAGACTCGCCCATCTGTCCGAAATAGCCCCGCCGAGATCACGGATCTAGGATGCGACCGGAATGTCTAGATACTTTTGAAAAAATATCCAAATGCGTCTGTTACTGCACTAGACTATTTATAAATATAAATAGAAAAAGCTGGAAAAGCCAATCGGAATGTGTTTGTATTCAAGATAAACTGCACATCTTTCGGTACATCACCTATATTTACAGGAGTCACCACAGCAATACCATTTGTTGAAGGCAGCGTCATCCAAGCGCTTTAAGCGAAAAGGTCTAGTTGCTTTTTCATGTTGATTACTGAAACTATAAAATGGTATTGGAGGTGAACTGACAGTGGCTGAAATAGAAAAAATGGATATTTCCTACATGGGACCTATCTTCAAAAAATATCGTGTAGATGCAAAACGAACGCAGGAAGAGGTTGCGGAAAAGGTGGGGATTACCGCCCGATTCCTCATGGCTTTAGAAAACGAAGAAAAGCGTCCAAGCATTGATATTCTTTTGCGTCTTGTTGACACCTTAAACATCCCCGGTGATGCCATTCTTCATCCACAGATTCAGCACACAGACAGCGAGGAGCAACAGCTTTTACGTCAGTATATGCGACTGAACGACCGTGATAAAGCTGTTATCCGTGCAGCAATTCAGGAAATGCTGAACAACAGATAAAGGACTGCCTTTCTCGGAAGGTGGTTCTTTTTCTCTGTATATCAGTATTTCTTCAGGTGATACCTTCTGCATACGCCGCAGTGACATAACCCATACGCCACCAAGAGGACAGATGTCCCCCCTGGTGGCATTTTTATTAATTGCAATCTGTCAGGGTAAACAGCAGACTGCTCCTGCCGCCGTTCTCCCGCCAGCGTTGTTCCTTCTTTAAGAGTCCGGCTGTAATTAAATCCTGTATCGCACGTTCCACCGTACGCCGGGACAGATGCAGTTCCTTTGCGATGGTACCAATCGCCGGATAGCATTGTCCCTGTGCATTGCTTCGGTCTTTCAAATACATATACACGGTTTTGGCACGATGGGGCAATTCCGCTTTGTAGATGTTAGAAAAATACCCCATATGCAGATCACCTCCTAATCAGTTCGCAGTGGAGGACGTCTTGGCGTACTGCTGTGTTCTCTCACTGCCTGCACTTGTGACTGTTGCCGACCGCCCTTGCGTGGTTCATCGGCATCAGGCACTGGCGGTTCTTCCCACTCAGCATCTTCCGCATCTCTGCGCCGTACAATCTCCTGCTCCAATTCAAAACGATCTGCATACTTCACACTTCTTGCGGCCTGCTCCGGCACCTCATATGCATTGCCAAACTGAATCCCCCATTTAAGAAACAGAGGAAGCTGTGTCTGCATGGGACAGTTTCCCGTTTTGGCAAGAACAAAATGTCCTTTCGGAAGTGTTTTCAATTCGTCCGGTGACATTAGCGGACGGCTCATCATCTGCAGACTCTGGCTTGGATCATTCTTTCCTCTGGAGATGGAACCTGACAAGACGGTTCGGTTTCCAAGCGCTTTCGATAAAATCTCCGCACTTTCCGAGTTCGGTGCAAATCCGCCAAACAGAATGTCCTGACAGTTATCGATGATGATACTGGAGCCTTCCTTTCCATAGTTCTTTTCCAGCTGTGCAAAGCTCTGGATAATGGGAATCATGCTGATTCTTCTGGAACGCCCTGCTGAAAACATCATCTCCATTGATTCAATCTTAGGGATCGTACCAATCTCATCCGCAAACATCATCACACGGTTCGGCAGCTTCCCACCATGCTCGTCAGCAATGGTTAACATTTCACGATATAGTTGCTGGAGAAACAGCGATACCATAAAATATTTCGTGTTATCCTCCTCTGGAAGAACAATAAAAATTGCAGATTTTTCTTTACAGAATGTTTCTGTATCCAGCGAATTGTCAAAGCAGAGGATCTGTTCCATCTCACTGTCCAGAAACGCATTCAAGCGGGACATCACTGTGGAAAGCACAGATGCCATCGCCTGATCTGCACTGTTGAGTGCAGCTCCGGCAAACCACTTTGCCTTATGCGTTGGCGGCAGCTTATCCATCAAAAGCTGAAACAGGCTTCGATTCTTGACAGGGGATGGCGCCAGCAGATCCTGAATCAGTTTAAATACTGAAATAATATGGCGTTTCTCAGGTTCACAATATTCCGAAATCAACAGGATCACGGATGCCAGCAGTCCTTCTGCTGCATCATAAAAAAATGCATTCTGTCCATAGCTGCTGGCAGATGTCCCATCGGAACAGACAATGGTTTTTGCAGTAATCTTTGCGTATTTTTCCGCCTTTGCTTTTGCTGCAAGGTTACGGTTATCTTTCAGGTATTCGTCCATGTACCTGTTGACCAGAGTAAGAATGTTATTGCCGTCCGAGCGGGTAGGATTTCTCAAATCCAGAACAGAAATTTTATATCCGTAATACTTTTTCGCAATTCCGGCATAGTTTCGGAACAGATCGCCCTTTGTGTCTGTGGTTAGAAAACTCATGCCGGATGCACATGCATACTCAATATTGGGGTACAGAAAATTGGCCGTCTTGCCGACACCGGCCGCACCGATCATCAGGCAGTGGATGTCTCCGCTGTCTACCAGCGCAGTAATTGTTCCGCCTTTCTTTTTATATCCGACTACCAATCCCTGTTCTGTCGGAAGCGATTCTCCTTTCCTCCACTTCTCAGGCTGATAGGGGATATGAGCATACGTTTCCCTGATTTCTTTTTCTGTTGCAAACCGCGCAGTTCCGTGCTGTCCATCTCCAACCGTCCGCGACTTGATCCCATTGAGCGTATAGTAATTAGACAGCAATGCCAGACCGCCAATCACCGCAAACATTCCAAGCCCAATGCACACGAATAATACAATCTGATGTGTCTGCATGACAACCTCCTTTCATCCCATCTGCATGACCGGCTGTTGTTTCTCTGCCGGCTCAGGCGGTGGCTTGTTGCTCAATGCCTGCAGATCTTCATTCCAGTCTTTCAGATTTGAAAAGAGCGAGAATACATTTCTGTACCCTCGCTCTGCAAGATGTTTTTGTATACGCTCCCGTGCCTGCACGCCTGCTTTATCAGTATCCAGGCACAAAGCGATTTTGTTCACCTGCGGTGCGTCTGTCAGTAACTGCATCAACGCATGCTCTGCCACACCGCAAAGCGCCACATAGCTGTGCTGTTTCCAGTTTTGCTGATAGAGGGAAAGAAACGAAAGCATATCAATCGGTGCTTCAAATACATACACCGTATCGCTTTGCCCGATCCAATGAAAACTGTACCGCGGATCACAGCCATCCACATTTCCTTTGAACGCATCACCGGTGGTGTACGTCCCGCGTTTATGTGCATGACGAGGGACTCCTTGTGCATCATATCCCACAAATACCGCATTGTGATATTTGGCATCCTCATAGAGCATCTTCGCCTTTGCAAATTCTGTCACGACTCTGCGATCCAGACACCGTGTCTTGATCAGGTAAGCAAACACACGGTGCATATCGGTATGAGCTTCCGGCAATACAAACGGCTTTACAGGTTCCGGTTCCTGTGGTTTACTCTCCCGATAGCTCTGACCCTGCTCTCCGCCAAGCAGCATCGTGACTGCCTCCGGAAAACTCTGATTATAATATGTCCGAACAAAATCGATTGCAAAACCTCCTTTTTCTGTTGCATGGTCATACCAGCGGTTGCCGCGTATAGTGATACTGTGATCACTGGCAAGCCGTTTTTCTCTGCCGGAACGAAGCAGCTTTTCTCCCTGCCGGACAAGGAAGTCCTCCAGATCTACGGCATTGGCCCGCTGTTTTTGTTCTTCTGTAAAATAAATGTATCCCGGCATTTACACACCTCCTGTCAATAAATCTGTCGAACGGGTTCATAGTCATCCCGTTTGTGTCCCTGTGCCTGTTTTTTCTCGGCCAACTTGCGTCTGCGTTTCCGGTCAATCGAGTAAGAAGTTCCGCTGGTTGTTTTGCGATAATCCTCACGGAACAGGCTTTCCAAGCGATGCAGTAAACGGGTAGCTGCAAGAAACGGAGACGGATCTCGAAAAGAATCCAAATGCTCCAACAGAAACTTGGCATACAGATTCCCCTGTGCGGCAGATGTCTCCAGATAACTTACCGCTTTTTCTTTGTCACGGGTGATGTCCTGTCCCTGCAGGTACAGCTTTCCCAATGCATATTGGGCAAACTGGTTTCCATTCTCTGCAGAGAGTTCCAAGTAGTGTACCGCAGTTTCCACATCTTTGGGAACCATTTCGCCGGTAAGATACAATTTTCCAAGCTGATAGGAGGCATATTCGTTTTTCTGCTCCGCGGACGCTTTCAGATAATCCATCGCTTTTTCAATATCCCGCGGCACATCTTCCCCGCAGAGATAAAGTTTTCCTAACGTATATTGGGCATAGGCATTTCTCTGTTCTGCAGCACACTTCAACCACTTTACCGCCTGCTCTGCATCTTTTGGAATTCCTTCTCCGG
This sequence comes from Butyricicoccus pullicaecorum, assembly GCA_018366035.1. Taxonomy (GTDB): domain Bacteria; phylum Bacillota; class Clostridia; order Oscillospirales; family Butyricicoccaceae; genus Butyricicoccus; species Butyricicoccus pullicaecorum_A. The sequence goes on along the minus strand of JAGZIW010000001.1, from coordinate 293,600 downwards.
CAAGGTATAACCTGCCAAGCTGGTACGCCGCATACTCGTTGTTTTGTTCAGCGGATAATAAAAACAGATGTACTGCTTGCTCCATATTCTTATCTACGTGAATCCCGTCCCGATAACACTTTCCCAATGTGTACTGTGCCGACGCATGACCGCCATCCGCCGCTTTCGTTAACCAATCGAACGCTTTGGACATATCTCCCTTATTTGTTTCCAACCACAATTTTGCCAAAGCATACTGAGCATGGACATTTCCGAGCTTTGCTGCTTTCTCCCAATATTCTGCCGCAGCTTTCTCATCTTTTTCTGTTCCTGTTCCCGTATGCAGCATTTGTCCCAAACGGTACTGCAGTTTATCGTCATGGCTTTGCTTTTCCAAACCGATAAAGCCACGAAAAGCAGACTGGAAAGACTGTTCCGCCTGTTTCGGCTGCACCGCTGTTCCGATCCCGTCCCGATACATTTTTGCTGTTTCATAATCCGCATACGGGTTGCCTTGTTTCGCAGAACGATAGTATAAGTGAAACGCCTGTTCATAGCTTTGCTCCACACCTTGCCCACGGTAATACAAACCGGCAAGAGAATACTGGGCATACTTATGGTTGTCTGCAACCGCCTGAGAGAACCATTTGGCTGCGGTTTCATAATTCTGCTCTGTACCAAGCCCTGCAGCATACATTTTTCCAATACGGTACCAAAGATAGGGACGTTGCTTTGACTGAATGCTCTGCTCCGCAGCATGGAATGCAGACAATGCTTTTGCATACCACTCCTGCGACAATTCCTGATTGATTTCACACCCCAAACCGTCAGCGCACATCCGCCCCAGATCATGCATTGCAAATCCGTTGCCTTTTTCCGCTTCCTGCTGGAACATATGAAACGCCTTTACAAAATCCTGTGGGGTGGATTCATCGCCATATAAATATTTCCGAGCCTGCTTATACTCTTTGCTCCACCACCCGGCATCATGATTTTTGTGATTATCTTGCTCCGGATACGGTTCATACTGTTCCGGAACAGCATCCATGCTTGGCATTGCATCCTGCAGTAGCATTTCCGGTTCTTCGGAGGTTTCCGTCATCATTTCATCTTCAAATACAAAGTTCTGACCTGCAAGCTGCATTGCTTCTGTAATGACCATATTCTTAATACTTTTAAATACTTTCTGCTGAGACAGGGGAGGAAGGGAGGCTCCCTTGTTTTGGTACGTCAGCCGGATCTCATCCTGCCATTTGCCCCATGCCTGATAGAGTGCATCCACACGGCTGTCCTTTGCGAGTTCATCCACTATCTCATCGATCAGGCTCTTTACATCCCGTTTGAGATAACCGTATACTTTTTTTCCGGTGGTATTTTGCAAACGTTTTGACAGCTGAATCATCTTTTTTTCTATGACAGAATTTACAGCTGTTCCGGTACGCAGAGCGTCTGTCATCTGCTTTATAACTTCTTCGGCTTGGGATTTCAAATTCCCGCGTGCCTGATTTTGTTCTTCATAAATATGAGCGAAGTCCTGACGAAAAATATCATGCGCCAATTCTGAACGCATGGCTTCGATGGATTGTTTGGTAAGATACCCGTCATTGTCTTTTGCAGAGTAGACCATGAGATGCACATGGGGATGATGACTCTCATTGTGAAAAGCCGCATACCATCTTAAATTGGCACTGTCGATCTTCATGTGTCGGCACAGCATAGCCCGTTTGGAACGCAGCAATGCCATCCACTGTTCTGCACTGTCATATCCAAGCCGCGCCGCATCTTCCCGCCGCAGAGAGATCACATGTGTCCAGACCGCACCTTTATGCCGCATCACTTCTTCCTGTACCTGACGCAGCACCACCGCTTTTCCTGCATCTGTAAACAAACCGTGTTCTCCGACGCGCTCCACACGAGGGCGATTTGAAATATAATCCACATAGTTTTCACGCTTTGCGACCAGATCCAAATGCTGCTCCAATGCGCAGGAGATCAGTTCCGAAGCGTTCCCGATAGTTGGCTGCAATAAAAAATCCGCATATTCCAGCATTTCTTTTGCTTGCGGAATATCACGGATTAACTGTTTGATAAACTCTTTCTGATGAATGGTCGCAGGCAGATGCCGCTTGCTTTCATCCATTTTTTCTACACCTTCACGGGTTCCGATGTATCGGACATAGTTTTCCAATTGCTCCGGGGGTGCGTCACGCAGGTAGCGGGAAGTAAAAATAATTTTAGGCATAGCACCATTCCTTTACAACAAAAAAAAGATCTGCCGCAGCAGACCTTCCTTTGTAATACGTTACAGCACACCAAGTTTCTTTAACAACTCTACGCAGTCCTTTGCGCCCTGCACATAGAGGTACTCACACTCATGCTGTGCGATTAAATTGATTGTGACAATGTAATCTTCCACCACCTGACGTTCCTCCGGCGTGAGTTTTAGAAGCACTTCCTGTTTTTGCTTGGAGAGAACGGACGCTTTTTGATAGAGCTGCTGTTCCGCATCTTCACAGGTATCCCTCCGCATTGCCAGTGCGCGTTCTGTCATCTCACAGATGACTGTTTCCAAAATATCTTTTTGATCCATGTTGTGTATCCACTCCTTTTTACAAACCATATCCGAATCACCGGAAACAATCCATATCCAAAACCAACAAAGATTTTCTCACTCTTTAGGTTTCACGTTTCTGGTATTTATATGCACTTTCAAAATCAATGGCGCCGTTGATTCGTCGGACTTCCTCCAGACATTTCAGATGCAGCCGTTTCAACGCATCTTCATCAATTTCATGGGAATATGCAATCACCTGCGACAGTTTGGAAAGCTCTACCGCAATTTTAAAATCCATTCGAGCCAGTCTGTTTTCACTGTCCTGAACAGTTCCTGTCATCACGGATGACAACGACTGCAGCAGATAATCTTCCGCCTTCTGCGCCGTGAGAAAGCCAAGATAAAACCGCAGAGCGTTCTCGATCAGTTCTGTCCGGTTTTTTACCGTGGAACTTCGGATATAGGTATCTGCCAGCTCCACCAAGTCTGTATCTACCCGAATGGAGAACTTGGTCTTTTCTGCATTTCCTCCCATAAAGTCCTCCTTTCCTGCTGTTTTGCGGGATGCCACCTGTAAAAGCTCCTGTTTTCCCGTGATTCGGTGGAAGATGCCACCTGAATTTTAGAAACGGGATTTTTCGGGTGGCAGGAGAAATCCCCGCACGGCTTTGCCGGGCGGTGTAAATCGGGCGAGGGGGCTTTTTAAAGCCACCCGCCCTTTAACCTGCACACTTTTCGACCTTGCAATTTCCCGCCGTAATCGGCTCTTATCCACGATTTTCCTATACTTTTCAGACTTCGCTCACATTCGCCCAACAACCCGAAAAGCACCTGCAAGGGTATACAGATGCCACCCCCTCCTGCAAAAGCCCACACAAGGGCACACAGGGGGGCAACACGGGGCGAGTGCATGGCAGCTTCTTCTGTCCGGCGATAATGCTGCCCCTTCTTTGAGTTGTACAGCGTCTTATGAGTCCGCCTGACGGCTGAAGCTTTCGGAAGGAACTGCGGTACGAACGGAACGCCGCGGCCGATCCCGTACCTTTGGTTCACGGGATATTTTATCATCCAGATATTCACGGGTTGCCTGCGGTACATATTTTTCATAGAGTTTCTGGACCGTATCATTGAGTTCTTCCTGCAGATCCGTGTCCTTTCTGCTCATATGAAACTTCAGAGCATCCAGCTTTTCTGCGTTGAATGTGACAGTCAAAGTTGCATTCTTCATAAACGATTCCTCCTTTCAGAATTGAAATTTAGTGTTGGGAACAACCTGTGCTTCTGAACCACGCAGATAGAAATCCGGATTGTACATCACCTCCAGAGTATCGTCTCCCAAGCACAATTCCGATACTGCCCTTCTATCACACAGCAGCATATCCCGCAGCAGTTCTCTCAAAAAAGGCTGTTCCTTTAGGCACAGCCCGGTCTGCTTTTCCAGTTCTTCATAGGTCAATCTCCATTTACTGCTTTCACTCCGGTTGATGCCGGCTTCCATAATCAGGTCTGCGGCAGACATCAATTTCCGATTCCATCCGACCAGAGAAGGGTAACCCAATGCAGAAATTTCCGGTACATAGGATGCGTATCGGGCATAGCCATACCCCTCGCTTTCCACCAGTATCCCGTCTGTCCGATCCGTTCCGGTCACCAGAATGCAATGGAACACGTCATCGTCATCCTGATACATCAAATCCATATTTTCTGCAATGAATGGCTGCCCATCCATCGGGCGGCGCAGCATTTTTTCAAAATCTTCGTCAGGAATTCGGACTGTTTTTTCAATCACAAATTCAGATAATCTCAATTCAGGCTTGTGTTCAAAAGCACTTTTCATGTACATCCTCCTAACCGGGCAGTCTGCCCATCGCATAAAAATGGCTTGACCAATAGGCCGAATCAATATTTGCATAACCGATCGGATCTCCGCAGTGCAGCATCTGATTTTCTCCTACATAAATCCCAATATGACTGACCGGACTGCCGGAAGCATAGGTACCGGTAAAAAATATCAGGTCACCGGGCTTGGCTTCCTCACGGGAAACCACAGAACACTGGTCGAAGATTCCCTGAGCTGTCGTGCGGGGAAGGTTATAAACACCGGATTGAGTATATACCCAGCACACATACCCGCTGCAGTCAAAGCTGGTGCTTGGGGAACTTCCGCCCCACACATACGGCCAGCCGATATACTTTGTAGCTTCCTCCATGAGCGCTTTAAAGCTGCCGTCTCCCATTGCGATTCCGGGCGGCAGACCATTTCCGCCTTCACCTCCGCCGGCAGAACCGTATTTTGCTTGTGTATAAATCCTCTGTGCATTGCTCTTATCTTCCGGTGTAATTACCCGATTTAGCACAGACTCCAAGTTACTGTATATGGTTTCTAAATTTGTAATCGGTACTGCCACGGTATATGAGTTTCCGTCCTCATTCTGCCGTTCCTCGTAGGTTACAAAACAGTCTGCGAAAGTTTTATAATCCTCATCACTCATTCTGGGCTGATCCGCGCCGAAGAACAGAGCATAAAAAATGGCCTTTACCCGGTAATCATCAACCGCCCCATCCTCACACATTCCATTAATCTCGGTCAGCACCTCGTCCAAGTCAGAAAAACTTTCCCGCATTTTTTCAATATACATCCGGTACTCCGCAGGCATCTCGGAAGATAAATAGCCGCCGTGGAAAGTCAAATCCACAGCGGCATTGTTGTGATTTGCGGTACCCGACAAGGTACACAGCAGAACCACGATAATCAAAATAAAAGGTGTCAGCACGGCCGCCACCACGGAAAGGACAGCGGTTCTGGCTCTTTGATCGGTTGCTGCGACAAGTGCCGCTTTTACTGCAAGCACAGCCGCTGGTGCTGCCATAGGCGATTCCTCCTTTCGGGACATCACAAACAAAGCCCCGAAGAAGCGGCTCTATTTGATTGTCTTATTTGTCTGTTTTTCTCTGGTGATTTCCAATGTGTCCAATCTGCAGCATGGTTTCCTCATCGCATTCTCTTTCATCTTTCTCATTCCTTCATCCTGTATTTCTGATACTCATTATACTCTTTTGAGGTGTTTTTCTCAACTCTATTGATGATGTTTATATGCTATTGAGTAGGATAAACTATTGTTATTGAGGATGAAGGCGGTGAAACCATGACGAAAAAATATGACAGCAGTATTGGAATGCGTATCCGTGAAAAGCGTGAAATGTTAGGCTACAGCAGAGAGTACGTTGCGGAACAGGCGGAAATGTCCCCATCCTTTTTGTCAGATGTAGAGCTTGGAACGAAGGGTTTCTCCGCTTCCACACTGATGAAACTTTGCAAAGTTCTCGGTCTTTCTGCCGACTATATCCTGTTTGGCACTGCTGACACGTTTGACTATATGAGGGTAGCGGAACTTCTTTCAGGGCTTGATCCCAAATATCTTCCTCATGTAGAGGAGCTGCTGGCAGCCTATGTGAAATCCATACATCTCTCTGAGAATTAAGCCGTATCCGTCCGGGTACGGCTGTTTTATTTGATTCCATCCATTCCAAACAGGGAGGTCTGTCCCATCGTTTCCTGTTGTTCTTGATGCCGTGCCAGATTAATTGCCTTTTCCACGGCATCCTCTAATATCTGCGTATCAAATCCTGCAGACACATATCCCTGCCAAATGGTATCGACATAATAGTCAGAGGGGATTCCAAATTCATGTCCGGGAGTCATAATATACGCCATTGCGGACACAGTCTTTCCATCCAGTTCCACATCCATCATCTGCTTATTATAGAGACGAGGATAGCCTTCATAAAGGTCGAGAGAAACTTCATCCCTCTCTTGGATTCTCCATAGAAGTACAGGCACCGTACTGCCTTCTTTCGGTTCCACCGTAGCCACGGCGCTTCGGCGGCTGCCGCGAAACAGGAGTTCATAATCTTGTAGCTGACTTGCTCCGACCACTTCCGCAGTCGGACATCGATGTGCCATCTGCGGCAGATTCAGGTTGCTGCCATAGGCAATATACAAAGTTGGTTTTCTGTTCATTCGTTTTCTCCTTTACATACGCATACAAAAAGCCGGGGATATTTCTTCCTCGGCTGTCTCATGTTCCTGCTCACGAGCAGGTGGGTTCGACAACTGTTGGGCTTGCTGCCGTTCCTTTTCCTTTTTCTGCCGCATCCGTTCTTTTTGAGCTTCTGCCTGAGCCGGATCTCGCCACGCGATACAGCCGTCCAGATTTGCAAGCAGATGCTGTCTTGCGGTTGCGAACTCATCGCCATTCAGTCCGAGCCTGAGCAGCCAGGTACGAAACGTATATTTCTCATTGGTGGTCTGTGTTTTCTGCCGGCTGGCACAGCTTTGGTTGAGCGCCTGGGCGCCAATCGCCAGACAAAACTGAATGTACGCTTTAATCTTTCCTGCATGGAGCGTCCCATTGAACAGACGAAATTCCACTGTTCCTTTCTGGAAAACAGAGTGAAGATTCAGACAGTGATACCGGCTGTCATCATAATGCTCGTAGCTGCGGCTTGGTCCGTCATACCAGATCCGCTCCACATCCTGCATGGAAGCCGGACGCCTCCGGTTGAGTTCTTCCAAAAATCTCTGATCCACCGGTCTGCACCAGCGGTGCTGGCGATCCACAGATACATTGAGTGCTTTATAAATCAGATCCTCTTTGGCAGCCATAATGTTGGTGATATTTCTCAGCTTCCTTGCATCAAAGGGAGATGCATCGATATGCACATGGATGCCGCAGCTTTTATTTGTGATAGCCCCGTATTCTTTCAACTTCCGGATAATTTCCTGAATCGGTACGATATCCTCATAGGTACAGATCGGGCTGACCATTTCCGTGCGGTATTCCTTTCCCGCATCGACTCTTTGTCCGTCTGCTTTCCGTTGTGCTGTGATACTGGCATCACTCATAAACTTCCACTGCCGTCCCTGACTGTCTACGGCTGCATAGGTGTCATAATAGGTTCCGACATAATGTGTCTGTGTACCGAAATATTCGGCTGTTACCTCTGCGGCTTTTTCTCTTGTGATGCCGGTCATTTCAATTTCAATCCCAAACCGCTGCTCTCTGAGATCCATAGGCTGTCACCTCCATTAACGGCCACCAGCCTTTCCGAACAGTCTGGCCTTATGCTCCGGAGCAGTCACCATCAGGTTGTATCGTTCATTTCCGCATTTATACAGACACACCCCGCGCTGCGGATAGCGGATCAGATTATATTCACTTTCCTCCAACTGCAGGGTGTCCGTATAAAATCTGGCATCAATACTTCCTGCATTGAACAGGAACTGATGGGTAGGGATGGAGAACAGCGGTTTGGTGTATTCTTTGACACCATCCAGATTAAAGTCCTCCAGATTCTGACTGGCGATGATCACAGCAGAGTCTTTCTTTCGCACACGTTTCATAAAGTTGCGGACATATTCCACCGCGGTCAGGTTGGTAAGGAACAAATAGAACTCATCCAGGCTTGCCGCCGTGTTGCCCTCTGTCAGAAGTTCATTGCTCATAAAAGACAGCACATTGAAGAGAAGCGCATTTTTCAAGCTCTTGCTGGCCTGCAACAGCCCCTTGACACCAAAAGTCACAAAGCTGGAATCGGTAATATTCGTGTGACCATTAAAGAATTTACTCTCCGCACCCACACACATGGAGTTGATTCCCAATAAAATACTTTGGAGCATCTCGGCAGTATAAAGCTGCCGTTTACTCTCATCAAACTCCTTATATTCCGTTTCTATAAATGCATACAGGTCAGACAGGATCGGATAGTCGTTGGAGGTTAATCTTCCGAAGTCCGTCTGATCTGTGATGTTCCATTTGGTATACAGCTTCTGGAGCATGATCTCAATCACATCAATCTCCCGGTCCGTAAAATCTTTATAAGTCCGAAAGAAGTCTTTGAGAAAACTGATATGCTGCGATAAACGGGAACGAATGCGGAATGTCTGCGGCGCTTCCAAGTCCTCCGGGCTGCCGTTTTCATCCCAAGTTTTTGGCTCCAACGGGTTGATGATAAACTCTCCACTCATCAGGTCAATGAAACAGCCGCCAAGATTATTGGTGAGATCCTCATATTCCATCTCAGGATCGAGCGCACATACATGCATGCCGGCTTCCCGCAGATTGGTCAGCAGTAGTTTCAAGAGATAGCTTTTGCCCTGACCGCTGTTGCCAAGGATCAGGATGTTTGCGTTGGTTTTGTCATCGGCGCGGCGGTTAAAGTCTACCAGCACATTGCTGCCGAACTTGTCGCGCCCGATATAGAATCCCTGCGGATCGGTCTTGCCGGAATAATTGAACGGATACAGATTTGCTACGCTGCTGGCAGGAAGCACCCGTTCAAACTGATCACGGAACAGATTCCAACCGGTGGGCATAACGCACTGAAACCCCTGCTGCTGGCGGAGCATCAGACGATCCACATTCAGCTTGGAGTGAATAAGCTCGGTCAACACCTCTGTCTGGAGCAGCTTCAGCTGGTCAAAGTCATGGGCACACAGTTCCAGATACACAGCCGTGTGCAGGAGCGGTTCACGGTTGCGGTGCATCTGTGCTACAATCGTGGTCACGTCCTGCAGGTTGCTTTCCGCAAGTACTGTCTGCTGCAGGTCGTTGGTATTGCTCCGGTCCATGCGGTTTTTATTGGCGGCGTTGCTGATGATTTTCTTTTCTTCTATCGGAGTGACATGGCGGGTATAGATCCGTAAGGTGACGCCGTCCTTTTCTCCGAGATGAGACAGGATAGCCTGTTCATCCGTTGCAGTTGGGTATTCTCTCAACGCCCACACACAGCGATATGTGTTGCCACAAATGAAATGATCCGTTTCAAATTTGATCACAGAGGGGGCGATCATATCCAGAAATTCCTGAATGCGAACATCACCTTTCACTTCTGTGGCGGCAGTTTTTGCTTTCTTCAAATGGACACCTCCTGTTCCTGCCTGTTTTCAGGCATAAAAAATACGCCGGATACCGCAATATCCGACGCACTTGCTCATTCTTCTGTTTCATATGCTCTACATGAGAACCTCTGTGGATTTTGTCCGTCATATCTCGCTTTGTTCTTCACAAAATATAGATACGTTCTCAAACAGAATCTCCAGCCGGTCAATTTTCTTCTCTGTGTGATAATGCCCACAATACCACTTTTCATATCTTAATCTGTCCTCAATCCTGTCCAGCCATTCTTCCGTAGATTTATCTACCTTACTCTGGTCAATCCCCGCCAGAAACACCTCCATTGGTTCATATTTTAATGGTGTAGTATGGCTTAGAACCACATCCGCTTTCCAGTTCAGCCTATCCAACTGACTTTCCACATACTGCTTGATTTCTTCAGAAGGCTGTTCATCCGGCCACCAACCATACCCATATATGAGCCTTACCATCTTATCAATGCTGTACGCCCCGCCTATGACGATAGCCTTCTTTCCGCCTAAGTCAAATATTTCCCCGTCTTTTGCAAATAGCAGACTCGGATATTCCTTGTCATAATACACCACACCGCCATGCCAACGCTTTTCTTGATAACTATCTATAGTCCATGGTCTGCGCTCATGATTCCCGTGGATTGCAAAAATCGTTACCGGCAGGGACTCTAAATACTCTTTCTTTATCTGGTCGCGGAGACCGCCGCTGAAATTGATTCCGGCATCTCCAAGAATAATCATTACGTCATCTTTGCTGGTTCCATACCGGCGGCAAAAATTTTCTATCCTCTCAAACTGCCCATGTGTATCACCTGTTATATAAATCATGCAATCTTCCTTTCTATATCCGCCATTTTTCAGACATTCTCATTATACCATGATGTAGCAGAGAAGAGTAGAAAAACAGGCGTTCCCCAGCTTTAATCTTCCGGTATAATCCAACGCTCTCCATCAAAATCTTCAAACTTTTCCGTGGTCACGTTCTGCTCATAGTACACAGCCAGCAGGCGCTTGATATCTTCCTTATCCGCCCGTTTGACAGAGAATCCCTGTTCTTTCAGAGACTTTTCAATACGAGACAGATAAGGGAACACCTCCGATTCTTTTTCATCTTTTAGGCGGATCAGAATCAGGAATTCACGGGCTGTCGCCATCTGCACCTGTATCCGATCCAGATGGTTCTGATCTTTTTCCAGCAATTTTCGGATTACCGGATTATCTTCCTGTTCCATGCGCATTTTCAGGAACTGTTTGTTGTTTTCAAAGCTCTCCCTGCTGTTTAAGCACAACATCTCAATCTCTGCCACACCCTTCAACACGGTCATCAGTGCATAGATTCTTGCGCCGATACTTGCTTCGGAAAGCACAGAGATGTTGGATGGCTTCACAATAAAATAAACCAGTTCCCCCTGCCCATAGGTGACCAGACTGTAGTCGGTAACCGCTTTTGCCCCGATCAGCTGGCGGGTGGAAGCACGCTGCTTTGCTTCCTTTTTTTCTGATATTTTCTTTTTCTTCATTCCGTATACCTCCATTCATAGAGCTGCTGGCGGGTAAAAAAGAACGCACATGCATAGCGGATAAAATCCAGAATGCTGGTATCCTCAAAACGGATCGTCAGAAACGCATAGACTGCCGTCAGCACAATGGGAGGGAAAAAGCCAGCCTGTGTCAAAAACAAAATGGAAACCACAGCACAGGCTCCAATGATTCCGATATCCTTTAGCTGCCAAAGCCACAGAGTCGCTTTGGACTTCAAATTGTCAGGGTAAATGTACAAAGGCTCACCTCCAAATAAAAATACCGCCGGCTTTTCAGCTGTCCGGCGGCTTTAGAATCTGCTATTCTGTTTTTTCTTCTGATTGTTCGGATGTCTCTTTCTCATTTTCTGTTTCTTCATCCTGCAGTGCCTGCTCGATTAAGGTGATCACAAACTCTTTCTGGCTCTGTCCGGTCTTTTTCAGGTGTTCCTTAATCCGTGTGAACAGTTCCTCTGATACTTGAAATGCCAGTGTCCTTGTCCCGTTTGCCATTGCTTTTCCTCCTTCAAAATGTTCTTTCAGTATCTTCTCAACATATTGGCTCAGTGTCAATTCCAGCTGTTCTTTTTCAGAACATACCTGCGTGTATAATGTTTCCGGTATCATTGCACACAGATTTTTTCGTTTTTCCATACGGTAAACTCCTTTCTCTTTTCATTCTGTGTAAGCCAAGTATATCGGGAATGTTATGGAATAGCTATGACCATATCTGACAAGGATTAAGCGGAAAGTGAAGCAAAAGCACCAATGTTACATAGTCATTCCTCCTGATTTTGGCATAAAAAATAGGCGATGCCGCACAGGACAAAGTCCACACACGGAATCGCCACACTGTTCCCAAGCGCCTTATATCTGGCGCTGTCTGAACCTCCCGGTATATCGGTCCATCCATCCGGAAATCCCTGCAGGCGTTCACATTCAAGGGGAGTCAGCCTGCGGATCAACCGACGCTCTGTCGGATTTTCTCCTGACATTGCCACCAGATTTTCACTGCCCCCGCCATGATCTCCACCGCTGGCACGGAGTGTTGTGCATCCTTCCGCATAGGCTCCATACTGGGATTGTCCGAATATATCCGGCTGACACACAAGGTCGGTGGCATCCTTATGCTGTCTGGCGCTTTGAGTGGATGCCACTTGATTTTCAATCAGTTCGTCACTGCGCTGCCGGCTGAACACAGCATGCCGATCCATACCGGTTAAGGTATAACTGATATCCGGCTGACATCCCAATCCATTCCCACCGTTTTGCACCTCTCTGTCAATAATATTTCCCGCAATACAGTAGCTTTCCTGCAAGATCTCAATACCACCCTGGTTTTTACTTAGATCTGGATTTGTTGTATCAATAGTTCGAGATGTTGTGGTTTCACGGCATCCGGAATATGGATTGGATGATTTCATAGAATTACTGTCCTTGCTGTCTATGCTAAATGCAATCGGCTGTGACAGTAACGGCACATTATTTCCTCCTGTGCCATAAGTTGCGGCTACAGTAGGAGCAACCTCCAGCGGACCATTATATCTGCAGTCTTTTCCATGATTGTCGAACAATATCGGCTGGTTATTTCCGCTGGTTCCAGCTGCTCCAGTAATTGTAGGACAGATACCGGTTCCGATTTCCGCCCCGCCTTGCCCACCTGCAAGTATAAGCGGTTTGTGTCCATGTTCCTGTGCCCGAAGTGTTCCTGCCACTTCTTCCGACGGATACATTTGACTTCCATCCTGATCATTCAAGCACAGAATTGATGGCGCTGTACCGGTTTTCAGGGTAGGGGAACGCTCAGGCTGATATCCAATACCTCTTGCTTCTGCGCTTGCATTACCACAAAATCCTGCTGTTAAAACACAGGGATAGCCCTGACCGGCCTGTCCTCCGCCGCCTGTCAGGGAAGTATGAACATCCGGTGTCAGGAAACAATCCCCGTTTCCTTTTGTCACAACTCCGGAAACCGCTGTTTGTTCGGTAACCAATGGGGGATGACCACTCATTCCGGCCCGTAGTGTGGCGGTAAAACCTTCGGTTATATCCATCCGCTCACCGCCCTGATCATTCAAACAGATTGTATCATCCGATGTTTTAATATCTGTCACTTCTTCCGCAACAAATGTCTGCATCTGCATATTGGATGTTGCCATCAAAGCCCCTGATATTCCTTGCAGATCGATTGTTTCCTCTCTTTGATTAATGTGAAATGCCCATAATTTTTTCTTTTCTGATTCTTCTACTCCATCCCTGCCTGTATGATCAGTGCCTCGCGAAGTTGTTCCGGCAGTTCCTTGCCCCGCGCTTCGGCTCTCCGAAGAATCCCCAAACAGGCAGTCTTGCTCAAATAATATTTGGGGTGCGGTGCGTCCTCCAAAATCTGCGACAAGGAAGATACGACGGCGACGCTGGGCGACTCCCCAGTATTGAGCGTCCAGGACTCGCCAAGCCAGACTGAATTGATCTCCCAGTATGGCAACCCCAGCAGGTTCCCAGCGCCCGGTGTCAGGTCGAGGCACATGACTGGCACTGTCCTTAATGCGGACAATTTCCTCGACAACCGCGCGGAAGTCCTCGCCTTGTGCGGAGCTGAAGGCTCCCGGCACGTTTTCCCAAACGAGGTATCGAGGTCGAACAAGGTGATCTGGTAATCCTCGGTTTTCATCTGCATTCCTCATCTCCTTTACAATCCGAACCTGTTCCATAAATAAACCGGAACGCTCTCCGGCAAGCCCGCGCCGCTGTCCGGCAACTGATAAATCCTGACACGGACTGCCTCCGCAGATAATATCTACCAGGGGAAGTGTCTTACCGTTCAGCTTTGTAATATCTCCTACATGCTGCATCTGTGGAAAACGGAGTTTTGTTACCTGAATGGGAAAGGCTTCGATCTCGCTTGCCCAAACGGGTATGATTCCATTATGGATTGCGGCAAGCGGGAAACCGCCGATTCCGTCAAACAGGCTTCCCATTGTCATCATCAGGTCATCTCCATAGAATGAGACGGAACTTCTTGAGCAAACAGTTCTTCCGCCCTGATCTGTTTGATTGGGATGCCCCATTCCTCTGCAGCAGCCAGTTCCGCCTGCATCCCATGTGAAATAAAATCCCCGCATACCCACAGTTCATCACACGCCTTCAAAACACGAAGCCCCATTTGAATTCCGGCAGTACGTTCAACCGGAATCCGGTCATCCAAAATCTGCGGATATAACAGATGTACTGCAAGCGGTGTGGCGCCTTGCGATACCGCAAAACGACAGGCGGCTTTCGCAAATTCCACATTCGATTGAATATCTCCCGCATAAGGGGAAGCGATATACACCAATCTGCTTTCTGTCACGGATAGTCCCCCTTTCTATTTCGCTACCGTCTGTACAATGGTTCTGGTCAGGTTCACAGCTCCCTGTGCCGCATAGACCGCTCCCATGACATTTGCTCTGGTTCCTGTATCCAATCCGAACTGACCTGCAATGCGGGGGATTTCTCCGGCAGACAACATCAGTCCAAGTCCTAACAGGGCATGATCTTTGACAACCATCAAACCTGCGATCAGTACCGTGGCCTGCAGAAATGTGGTCAGGCACAATCCGATCACCTGTTTACACCATCCGGTAAACCCGTCAATGTATCCTCTTGGCACACTGAACATATAAAGGCTTCCTACCGCGATCTGGATGAGTAAAATACCGCCCCTCTTTAGATTGGCAAAAAAGACCTTAATCACGGCATACCCCATCAAGATTAAAATAAAAATCATCAGAATCGGACTGGTGATACTGTTTAAGCCTCCAAACACACCTGCGCCGATGGCATCTTCCCATGTTCCGGCATCTTGTAAAGATGCAATGATTTCAGACGCAACTGTTCCGAAATCTTTTCCCAGTCCGGTAATGCCTGCGGTGAAACTTCCTTGCAAGGATACACAAAGCTGGTACAGTTCCACCGGCACAACGGTGAACAGGCTGACTGCCATAAATCCTTTGATTGCATTTAATGCGGTTTCCCGTATACTGCCCCGGCCGTTTTGACACTCAATCCCGCATTCAAACGCTGCCACCACCAGTCCGGTCACATACAACGCCCAAGCCAGATAGGAAAAAAACAGCACCACGGACTGCACCCATGTCATTTCGAATAAATCGGCGCCCATATTTCCCATCTGCATAAAAAAATCACCGAGGAAACCTACGATTTGTCCGTAGATCCAGTCGATGATCTGTCCTAACACAGTATCTGCTACGAAATCCCATATAAACACTTGATGATCGCACCTCCTTTCCCAGGGAACGATCCGGATTTACATCATCGGACCGTTCATACCGTTTTGGGGTTCTTCACACACTTCCCGCATTGCTTCCTCTGCCATGACTCCAAAAGCATTTACGCATTCTTCGGTGGAAATGTACTGTGGTTCGGATAACGCAAGAATTGTACCTGCGATTTTCTGTGTTGTGGGATTTTGACTTTCTTTCAGCAGTTTTTCCAGTTCCTCCTTTGTCAGTTCCCGGTCAGTTTCTGTATCAAATCCCGCGGTTCTCACAAAATATCCCTCTACTGATTCCGGAAAAACCACACCATCCTGTACCGGTTCCGGTTCAAACATGAGGCTCATATAAATTTCCGATTCACGAGGACTGGATGCACCGATTCCTCCCGGTCCGGGGCCAATATTGCAAAGCCCTTCGCTCTTTTCTTCGATTTGCTGTTTGAGAGACAGCATGGGATTCAACCCCGTTGTTTCTTTTCTGTCCATACTTAATTCCTCCGTTTCTTTTAGGGTAGTGTCAACTTTATACATCCAAAATCGTCCCAATCCCAGTAAAATCAAGGGGTTCAAGGCTGTAGAACCTTTACCTCCCCTTTCTTTGGCTTGAGCGACCAAAATTTTGCGTCGGAAGACCAGTCAAGGCCGGGCTAAAAGCCCGTTAAATTCAGCCTTGACGGGGCTTTCGTAAGCAAAATATAATCGGTCAATCCAATGGAAAGGGGGACAATTTTTTCATACATCACTTGACACTATCTCTTTTAGTACATATGCTGGCCCATCTGTGTTTCCTGTACCGGCTCACGGAACACATCCAGATAATTTCCGGCTGCCTCCGTCAATTTCTGATAATCTTCAGAAGTAGGGCGGTATGCATACCACTCCACTTTGCCATCGCAGTCCCACAGATACGGACATACGCCATTTCTGAAATTTGGATTGTTTGCGACCGTTTTGGCTCCCCAAATGTCTTTTAACCGCAGTACCAGACTGTCAATCGGTCCTTCATTCCGGTTGAGAAGTGTGATTTTCAATCGATCGTACTGATTCGCAACAATACCGGTCTGGAAATTGACCTTTACACGAATCTGATCGGTTAGCCTTCCATAGCAGGTATTACCTACAAACCGAACATCCGAAAACAGCTTGTCATGATCAAACAATTTCCGCAGTTCCTGCTCAAACTTTGTCATATAGGTACTCCTTTCTACCAGTGCAACACCTGAAATTTATGACATCTTTCACATTCCAAGTCGCTGGTTCCGCTTTCACAGTCTGCATTGGTTTCCTTCCAAACATGCCCTTCCTGTTCACAGATGCGTTCCGCTTCCTTCTGATAGTTTATTTCTCCGGATACCTGCAGTTCTGTCAGTTCTCCTTTTTCCGGATCACTTGCAAGCAGCATATCCATGCGCAAAATCAAATGTTCCATATGCTCCTGCCAGCTGATCCAATCCTGTTCTTTAAACCAGCCACATCTTGGGGCGTTTTCGGCTCTTTCACGGCTGTATTTTAAAGTATCGCTTAAATAGTCCCGCAACCACTGTATGGTGGCTTTTTCACCCGTAAAAGAAGAAAGGTAGGAAAATCTTTTGTCTTTCTGATAGGTTTCTCCAAAGTCCAGCTCTGCAGCACATCCATCCAAAAAACGAACAATCACTTCTGCCAGCATCATGGGGCTGGTATGTGCTTCGCACCTGTGTACATCCACAGGTGCATTCCACGCATCTCTTTTCAATTCAGCAAGGATATCCTCCAGCTTCAGCGTTCCGCCTTTTTGTATTTGTGTTCGGATCGCTGCCAAAGCATCCAGACCGGCATCAGATTCAGAAGCTGTAATTCCCCAACATCCCATTTCTGTTCCTCCTTACATTCCGAGAATCTGCCATACATAAAGCGGTGCGGTCAGAGTAAACACAAGGCAGGCAAACAAAATTGCAGGTGCTGCCCATTCAAACTGCCCATGCTTACGGTAATCAAAATAAGCCGTACCAAGTTTGGCAAAGAAAAAGACGGCAAGAATCAGGTCAATCGCAGGGAATACCACATTATTCACAACCGTTTTAATCTGTTCGGATGCCGTATCCCAGGTTCCCTCAATTGCTCCGGCCACATCTCCGTTTGCTGCATATGCCGGCACACAAAACACACAAGCGGTCAAAGCTGCTACGCAAACAAGCATCATGAGTCGTTTCATTTTCATCGTTTTAATCTCCCTTCCTTTTCGTTGTTGCAAAAAGAAAGACTGCAAAGCAAAAAAATTGCCGTGCAGTCTTTTTTCTGATGTTAGTTCGGGTTCTGTGGCGCGATATGCCAGTCACTCCACAGGTTTCCATCAATGGTTATGGAATCCCTCAGGTTCATGGATAGCATCCCTGTCGGTGTCCAGCAGTCAATCAGCCAGGTATATGGTGTGTAATCTCCATCCGGATACCAAATCGGAGTGAAGTGTGTCCGTCTTTTATAGGTGCTGTATCGGTTTTCTTGAAACTCATGCCGCATATCATAACCGCTGCTCATACGGTCAAGAAGTCGCCAGAACCCCTGATACTGAAATTCCGGAAAATAGGTGACCGCATTTTGCGCCGGAGTAACTGCGGAACTCTGTGTTGTACTGACATGTGTGCGAACGGTTTCATTGATCCCGTATCCGGATTTCATGCTTTTTCCGTTTGCGGTCGGCGCCTTCTCATCCGGTATCACCGACATATCCGCAGTAAGATCTGCAGAGTATCGGTCATAGTCAAACTCCCACCATCCGTGATCGCACCAGTATCCGTCTCCATCTCCACTGCTATGCCACACCCAATATTCCTGCCACCACGGCCGCCAGACGCCCCAATTTGCAGAGGTTACCTGTGTTTTCTGCGGCAGAGCAGCAGGTGTGAAATCATCTTTCCGGTCATCTGCATTCGGATCGGGAGGAGGATTCTCGTTCAGATCCACGATGTTCACATGAATCGTTCCCTTGTTTGCACCGCCTCCACCGTTCACTTCCACCGTAATTGTCATCGTCTGCGGTTCGTCCGGTGTTGTCCAGCGAATCCATGCCAGCTGGCTGTCTCCAGCGGGATAGTACACCTGATCTACTGTATAGGTATTCCCCTGTACATGGAATGTCACCGAAACCGGATTGTCCGGATCACTCTGGCCGCCACTCACTTCCACCGATGTAATCACTTCGGTATTGGTGCGATATTCATAATCATATGTGCTGACTTCCGGCGGCGTTGTCATTTCATTAAACCGGACAATTCCAATCCCCAGGGAGGATTTAATATCACTGTTCGATGCCGGAGAGTTTCTGCTGCCGCCCCATGCAGGATAGCCGAGATCCGGCGTTTCAAGAAAAATGGCAAGCGGAAGATTCTGATGAGAAAAGGACACCATTTTGGAACGCAGACCACCGCCAAGCTGCTCATCGTATAATGCTGCTTCTGTTGCGGTTGTAGCAATAAACACTCCCTGAAATGTGTAATATCCAACCGGTTCAATCAGAAGTTTGTATTCTCCGGCTACCATTGTGTCAAAGTCCATCCCTGTCAATCCGGCAATGCTCCGCAATACCTGTTCATCGGTAAAATAACTTTTTATTTCCTCAATACTGGAAGCTCCAAGACTTTCTGAACTGATAATCTTAGGCAGTGCCTGTGCGGGATTGATAAATTCGTAAGTAGAACCACTGGGTGAAAGCGCAGAGCCACGGTTATAAGAAACTTTACAGACCTTCCCGAAATGTGCCTGTACATTGGTTGGCTTTTTATTGGTCAGATCAATAGGCGTTGTAACCGGCGTGCCATCTTCTGCTTTCACTACCGTCACACGAACGCCTTCCATCCCAGGACTCCATTTGTTCTGACTGGTTCCTTGTCCCATGCCGCCTCCGCCGCCGTCAATGTTTCCTTCTCCGGTTGCATACGCCGGAATCGTAAACAGCAAAGAACAGAGGAGCAATAAGACCACCAGCAGGCTGATTTTCTTCTTCACAGCAAACCTCCTTCCAACAAAAAACACCGTGCTTCCACGGTGCTTTTCCTCTTAATCCATAATACCGATTTTATTTCCGTTTTCATACATATCATCAGCTATGCTTCCGCTGCCCCCGGTATCCGTTACCCAACCGAATCCCGGCAGATAAACCTGCCCGTCTTTGGTATCACCACCCTGCGGTTCGTTTGGCTCCGGCGGAAGTTCTTCCGGTTGCTCGACATCTTCATGTTCCACAGGTTCCGGTGGAATATCCACTTTTGTACCATCCGGCTTGGTGGTTGGATCATGCAGTGCTTCTTCACTGGGTGTTTCCGGCTTTGTCACCTCCGGCTGGATGCTCTGCTCTGGCTGATCCGTTTGTGCCGGGCGGCTGTCCACGGGGGGCTTCGCTTCTGTACTCTGACCGCTTTCTTTCTCAGGCGGGAGCGTTATATCTGGAGATTCCTTATCGTCTTTCCCTGAATATTTGCTGGGATCAACTACAACTTCTGTAGTTGTGGAACTTTCTCCCACTGTCTTATCTTCTCCAGAAGAAGATTTCCCGAATTGAAGCCCGATAGCGGCAATCAGGGCAACACAGATGATTGCACCCGATCCGACAGCCAGATACTTTTTTGTTTTTTCTGTCATTTTCATACCACTTTTACCTCCTTGTGTAGGATGGACACCTCTTATTATGACTTAACATACTATAACCTTCTTTACAAGTCCAGCGAATTTCCAAAGCTCTAAAATACTTCTATATATCCGGCCTGAACTTTGAGCGTTATTACCATAGATGGGAGCAGTTTGCCTCCAAACCGAACCGGAACCTCCAGACGCACCACTGCATCCGCTTCAAACCTCTGTGCATTTTTCGGATCGGACGGAGCCAGCGGAGCATTCCGTATCGTTACATCCAAGCGGTCAATGGCAAACTCCATTTCCTCATCCCCGATATATTTTACACGCCGCCCGCCCTGAGATTGTGTGCCGATGGTGTCATCCAAGTAAGCATAGATATCGCCTGTATTGAGCGTTTCCTCCCAATCTTGTGCATCATCCGGCATATATCCTCCCGAATATCCCTCGCGGACGCCATGATAAACACCCGCATAATTATCATTAACGGTAGAAATGATGGCGTCCTCCACAGCTTCCCTCACTCCGGAAGCAATGACCTGCAGGCGAAAATACTCGCTGATGCCGCACAGGAAAAGGATCAGAGTCAGCACAATGGCAATGGTCAGGGGAAAGGAGGCTCCACCGGTATCCTTTAAGATTTGCCTGATTTTCTTAAGCATGGGCTGCACCTCACTTCCAATACACTTCCGATTTTCCGGCGGCTTGTGAGCGCAGGGTAATTGGGAATGAGCCGAATTCTCCGAACAGGCCGATTTCCGTATCCAGAGTAAGCGTGACCGTGACTTCCTCGTTTAACTGGATTTCTCCGCTTTCCGACCACGAAATATCCGGTGCAAGCCCTGTCTTTTCCTGCAAAATCTCAGCCCTTCTGCTTGTTTCTGCACCGACTTGTCCGGACACTTCCGCTTCCCGTACCAACTCGGTTGCAAACACATCCAACTGTTGTTTTTGGATAAACACAGGAAGCACCCGCATGGCAAGGGCCAATACCAGAACAGCGCATAACACCAGTACCACTACATCCACATACCCCTCTGCACGTTTGTCACGAAGCACTTCCTGCAGTCGTTTCAGCACATGGTCACCCCCTGTTCCAAAGAGGGACATTCGGCATTGTTCTCCGACATTTGATACTCGCCTTCGCCAATCCCTTGATCCACCATTTGCCACAATACATGATCCAGTTCTTCATGATAGTCGTATTCCTGTGCCATATGCCATTCATCCCGTACAACTTCAAAAGGATTCTCAAACTGCAGAAGATAGTCGGCGTATTCCTCCATCACTCCATCCACACTCAGCCCTTCATAGACTAACTTCGCAGCAGCAATTTCTGAAGCCATTTCAATCAAATCAGGGGCCGGCTTTGTCTTTAACTGCCGGATATACGTTTCGTATCCGGCTTTAATGCGTTCTTTCAGTTTCTGTTCCTTATCATGCTCCAGCATACCATCCACCTCCTTTTGCGGCTCCGCCTCCTGTGAAAGATCGGTCAGCATATAGCAGGTACCATGTCTCCAGTTGGCGCTCAATACAGATTCCATGAGGAGTTCCTCTGCATCCACCATCATTTTACAGCCGGATTCGCCGGGATGTGCTGCAACCGGTTTGCCTGCTAACAGTTCCTTAGCCTGCTGCGATGACAGATCCACATAACCGCCCGGTGTCATCATCTGAAAGTTGTCGTTGGGGTATTTCTTTAAAAAATCTTTTACCAGCATCTTGTATTCCTCCTTAAAACATTCCACCGAGGCTTTGGATTGCCACATAGCAGATAATCGCCAAATACGTCAGCAGAAAACACATCAGCATAGCAAAGGAAAATACCCGGATCTTCGGCGGGATCTTCTGAGCCTCGGCTTTCAAACGCTGCAGTTCGATCTGCTTGAAGTCATGGGACAGCATCTGAAAATAAACCGCACTGTCATCTCCGCGAAGCACACCAATCAATCCCCGGACAACATCCGACAGCATGGGGGAGTTCAGCCTCGCTTCAAACCGTGTCAAGGCTGCTTCATAGTTAGACGAACGCATATCCGCCAACAGGATATCCAGTTCTCCGGTCAGTGCTTGCCCGGCATTTCCTTTGAACCGTTCCAGCATCCCGATCACATTCCGACTTGCTTTCAGCTCCTGTTCAATCGTTGCCACCAGACGTGGAAGCTCCCGTTCAATCTCATCCCGTTTTGCCTTGAGACGCTCATCCGCCTTTTGTGTTTCTTTAAAATAGAGCAGCACCGCAAGAATGACTACGACCGGTGACAAAAGGGGAAGCAAAAACAGACATGGAATGACGGCGCTCAGTACAACGCCGGCCTTTACAATGGCATACGCCTGATACACTTCCGGTGACAAGTTCAGACCGCTGGCTTTTAAGACATTGTTCATCCGTCCTCGTTTGTACTCATCCATATGAATACACTTGGACAGCCGGATCGCTGCCGTCATCAAATGGGTTTCCAGACTTTTAGCGGCTTTTCGTTCCTGCTTAACCGTGCCAAGCATGGCTTTGGCTGCGCCAATCGTAGGCAGATGGAGAATGGAAGCCGCAATAAAAAACATACCCAATGCAAGGAAGGCTCCGAATAAAAATAATAATCCTGTCATCCGGTTCACCTCCTGTATTCAATCGGGCGTGTCAGCTTCACCACAAAGCCTGCTGATAGAAAGATCACCGCCGCAGTTATGGAGAGGATGATCTGTCCGAGCATGGTATGCATCAGCACGTCATACCAGTCTTTATTGAGCATGTACATCAGAGGAATGTTCCCGATGACAAAAATGACCATGATCATGAATTCCTTGCGGGGTTCCACAATCAGATATTCCAGTTCCGCATTGACATTGCGCATATCCGATAACTTGGCAACGATAGGGGTGAGGGTAGTTTTCAGGCTGCGGTCACGCTGACAGTCACTGACAGCATCGCACCATTCCCAAAAGACTTCATTTTCAATCTGTCCCCGCATGGTATGGATCGCTGCTTCCACATCCGGATTCACCAGCCGGATCTGCATCAGGAAATGTTCAAACACTTTGGATACCGGTGGATTTAAGTACGTGATATTTTCTTCTACCGCCGTCACAATATCTTCTGTTCTCAAATAGGCTGTGGTGATAACAGAGAGGGCGGTCTCCAACTCTGCAGATACGTCCCGTTTATAGTGGCTGGCGGTCAGTTTTACATACCAGAACGGGATAAATAAAAATCCCACTGCAAGGACCGGAGCAAGAAAGAAATTCCCCAGCAAAATGGCAAGGGAACCGCCCAGGCAGAACATCCCCAGAGAAACCGCACACACCATTGAAAAACGGCTTCCACGTCCGGTCATCTCCAAAACGGCCTGTGCTTCTCCGATCTCGCGCCGGAAAATCCCCAGCTTTTTTCTTCCTGCCGACTCTTTGATCTTATCCCGGATTCCTTTTTTCGGACGCAGCAGGAATGCAAACAGGCTTTCTGTAAATTCCACAGGTTTTAAATGCAGAAGCAAAAATGTTCCTACAATCAAACCTGCACAAGCCAATAACTGTATGGCTGTCATGTTGTTTCAACCTCCTTTTCTGTGGGCATGGTCAGCAGGCCTTCCAACCTGTCCTGCGGCATTCCATTTTCCATCAGCCTCCTTGCAAGGCTTTCCGAGATAGGATTGACTTGCCGGTGGCTGCCTGAAATGATAAATTTCCCGTTCTCTACACGATTCTCCGTGATATGGTACTGGAACAGCGGGAGAAATTTCCGTGTCCCATCCGTCCGGATCTCACACTCCATAATCTCCATCAGACGGCGCTCCTTATTTTCCAACTGCTTACAAAATGCCACAATGGGATAGGCTTCCGTTACAAACCCCATCAAGGTTTCGTCGCTCATGTCAACGGCACGCTTGCACAGGGAAACCATTCGGCGGTAAGTGGCATCGCAGCTCATGGAGTGGATGGTTGTCACCACCGCCACACCAGTTCTGGCTGCCTCCTGCGCCGCATTCGCCTCCGGTCCGCGCATTTCACCCACAACAATGATATCCGGATTAAACCGCAGAGCCATATCTAACAGTGCGATCTGGTCCACTCTCTGGCGCTCATTCTCACTGTCTCTTGTTAGCGTATGGACAACGGAGTTGACCACTTTCCCGTCTTTTCTCCGTACCAGTGCCAACTCTCTGGAACCGTTTTCAATGCTGTAAATGCGTTTGCCGTCCGGAATCGTGGTAAGAAGCCAACCGAGCAGTGTGGTCTTTCCGGAACTGGTAGCCCCTGCCACACACACAGATATCCCATACCGGATGCATTCCGCAAGAAAATCCAGCATGGAATCGGTCGCTGTCCCACCCTTTATAAAATCTTCTTTCTGCATACTCTGCGGATTCACGATTCGGATGGATGCGGCAACACCCACATCTTCATCGACAATCGGGGTTTTGAGTACCGCAATACGGATATTTTTAGAAAGATGCCCCAAAACACTTGGGCTGGCATCATCCAGCACCATACCGGAAACATGGAGCATACGGCGCACTACGTTGATTGCGTGTTCCGGGCTGTCAAAATGTTCTTCCAACTTTTTTGTGATGCCGCCTGAGAACTGGACTTCTACGTCATCCCATGCGTTGATATCGATTTCTTCAATGCCTTCCCCGTAGATGTACTTAGTCAAAAAACCGAATTCCGCCATTTCGGAATAGATGGCGTCTACCAGTTCTTCTGCAGTCATTCCACTTACACAGATGCGATGATCCTGGATGTATTTCCCTGCAAAGCGGCGGATCTGTGATTTGATTTCTTCATTGTTTCCTGCAGTTACCAGATTGCTATATTCTTTGGAAAGGTATGCCTGCACTTCACGAAGCACAGATGGAAAATCCCGGCTTTCATCCTCCGGTGCAAAAAACAGGTCATGGGTCCGCAATGTTTTCTGCACTCGTTTGGGCGGCACATATGCATCCTCATCGTCCTGCATTTCCGAAAGTTCTTCTGTCTCTTTTCTGCTTTTCGTTTCTTCTTTTGATGGAGCCGTATCCCAAACATTCTCCACAACCGGGTAGTCCGGACCAAACTGCAATTCTCCAAATCGTGAGGCTGCATGTTCCTGAGGCGGTGTTTGATGCTCGTCAGACGGAGCATGCGTTTGCTGAACACCTTTTGAAGAATCCTCCAAAAATGCGGGTTTGCTGCGTCTTTCTCCTAACACCCAAACACCTCCTTTGCGATAGACTCGATGGATTTGCGAAAACCACGGCTGTCTTTCATGCTCAGTTCCGCAAACAGATTTCCCTCCAATACCTGTGCGAAGACTTCTTCCGAATACGGGATCTGGAATGCCACACTGCCAAGCACCTGCTCGATATGGCCACTGGCCTCATTTGCCCGCACATTGCTTGCGACCTTGTACTGCTTGTCTGCATCCCATTTGCTCTCACGCAGCAGTGGAAGCTGGCTGGACAGATAACTGATGGACTTTAAGTCACAGTTTACCAGGCGGAGGACCGCATCCGATTCCATCAGGGCAATGGCGGATAGGATATCATTGGCAATATAGCTGCCGCAGTCAATGATGATATAGGGGGCAATTCTCCGCAGGCACTGCAAAAGTTCTTCCGCCTGTGTCCGTTCATAAGGAGGATAGGTGTATTCGTTTTCTCCCTTTCGCATCCCCAAAAGCGTCAGATGACGAAACCGTTTGTGCGTGATGCAATTGTGACGTACCAGTGATTCCGACACATGCGTGGCCGCCAGGATACTGCCCAGAGAGTGTTCTTCCTCCAATTCTCCCGGCGGACAGATGCAGGGAAGCATAGGGGTATTCATATCACACAGCAGCAAAGCAACATCCCGTTTCTGCATGGCAAGGCGGGCGGCCAGTTTTACCGCAACTGTGGTCTTTCCGGAACCGGGGCTTCCCCAAACAGCAAGCATCTGATTTTCATTCTCCGGTGCCTGTTCCGGCAATTCTTTACCGGATCTGCGGGAGAAGATACTGTTTTTCAAGAAATTCAAGGCTTACTCCACCTCGCTTTCTGCAGGAACGGATTCCGATTCTTCGGCCTCACTTTCTTCGTTTTCTTCTGCCTGCTCAGAGGAGTTTTCTTTTTCAACAGGCGGATATAACTCTGCCAACACTTTTTCCTGTGCTTCAATAAACATAGCTGCATTTTTCTGTTCGCCGCGATATACCAAAGACAGGTGAAGTTTTCCGTCTGCTTCAAGTTCCGCAAGAATTTTGGATTGTTCGGGCGTGACCAAAAGCGTCACTGTATCCGGCAGTTCCCGTTCTTCACTTTCTTCTGTCTGCGCTCCCGTATTGGCATCCGAGCCGCTGTTTGCGGTCACTGCGATCACCTCCACATACTGCAGTTCCGCAGGAATAACGGTAGAACCCTGCTTTTTGTAATCCGGTGCGATCACAGAAACAATATCACCGCTTTGCAACTTTCCGGACAATCCGTTTGCAAAGTTCTTCACAGATACAGAAATGGCCTGTTTTTCTCCTGTTAGGTGATAGAGGTAAGCATTCTCTGCAGCCGGTTCCTCCGCAAGTTTGGATGAAAGAATATAATCGCCCGGAGCCAGATTTGCTGTTGCAAATTTACCTATGACCGTATCCGAATTTTTCACAACATCTTCCGGCAGATTGTATCCGCCGACTTCCACCTGCTTTACCATGTCAGATTGGATTTCCTCACCGTTTTTCACTGGCTTTACTACACGGACAATCTCGGTTTTTTCGCTGATGCTCTGATTAAAGAGCGGGGTTACCGCAAAACAGATGATCAGGGAAAGCACAATGCAGATGACGCCGATCACAGTCCGGTTTTTCAAAAGATTCATAGAAATTTCCTCCTTGTTATTTTTAAAAAGGCGGGCCTTTGTACAAAAAACCGCCCAGCGAGTCACTGAGAGATATACCTTTTGCGGCGGCGAAGCAGGAAAGCTGCTACTGTTGCAGCAATCGGTATCATCGTACATGCGGTAATCATGATTTTCTTTTTCATAGAACCATTCCTCCGACATTCATAAAATATACGCCAGCAGCTCCTGCTGCCAGAAAGGGACCTAACGGCAGCGGAGCCTGTTCTTCCTTTTTTTGGTATCTTCGATACATCTGAAATCCCATGCCGGAAAGGACAAATCCTGTAAGTCCGATCACAGAGGCGAAAAGACCTCCTGAAAGTCCCAGTACTAATCCCAAACTTCCGGTTAGCTTCACATCACCTCCACCGATTCCTTTCCCGTTTTGGCAGCATAAAGCTACCGCCAGATAGGGAACTGCGGTTAGAATACCCAAAAGATGCTGCGGTTGGAACTGCAGCAGAGACAATGCCGCAATCCCAACCTGCAGACCATCCGGTATCGTTCTTTTGGAGATGTCCCAAACTGATACTGCGATCAAAAAGATCAGGAACAACACAGCCTGCATGGGCAGCAGGATTTGCCGAAAGGCAATGGATGCTCCCTCCAAAAGTGCCGAATCAACCGCCATAATCAAACATTTCTTTGACACGGTCGACCAGAGTCGGAAGCACGGTATCATTAAACAGGGCATAGAGACCGGCTAACAGCAATGCACCAAGTACCACTGCGATCAGGATCTTGATGGCGGTATCCACATAACCCTCGCCGGAAGTTTCTCTCAATTTTGCTTTTGCTTCCAGCATTTTGAGCGTCATGGCAGTGCGGATTTTAAGCATCTGGTTTTTCATCATTTTCATATCGTTTTCCTCCATTTTCGTGATTGTAGGTTGGTTTTGATTACATTCCGGTCATCTGCTGACCGTTTCGGGGAGCTTCTGCTTGCTGTACAGGGGACGCCTGCGGCGGAGCCTGTGCCAACTCCAATGCCTGATGGTAGGCATCCATAACAGCGCCGTACAGCTGGCTGCGAAATTCTGCCGTTACGGGGAAAC
Organism: Butyricicoccus pullicaecorum; assembly: GCA_018366035.1. Classification (GTDB taxonomy): domain Bacteria; phylum Bacillota; class Clostridia; order Oscillospirales; family Butyricicoccaceae; genus Butyricicoccus; species Butyricicoccus pullicaecorum_A. Next base: position 265,834 of record JAGZIW010000001.1, on the reverse strand, counting down.
AGATCTCCTTGTAGCCATCCTGTGTCTTACGGCTGGGCATGGATACAAACAGACCGTCTTTACCGCCCTCGACAAGTTTGATTCCCCGGACGGCAAAGCACCCGTCTATGGTAGCGGATGCGTAGGCTCTGGTTCCTCCCTGAGTTCCGGGCGGATACATGGAATTGATTCGGACCTCGATTTGGGGCATAGTAATTCCTCTTTTTTTCTTCTGCTTTTTCATTTCATGGTTCCTTTCTGTATATCTGTTCAGTAAACAGCTGGCAGCAATCTGCCTGCTCTAAAACTGCATGGTATGGGATGTCCTCATGGCTTGCTCTGGAGAGTTGAAGTCCACCTGTTGAAAGCCAAACCGATCCACATAGTGAAAAGAACTGCTTTCCCTGTCATATAACTCCAGAACATCGCTCATGGAAAGGGAATGTCCGGTATATCCTTCCGGCCATTCTGTATTGAATTTTGTATAGAGTGCTTCCAGATCATTGGTCTCCGCCGCCCCGTCATACACCACCTGATACTGCTCTGCACCCGGAGGACCGAACTGCCTGCACATTTCCTCATAACTGATAAACTTCATGCGGATATCTACATCCGGCTTTAACTGCCAGACACGCACATTTTTCAGCACCGGCTGGTCAGGGGATAGTTCTGCATGGTTCACCAGCCGATCAAAAATGCCATTCTGCCATTTGATTTCCCGGATATCACGCTGATGGTTTAAAAAGTCTTTCAGTTCTTCCCGTTCAAACATGGGATCGACGACAGCCTGTCCGTCCTGTATCATGCCGACACGGTTTCCATAATAAACAATGACTCCATTCTGGATCTGAATGGGCTTCATCTCTCATCACTCTCCTTTATCCCATTTGAATTCCTCCCTCTGGCTGTTGTGGAAATGCCTGCAGATCCTGTTCGCTTGGAAATATCAGTTTTCCTTCGACAATCTCCATCACAGCAAAATCATCCCTGTCACAGATCAGCACACGGTGCTGATAATCCTTTTGCATCTGCACATAGTCCCGTACTTCCTCCGGACTGCACAACCAAACCCCGGCAGCATATCTCCCATCCGGAAGAAAACTGTAACCGGAATACTGCGGCGTATGCTCTGCAAGGTCTGCCGCATCTGCCGGTCGGATCTGTGAAAGTTGAAGCTTGGCACTATCCGGCAGAAGTTCCGGTCTGAGAAGCCCCATCACATCCTGCTTTCTGCACCATGCAACTTCACCGGTTTTAAGGGAAACCGTTTGCAAGGCATCCCCAACATCCTTCTGGCAAAAGAAAAGCTGCCCTGTTTCATTTTCAGGCAGCACAAGCACACGATTCATCAGGTTTTCCGGCAGGTTCTGTTGTACGCAATCTTCCTGCGTATAGACACGCATCCTTTATCCCTCCTTTTTCTGAAGCAGGCTGCTTAATTCTCCAAGCAGTTCCAGACGTTTACTGTCCGGCATCGCTTTGACTGCCGCACGCACATAGGCTTCCACTGCTTCCGGTGACTGATCGCCAACCTCCACAATGTCCACCTTTGTGACGGTTATCCTGCCGCTGCTCAGGCCAATGCGCACAATGTCCCCGTATTCCATTCGGGCAGTTTCCCGCAGTGCCTTCGGAATCAGCACTCTCCCTTTGCTGTCAACCAGCTTATAAATTGGTTTACTCATAAGTGAACCCTCCCTTTACCATTACATCTGTTACTTCTTTTGGAGTCAGCCCCATTGCGGAAAACAAGTCGACAAACGGCTGCTGCACGATACTTAAGGGTGCTTCTTCTCCAATCAGGATCACACCGGGGATCGTTTCAATCACCAGATCGGTATCCGGCTGGATGCCTGCCGCTTGAAGCAGCGAATTTGGAATAGACAGAACACTCTGTCGCTTAGTTCCTTTCTTTTTCTGTTTCTTATGTCTCATAGTGCCTCTCTTTCCGGGAACCATACCCCTGTAATTTCATAGCAGTCCTCATCATCTTCTTCACCCAGTCCGAACAGACGCATCTGTCTTGGCTGTGACCGTTCCATTTCTTTTGGATCATAATTGGTAATGATCACTTCTGGGAACTCACAGCCGCTTTCATATCTTTGGGCGAGATTATTTAAGCGGGTAACAGCGGTGATATAATATCCGTCATACAATTCACGGATAAAATCACAGTCGTTATAGCTTACCATCCACTTTCCGCGGCAGGCTTTCAACGTATCCCGAAGCCTCATGTGATCCTCTTTTCGGAACACCACCTCATAATGACCTTCGGTTTCATAGTAAGGCGGATCGCAATAAAAAAAGGCGCTGTCACGGTCATACTGCCGTATCAACGCCTCAAAATCCTTATTTTCGATTACCGTTTCAGAAAGCCTGTGCGATGCCTGCCAGATTGAGTCAAAGCATTTCCGCACATCGAATGGCTGGCATCCGAAAGAGGTACAGCCGCTGCCGTAGCTGTATCGGATCAGTTTGAAAAAAGCCGCCGCCCGTTTGACATCCGTCATCTGTGCATTTTCCAAAAGGATCGCGCGGATTTCCTCATAATCAGGCGGGGAGAGATTCTGCTCGGCAAGAGTCAGTTCCTCCTGCAAAAATGTGGTGTCAGGCTCATGCTTTTCCAAGAATGTGCGGATCATGGAAAACTCATCCCGGCTGTTGATCGGCAAAAATCCCAATTCCAGCAAAAAAGCACATGTCCTGTTCTTGACACAGTAAAAAAGATTTGCCAGATTGGAATTGTAGTCGTTATAAACCTCCAGCTTCCGCTTCAGATTCGGCGGTTTTCCAAACAATACCCAGCCACCGCCGCCAAATACTTCAATGTACCGGTCAAACTGAACGGGGAACATTGTATAAATCAGTTTCCGCAGGGCCTTCTTTCCGCCTACCCATGCAATAAAACTGTTCATGCCGCATCACCTCCTTCCGGCGGCAGGGTATTCATGGCTGCATGGTCATTTCTCTGCCTGATGGCTGTGGTTCTAATCGTGCCTCCAATTGTTCGGCTGTTTCTTTCCGGAATTCCGAAAGGCTCATGTCCTCTCCAAGATATCCCCAGTCCTCCGGATAATAGCTTCCTGACTCATCCAGTGGAAACGGTGTTTTGCTTAATATCGTTCCCCAATGGTTTACCAACACAAACGGCTTAATCTGTGCCATACTTCCATCAAGGTTATCCGAATCCCTGACATCATAGCAAAACACTCCTTCCGGAACCGTATCTCGGTCAAGCCGCATATTGGTAAACAACACGACTTTATGATCAATCTCCGCCAATTCATACTTCTGTGTGTTGGCATCCAATCCTTTCATCTACATTCCTCCCATCTGCATAGATTCTGTCTGACTGTATTTTGATACGAACGGGTTCTCATTGCGTAAAATCATACCGTATGCGGTCTGCACATGTCCGGCCTGCTGCATCTGCCGCTCCCCATATCCTATAAAATCGAACATGGCAAAAGCCGGATCGTTTGGATCGATTCCGGCTTCTTGGAAAATATATTTGGCATATACGGCAGGGGAATACATTTTGGGGTCAAAATCATAACAGTCCAGATTTTCTGTTACATCCAATGCAAAGTCAATTTCATTGCGGATTTCCAGTTCCAATGCCGCCTTGAATTTTGCCAGAGTCCTTTGATCCGGAAACGCCTGTATTTTCTGCGCCAGAGTATTGAGCTTTTCCACATCTTCGTCACCGGCAAGGGGATAGGGAAAAGCGGTGCTGATACTGCCCGCTATCAGGCAGTTATCAAAAGAGTGTTCGCCCAGCTGTTTCAGCACATGCTGCATTTCCTGCTCTGTTGCAGGCAGTTCCAGCCATACACCGGTTTCATCCGGCTTATCAAGACTGCTCAACAGAACAGATATCACACCTTTTGGCATATCCGGAATATCCGGCAAATGAATTCCGTCATACAATTCCTGATGCGGCATACGGTTTGGGAATATATATCCGGCTCCTGTAAAAGTTCCCATGTCTGAACGCCGCATTTCCTGCCCGACTTTTTCTTCATCCAATAACTCCAGCACATCCTCCGGTAACCCGCTGATTGTATCTAACAGGTCATTTTCCAGTGCCACATTTCCCAAAGTCCGGTCATCCGCAACACCGGGACGATATTCATAGCAGTCTAAGTTGTGTGCCAGGTTAATGAGTTCTTTCATTGTAACCGGTGTATCAATATCTTCTTCCTGACGCAGCTGAACCGCACCTGCGAAAATTTCAATCTGGAATTCATCCATCCGGCTGATCTGATACGCCAACAGATTCACTTCTTCGAGGGGCAAATCGTCCGTATCGTTTATAATCTGCTCTAAAAATTCCGGCCATCCGCTGTCACAGTCCACAATGTACTCCGAGCCTGTTTGAATCTGCGCACGATATTTTGCATCTGCTATGGCACTCTCTGTTGCCGGCAGAGAAAGGGTGATACCGCCATAATATCTGTTTTTTAGCAGACTCTTATTGGCAAGATACACTTCCGGTATTCTCATCTACATCCCCCCATTCCTGAGTTAGATTGAACATTCAGCATCGTTTACTCCTTTCTGCACTCAACACACCGCATCCATAACGACGAATCAAAAACGCTGTGATAATCAGTTCAAATGTCATATCACCAACCAATTCCGGATCAACCAATTCAGACAGGCTGATGTGTTTGGTTCCCTGATATAAATCCTTTGCGGTATGGAACAGCACATACCCGTTCAGATCCACGCCGTGAATATGAATCTCTTGAAAATGGATGATATCCGGCTCGATTGCGGATACTGCTTTTCCCCACAGGAATCGGTCTGCAGACAAAAGATATAATGCGGCACACATGGCATCTTCTTCTGCTGTTCGGATATGACGCTCCCACAAAGGCTCAAACCGTTCTCTGTGACCGGCAAGGAAAAAGCAGGGGTGAGACTGCGCTGACAGCCGGGCCACACGGCTCACAAACGGGCTGACAGTCACCTCCGCTGTCAACCTTTCCAACAGTTCTTCAAATGGCACACAGCCTGCCCCAAGCCGTTCACGCAGGCAGATACAGCCATCCGCTTTTTCGCATTTTCTTTTTCTGCTTTTATAGGCACATAAACAACAGTCACAGTCCTTTGCGCTGTACCTAAAGTGGCTTACCGCCATTCCGGTTCCTCTTGAATGGAAACCCGGAATGCGCTGCATTTCCTGCTCTGTTCTGGCATAGGGGGTATCACTCATAAATCTTGCGGTCATATCTTCTCACTCCTTACTTTTAAAATTTCTACTGAAATGTCATTCCGCCTCTTTCCTGTGTCGGTGTTTCCGATTGCTCTAAGGCTGCAACTGCTTCTTCCTTTGAATGGAATAATCTTTGCGGAGAAGCTCGGTGAAAAAGCCCGGTATGACTGCGGACACCAAAGTATCTCCCGTCATAACTCTCCACCGTATATTCACATGTGCTTTTCTTGGCTTTATTGGTGATCATCACACAGGTATCACCTTTGTTCCATCCATATGGAAAGTCAGAAATCTGCTCTTGCTGTTTTGTTTTCATAATTTTCTGCCATCCTTTCTTCTTATCAAAAATGCGCAATAAAAAAGACCGGCCGTCCTGAGTTTCCGACTGACCGATCCTGTTGTTTGCTGTTTTAAGAAAAATCCATCTTTATGCCTTCTTCCGGCTCCGCAGATGTGATATTCACATAATCGGCGATAATCATCAGCGCTTCCTCATAGCTGTGACATTCTCCGCCTGTGATTCTCTGCCGCATTGTTTCTGCCTGTTTACCCATCCCGTTCTCCTTCAGAGTTCGTGATGCAATTCCTATTAGATTAAAAATATTTCCATCTGCACCAATGAGAGGACAATCCGGTTTTGCCTGCTGACTCTTTGTAAAACCTCCCAGTTTGTTTTCTACATAATCGGAAAGCCAGGTTCCTCCAAACTGCTCATGACTTTGGATTCTCCAGATGGCAAGTTTGCCGATATCCAGTTTATGTTCACCAAAGGCAAACAGCAGATTGGTAAGCCCTTCATGTTGAAAGACTGACACATCGTCCAGAGGCTTTCCGTCCAAAAGAATTCCTTGTTCTTGGAGAATCCCATTGATTCCATTTACCCATTCCTGAAGGTCACCGCCGCACCCCTGAAGGATCAGTCCCTCTTGATGGCTCATATTCTTAAGTTCTTCGGTTGTGATTGTTTTCATATTGACTCCCTTCTTCGTGTACGATTTTCGAATAAGAACACAAAAAAAGACCGGTTTTATTCGTTGTGTAGAAAACGAATACTACCGGTCATTCTTCTGTTTTGCTTGTAAAAACGGACATATATAAAAAAGAGGACAGGCACTTGTTTCATCTGCCGGTCCTCTGACTTTTCTGTTTTCATCTGTCTAAAACCCCATGTCATCTGTGAAACGGGCAAAAAATAAGGGGCAAAAACGCTCGTTTTTTGCCCCATTTTTTGCTGATTTTTTCTCGAAAAACCACAACATCTTGTGGTTAATCGGCATTATTTTTTGTCTCCACCACAATACGTCATCAGAATCACTGTCTCCACATGCTTTGTCCTCGGGAACAAATCAAAGGCATGTGCGGAAACGACCTGATATCCCTCTAGTGAAAAACGCTTTACATCGCGGGCTAAGGTTGCAGGGTCACAGGAAACATAGATGATTTTAGGTGCCTGCATTTGACAGACTGCCTCAATTGCCTGTTCGTCCAATCCCTTTCTCGGTGGATCAACCGTAAGGACATCGGGACACTCCCCGCGCTCTGCCAAAAGCATCGCTGCCTGCCCTGCATCTGCGCACAAAAATTCTACATTTTGAATTCCATTCCGCCCTGCATTTTCTCTGGCATTCTCAACCGCTTCAGGTATGATTTCTACTCCGATCACCCGTTTTGCCTTTTCTGCCAGCGCAAGCGTAATGGTACCAGCACCACAATAGAGATCGATCACCATTTCTTGTCCAGTAAGGGCTGCCTGCTCTATCACATAACGATACAGCCGCTCGGTCTGTGCGTGATTCACCTGATAAAAGGCGTGCGGCGACAATCGAAATACATTACCGCACAGACTATCCTGCAAGACAGGCTCCCCCCAAAGGGTCAGTGTATGCTCTCCCAAAATTACATTGTCTGAACGCTTATTGACATTGACCACAATTCCAACAAGAGATGGTTCTGCATCAGTCAAACGCTGGATTAAGTCCTCTTTCTCTGGAATTTTTCCACGGGTTGCAACCAGACACAGATGGGTTTCTCCGCTGACTGCCCCCGTTCTCACATAAATATGCCGAATGAGTCCCTTATGCGTCTCCTCCTGATATGCCATGATTCCATGTACATTCATCCATTCACACACAGCCTGTGCCAAACGATTTGCCCGTTCTGACTGGATTTTGCAATCTTGTGTCCGCACAATATCATGGCTATGCGGACGATAAAATCCAACATAGCTCCCATGCGCGTCCTGCCCAACCGGATACTGCGCCTTATTGCGGTATCTTGTGATATCCTCGGCACCGGTAATACCGTCCAGCACACCGGATACCCCGCCAAGCCTTGTAAGAGCCTCCTCCACTTTCCTGCGTTTCGCACGCAGTTCCGCTTCATAAGAAATATGCTGATAGCAGCAGCCGCCGCATTTGTCTGCTGTTGGACAGGCCGGCTCGATACGGTCATGAGAAGAAATGATGATTTTCTCCAAACGGCCAAATGCCATTTTCTTATTCACCTTTACGATACGAATATCACACTGATCCCCAACTGCGGTATTGGGTACAAAGACAGCCATGCCTTCGATCCGTGCTACCCCGCTTCCATCTGTTGTATAGTCTATGATTTCTGCACGGTATACCTTATTTTTTTGCAATGCCATATCGTTCAGGCTCCTTTTTCAAGTGATTTCGCCCATACAGGCAATTAGTTTTTGAGGCTATGGATTGGTGCCGGAATCCGACCGCCACGATGAATGAACTTTGCAGGAGATTTGGTCGAAATCGGCATAATGGGCGCCGATCCCAACAAGCCGCCAAACTCTACCACTTCTCCCACCTTCTTGCCAACTGCTGGAATCACACGCACAGCGGTTGTCTTATTGTTGACAACACCAATTGCAATTTCATCTGCAATCAGTCCAGAAATGACCTCTGCGGTTGTATCTCCCGGAACCGCAACCATATCAATTCCGACTGAGCAAACAGCAGTCATGGCTTCCAGCTTTTCCATAGAAAGTGCACCCTGCTGTACCGCTACAATCATACCTTCATCTTCCGACACTGGAATGAATGCGCCAGACAGTCCGCCGACATTAGAGGACGCCATCACGCCGCCCTTCTTGACCGCATCGTTGAGCATCGCCAAAATCGCAGTGGTTCCACAACCGCCGCAGGTTTCCAGACCAACCTCCTCCAGAATACGGGCAACTGAATCTCCAATCGCCGGAGTGGGTGCAAGAGACAGGTCTACAATGCCAAACGGCACACCCAAACGCTCCGATGCCAGCGTTCCCACAAGCTGCCCCATACGTGTAATCTTGAAGGCAGTCTTTTTGATGATCTCTGCCACCTCATTGATGGAACAATTTCCAGCGCGCTTAATGGCTGCCTGCACAACGCCCGGTCCGGAAACGCCCACATTGATGACGGTTTCCGGCTCACCAATACCATGGAAGGCGCCTGCCATAAAGGGGTTATCATCTACTGCATTGGCAAATACCACCAGCTTTGCACAGCCCATTGAACCATTATCCTTGGTGATTTCTGCGGTCTGCTTGATGATGCGCCCCATCTGCGCCACCGCGTCCAGATTGATTCCAGCCTTGGTCGATGCTACATTAACCGAAGAACAGACACAGTTCGTCACGGCAAGGGCTTCGGGAATGGACTGCATTAAAATCTCATCTCCCTTTGCAAAGCCCTTCTGCACCAGCGCAGAAAAGCCGCCTACAAAGTTTACTCCCGTCGTTTCTGCCGCGCGGTCGAGCGCCTGTGCAATCGGCACATAGCTTGTCGCATTGGTTGTTGCACCGATCATTGCAATCGGTGTGACCGAAATACGCTTATGAATAATCGGGATTCCAAGCTCCCGCTCGATTTGCTCACCCGTTTTGACCAGATTCTCCGCCCGTCGGGTCACCTTATCATAAATCTTATCACTCAGTATCTGGATATCGTCCGATGCCAGATCACGCAGAGAAATTCCCATTGTGATGGTACGAATATCCAGATGCTCTTCCTCGATCATCTGAATGGTTTCCAGAACATCTCCTGTGGTTATCATTGACATAATTGTTATGCACCTCTCATTTCCTGATATTGTGGTCAAATGCGGTGCATTGCATTGAAGATATCCTCATGCATGCAGTGAACCTTCATGCCCATCTGTGCACCCACCTCATCGAGCGCAGCGCACAGCGCATCAAAGGGAACTGTACATGCGGTAATATCCACAAACATAACCATCGCAAACATTTCGTCCATAACATTCTGAGAAATATCCTGAACATTTACCTGATGGTCAGACAACGCCTGCGAGATTGCGGCAATAATCCCTGTTCTGTCCTTACCTACCACTGTAATAACAGCACGCATAATAAAACTCCTCCCTAATCATCAAGATCGAATCATTTCTTTATCAGTCATCTGCACACAGTATATCTGTAATAATCAAATTGGAAACCAAAAATCCGGCATCGGTCAGCTGCCAGCCATTTTCTGTTTGTCTGGTAAGACCTGCTTTGCGCAAGCTCTGCAATCTTTGTGCATACGGCGCAAAACTGCGGTCAAACCGTGCTTCGAATTCGCTGATGGAAATGCCTGCCCGTGTGCGCAGACACAGCATCATATATTCGGCGTGCGGCGGGAATCCGGCAACCGATTCCTCTGCTACCGTCCTAGGTGCATCACAAAATGCCTGCAAATCATCTGGATAGGCAAAGCGTTCTCCTGCAATGCAGGAATGTGCCCCCGCTCCCAGACCCAGATAATCAGACAGTTTCCAGTAGCGGCTGTTATGTCTGGATTCTCTGTCCGGCTTTGCCCAGTTGGATATTTCATAATGCTGATATCCCGCTTTGTCCAATATATCACACAGATGGAGATAAAGCTCTGCCTGCGTATCTCCGTCCGGTAATATGGGATTCTGCTCTGCCATACGGGTCCCCGCTTCTAACTTCAAGCTGTAACAGGACAGATGTGCAGGCTCCAGCTCCAACAGTGCTTGTACAGACCGCAGGAAATCCTGCTCGGTCTGCTCCGGCAGTCCATACATGAGATCCAAACTGATATTGTCAAACCCCATTTGCTTGGCACGAAGGATTGCCTGTTTTGCCTGCGCAAAGGTATGCCGCCGTCCCAACAGCCGAAGCTCCTCATCATGCGCTGACTGTACACCCACCGACAGGCGGTTGACACCTGCCTGTCTGAGCGTTCGCAATAGCTCTGTATCCATAGAATCCGGATTGCACTCTACGGTGATTTCTGCATCTTCCATGACCTGAAAATGCGTACGCACGGCTTGCAGCAGTGTACCCAAACGCGCACCACCGATGAATGAAGGGGTACCGCCGCCAAAATAAACCGTATCAACAGGTCTTTGCGAAAACGGAGGGCATACCCTTGCGATTTCCCGACACATGGCAGCTATATACCCATCTATCTGTGCCCTATCGCCCGCAAAAGAATAAAAATCGCAATAGTGACATTTTGATGCACAAAACGGGACATGCAGATAAAGTCCCAGTGTGTCCTTATTCTTCATCTAGCTTGAGTACCGCCATAAACGCTTCAGTCGGCACCTGTACCGTACCCAGCGTGCGCATACGCTTCTTGCCTTCCTTCTGCTTTTCGAGCAGTTTCTTCTTTCGGGTAATGTCACCGCCATAGCATTTTGCCAGCACGTCCTTACGCACTGCCTTTACAGTTTCTCTGGCAATGACCTTACCGCCAATTGCCGCCTGAATCGGCACCTCAAACAGCTGACGCGGGATATTCTCCTTGAGCTTTTCACAGATACGGCGTGCACGTCCATACGCCTTTTCACGATGCGCAATAAAAGACAGCGCATCGACCTGATCGCCGTTGAGCAGCATATCGACCTTTACAAGGTCACTTTTGCGGTAATCACTCAGCTCATAGTCCAAAGACGCATAACCCTTTGTGCGCGCTTTGAGTGCATCAAAGAAATCGTAAATAATTTCGTTAATTGGCATTTCATAGTGCAGCTCCACCAGCGTGGAGTCCAGATATTTCATATCCTTGAACACACTGCGGCGATCCTGACACATTGGCATGATATTGCCCACAAACTCCTGCGGCGTAATAATAGACGCCTTGACAAACGGCTCTCTTGCCTCCTCAATCAGCGCAGGGTCCGGATAGTCATGGGGATTGTCGATCCAGATAGTCGAGCCATCGGTTTTCACAATTTGATAAACAACAGACGGCAGAGTTGTTACCAAGTCCAAATCAAATTCCCGCTCCAAGCGCTCCTGAATGATTTCCATATGCAGCATTCCCAAAAATCCGCAGCGGAAGCCAAAACCCAGCGCAATGGACGATTCCGGTTCAAAGGACAGCGCCGCATCATTGAGCTGTAATTTTTCCAGCGCATCACGCAGATCCGGATACTTGGAGCCGTCCTCGGTATAAATACCGCAGTAAACCATTGGCTGCGCCTTGCGGTAGCCCGGCAGTGCCTGTTCGGTTGGGCGCTCTACACCAGTCACGGTATCACCAACACGCGTATCCGCGACGTTTTTGATAGATGCTGTAAAATAGCCAACCTCACCTGCCGCGAGAGAATCGGAAGCCGCCAGTCCGAGCGGGTGCATATAACCACATTCAATCACCTGAAACTCTGCGCCGGTCGCCATCATACGTACCTTCATGCCCGGCTTCATTTCACCTTCCATCAGACGCATATAGACAATAACGCCCTTATAAGGATCGTACTGGCTGTCAAAAATCAGCGCACGCAGCGGCGCATTGGGGTCTCCCTTTGGCGCCGGAATGTCACTGACAATGCGTTCGAGCACGTCATGAATATTCAGTCCCACCTTAGCAGAGATTTCCGGTGCATCTTCTGCTGGTATGCCGATGATATCCTCGATTTCCTGCTTGACACGCTGCGGCTCTGCGGCAGGCAAATCGATCTTATTGATAACGGGCACGACCTCCAAATCATGCTCGAGCGCCAGATAGGTATTTCCCAGTGTCTGCGCCTCGATGCCCTGCGCGGCATCAACCACGAGCAGAGCGCCTTCACAGGCTGCCAGAGAGCGAGAAACCTCATAGTTAAAGTCCACATGTCCCGGGGTATCAATGAGATTCATATGATAAATTTCGCCATTGTCTGCCTGATAGTCCATGCGCACTGCACGCGCCTTAATGGTGATGCCGCGTTCACGCTCCAAATCCATATTATCAAGCAGCTGTTCTTCCATTTCGCGCTGGGTGACCGCCTTACACTGTTCAAGCAGACGATCTGCCAGTGTAGATTTGCCATGGTCAATGTGCGCGATAATGGAAAAATTACGAATGTTTTGCTGGTTTTTCACATACATTCTCCTTTATGCAAAGCGTCGCCAATTCCTTTAAGGAAATTTTGCGTATATATTGTATAGTATAGCAGAGTTTTAAACAGCAAACAAGAAGTTTTCCCTGCATACTGCATCGGATTTTACGTCTGTGCTTCGCTCTTCAAAAATAGGTTTCGGCAGCAATTCCTCAGCAAAAAGAAACTTTTCCTGCAAAATTTTATTTTATGCGGCTCAAATGGCACCTGCAACTTCGATTCGATGTATATTTTAAGAAAAAATCCATAAAATGTTTTCCGTTATCTCCAAAAATATTTCAAATCCCTCCATTATCTTTGAAAAAGTACAGCTGTTTTGCCCCGAAAATGTAGTAAGAAGAAGCTTATGTCATAAATAATTCACAATCCCCCCCTTGACAGAAAGCAGTCACGGTGGTACATTAAATTTAGCACTCAAGCGTATAGAGTGCTAAGCACAATTTCATGAAAAGGAGCATGGGCATCGTGGAGCTTTCTGAGCGCAAACAGCAAATCTTAAAAACAATCATTGCTGAATATATCCGTACTGCCGAGCCGGTCGGTTCCAAAGCGCTTTCCGAACTGCCTGAGCTTTCTTTTTCCTCTGCAACCATTCGCAATGAGATGAGTGAGCTTGAGGAAATGGGCTATCTCGAAAAGCCGCATACCTCTGCCGGTCGAGTTCCCTCCCACAAGGGATACCGCTTTTATGTGGATCATTTGATGCGTCGTCCCGTTGCTCCCATCAGCGCAAAAGATGAAACCGCACTGATGGCACTCAAAAGCAAAGAGCTTGACCGCCTGATACAGGAAGCCGGACGCCTGATTTCATCGCTGACCAATTATGCGGCAGTTGCAGTGACACCGCATCTGTCCCATATGACCATCAGACAGTTTGAACTGATTTCCGTAGATGAGCGTACCTATGTGGTTGTTATTGTAACCGATGCCAACGTCGTAAAAAACAAGCTGGTGCATACCGCCGCGCCCGTCACAAAGGCAGAGGCAGAGCTGCTCGCTTATGTGCTCAACCAAATCCTCACCGCCATTCCCATCACACAGATTACCGCAGAACGCTTCGATGTGGTACAGCGTGCCGCCGGACTGACTGCCCTTTTGGCACCTGTTGCAGAATTTATCTCTGAACTGATTGAGGACATGGGCAATCAGAAGGTATTCCTCGAAGGCGCAAATAAGCTGCTTCGGTTTCCGGAATATCATGATACCAGCAAGGCGCAGACACTTCTGGCCTATATGAATGATGATAAAAAGCATCTCATTCCCATTCAGCAGGAAATTGATGGCGTTCAAATTTTTATTGGCAGTGAAAATGGTCAGAACCCTTTATCCGATACCAGTATGATTTATGCTAAGTATGGTATCGGCGATATCGGACAAGGTATGATTGGAATCGTGGGCCCAACCCGCATGGACTACGCCGCCTTATCCGCACGCCTTTCCGGCTTTGCAAAAGGACTGAACAAATTGATTGCGGAAACCTTCTATGATGAAAATAAATAAATTTGAGGTAATAGAATGGATAACGAAAACTTAAATACGGAAGAAATCGTAGACGAGACCATAGACACAGCGTCCTCTGCCGAAACAGCAGAACCGGCAGCCGAAACAACAGAAGCGTCTGCTTTGGAAAACCTGCAGCAGCAGTATGACGATCTGAACAATCGTTTTCTGCGCATGGCGGCTGAATATGACAACTTCCGTAAACGCAGCCGTGCAGAGCGCGACGGTGTACATGCAGAGGCTGTGGCTTATGCAGTCAAGGCACTTCTCACCACCGTTGACAACCTTTCCCGTGCACTTGCACAGCCCACCGAGGATACCGCCTACAAGCAGGGCATTGAAATGACATATAATCAGATGATTGAAAGCTTTTCCTCTCTGGGCGTTACCGAAATCCCATCTGACCCGGGCACAACCTTTGACCCCAACCTGCACAATGCAGTCATGCATGTAGACGATGACTCGCAGGGCGAAAACGTCATCACCGAGGTTTTCCAAAAGGGCTTCCAGCTGGGAGACAAGGTTATTCGCTATGCCATGGTCAAGGTTGCGAACTAAAGTCATCTAAAAGGTTCTTTCCTTTTTAGAACGATAAATTTGTTAATAAAACACCTGTTGTTATTTGATAAGGAGTCTTGAATTATGGGCAAGATTATTGGTATTGACTTAGGTACCACAAACAGCTGTGTCGCTGTCATGGAGGGCGGCGAACCAAATGTAATTGCAAACGCAGAGGGTGCAAGAACCACCCCTTCCGTTGTCGCATTCTCTAAGACCGGTGAACGCATGGTTGGTCAGGTTGCAAAGCGTCAGGCTGTAACCAACGCAGACCGCACCATTAGCTCCATTAAGCGTCACATGGGCAGCGATTACCGTGTTGACATCGAGGACAAGAAATATTCTCCACAGGAAATTTCCGCTATGGTTCTGCAAAAGCTCAAGGCAGATGCAGAAGCTTATATCGGTTCCCCTGTCAGTCAGGCAGTTATCACCGTTCCGGCATACTTCACTGATGCACAGCGTCAGGCAACCAAGGACGCCGGCAAGATTGCAGGCCTTGAAGTCCTGCGTATCATCAACGAGCCAACCGCAGCGGCATTGGCTTACGGTGTCGATAAGGAAACCGAGCAGAAGGTTATGGTATATGACCTCGGCGGCGGTACCTTCGATGTATCCATTCTGGATATTGGCGACGGCGTTCTGGAGGTTTTGGCAACTGCCGGCAACAACCACTTGGGCGGTGACGACTTCGACCAGCGAATCATGGACTGGATGGTTCAGGAATTCAAGAACCACGAGGGCATTGACCTGTCTCAGGACAAGATGGCAATGCAGCGTCTCAAGGAAGCTGCTGAGAAGGCAAAAATCGAGCTTTCCGGCATGACCTCCACCTCCATCAACCAGCCGTATATCACCGCAGATGCAACCGGTCCGAAGCACCTTGAGCTGACTCTGACCCGCGCAAAGTTCAACGAATTGACCGCTGACCTTGTGGAAGCAACCATGGGACCGGTTCGTCAGGCAATGAGCGATGCCGGCTTGCAGGCAGGTGACCTTGAAAAAGTTCTCCTTGTTGGCGGTTCTTCCCGTATCCCAGCAGTTCAGGAGGCTGTGAAGAACATCACCGGCAAGGAAGGCTTCAAGGGCATCAACCCAGACGAATGTGTTGCAATCGGTGCTGCCATTCAGGGCGGCGTACTGGGCGGCGAGGTTAAGGACGTTCTGCTGCTTGACGTTACCCCCCTTTCCCTCGGTATCGAAACACTGGGCGGCGTATGCACCCGTCTCATCGAGCGCAACACCACCATTCCAACCAAAAAAAGTCAGGTATTCTCCACAGCAGCTGACAACCAGCCTTCTGTTGAGATCCATGTTCTTCAAGGTGAACGTGAAATGGCTTCCGGCAACAAGACGCTCGGCCGCTTCACACTGGACGGCATTGCACCGGCTCCGCGTGGCGTTCCGCAGATCGAAGTTACCTTTGACATCGATGCCAACGGCATTGTAAATGTATCTGCAAAGGATCTTGGCACGGGCAAGGAGCAGAAAATCACCATAACCGCTTCCTCTAACCTGTCACAGGACGAGATCAACAAGGCAATGCAGGAAGCAGAGCAGTTCGCCGCTGAGGACAAGAAGCGCAAGGAAGAGGTCGATGCACGCAATGGTGCAGAGCAGCTTGTATTCCAATCCGAAAAGGCAATTGGCGACCTTGGCGACAAGCTGAGCGCAGAGGAAAAGAGTGCAGTAGAGGCTGAAATCGAAAAGGTCAAGGAAGCACTCAAGGGCTCTGATGTTGAGATGATCAAAATGGCTTCCGATTCTCTGTCCAAGAAATTTGGAGAAATCGCACAGAAGATCTATGCACAGCAGGCTCCGCAGGGTGACCCCAATATGGGCGGTGCGCAGCAGGCTGGCGGCGCACAAGGCGATTTCGTAGATGCTGACTTCACTGAGGTCAAGGACGACGAGCAGAAGTAATACAGAAAAACGGAAAGGATCTTGGTCCTTTCCGTTTTCCACTGTTTTCCTACCTGATAATATGTGTGAGGTTTTAGACACATGGCAGATAAAAGAGATTATTATGACGTACTTGGCGTAGCAAAAGGTGCCTCAGATGACGAAATCAAAAAGGCACATCGAAAGCTCGCAAAAAAATATCACCCCGATCTGAACCGCGACAATCCAGAGGCTGCTGAAAAATTCAAAGAGCTGAACGAAGCCTATGAGGTGCTCTCTGACAAGGATAAGAGAGCAAGGTATGACCAATTCGGTTTTGCTGGTGTCGATCCAAACTATGGTGCCGGACAGGGCGGCGGCTTCGGCGGCGGCTTTGGCGGCTTTGACGGCTTTGACATGGGTGACCTTGGTGATATCTTTGGCTCCTTCTTCGGCGGCGGTTCCTCCCGTTCGCGCCGCAATGCACCGCAGCGCGGCGAAACCATTCAGCAGCGTGTGATGCTGTCCTTTGAAGAGGCCGCATTTGGCTGCGAAAAAGAAATTACCATCAATCGTACTGAACGCTGTGAGGAATGTGAAGGTACAGGCGCAGAAAAGGGCAGTTCGGTAGAAACCTGCTCCAACTGCCACGGCTCCGGTGTGGTCACGCAGACCCAACGTACACCACTTGGCATGTTCCAGAGTCAGGCAGCTTGTCCAAACTGCCGTGGTACTGGTAAAATCATTCGCAAGCCCTGTAAGAAATGCAGCGGCACAGGCAAAACACGCAATAGCCGAACACTGAAAGTCAAAATCCCAGCGGGTATTGATGATGGTCAGTCCATTCAGCTGCGCGGTCAGGGCAATGCCGGTTCCAACGGTGGTCCAAGCGGCGATATCATTGTGACCATCGGGATCCGTCCGCACCCCATTTTCACGCGCGATGGCAACAATGTCATCTGTGAAATTCCGATTTCTTTCCCGCAGGCTGCGCTGGGCGATACCCTGCAAGTGCCTACCATTGACGGAAAGGTTGAATATACGATTCCAGAGGGCACACAGACTGGCACGGTATTCCGTCTGCGCGGCAAAGGTATCCAGAATGTCAATGGTCGCGGCCGCGGCGATCAATATGTGCGTGTGAACATTGAAGTCCCGACCCGCCTGACTGAGCACCAGAAAAAGCTGCTCCGTGATTTTGAGTCCTCCACCACAGACGAAAATCAAGCGCAGCGCAAATCCTTCTGGGACAAAGTCAAAGACGTTCTCAAGGGTGAATAAGCAATCATGCACTGTTAGAAAACACAGTCAAAAATGGAGCATATCTGAATCGATATGCTCCATTTTTATTATGAAATTTTTGGTATCCAATTTCCTTTCCTTCAACGCTCATTGAGCGCAATATAAGCTTGCTCATCGGCAACTGCACGATAGGCGGGACGAATGATCTTGTCCACATTGATAAGTTCCTCAAGACGATGTGCGCTCCAGCCTACCACACGGGCAATGGCAAACATAGGGGTATACAGCTCATAGGGTAAATCGAGCATGGAATACACGAACCCAGAATAGAAGTCTACATTTGCACTGACACCTTTGTAGATTTTGCGCTCCTCCGCGATAACCTCCGGTGCCAGCTGTTCAACCATCGTATAGAGTGCAAAATCCTCATCTCTGCCCTTTTCATGTGCCAGCTGACTGACAAAGGATTTGAAAATCTGTGCACGGGGATCAGAAATAGAATATACCGCATGACCCATACCATAAATCAGTCCCTTTTTATCAAATACCTCTCGGTTGAGCAGGCGTTTTAGGTATCCCTTGACCTGTTCTTCATCTTTTGGGTCTGTAATGGTATGCTTCATGTCATCAAACATCTGTACAACCTTAATATTCGCTCCGCCGTGCTTAGGCCCCTTGAGACTGCCCAAGGCTGCTGCCATGGCAGAATATGTATCTGTACCAGATGAGGTCACAACATGGGTTGTAAAGCTGGAATTGTTGCCGCCGCCATGCTCCATGTGCAAAACCAGTGCCAAATCCAAAACCTTTGCTTCCAGCGGGCTATATTGCATATCTGGACGCAGCATTCTCAGGAAATTGCTGGCTGTGGATAGGGTATCATCTGGATAATGAATGTACAGACTGTTTCCTCTCTCATAATGATTGTACGCATGATACGAATATACCGCAAGCATCGGAAAAACTGAAATCAGCATCAAGCACTGTCTCAGCACATTGGGCAGACTGATGTCATCTGAATTATTGTCGTAGGAAGCCAACGTCAGCACACTGCGCGACAGCTTGTTCATAATATCATGTGACGGTGCCTTCATAATGACATCGCGTGTAAAGTTTGTTGGTAGGGTACGCCCCTTTGCCAGCAGACTTTTGAAGGTTTTGAGCTGTACTTTGTCGGGCAGCTTGCCAAACAGTAAGAGATATGCAGTTTCCTCATATCCCTTGCGCCCGTCTTTTAGAAAACCACGTACCAAATCATTGATATCATACCCTCGATAACGCAGCTCTCCCTCACAAGGCACTTTTATGCCGTTCTCTACTTTACTTGATATAATAGATGAAATATTAGTCAGTCCTGCCAAAACGCCTACACCATTGATATCGCGCAGACCACGCATGACATCATATTTCCGATATAATTCCGACGGTATATTGCTGTTCTCACAACAAACCTGTGCCAGTGCTTCGATCTCCGGCGTAATGGTCAACATTGCCTCCTGCGCCATGTGAGTTCCTCCTTCTCTCTTTTCAAAACATTTTCTAACTTTATCATATCATAACATTTCATCACTTTCACCTATAAAAATATCATATTTTTGTGAATAAATTGTAAACTGCCAAATTGATTTCGAGTGAATACCTTCTATTTTTGAACTGTTTTTTCGATTTGCTTTCTCTGCTCTTTGTCTGCTTTTTTGCGCGCCCGAAGCGCCCGAAAGAAACGCTGAAGCTCCTCCACACATTCCGGCTGCATCAATCCAGATATGATTTCCGGCTTGTGATTATAGGGCAAATCGAATAAATTGACCAGAGAGCCGCACGACCCCGCTTTGTCATCAGCTGCACCATAATAAACGTTGCGAATCCGTGCATTGATAATCGCCCCCGCACACATGGGACACGGCTCCAAAGTCACATACAAGTCACACCGATGCAGACGCCAGCCGCCCAGTTTCTTACAGGCCTTTTGAATCGCTTCCAGTTCTGCATGTCCCAGTGCTGTCTTTTTGGTTTCCCGCCGATTGCGTCCCCTGCCCACGATTTTCCCGTCACAGACCACAACACAGCCAACCGGAACCTCTCCCTCGTCCGCTGCCTTCTTTGCAAGCTTTAACGCTGCTTTCATAAACTTTTCCTGCTCGGTCATGTCATGTCCTCCTGTGTATATTGATTCTATGATATCACATCACAGTTCTATTGAACAGTCAAAGAACATATATAAAAAGCATGGAATGGATTTTGAAAATACGCTACACACTCTGGGGGCCATTCACGGTTTTGTTCATCGCAGCAACCGGCGTGCTCCTGACACTCCGCACGCATGGCGTGCAATTCTGGTGTGTCAAACAGCTTCTGCACCGCAGAAACAATCAAAAATCTGATGGTATTTCTCCCTTTGAGGCACTTTGTACCTCACTCGGAGGAACGCTGGGAGTGGGCAATCTGGCAGGTGTTGCCTCCGCCCTGACTTTAGGCGGTCCCGGCGCAATTTTCTGGATGCTGGTTGCAGCCTTTCTTGGCATGGCAACCAAATACAGTGAGTTGCTGCTCGCTGTCAAATACCGCGAACACCGTCCGGAGCCACTCGGCGGTCCGATGGTTTACCTGTCCCGCGGTGCACATCTGCCTGCCCTTGCACATCTCTTTGCCTTTTGCTGCATCTTTTCCGCAATTGGCACCAGTGCTGCTGCACAGGGAAGCGCAATCACGGAAGCGCTTGCTCCCCTTGTACAAATCCCACGTCCACTGATTGCCCTCATCGTCTGCCTGCTGCTGCTCCCCGTTCTATACGGCGGCAGTGCGCTCATCGCACAGGTATCCTCTGTACTGGTTCCTCTCATGACAGGAAGCTACCTTCTGATCGGCGGGCTTGTCGTTGTACTCCACGCAGACCAAATCCCATCAGCGCTCTCTGCAATTATTTCAGGTGCGCTGGAGCCTCTTGCCTGTGGCGGCGGTCTGCTTGGGGTCATCACAGCACACACCATCTCGGACGGCTTTTCCAAGGGCATATTTTCCAACGAAGCCGGTATGGGCTCCGCACCCATTGTGCATGGCAGTTCGGACAGCAATTCGCCCTGTGAAACTGGAATGTTAGGAGCAGTTGAAGTCTTTGTAGACACCTGTGTAATCTGTCTGTTAACTGCACTTGTGCTGCTGACCACAGGCGCGTGGCAAAGTGGTACAGACGGGCTTGCCATGACCATCTGTGCCTTTTCCACTGTACTCGGTGATTTTGCCCCTTGGTTTATTGGAATCACTGTTGTATTTCTGGCGGTCTCTACCATTCTGGGCTGGAGTTTTTATGGCTTATCCTGCTTGAAATGGCTGCACGTACAAAGCTGGTTCCTGCGCATATACCCGCTCCTCATTGTGTGCTCTGCCGCCCTCTCCGGATATCTCCCGCTCACACCACTGCTTCTCGTAACGGATATCTCAGCCGCCTGTATGTCCTTTCCCAACCTCATTGGGCTTTGGACTCTCTCTGGTGAAGTCTCCAAAGAAACCAAACAATTTTTACAAAAAACAAAAAGCAGCGTATAATGCGCTGCTTTTTGTTTTCATTTAACCCATCATCTGGCGACGACGGGACAGATTCATGGTGCCGTCCTGCATGGCTCCCAGCTGGTCTAAGCATTTTCCCGTGCCAAATGCAACACAGGAAATTGCTTTCTCTGCAACATGGGTTGGGATACCCGTCTTTGCTGCAATGAGTTTATCAAAGCCCCAAATCAGCGCACCGCCACCCGTCATTACAATACCATTGGTTGAAATATCTCCTGTAAGTTCCGGCGGTGTGCGTTCCAGTACCGTATGCACCGCCTCTACAATTGAAGTGGTGACCTCCTCAAATGCCTCAAGTATCTCCGTTGAGGTCACAGTAAAGGTACGCGGCAGCCCCGTCATCAGACAGCGCCCCTTGATTTCCATGGAGATCTCCTCTGGACGTGGATACACACAACCGATTCCAATCTTGATTTCCTCCGCTGTCCGCTCGCCAATGAGTGCATTGTGTGTACGGCGGATATATTTTACAATGGCCTCGTCAAACTTGTCTCCGGCAATCTTGATTGAGGTGGACTCTACGATTCCTCCCAACGAAATGACCGCGATATCTGTTGTACCGCCGCCAATATCCACAATCATATTCCCATCGGGCTGTGCAATGTCAATACCGGCGCCAATCGCTGCTGCAAGTGGTTCCTCAATTAAAAATACACGCTTTGCACCTGCCTGTGTGCCGGCATCGATAACTGCACGTTCCTCAACCTCTGTAATGATGGAGGGTACACACATGACTACATTGGGCTTGAACAGCTGAAAGCCGATAACCTTGCGAATAAACTCCTTGATCATACGCTCGGTCATTTCATAATCCGAAATGACGCCTTCCCGCATCGGACGAATTGCAACGATATTGCCCGGTGTACGACCGAGCATCTTTTGCGCCTTTTCTCCTACCGATAAGATCTTTCCGGTCTGCTTATCAACTGCAACAACGGAAGGTTCGTTTAACACGACACCCTTTCCTTTTACATAAACGAGTACGGATGCCGTACCGAGATCAATACCAATATCGCTCGAAAAAAACATAAAGCGACCAACCAACCTTTTCAAATTCTGTGGGCAAATGCCCCGTCTGCATCTATGGATAGACTTCGATAATTATATTATACCGCCATTTTAGACAAATGCAAGTCTGCTCTGCGTTTTTTACGAATTATTTTTTCAATTCTATGTGGTATTTTCACCATTTTTTATCATTTTTCCCGATTGTTCGGTGTTTTTGCCAAACTCATAAAGAACACCTCCGCGGCACCCATCTCCCGTAAAATTGCTGCACAGGTGCTTGCAGTCGCACCACTTGTTAAAACATCATCGATCAGTACAATACGCTTTCCCGCAAGCTGACACCTCTTGCGCGGAAAGTAGGCTCGAACAGCGTTGTCCCGTCTGCCCTGCATCGAGTGGGTCTTGAGCTGAGATTTCGCAAACCATTTCCGGTGCAGCGTGCTGACACAGGGTAATCCACACTGCTTTGCTGCTTCGACCGCAAAAACCTTCGACAAATTAAAACCACGGCTCCACCAGTGTCCCAGCGTCGTTGGCACATAGGTAATGAGATCCGGTTTCCACTCTGGCATACAACGCAGCAGGCAATCCGCGATTTGTCCCCCGCCCCATTTCCCAATCACCAGCTTTTTTCCATATTTACAGGTCACCAACGCACGCCGTACCTTTCCTCGATAGAGTAAGGCAGATATAGCCTGTGTACACCCCGCAACCTGTTCTCTCTGCCTGACCTGATACTGTCCTTGCAGTTCCTCCGCACAATTCGGACAAACCTGCGCCTCTCCGGTGGTTTCACATCTGCACAGCACACAGCGCGGCGGAAACAATATATTCAATAGCCTGCTCATTCTTCTTGCTCCTCCTGCGCTTCCCCACTCCTGCGCAAGCGGGTGCGCAGTGCAGAATATCGCTTATTCCGCACATTGGTCTGTACCATATAAGCAATGGCATCGCCATTGCCCACCAGCACCAACAGCTTTTTGGCGCGGGTAATGGCAGTATATAAAATCGAGCGTGTCAGCAATCGGCGAGACATTTCTCGTGATACAGCGACAACAACCGCATCAAATTCACTGCCCTGTGCCTTATGTACGGTCATGGCATAGGCAAGCTCCAATTCTCCCAGCATATCAAACATATACGTCGCAACCCTGTCATCAAATCGCACCACCAGACATTCCTGTGCAGGGGAAATCTGTATAATCTCACCGACATCTCCATTGAACATACCGGTTCCGGTTTCTGTACCGTCCACGCTTTCCCACACAATATCATAGTTATTGCGTATCTGCATGACGCGATCTCCCTCCCGAAAAATCACATCTCCAAATCGTTTCTCCGGCTTACCGTCCTGTGGAGGATTCATTGCTTCTTGCAGCATGCGATTGAGCGGGATCGTGCCTGCTCCTTGTCGTCTGGCGGGAGTCAGCACCTGAATCTGGCTGGCAGACAAACCATAATAACGCGGCAAGCGCTCCTTGCATAGAGAAACCACAGTAGACATAATGTCTGCTGTATTTTCCTTGCGCATAATGAAAAAATCGCCCTCTTTACCAGACGGGGTTGGCATCTGCCCTAGATTGATTGCGTGAGCATTCATAACAATATCGCTTTTTTGTGCCTGTCTGAAAATTTCTGTCAGCTCGATCACAGGGACACAGCCAGAACCAATCAAATCTCTTAAGAAGTTCCCGGGACCAACCGGCGGCAGCTGGTCAGCGTCTCCTACAAGCACTAGGCGGGCACCATTGGGCAATGCCTCTAAAAGCGCCTGCATCAGCACCACATCGACCATCGATACCTCATCTAGTATGACAACATCACATTCCAACGGATTGGTTGCACAGCGCTGAAAGGTCAGTCTGCCGCCGCCTGCCACATAACCTGCCTCCAACAAGCGATGAATTGTCTTTGCCTCCATTCCACACAATTCAGACAAGCGCTTTGCCGCACGTCCTGTGGGCGCTGCCAGCAAGACCTGTAACCCCAGTGCTTCGTACAGATCCAACATGCCGCGCACCGTAGTCGTCTTGCCGGTACCCGGTCCCCCTGTCAATATGGTAACACCGTACCGTCCCGCTGCCACGATTGCCTGCCGCTGCAATGGCGCATAATCTATTTCAGAATCTGTCTCCAAAGCAGCTACCAGTTCTTCTATATCAAAATCATATTGATATTCCCTTTTCGACATCTCTCGCAAACTCTCTGCAAGATAGTCCTCTGCCTCGTGCATCGCATAGAGATAAACGGCATCTCGCTTGCATATAAACTCCCGTACCAGCTGTCCAGTGCCCTCAAGCCTTGCAATCCCCTCCTCAACCCTTGCCGGCTCGATCTCGGTTTCCTCATCAGAAAGTAGAGTGACCGTTGCCTGAATCAGCTTATCCACCGGAATAAATGTATGCCCATTATCCAGATTAAAACGCATTGTGTATAAAATTGCGGCATCACAGCGCTCAGTCGCAAGCCTTGGAATTTCTAAATTTTCCGCAAGCTGATCGGCAAGCTGAAATTCTACTCCATAATATTCATCACAGAGTAAATAAGGATTCTCATTGAGCGCATCAACAGCGGCAACGCCCAGACGTTTGTATAGGAGTGGTGTCAGCGCAACTGGTAAATTGTTTTCTGTCAAAAAATCCATCAACAAACGCATTTCACTCATTTCAGTGAACTGCTTTCCAATATCCCGTGCTTTGCGCGCAGTGATTCCGCGAATCTCAGTCAGCCTCTCTGGCTCATTTTGCAGTATATCAAAGGCAGAAGTGCCAAAAACCTCCGCAATACGCACCGCCAGCTTAGGACCAATCCCACGAATCAAACCCGACCCTAAATATTCTGCCACACCACGCGCAGATTCAGGCAGCCTGCGTTCTACGCTGTCTGCCTTAAACTGCTCACCATAAGAAGGGTGCGTCACCCACTGCCCACAGCAAATAAGTTCTTCTCCAAGACCCAAATTGGGGATTGCACCTGTTACTGTGACCTCTTCCCCGTCCCGCGCAAGCATACGCAGAACGACATAGCCATTTTCAATGTTTTGAAATACGATCTGTGTGACCGTTCCCTGAATCGTTTGTATTTCCTGCACGTTCCCAATTTCCTTTCCGCTTTATCTCAAATTACGTGATCTTCCAGAATCAAATCCTCTATATCTGTTTTGTCTGATTTTCCGGTATCGATCCAATAAATTACCATTCCCGGCAAATAGGCTCTGCGTGCCAACACTGCCTGCCGGAGCAGCTGTTCGGTCTGCGCCTCCTCCTTTGGTGCATAAACATATAATACCGCTTTTCCTCTTGGGCAGACCATACTATTAAAGATTATATCATACCCCATTTTCAAAATGCAAATGAAGCCGATTGCCGCAAATGTCCCAATGATACATTGCCCCAGAAAGCTCATTGGATTACACCTCCCTTTTCCCATTCTATGTGGGAAAAAGAAAGCAGGTGCATTTTCATAAAAAGATAAAAAAAGCCCCTGCCAAATGGCAGGGACTTTGTAATTCCGAATTACTCGTTAACCTTTACAACGACGCCGGAACCTACGGTACGACCACCCTCACGGATAGCGAAACGCAGACCTTCCTCGATAGCGATAGGAGTAATCAGCTCAACGTCCATTTCAACGTTATCGCCAGGCATGCACATCTCAGTGCCTTCTGGCAGAGCGATAACACCGGTTACGTCAGTTGTACGGAAGTAGAACTGAGGACGGTAGTTGTTGAAGAAAGGAGTATGACGGCCGCCTTCTTCCTTCTTCAGAACGTATACCTGACCCTTGAACTTGGTGTGCGGGTGAATGGTACCCGGCTTAGCCAGAACCTGACCACGCTCGATATCAGTCTTCTGAATACCACGGAGCAGAGCACCGATGTTGTCACCAGCCTCAGCGTAGTCCAGCAGCTTGCGGAACATTTCGATACCGGTTACAACAGTCTTGCGAGGAGCGTCCATCAGACCTACGATTTCAACTTCCTCACTCAGCTTCAGAACGCCACGCTCTACACGGCCGGTAGCAACAGTACCACGACCTGTGATGGAGAATACGTCCTCGACAGGCATCAGGAACGGCAGCTCGTCGTTACGAGTCGGGTCCGGAATGTAGCTGTCAACAGCGTCCATCAGCTCACGAACACAAGCGTACTCCGGAGCAGCCGGATCCTTGGACTCGCAAGTCAGGACATTCAGAGCGGAACCACGGATAACCGGAGTGTCATCGCCCGGGAAGTCATAGGTGGACAGCAGGTCACGGATTTCCATCTCTACCAGATCCAGCAGCTCAGGATCGTCAACCTGATCGACCTTGTTCATGAATACAACGATATAAGGAACGCCTACCTGACGAGCGAGCAGGATATGCTCACGAGTCTGAGGCATCGGGCCGTCTGCAGAAGAAACAACGAGGATAGCGCCGTCCATCTGAGCAGCACCAGTGATCATGTTCTTAACGTAGTCAGCATGACCTGGGCAGTCAACGTGAGCATAGTGACGCTTCTCGGTCTGATACTCAACGTGAGAGGTGTTAATGGTAATGCCGCGCTCCTTCTCTTCTGGAGCCTTGTCGATTGCGTCGTATGCCTGGAACTCAGCGTCACCCAGCAGAGCCAGAACCTTGGTGATTGCCGCAGTCAGAGTGGTCTTACCATGGTCAACGTGACCGATAGTACCAATGTTAAGATGCGGCTTATTACGTTCAAATTTTTCCTTAGCCATTTGAGAAGCCTCCTTGTGTGTTTTTGAAAACATTCCTTTGAGAATGTCTCTTAGTAGAATAAGTCAATTGATAACACTATTCTAAAATACTTTCGCGAAAAAATCAACTATTAGTTGTCGCTTTTATTGCGTGCGTCAATAATTTTATCCTGTACGGACTTCGGAACCTCAGTGTAGTGGCTCGGAGACATGGTATACTGACCACGACCCTGTGTGCTGGAACGGAGTGCAGTTGCATAACCGAACATCTCAGACAGCGGTACTGCTGCACCGATTGCCTGAACACCGCCACGTGGCTCCATACCCTGAATCTGACCACGGCGCGCATTCAAACCGCCGATAACGTCACCCATATAGTCCTCTGGAACCATTACGTCAACCTGCATGATCGGCTCCATCAGAACCGGATCTGCCTTGCGCATTGCTTCCTTAAACGCCATAGAACCAGCGATCTTAAACGCCATTTCAGAGGAGTCGACTTCATGGAAAGACCCATCATACAGAGTAACCTTAACGTCTACTACCGGATAACCAGCGAGTACGCCAGCCTGCATTGCACCTTGGATACCCTGATTAACAGGCTCGATATATTCCTTCGGGATCGCGCCGCCAACAACCTTGTTGATAAACTCGTAACCCTTACCGGATTCGTTTGGTTCAACGATGATCTTAACGTGACCATACTGACCCTTACCACCAGACTGACGTGCATACTTCATGTCCACATCAGCAGAACGGCGAATGGTCTCCTTGTAAGCAACCTGCGGTTCACCTACATTTGCTTCTACCTTAAACTCGCGAAGCAGACGGTCAACAATAATTTCCAGATGCAGCTCACCCATGCCGGCAATAATGGTCTGACCGGTTTCCTCATCTGTATAGGTGCGGAAAGTCGGATCTTCCTCAGCCAACTTGGACAGTGCAACGCCCATCTTCTCCTGACCAGCCTTTGTCTTTGGCTCGATTGCAACACGGATAACAGGCTCTGGGAAGTTCATGGACTCGAGGATAATCGGATGCTTCTCGTCACACAGAGTGTCACCGGTCGTTGTATTCTTAAAGCCAACGCCAGCAGCGATATCACCTGCATAAACGATATCGATATCCTTACGGGAGTTTGCATGCATCTGCAGGATACGACCCAGACGCTCGCGATGCCCCTTGGTTGCATTGAGCACCGAAGAGCCAGCAGCGATGGTACCAGAGTAAACGCGGAAGAAAGTCAGACGGCCAACATATGGGTCAGTCATGATCTTAAATGCCAGCGCAGAGAATGGTGCCTCGTCAGAGGACGGGCGCTCATCTTCTTCCTCGGTATCTGGATTGATACCCTTGATTGCAGGAACGTCTGTCGGAGCAGGCATATAGTCAACAACTGCGTCAAGCAGCATCTGTACGCCCTTCATGCGGTATGCAGTACCACACATAACCGGAATGATTTCTACGTTGCAGACACCCTTACGCAGAGCAGCCTTCAACTCATCAACCGAAATCTCCTCGCCCTCGAGGTACTTCATCATGAGGTCCTCATCGAGCTCACAGATGGACTCTACCATTGCATCATGGTATTCCTGCGCCTTGTCCATCATATCCGCTGGGATATCCTCATCACGGATATCCTTGCCCATATCGTCATAGTAAACCTCTGCGCGCATGGTCATCAAATCGACGATGCCCTTAAAGGTTTCCTCCTTGCCGATCGGCAGCTGAATCGGAACCGCATTACACTTGAGGCGGTCCTTCATCATATCAATAACGTTGTAGAAGTCAGCGCCCATGATGTCCATCTTGTTGACGAACGCCATACGCGGAACCTTATAGTCATCAGCCTGATGCCAAACGGTCTCAGACTGCGGCTCTACACCGCCCTTTGCACAGAATACAGTCACCGAACCATCGAGTACACGCAGAGAACGCTGCACCTCAACAGTGAAGTCAACGTGACCTGGGGTATCAATGATGTTGATACGGTGATCCTTCCACTGACAGGTGGTTGCAGCAGAGGTGATGGTAATACCACGCTCCTGCTCCTGCTCCATCCAGTCCATAGTAGCGGTACCATCATGGGTATCGCCAACCTTATAATTTACGCCGGTGTAATACAGAATACGCTCGGTCGTAGTTGTTTTACCAGCATCAATGTGTGCCATGATGCCGATGTTTCTGGTTTTAGCCAGCGAAAACTCTCTAGGCATGTTTGCTCTCCTTTCAAATACTGCCGTAAATTAATAACGGTAGTGAGCGAATGCCTTGTTCGCCTCTGCCATCTTGTGCGTATCCTCACGCTTCTTAACAGAGCCGCCCAGATTATTGCAAGCGTCCATGATCTCGCCAGCCAGACGCTCACGCATAGTCTTCTCGCTGCGTGCACGAGAATACTTGGTGATCCAGCGCAGACCCAGAGTCTGACGACGCTCTGGACGAACCTCCATCGGAACCTGATAGGTAGCACCGCCTACACGGCGAGCCTTAACCTCCAGAGATGGCATAATATTTTCCATCGCCTCGGTAAAAACCTCCAGCGGCTCACGACC
This sequence comes from Butyricicoccus pullicaecorum, assembly GCA_018366035.1. Lineage (GTDB taxonomy): Bacteria > Bacillota > Clostridia > Oscillospirales > Butyricicoccaceae > Butyricicoccus > Butyricicoccus pullicaecorum_A. The sequence goes on along the minus strand of JAGZIW010000001.1, from coordinate 236,285 downwards.
AGTCTTGTCGCGAACGATGTCAAAAGCACCATAAACGACCTTCTGCGCTACACCCTTCTTACCGTCGAGCATGATCGAGTTGACCAGCTTAGTAACGAGCTTAGAGTTGTACATTGGATCGGGCAGAACGTCTCTCTTGGGAACATTTCCTCTTCTTGGCACTTTACTTCCCTCCTTCATATAGAAATGATTTCATTGGTACTCAGCACACGGCCTGCGTGTGCCGTGTTGCGCCTGCCTTTCCCTTGGGAAAGACAAAGCGGTGGGTCAGTCTATCAAAAAGACTGAACGATTGCTTTGTGAAGCTTCAGCTCTCAAAGACTTTGATGCAGACAGACAATCCGGCAGATTTTCGTAAAACCGAGGACGAAGACGCAGCAAAAGCCGCGCAATCATCTATCAGGCTACGGAAATAAAAATGCGGATTACTTGCCAGCCTTCGGGCGCTTTGCGCCGTATTTGGAGCGCGCCTGCTTGCGGTTTGCAACGCCCTGTGTATCCAGAACGCCGCGAATGATGTGGTAACGTACACCCGGCAGATCCTTTACACGGCCGCCGCGAACCATTACAACAGAGTGCTCCTGCAGGTTGTGACCGATACCCGGAATGTAGGCAGACACCTCCATACCGTTTGTCAGCTTTACACGAGCAATCTTACGCAGAGCAGAGTTCGGCTTCTTAGGGGTCATGGTCTTAACAGTGGTGCACACACCGCGCTTCTGCGGAGCAGACTGCTCAGTGGTCTTCTTCTTCAGAGAGTTCAGACCAACCTGAAGAGCAGGAGCGGTAGACTTTGCAGTAACTGTCTCACGTCCCTTACGAACGAGCTGGTTAAAAGTAGGCATTCTATTTCCTCCTTCTTTCAAAAATATTTTCTATATTAAATAGGCAGTGCCCATTTAATTAGCAGACCTCAGCAGTGTGACCACAGCAGCACCGACATCGATGCCGGCTGCATCTCCAAGTTCCGTCATTGTCGGAATCTCAGAAAGCGGAACCTGCATTTCATCGCACAGTTCCCGAATCGGACGAATCACACGCTGTTCGGCATCATCAGCCACAAAAACCATCTTTGCATTGCCCTCGCGAATGGCCTTTTGGGACTGTTTCACGCCGACGACTTTAGCCGCCTGCGATAATTCAGAAAGCATATTGTAACCTCCTATACCGCATACTTCTATAGTATAACGTGCTCTCTCGCCATGGTCAAGTCTTTTTTTTACAATTCCCTCTTTTTTACAAGAATTTCTTCCAGCAGGCTACTCTGCCTGTCTATTTTTCCCTTTTCACTCTGATAAATACATGAACTCTGTCATATTTTCCGCTTTTCTCCTGCATCTGTCACAGCTTCGGGTTTTTTCCTGTTTTTCTCGGGATTTATGACAAATTACCAATGGCAAGCATATAAAAATGTAAAATCAGGGAGCACCTCTCAGTGCTCCCCAACATGTGATCTTTTAATCCAGACTTACAGTCTGCTCATAATGTCCATCACAGTATTCGCTCATACCGGAGCCTGCCGGAATCAGCTTACCAATGATAACATTTTCCTTCAGACCAAGCAGCGGGTCGATTTTGCCCTTGATGGCAGCCTCTGTCAGGACACGTGTCGTCTCTTGGAAGGAAGCCGCGGACAGGAAGGACTCTGTTGCCAGCGAAGCCTTTGTAATACCCATCAGTGTCGGACTGCAAGTTGCAAGGCGCAGATTGGATTCGCCTGCATCAATGCGTGCCTGCACCTCATTGTTGTAATCCTCGAACTCAAGCAGGTCAATGACAGATCCGGGCAGCACCTTTGCGTCTCCTGCATCTTCAACCTTTACCTTGCGCATCATCTGACGTACAATGACCTCGATATGCTTGTCGTTGATATCTACGCCCTGCTGACGGTAAACCTTCTGTACTTCCTTAATGAGGTAGTCATGCACGGCACGTGGATCGAGTACATGCAGAATATCATGCGGGCTGAGTGCACCTTCATTGAGCTGCTCACCCTGCTGTACCTGCTGACCATCTTCCACACGGATACCAGAAGAAGAAGCCAGCTGATACGAGTACATCTCACCGGTTTCTGTGTTTGTGATATTGATGGTCTTGAGCGTTGTGCGCTTGGACTCCTCAATGGTAACACGGCCGGAGGTTTCTGCAAGTGTTGCAACCTTCTTCGGCTTGCGCGCCTCAAACAGCTCCTCGACACGCGGCAGACCCTGTGTAATATCCGAGCCTGCGACGCCACCTGTATGGAAGGTACGCATGGTAAGCTGTGTGCCCGGCTCACCGATGGACTGCGCCGCAATGATACCAACTGCTTCGCCAAGACCACATGGCTCACCAGAAGCAAGGTTCATGCCATAGCAGTGCGTACATACACCCTTACGCGCACGACATTCCAGAACCGAACGAATCTGGAGACGTGTAACACCCATTTTAATGACGCGATCTGCATCTTCTTCGGTCATCATATGATCCTTGGAAATTACCAGATTTCCCTCACTATCGTAAAGGTCATCAACCAGATAACGGCCAATCAGGCGCTCATGGAACGGCTCAATGGTCTGGTTTCCTTCCTTGATATCCTCGACCCAGATACCCTTGACCGCACCGCAGTCGTCCTCACGAATGATAACGTCCTGCGAAACGTCAACCAGACGACGGGTCAGGTAACCGGAGTCCGCAGTACGCAGAGCGGTATCTGCCATACCCTTTCGAGCACCTCTTGCCGAAATAAAGTATTCCAAAACCGACAGTCCTTCACGGAAGTTAGACTTAATCGGAATCTCAATCGTCTTACCAGAGGTAGAAGCCATCAAACCACGCATACCCGCCAGCTGACGAATCTGGTTGATCGAACCGCGCGCACCAGATTCCGCCATCATGTGAATTGGATTATAGCGCTGTTCTTTCATGTTGTCCTGCAGCTTTGCAGCAACCTTCTTTGTGGTTTCCTCCCACTCGTGTACAACAAGACGATAGCGCTCGTCATCGGTAATAAAGCCACGCTTATACTTGCGGTCGATCTGTGCAACCTTCTTTTCAGACTCCTCGACCATGCTCTGCTTTTCATCTGGAACCAGCATGTCGGCAACGGCTACGGTCAAAGCACCCTTTGTAGAGTACTTATAGCCCATGCTCTTGATGGAGTCGAGAACCTCAGCGGTCTTATTGAAATCGTGTACACGGATACAGCGGTCAATGATCTTGCCAAGCTCCTTCTTACCACAGGTAAACATGATTTCCAAATCCAGAATGTTATCATCGTTACGCTCAACAAAGCCCAGATTCTGCGGAATACGGGAGTTGAAGATCAGACGGCCAACCGTTGCATCGACGATACGGGAAATGGTCTGACCATTGACGCTGCGGGTCATGCGCACCTTGATCGGCGCATGGATACCAACAACACCTTCGTCATACGCCATCATTGCCTCGTCCGGACAGGAGAATACCTTGCCGGCACCCGGCTCATCTGCCTTATCAATGGTCAGATAGTAGGAGCCCAACACCATATCCTGTGAAGGTACGGTAACCGGCTTGCCGTCCTGCGGCTTCAAGAGATTATTTGCAGACAGCATGAGCAGTCTTGCCTCCGCCTGTGCCTCCGCAGACAAAGGTACATGGACAGCCATCTGGTCGCCGTCAAAGTCCGCATTGAACGCGGTACATACCAGCGGGTGCAGACGAATTGCACGACCCTCTACAAGCTTTGGCTCAAACGCCTGAATACCCAGACGGTGCAGGGTAGGCGCACGGTTCAGCATGACTGGGTGTCCCTTGATGACATCTTCCAGCACGTCCCAAACCTCGGTCTTTGCCCGCTCGACCATCTTCTTTGCCGACTTGATATTCGATGCCAGACCGTCCTTGACCAGTCGCTTCATAACGAATGGCTTAAACAGCTCAAGCGCCATTTCCTTTGGCAGACCACACTGCCAAATTTTAAGATCCGGACCGACAACGATAACCGAACGGCCAGAATAGTCAACACGCTTGCCCAGAAGGTTCTGACGGAAACGTCCCTGCTTACCCTTCAGCATATCTGAGAGAGACTTGAGCGCACGGTTATTCGGGCCGGTAACCGGACGGCCACGGCGGCCATTGTCGATGAGTGCATCGACCGCTTCCTGAAGCATACGCTTCTCATTGCGCACAATGATATCTGGAGCACCCAGTTCCAAAAGGCGCTTGAGACGGTTATTGCGGTTTATGACGCGGCGGTACAGGTCATTGAGGTCAGAGGTTGCAAATCGACCGCCGTCCAGCTGTACCATGGGACGGATTTCCGGCGGAATCACGGGAACCACGTCCATAATCATCCATTCCGGCTTGTTGCCGGACAGTCTGAAGGATTCCACAACCTCCAGACGCTTGATGATACGCATACGCTTCTGACCGGAGGCATCACGCAGTTCATTACGCAGCTCCACCGACAGCTTTTCCAAATCCAGCTGCTGAAGCAGCTTTTTGATTGCCTCTGCGCCCATCATTGCCTCAAAATCCTCGTCGTACTTTTCACGCATATCGCGGTACTCAGTTTCCGTCAGGATCTGCTTGTACATGAGCGGCGTATCTCCCGCTTCTGTGACAATATAATTTGCAAAGTAAAGCACCTTCTCCAGAATACGCGGGCTGATATCCAGAATCAGTCCCATTCGGGAAGGGATTCCCTTAAAATACCAAATATGTGAAACCGGTGCCGCCAGTTCAATATGACCCATGCGCTCACGGCGTACCTTTGCGCGGGTGACCTCTACGCCGCACTTATCACAAATTTTTCCCTTATAGCGAACCTTCTTATACTTACCACAATGACATTCCCAGTCCTTTGTTGGTCCAAAGATGCGTTCACAAAACAGACCGTCACGCTCTGGCTTGAGCGTGCGGTAGTTGATGGTCTCCGGCTTCTTAACCTCACCGTAAGACCACTCGCGGATCAGTTCGGGCGAAGCCAAACCGATTTTAATGGCATTGAACGTATTATATCCCATAGTTTAGAAAGCTCCTCCTGTATCCGCATTATTCATCAAAATCGCCATCGTCGTAGCTGTCTTCCTCGATGAATTCATCATCTGCATCATCTTCTGTGCTGTCAAACGCACCCAAATCGGTGTCGCCCTCTTCTGCCTCATTGATTCCAAAGCCAGCAGCTGCAAACTCTGCATCTGTGCCGGCAGCAGACTCTTCAGGCATCGCACGATTACTGAAATCGGTGTCCTCATCTTCGTCCTCAGACAGCTCAATGACTTCCATATTTTCGTCCAGCACCTTGATATCCAGACACAAGGACTGCAATTCCTTGACAAGCACCTTAAAGGACTCCGGCACACCCGGCTGCGGTACATTGTGCCCCTTAACGATTGCCTCATAGGTCTTAACACGGCCGGTGATATCGTCCGACTTGACTGTCAGAATTTCCTGCAAAGTATAGGCTGCGCCGTATGCTTCGAGCGCCCAAACCTCCATCTCACCGAAACGCTGACCGCCAAACTGTGCCTTACCGCCCAAAGGCTGCTGGGTAACCAGAGAGTATGGACCGGTAGAGCGTGCATGGATCTTATCATCAACCAAATGGTGCAGCTTGAGGTAGTACATATAGCCAACGGTAACGCGGTTGTCAAAGCGCTCACCGGTTCTGCCATCATACAGCCAACTCTTACCGTCTGCATCATAGCCGGCCTTGACCAGCATATCCTCGATATCCTTCTGCGATGCACTGTCGAACACAGGCGTCTCGACCTTCCAGCCCAGCTTCTTTGCCGCAAAGCCCAGATGCACCTCAAGTACCTGACCAATATTCATACGAGATGGTACGCCGAGCGGGTTGAGCACGATATCCAGCGGCGTTCCATCTTCAAGGAACGGCATATCCTCCTGCGGCAGGATACGAGAGATAACACCCTTGTTTCCGTGACGGCCTGCCATCTTGTCGCCGACTGAAATCTTGCGCTTCTGCGCAATATAACAGCGAACCACCATATTAACGCCCGGAGCCAGTTCATCGCCGTTCTCACGGGTAAATACCTTAACATCTACCACGATACCAGATTCACCATGCGGTGCACGCAGAGAGGTATCGCGTACTTCTCTTGCCTTCTCTCCGAAAATCGCACGCAGGAGACGTTCCTCTGCGGTCAGCTCTGTTTCACCCTTCGGTGTTACCTTGCCAACCAAAATATCACCGGCATGTACCTCTGCACCAACACGGATAATGCCGCGCTCGTCAAGGTCACGCAATGCGTCCTCACCTACATTTGGCACGTCACGAGTGATTTCTTCCGGTCCGAGCTTGGTATCACGAGATTCCGACTCGTATTCCTCAATGTGAATGGAGGTATATACATCGTCACGTACCAGACGCTCGTTGAGCAAAACTGCGTCCTCATAGTTATAGCCTTCCCATGTCATAAAGCCGATGAGTGCATTCTTGCCAAGTGCAATTTCGCCCTTATCGGTAGACGGACCGTCCGCCAGCACATCACCTGTCTTTACGCGCTCACCCAGATTGACGATTGGACGCATATTGATACAGGTAGACTGGTTGGAGCGCAGGAACTTTGTGAGGTGATATGACTTTTCCTCCCCATTATCATAGCGCACACACACCTCGCGTGCGGTCGAACGGGTGACAACACCGTCGCTCTCAGCCAGCGGAATGATACCGGAATCGACCGCTGCCTTATATTCCATACCCGTTGCAACGACCGGCGCCTCTGTCTTCAGAAGCGGTACGGCCTGACGCTGCATGTTCGCACCCATGAGCGCACGGTTTGCGTCATCATGCTCAAGGAACGGAATGAATGCTGTTGCAACCGAAACCATCATACGCGGCGATACGTCCATGAGGTCAACATCTTTACGATCAACCTCAATGATCTCATCGCGCATACGGCAGGTGATACGTTCATGTGCAAGGCACCCGTTTTCATCAAGCGGCTCATATGCCTGACAAACAATGAATTCGTCCTCAACATCTGCTGTCATATAGCGAACTTCATCGGTGACACGACCGGTTTCCTTGTCGATCACACGGTACGGCGCTTCGATAAATCCAAAGTCATTGATGCGCGCATAGGTTGCGAGGTAAGAAATCAGACCGATGTTTGGGCCTTCAGGGGTCTCGATTGGACACATACGACCATAGTGGCTGTAATGCACATCTCGCACTTCCATCGATGCACGGTCACGAGACAGACCGCCGGGACCCAATGCAGACAGACGGCGCTTGTGCGTCAGTTCAGCGAGCGGGTTGTTCTGATCCATAAACTGCGACAGCGGCGAGGAGCCGAAGAACTCCTTGATTGCAGCCGTTACAGGACGAATGTTAATGAGAGACTGCGGAGTCACAGTATCCATATCCTGAATGGTCATGCGCTCACGAATCACGCGCTCCATGCGGGAGAAGCCGATACGAACCTGATTTTGCAGCAGCTCACCAACACAGCGCAGACGGCGGTTGCCCAGATGGTCAATATCATCTGTTACGCCAACGCCGTTGCCAATATTCAGCAGATAGCAGATGGTTGCCAGAATGTCATCGACAATAATGGTCTTGGGAATCAGGTCATGGATACGCTCTGCAACCATCTTCTTGAGTTCTTCCCCAGCTGCACCAGTGTCAATGATTTCTTTGAGCACAGAGAAGCGCACCTTTTCCTTGACGCCAAGCTCCTCAGCGCCCATACCGCCAAGATAATCTCTAAAGTCATCGACATCGACCATACCGTTGCCAAATACCTTTACGAGTTTGCCTTCCGCAGATTCCAGTTCCACGGCATTGACACCACGGGCAGCAATGCGGCGCGCCTCCTCACGGGTCAAAACAGCGCCTTCCTCTGCCAGAATCTCACCGGTCATGGGATCGACAGCCGGAGCCATCAGCTTGCGCCCTACCAAACGGCGGGCAATATTCAATTTTTTATTGTACTTATAACGACCGACCGCAGAAATATCATAGCGGCGGGTGTCGAAGAACATCGCGTCCATCAAATTGGTCGCAGACTCAACTGAGGGCGGCTCACCCGGACGCATCTTCTTGTAAATTTCGATGAGTGCTTCTTCCGCAGTCTTGGAGAGATCACGCTCCAGTGTTGCCAAGATCCGCTCGTCCTCGCCAAACATCTCCAAAATTTCCGCGTCAGTCTTTACGCCTAGCGCACGAATGAGAGAAGTGATCGGGATTTTACGGTTCTTATCAATGCGGACATAGAACACATCGTTCATATCGGTCTCATACTCGAGCCATGCACCGCGATACGGGATCACTGTTGCAGATAAGATTGCCTTGTCTGTCTTGTCCAGCTCTCTGCCATAATAAACGCCCGGGGAACGAACGATCTGCGACACAATGGCGCGCTCTGCGCCGTTAAAGATAAAAGTACCGGACTGTGTCATGCGCGGGAATTCGCCCATGAAGATCTCCTGTTCTTTGATCTCTCCGGTTTCCTTGTTGCGCAGGCGTACGCGCACCTTCAGCGGACACGCAAAGGTTGCATCACGTGCCTTACATTCCTCAATGCTATACTTCGGCTCGTCCAGTGCATAGTCGAGAAAAGTCAGCTCAAGGTTGCCGGTGTAGTCTGTAATTGCAGAGACATCTTCAAAAACCTCACGCAGCCCTGTATCAAGAAACCACTCGTAGGATTTCTTTTGAATCTCGATTAGGTTTGGCATCTCGAGGATCTCCTCGATGCGCGCAAAGCTCTTTCTTATAGTCTTACCGTGCTGTACGTCTTTCACCATCATGTTGAACCCATCACTCCGTTTCTGAATTTCCTTGGATTTCAATACGCCCGAGGGCGTGGTTAAAATTTTCAAGTACCTCTTGCGCTCGTCGAAAAAGCATGTTATCATTAGTACAGGAATTATAAAAAGCACTCAGATTTCGATAAGCGATTTATTATACCATATTTTACACCGTATAGTCAAGTGCATTTTAGACAAAAATATAGACGGTTTTCTTTTGAGAACCGTCTATTTTATTGTTTTTTTATAAGGAGGGCTATATTTTGCGACATTTTCGTCTCCTATTCATTCTTTTAAGCGCATTTTCTCTTGCAGGCTCTGCCTCTGCCCTCAGTGCAGTGCGCTCACATCAAGATATCTATATTTATGGCAATAAAGCAGATTTATCCGCATACACGGTTTCTCAGAACAACTATGTCCGTGCACGTGATTTTGCAAAAGCGGCCGGCTGCTCGGTTTCCTACGATCCAAACACCTCCTCCATCTTTATCAATGAAGGACAGCCCTATGACGCTTCCGCAGAATCCCGCCCGCCAGCAACCGCTCCCAAAGCCAACGCACGCCCCACACTGCAAACTGTCTATATCAATGGCAAGGCAGCCAACATCAAGGGTTACAGCATTGACGGCTATAATTACTTTTCCCTTCGCGATCTGGGGCGTGAACTGAACTGGTCGGTTTTATACAACAGCCCACAAAAGCGTGTTGAGGTCGACCCAACTTTCCCCTATTTTCAAAAAAACAAAAACACTGTCATTTTTATGTATCACGCGTTCACCAATGACCCCGCAGTTTTAGCTGCAAACCCAGACCTTTACACCTCGCCTTGGAAACTGCGCTGTGATATCCGCGATATGCGTGCCATGGGCTACACCTGTATCTCTCTGGAGGACTATTTTAACGGCAAGGCAGAAAAAGGCAAAAAATACTTTATCATCACAATTGATGACGGCTATCTGAACAACTACCAGCTCGCCTATCCTGTTCTTGTTGAAGAAAAAGCACCTGCCTCCATTTTCACAATTGTACGCGAAATGGAGCGCGAAACACCTACCTTTTTTAACGCCCAGCAAGCACGTGAAATGGAAGCCAGCGGATATATTAAAGTGTATGCACACAATATCGACCACATCGACTGCACCAAAGTAGACGCGCATGAACTCAGCAAAGAACTAAAACGCGCCTACACCTCTCTTAATTCCATGCTCGGGCAGAAAACATTGTTTTTCGCTTATCCTTATGGTGCACACAATACCGGAACCTATATCAATGTGCGAAACAACGGATTCCGTCTGCAATTGGTACAGGAAAGAAAGTTTGCCGCCGATGATGTGCTCGTCCGCAAAAACGTGCGCTATGACAGCGATATGTCCGACTTGGTTCGCAAAGCCTACCACAACTAACAGATATCATCTATGCAGCACCAGACGATATCCGTGCCGCCAAACCATAGGCGTAATGCGTCCCATCAGAAATTCTGGTGTTACCGTATGGTCTGCCTGAATTTCCAACATGGGACGCCCCGACATATAATCCAGACGCATTCTTCCCATACCGTGCTCCAAATACCAGAGACAGCCGCCGTATGGTATGGCAGATATCTTATCCACCAAAAAATGCTGCGGCACATAACACATCACATGAAATGCGCTGTCCGGATCAAACAAAAGTGCTCCAAGCAGCTCCGTTGGCAGTTCTGCTCCCGCCACCAACAAAAATGACGGGCTGTTGGGGTCGCGTACAACCTGACCAAAGCTTTCCGCACATACAGACAGCATCTGTGCCGCTGGATGTTTTGGCATGGTACAATAAAAATGAATCATGACCGGAAGATGTTCTGACAGCATGGTCAGGATATCCAAAATCATTGGAACCGCTCTCTGCTGTGCATCTGTCGCAAAAAACTGCTCATATAAATAGGGTCGTAATACAAAAGTTTGCCACGGTTTTCTAGATTGCTCTGCAAGCAGCACCCAGCAATTTCGGAAACGCACTTTCTGTTCCTCAGTCAAGTCTCCGTTGAACCAATCCCGCATCAATGATTCCCTCCGTTTTTTTATAATTCTCGAGTGGGCAACACAATTATAGAGCGATACACTAAGGAAATCAAGCGCAATTTTATATCTTTTTGAATTTATTCTCTTTCTCCAAAGCTCAAATATTTTTTTCAATATCTTGACATATTTCCAGCAATTTGTATAATAAAAGTGTAGTTTTTTGGGGATTGCAAACGGTTCTAATATTCGCATGCACGAAAACGTATCTCATCATTTCCCTCCAATCGTAACCAGACTACGATTGGAGTTTTTTATCTCCAAAATGCACACAATATACGCTCTGCCAATCTGCCGCAACAGAAAGGATTTCAAAACCATGGAATTTGTTTTACATACTGCAATCATTCTCAAGCGCGGTATCTTTCCGGTCAAAAAATATCTGCACACATTAGAAGCCTCTGCATTTGCATCTTGTATCAGCAGCTATACACTGGAAAGCTATCCTGCCGGAACAATGGTTCATTTCCAGACTGCCTGCACCGATCCTCAGACATTCACTCGCCTTTTGTCCGAACAGGCAGAAACCGCTGTGCTCTTATGTTATACCTGCAAAAATGATTACTGGGGATATTACCTCTGTGAAAACGGTATCGAACAGGATTGCTTTTGTCCCGTACCAGACTATTTTGGCGCAGTCTCACCAGACCTTTTGAAGCAGTTCGGCGGAAATGCAGCTTGTCTTGCACAGTACTTCGATATCCCCGCTGATCGGCTCACCAATTATTTGCGGTGCTGGTCTACTGATTCCCTCCCCTCAAAAGCATACCCCCAAGACCAGTATGGTTATTGTGAGGCAGAACAGCTGACCGATTTTCTGACCGCACTCCATTTTTCGCATGCCGCAAGTTTATCCGATGCAGAAGAACCTGTACAGACAGTCACCCCGCAGGTAACTCCCGCTCACAAAGACAGTTATCACTTTCAGGTCAACCTTGGCGGCATGCTGGATATCCTATCCAACCATCTATACAAAAGCCCTGACGTTTTTGTGCGTGAACTTTTGCAAAATGGTGTGGACGCCATCACTCTGCGCAAAAAGCAGCAGCCAAACTGGGACAGCGGACGTATCACAATTTCTGTAAAGCCGCGCAAGCAGCTTGTCTTTTGGGACAATGGTGCCGGCTTGACCGAGGAAGGAATTCATCGTTTTCTTGCTGTCATTGGTCAATCCTCCAAAACAGAGCTTATGAACGGAAAAATCCCACAAGACTTTATCGGACGGTTTGGCATCGGTCTGCTTTCCTGCTTTATGGTATCTGACTCCATCATTATACATACCCAACCAGCCGGCGGCGGTCCTGCACACAAATGGACAGGCTTTCCCGATGGCACATATACCATTGAGCCTCTTGACAGCGCCCTGATCGGCACAACCGTTACCTTGACCGCAAAGGCTGGCACTGAGGATTATTTCGACGCAGAGAAAATAGAAAATCTCGTCAAATATTATGGGCTGGTACTTCCGGTTCCAGTCCATTTCGCCGGCAATCCAGAGCCGATCAATCAAATTCCCGATGACTTTTCTGTTCTGGGGCGCAATCAGCTTCTGTCCTTTGGCTCATGGATTTTTGGCTGCTCCTTTTTAGATGCCATTCCCATATCCACCCCCCATATCAATGGCGCGGCTTATATTCTGCCCTATGAAACCTCCGTTTCCGCAAAAGGACAGCACCGTATCTACCTCAAACAAATGCTGCTGACCGAAAATGGCGAGCATATTTTGCCGGACTGGGCATTTTTTACACAATGCTTCTTTAACACCTCTGGTCTGCGCCCAACTGCCTCCCGCGAAGACTTCTACGAAGATGCAGCACTCGAAGAAGCACGCGAGGAACTTACACAAGCCATTTCTGCGTACTTCAAAAAACTCCAGCGCGAGGCCCCTGAGCGTTTACAGCAAATCATCAGGGTACACTTCCGCGCCATCAAGTCCCTCTCTGTCTGGGACAATGAGATGTTTCATATCTTTATCGATTATCTGCCCTTTGAAACCAGTGAGGGAACAAAAACCGGTGCTGCCCTGCGCAAAGCCAAAGAAATCACCTATGTTAGTTCCATCGAGCGCTTTCGCCAGCTGCGCCCCATCTTTCTGGCGCAAGGGCGGCTGCTGGTATGCAGCGGCTATACAAGCGATCAGGAGCTGATATTGAAGCTGCACCAACTATGTGGTTTACAGGCAACCCCTTTGAGTGAAGAGGGTCTGGAAACCACATTGGGCACGCCTTCCGAACAGACCTTGGCGCAAAGCGACCGCCTGCTCCGCGCTGCCAGCCGTTCCCTCAAAAAATTCGACTGCCAAGTACAATTGCGCGGGTTTTCCCCATCAGAACTTCCTGTTTTGTACTCCCTGCACGATGACGTGCGTTTTGTCCGAGAGGTTCAGACTGCCAAGGAAATGAGCCAAGGCAACGTCTTTTCTGATGCACTTTCGTCTTTGTTGTCCGGCTTGGAAGAACAGCCGCTTTCCACGCTGTATCTCAACACCAATTGTCCTCTGATTCAAAAATTATCTCAAATATCTGAAGAACCCCTTTTAGAAAGTGTATGCCGTATTTTATACGTGCAGGCACTCGTGACAGGCGGGCATGCACTCCAAAGCCGCGAACTGCAAACCATGAGTCAAGAACTTCTGCATCTTGTAGAAAACAATCTGAAGCTACAAGGAGATGTCTAATGGATTTTCAATCGTTATACGAGCTTTACCAAAACTATTGCAAGCTCCCGCACGGCAGCGAACGCGCAGAGAGCATACGCGCTGCAATCGTCCAAGCCGATTTGCAGCGAAACTACTATTGGCGGTTTCATTCGCGTTATGACCTGATGATTGAACTTGCATTTTATGGTGATGAGGGCAAAATTTTGCCCATCATCACCGAGTTAATCGCGATTTACGAGGAAAATCCGATTGCAGATGCAGAATCTGATTATGTGTATGCTATCTATCTGTGTATCAACCAATGGGACTGTCTGCCTCAGCTTTCACTCAGTCAACGCAATGACATGATGGAGCGTTATCAAAAAGCAGTTTATCAGTATCATTTAGGCGATAAAAGCTATCATGAACGCTGCTGCGAAATTGCCATTCGACAGGAAAAATGGGAACTGGCAGAACAGGCTTATCAAAAGATGCTGCACCCCAAATTTCCGGATACATCAGACTGCGCTGCATGTACCTGTTATTCCAAGGTCGATTACTTTCTGCAAACCCAGCAAAAGGAAAAAGCATGGCAAACCGCACAGCCTGTACTGAGCGGTTTGGTCACCTGTGAGCAGGAGCCTGCGCGCATACTTTCCCGTTTTCTGCAATTTGCTCTGGATTATGAAACCCACGAGCAGGCGACCTACTGGGCAGACCTGCTGCGTCCACAACTTGCAAAAAATGAATATAATCCTGACATGCTGCGCTGGCTGGCGTATCATGATACCAGCGAGGCTCTGCGCATGTTGGAATCCGGCATTGCTGTAATCTGGGGAAAATGGAATCAAAAAGAAGTGTTTGAGCTATGTACCGCTGCATGGGTCGTATGTCTGCAACACAACAAACAGTCCCCCGAACATGCAGTGCTGACACTTCCGAAAAGCTTTCTGCTATGGCAGGAAAATAGTCTATACGCTATGGATACACTGGGCACATTTTTTTATCAGCACGCACAAAAAATTGCGCAAGCATTTGATACCAGAAACGACTCACACTATTACCAAACCAAGCTGAATCACGCCAATCATCTCAGCAGCAGCACAATGGAATCCGTTACAAAGGCACTGTAAGCGATGTTAGATAACAAACCTTTCCTCTCAGATTCTTCTGATGGCTCCTGTTAGGCAAGGAGTACATCATTTCCAATCATGCAAATGACTCAAAAATCAGATGACAAAGAGGTGTATCATGGACACACAATCCTTAAAAGCGCTCTCCCAAAGCTATCGCAAGCTCCCACACGGCAGCGAACGCGCACAGGTCATACGCAGTGCAATTGCCCAAGCAGATTTACAGCAAGACCACTATTGGCGGTTTCATATGCGAGATGACCTTATGATGGAGCTTGCATTTCACGGCGATTCCGGCACCATTCTTCCTATCATTACAGAAATGATTGCAATTTACGAAAATTACCCGATTAAGGATTCTTCTCTCGATTATGTGTACGCCCTTTATATTTGTACCGAACAATGGGACTGTCTGCCTCAGCTTCCACTGTGTCAGCTGGATACCATGATGGAGCATTTCAAAAAAGCAGTTTATCAATGTCGTTTAGGCGATAAAAGCTACTATCAGCGCAGTTGGCAAATTGCTATTCGTCAGGAAAAATGGGAGCTTGCAGAACAATATTATCAAAAAATGCTGTATCCCAAATTCCGTGATGTATCCAGCTGTGCGGCATGCAAAGCCCATTTCCAATCCAACTATTTTCTGAAAACCAGACAAAAGGCAAAAGCACTTCAAGCTGCACAGCCAATACTGGACGGAACCGTCACATGTCAATCAGAGCCTGAGCGCACGCTTTCCCAGTTTCTGCGATTTGCTTTGGATTACGAAACCCATGAGCAGGCGTCCTACTGGGCAAACCTGCTGCGTCCGCATCTTGCCAAAAATGAATATAATTCTGCCATGCTGCGCTGGCTGGCGTATCACGATACCGACAAGGCTTTACGTATGTTAGAATCCGGCATTGACGAAGTCTGGGGAGAATGGGATCAAGATGAAGTATTTGAGTTGTGTGTTGCTGCATGGGTCGTATGCCTGCAATACAGCAAACAGTATATCAGCTGCGCGACACTGACATTACCGCAAAACTTTCCACTCTGGCAAGAAAACAGCCTTTATGCCATGGATACACTAAGCACATTCTTTTACGAACAAGCACAAAAAATTGCACAGGCATTTGACACCCGAAACCATTCACATTATTACCAAATCAAGCTGGACAATGCCAATCACCTTGGCAGCAATTGAAAGGAAAGATACTATGAATTTTAATGGCGCTGGTTTTATGAGCCTGATCGACAACCTTGACGACGATCATACAAAAACAAATGCACTCTCTGACGCGATTCGGCAGGCAGATGCCGCCAATGACACCTATTGGCGTTTGGTGTTTCGTTTTGAATATGCTTACCACATGGCATTTCATGATGATCCCCCCAAAGCTATTCCCATTGGCGTTGAATTTAATGCAATTCTTGAGCAATATCCCGATGCACTTCCGCCTGAACAAAAAGACCACATGCATCTTGTCATGATGCAGTTCACCGTTGACCCTATCGCCGCATTGCCCCAGATTCCTATTTCCGAATGGAAACAGCTTATGGATAAATTCTATGCCCTGACAAAGCATTATCAAATCGGGGAACGTCTTTACTGGTGGCGTATGGCAGACTTCTGGCAATATATTGACAGCAAACAGGCATTTGAATACTTCAATAATTTTTGGAACAGTAAACGCGACAAGGTGTCCGACTGTGAGGCATGTGACGTGAGCCATGCAATTCACATGAGCCTTTTAACGGGCGACCGCCAAGCGGCAGATCGTTATGCAGATCCGCTGAAAAACGGCAGAATGACTTTTTGCAGTGACACGCCGCAGCTGATGTGGCTTGCCTATTTAGAGGACGCTCTGCGTCGCGGTGATCTTGCAGAGGCCCGCAGTTTTGCAAATAAGCTTTACCGCGAAGGTATCCGAGACAAAAGTGATCTTGGATATCTGGCAGCAATCCTCCACTGCTGGGCGTATGTTGATTTGGAACTTGCAATCCATCAAATTGGGCTGCGTCTGGATTGGGCGTTATCCATGTGGGATCAAAAGAAAAAGTATGACTTCTACAAGGCTTCTTGGGTGTGCTTCCATGAGCTTTCGAAAAAACAGGACTGTATTTCTTTGCCATTTTCTGCCGCATTTCCACTTTATCAAGAGGACAATATGTACCATACAGTTGCACTTGCACAGTGGTTCTATGCCGAAGCCGAAAAAATCGCAGCGCGTTTCGACGCACGCAATGGAACCGATTATTTTCAGCGCGATTTGGCACGGGCACGTCTTGCTCCACAAAATTAGCATTACAAAACAGACTTCAAAATAATGAAGTCTGTTTTTTTATCAAATACTTTCCATATAGGTTCTTCCTCAAACCATGTTCATCAAAAGTACACACATTTGTCATATTTCTATGTTATGCTATATTTTAACTGATTTTTATATTTTCATTTTGGGGGCTTTGATATATGACCGATTTTTTTGTACGCTGTAACCAGCCACACCCACATGCCTTTTCCCTTTTTGGCATACAGCATATTTTCCTGCTTTTGCTTCTTGCGCTTGCACTCTTTTTCCTTCTGCGCTGGACAAAGCGCGCCTCAGCACAAACACGCCGGAAACTGCTAGTTACTGCCGGTATACTCGTTCCCATACTTGAGTTATCTCACTCAATTTGGATGTACTTTACAGGCACGACAAGCCTTATCAAGCTGCTTCCTCTGCACTTATGCGGTCTGCAAAGTCTGTTTATCCCGCTATCCATCTTCACACCATTTACTTGCTTTAAGGATTTCGTATATGCAACCTCACTTTTAGGCGGTATCTTCGGCACAGTCTTTCCCGCTGGTATTGCTGACTATTATCCCATGTTTTCCTTCCAAACCATACAGACCTTCCTGCTGCACGGCTTACTGATTTATGTACCGCTGGCACTAATTGTATCCGGCGAACATCGTCCAAATCCGCACCATTTCCCACGTGTCCTCTGCATCTTCCTATTTGTTGTCTTTGTTGTAGGATATATTGATTTCCATTTTGGAGAAAATTACATGTTTCTCTACGAAGCACCGTCTGGTACACCAATGGTTTGGATCTTTGACACCTTTGGACGACAGGTATATCTTCTGATATCTTTCCTTCTGCTTGCAGGTATCAGCTTTTGTATTCATCTTCCCTTTGCACATACACATCGGACCGCCTCTCTCAAGGCGCAGCATCATACTTGAATCACAAAACAGCGTTATCAAAAGCCTTTCCTCTCCAGCTTAATAACACAAAAATTCCAGCAGAATATGACTTTTCCATGTTCTCTGGAATTTATTCTATATAAAAAAGCTACTATCTTATCAGATAGTAGCTTTTTTTTATATTTTTATTTACTGACCGTTCGGAATATGGTCATCATCGTGCCAATAATCCAGTTCCTCTGGCTTCATGCCAATATGACTTGCATAAAATACAGGATCTTTTCCTTTCTTTCTCTGCTCATCATAATCCCGCAGCGACTTGATTGCGATATTGCCAAGCAGCAGGATTGCAAAAATATTCACAATCGCCATAAAGCCCATCAGAATATCTGCAAGATTCCATACTGTATCAAAGCTTGCCTGTGCGCCAAAGAAGATCGCAGCCAAGCAGGTCAGACGGAATACGAACAAAAGGCGCTTGTCGTCTTTAATGAAACGCAGATTGGACTCCGTGTAATAGTAGTTGCCGATCAAGCTTGAGAATGCAAAGAAGAAGATTGCAATGGTGATAAACACATTGCCTGCCGCACCAAAGGTACCTGTTACAGCATTCTGTACGTAAGTGATATCCTTTGAAACCTCTGCGCCAGAAACCATCAAAATCATCGCAGTCGTAGAGCAAATCACAAGCGTATCGAGGAATACAGATAATGTCTGAATAAGTCCCTGTTTTGCAGGGTGAGATACCTCAGCAGAAGCAGCCGCATTCGGTGCCGAACCCATACCAGCCTCATTGGAGAACAGACCTTTCTTGATACCAATAACGATTGCACTGCCTGCCAGACCACCCATAATTGCCTGTATATCAAATGCCTGTGTGAAAATCTGGTAGAATACACTCGGAACAGCATCTAGATGTGTAAAGAACATAATGAGACCCATCAAAATGTAACCGCCCGCCATAATCGGAACAATCACAGAACTGATAAACCCAATACGATGCACACCACCAAAGATGACCGCAGCGGTCAAAAGAGCCATAATAATGCCAATCAGCATTGGCCACATGCTCTCACTATAATTTGGGATATAGTATGCAATCGCAGTGGAGATATTATAGGTCTGCAAACTGTTGAAGCCATAGGCAAAGCAGGCAATCAACAGGACAGAAAAAACACAGCCGAGCCAGCGTTTTCCCAGACCACGCTGGATATAGTACGCTGGTCCTCCACGGAAGGAATCTCCGTCCTTCACCTTGTAAATCTGCGCGAGCGTAGATTCAATAAATGCAGATGCGCCGCCAATTACAGCCATAAGCCACATCCAGAACACAGCGCCCGGACCGCCCGTTGCAATCGCTGCTGCGATACCTGCAATATTACCTGTACCAACACGCGAAGCCGTAGAAATCATGAGAGCCTGAAAAGACGAAACCGACTTCCCCCCCTCACTGTTATCGGACTTCTCCTTCAGAATACGGAGCACATCTCCAATTCGGCGCACTTGGACAAAACGAGTGCGAATTGTGAAGTATACACCCGAACCAATCAATAAAAAGATTAGGATATAGGTGTACATAAAATCGTTCAGTTGTCCCAAATACTCGTTTAGCATTCAGTTCCTCCTATCTTTTTTCCAAGAATAATATCATTATCATACAGGATTTTTTTGAAAAATACAAGAAAGAATCCTGCACTTTCAAAAATACTTACAACAAATCATCATTTTTGTAGGATTTTACACTTTTATTTTGTATATAATTAACAAAAAATCCACTCAGTATCATACTGGGTGGATTTTTATCACTGAAACTCTTCAATAGATTTACTAATGGTATGTGCAATTGGTTTCCACTCAATCTTACAAAAGAGTGCAACGATTGCAATCGGGATATAGGTAAAAATAAATATCGGGAAAGTAAAAGTGTAGAGAAGTTTTCTCCCCGCAGTGGTATTGATACACCGCCACTCGGTAATGGTTGTGATCATTCCGAAGAACAGAAGTGTCAAATAAAAGCCTGTAAAAGAAGATACAATAGACGAAAATGTCAAATGTAAGATTGGCAATGCAACCGGTGTACTCAGCATCGCACTGACAAATAAAAATGCATTGACTGCAACCGAAGTCATTGTCAGCAGCATTGCCGGCGCAACTGTCATCAGCATATCATAGCACGAAAAGCTGTGATGCTTCAAAATGCCGCTTGCCAGCTTTCTTCCATACCGCGTAAACACCTGATAGAAGCCCTTTGACCAGCGCAATCGCTGATTCCATGACTGCTCAAAGGTAACCGGCTGCTCATCATAGAATACCGCTGTGGGACAATATCCGACACGTTCATCTTCAATTGCACAATCAATGGAAAACTGAATATCTTCGGTCAGCAAATGATACTTCCAACCGCCGCGCTCACGAATCACCTCGCTGGATACCAAAAAACCAGTACCCGAAACTGCGCAGTTGGTACCCAAAATCATACGCGAATTGTTTAAGAACTTTGCCTCTCGCAAAAACCAGAGCGCACTGCCGGCAGAAATCCAGTTGGAATCAAAATTTTTTGAATTCCGATAGCTTGTTACCACACGATAACCACTATCAAAAACCTTATTCATCTCGGCAACATAGTCAGGGGCGAGCAGATTGTCTGCATCAAAAATAAAATACCCTTCGTACTGTGCCTCCGAAAATTCATCTGCAATGCGTTCAAAGGCATAATCAAGAGCATAGCCTTTACCAACTTCGGTGCGATTCATACGTTCAAACACGATTGCACCTGCACGCCGTGCAACGTCGGCTGTGTTATCCGTACAATTGTCTGCAATCACAAATACATCTAACAGTTCTGCCGGATACCTCTGCTTTTTTATGCTGTGTACAAGCTCTCCTATGACTGCACTCTCATTTCGCGCCGAAATTACTGCTGCATATTTGTGCAGTTTTTTTGCCTGCGGCATTGAGCGCGGTTTTCTGTCATGCCACAATGTGACAATTACATAAAACAGCTGATACGCATACAACACCGTAAATAACGCAAAAATCAGCAGATTGAACCCTTTTATAAATTGTAACACGTCGATTCCTCCAAATGGCACCCGCCATTATCCAAAAACAGGCAGCACGCCTGTGCACGGCCTTGATACAATCTTAATCTTTTCCGCCTGATATTATATCATGTATTCACACGATAGCAACAAGCATTTATGCCAAATCACTCTTGAAAAATCATTAAATTATCGGTAATTTGTTGATTGATTTTTTTGAATTCGTATAAATCCTACAAAATCAAATTCTTTTCTTTGGTATTTCCGATAATAAACTCAGCATAGTGCACAATTTTTAGTTCTCCAATATTGCTTCATCATTTTTTTAAAATGCCTGTATTTTTATCTGTTTTTGGAGAAATCAACACGCCAATGACCATTCCAGCCAGTGCCGGTACAAGCCACCCAAGGCTCTGTGTATAGAACGGAAGCATCTGAACCAACCCTGTAACCACAGGAATCATGATTCCTACACTATCGAGCGCTGCCAGCACACTTACAAGTCCGGTCAGCAAAATCGTAATGGGGTACACATATCGGAATTGTCCCAGCCATTTATGCAAAAACACCAGTGCAATGAGCATAATAGCCACGGGATAGATTGCCCCCAGCACAGGTACAGAGAACGAAAGGATCTGATTGAGACCTACATTGGAAATCATCATGCTCATAACAGCAAAGAAACAAGCCCACACGCGATAGCCAAAAACCGGAAAAATCTTTGCAAAGTAATCTCCACAACAGGAAATCAATCCAATACAGGTATTGAGACAGGCAATTACAAAAATCAGCGCCAAAATAATTACACCGACCGGCCCAAACAGCTCCATTACAATAGAGGTCAGAACCTCTGTGCCATTGGCCGCATCTGGAAATGCCACACCAGACTGCACACCGATATAAGTCAGTACGGCATAGACTGTAAAAAGCACTGCGCCGGCAATAATTCCAGCCCAACAGGTCTCTCGTACAATCTGCCGATTGTCCTCAACTCCCTTTGCGCGGATATTGAGCGCAATGATAAAGCCGAAATTAAGCGCTGCGATGGTATCCATGGTCTGATACCCCTCCAAAAATCCGTTCACTGCTGCACCAGAGGCATATTTCCCGATCGCCGCACTTGGAGTCCCCATCGGATGCACGATACAGCCAACGAAAACAACAAAAATCAGAATGAGCAGCGAAGGTCCCAGCAGCTTTCCCAAGCGATCGGTCAGCTTATCCGGACGCAGTGCTAAGAGCAAGGCAACGGCAAAAAAGACAATCGAATATAAAAGCTGCGCTGTTCCAAGCGATGTACTCTCCGGCAAAAACGGAACGACTGCCATTTCAAACGAAGTCGTTGCTGTACGCGGAATCGCCAGACAGGGACCAATCGACATGTAAATGAGAAATGTAAAAACATCTGCAAATCTTCGATGTACGCGCCCTGCAAGCGCAGGCAGACCGTTCGACTCTGCCACTGCAATAACGCCTAACATTGGCAGTCCTACTGCACTCAGACAAAATCCGAGCATCGCAAAAACCGATGCCTGTCCAGCCTGTGCCCCCAAAAATGGTGGAAAAATCAGATTTCCAGCACCAAAAAACATGGAAAACAGTGTGACTCCAACGAGCAATCGGTGCTTGGTTGTTAATTTCATAGAATTCCTCCTGTTATATGCTCACAGCCTCGCTTCCAGCACTTTTATAATTTGTGTATTTTTTATAATACCGCGAATTCAAATAAAATACAACTATTTTTACAAAGAAATCCATTTTTTCAACACTGTCACCATATGTCCGTCTTATGCATAGCAATGAAATATCCATCTATGTCAGTCACAGGAGGTTTTACATTATGCCAAGTATTTACCTATCCCCCAGTACACAAGAGTACAATCTCTATTACGACGGCTCCGGCAGTGAAGAATACTATATGAATTTGATTGCCGACGCCATGGAGCCCTATTTGACCGCATCAGGCATTACCTTTACACGCAACACACCGGATATGACAGCTGCATCTTCCATTCGTGCCTCCAACGCAGGGCAGTATGACGCGCATATTGCATTGCACTCCAACGCAGCTCCCGAATCCCTTGCCGGCAAGCTACGCGGTATTGATGTGTATTATGCCCCCAACTCAGAACGCAGCCGTATGATTGCAGACCTCGCCGTAGCCCAGCTGCGCCAGATTTATCCACTTCCAGACAAGGTAAATGCGCTCCCTACCACACACATCGGAGAAGTCACACGAACACGTGCCCCTGCGATCCTTGCCGAGCTTGGCTATCATGACAATCCCGATGATGCCGCATGGATTCGTGGAAATATCGTCCCGATTGCCCGCGCTATGGTCATGGCTCTGACACAATATTTTGGTGTTCCTTTTTTAGAGCCGGAACCCATTTTATCCGCCACTGTTGATCTCAACGGCGGAAATTTAAATATCCGTGCACGCCCCTCTCTAGATGCGCCCATTTTAGGAAGTGCACCCGATGGTGCGCAAGTGCTTGTGCTCGGATTTTGGGACGGCTGGTATGTCATACGATACGAAGATATTGAAGGCTATGCCCGCTCGGAATATATCACTCTGAACTACTCATAAGGCAATCTCGCCCCTGTTTTTGCCTATTTCTACAAAACTATTCCCCTTATCCTGACGTTTTCGAAAAGCATTCTTGCAAATCATGTGCCCCTGTCGTATAATGAGATACACTATGGAGGTGGATTGGAATGTACAAAATTCTTGAAAAACAGACGCTCAATGCAAACACAAAACAAATGATTATCCATGCCCCACATGTTGCAAAAAAAGCACTGCCCGGGCAGTTTATTATCCTGCGCGTGGACGAGGAGGGCGAGCGAATCCCGCTTACCATTGCTTCCTATGACCGTGAGCAGGGTACCATTATGATTATCTTTCAGGAGGTCGGTGCCACCACAAAGCAGCTGGGTCTGCTGAACGTCGGTGACTGCCTGCACGACTTTGTAGGTCCGCTTGGCCGCGCAAGTGAACTGGAAGGTCTCAAAAAGGTTGCCGTTGTCGGCGGTGGTCTGGGCTGTGCCATTGCTTATCCGCAGGCAAAGGCACTGCACGAAATGGGCGCTGAGGTCGATTTGATTGCCGGCTTCCGCAACAAGGATATTATCATTTTGGAAGATGAAATGCGCGCCGCCTCCACAAACCTGTATCTGGTGACCGACGATGGCTCCAACGGCCGCAAAGCACTTGTAACAGAGGTGCTCAAGGAACTCATCGACTCCGGCAAGCAGTATGATGCTGTCATTGCAATAGGTCCCATGATTATGATGAAGTTCGTATGTGAAACGACACGTCCTTATGGCATTAAAACCATTGTATCCATGAACTCCACAATGGTTGACGGCACCGGTATGTGCGGCGGCTGCCGCCTGACTGTTGGCGGAGAAACCAAGTTCGCTTGTGTAGATGGTCCGGATTTTGACGGGCATCTGGTTGATTTTGACGAATCCATTCGTCGCAGTGCCATGTACAGAAAAGAAGAACATGATTCACTGGAAAACGAATGTAATCTGCACAAGATGGAGGTACAATAACTATGCCAAATATGTCCCAGACCAAGGTTCCCATGCCCGAACAGGCACCAAACATTCGAAATAAAAACTTTGAAGAGGTCACCACCGGCTATACGCCTGAAATGGCAGTCGAAGAGGCACAGCGCTGCCTCAACTGCAAGCACAAGCCCTGTGTTTCAGGCTGTCCGGTCGGCGTACAAATCCCAGAATTCATTTCTCTTGTTGCCGAGGGCAAGTTCTTGGAGGCTGCCGCAAAAATCAAGGAAACCTCTGCCCTGCCCGCTGTCTGCGGTCGTGTATGCCCACAGGAAACCCAGTGTGAGCAGAAGTGTGTGCGTGCCATCAAAGGAGAAGCCGTTGGCATTGGTCGTCTGGAACGCTTCGTTGCAGACTATGCAATGGCGCATCAGACAGAAGCCACAGCAAAGCCAGAATCCAACGGACATAAGGTTGCCATTGTTGGTGCTGGCCCTGCTGGTCTGACCTGTGCCGGTGATCTTGCGCGCAAGGGCTATGATGTCACCGTATTCGAGGCGCTGCATACTGCCGGCGGCGTGCTGATGTACGGGATTCCAGAATTCCGTCTGCCAAAGTCCATTGTACAGAAGGAAATCGATACCCTCAAGGACTTAGGCGTTACCTTTGTGCTGAACTTTGTTGTAGGCCGTTCCGAGACCATCGATGACCTGTTTGCAGATGGCTACGAAGCAATCTTTGTAGGCTCTGGTGCAGGTCTGCCAACCTTCATGCGAATCCCCGGCGAAAACTACAACGGGGTTTATTCCGCAAATGAATATCTGACTCGTGTGAACCTTATGAAGGCGTACAAAAAGGACGCGCACACGCCGATTCGCCGCGCAAAAAAGGTCGCTGTTGTCGGCGGCGGCAATGTTGCAATGGACGCAGCCCGTTCTGCAAAACGTATGGGTGCCGAAGAGGTCTACATCATCTACCGCCGCGGTGAGGCAGAGCTTCCTGCGCGTCTGGAGGAAATCCATCACGCCAAGGAAGAGGGTATTGTCTTTAAGTTCCTGACGGCTCCGCTTGAGGTACTCGGCGATCCGGAAACCTATCAGGTCACAGGTATGCGGTGTCAGCAAATGGAACTTGGCGAGCCAGACGAATCCGGTCGCCGCCGTCCGGTTCCGGTAGAAGGCAGCGAATTTGTTCTGGATTTAGATGCCGTGATTGTTGCAATCGGCACCAGTCCGAACCCGCTCATTCGTTCCACCACTCCCGGTCTGGATACCAATAAGCGTGGCTGTATCATTGCAGATGATGAAAATGGTATTACCAGCAAGGACGGTGTTTTTGCCGGCGGTGACGCAGTAACTGGTGCTGCCACAGTAATTCTGGCAATGGGTGCTGGAAAACGTGCAGCAGCGGCTATGGATCGATATATTCAGGAGCAGCAATAAACATATTAGAGCAGTGTCCGTAAACAATTAAAAGGCTCTTACAGTCCAACTTTCCTCAAAACAAAAAAGCAAGGATAAAAGATCAATCTTTTATCCTTGTTTTTTTGTTATATTTTATTTTTTAGTAGGAAATCACTTCATGTCCATCTTCCGTTACAAGAACCTGAATCTCCCACTGGGCGGAAGGCAGATTATCCTGTGTATAAATCGTCCAGCCATTTTCACTGTCCTGAAAGATATCGGCAGCACCCATATTGACCATCGGTTCAATGGTAAACATCATACCGGGCGCCAGAACCACACCCGTGCCCGCTTTTGCCACATGACTGACCCATGGATCCTCGTGAAATTCCAGTCCAACCCCATGTCCGCCAATCTCGCGTACAACCGAATATCCATTTGCCTGTGCATGGTCGTTGATTGCCTGTCCGATGTCTCCCAAAAAGCCCCATGGTCTGACCTGCTCGAGCCCCTTTTCCATACATTCCTTTGTTACACGCACCAATCGTTCCCACTCCGGCAAAACTTTGCCAATGCAAAACATACGTGAAGAATCTGCGTAAAAGCCATCTAAAATCGTAGATACATCTACGTTTATGATGTCGCCGTCCTGTAAAATCATATCCTCAGAGGGAATCCCATGGCATACCTCATTGTTGACCGAGGTACATACACTCTTCGGAAATCCCTCAAAGCCAAGCGGCGCAGGTGTTCCTCCCATACGCACAGTCTCCTCATACACCCAACGGTCGATCTCTGCGGTTGAAATCCCCGCTCGAATGTGCTCTGCCACATAATCCAAAACGGCAATATTGATTTTAGCACTTTTCCGAATGGCATCGATTTGTTCCTCTGTTTTGATCATCTGATGTGTCGGGATCACATGCCCGCTGACCGCAAAAGTTTCCAGTTTTTCATCGAAATCCGCATGGCACTTCTTATACTTCTTTCCGCTTCCACACCAACATGGGTCGTTTCTTCCAAGTTCCGGCATTATTTCAAACTCCTTTCATTCATATAACGGGCAAAACCGGCATAGAATTTCTATGCCGGTTTTGGAGCGCAAAATCCAAGGTCAGTCCCCTCAGATCTTGAATTTTTTTAAGTCGCTTCACTTCAAGCAAAACCACAAAAAGACTTTTCCGGCATACTGTTAAGCAGCCTTAATTACAGCATATGTGCTCTCAGTTCTTCCCCAGACTGTGCGCACAGATATGCAGGCGCAACATCGAGCATAGTCTTTCCGCCGGACTGTCCAGACTGATTCATGCGATATGCAGCGCGTGCACACGCCACCAAAACGGAGCCGGTAAATTCCGGATTGGAATCCAGCTGTAAACGATATTCAATGATATGCTGGTGCTCCTCGGAAAATCCGGTCTTTCCTGCACGGATCACAAATCCGCCGTGCGGCAGCCCCTTATGCTCTCTATCCAGCTCTTCCTGAGAGATAAAGTGCACTGTGGTATCATAATCTGCAAAATAGTTGGGCATGGTTTTAATTTGCTGCGCAATGCACTCCAAATCCGCACCCTCCTCTGCAACAACAAAGCACTCTCTTGTGTGCTTCTGACGAGTCGTCAGTTCCGGATTCTCTCCGGCGCGTACTGAATCTACGGCTGCTTCTACCGGACAGGTATACTGACGAGCGTCCACAACACCGTCAATGCGGCGAATTGCATCAGAGTGTCCCTGACTGACACCACGCCCCCAGAAGGTATAATCCTTACCTTGTGGTAAAATTGCATTTGCATAGACACGGTTGAGAGAAAACATACCCGGGTCCCAGCCACAGGAGATCAGTCCAACCTTGCCGCCCTTCTTTGCCGCTGCATCAACTGCTGCAAAATGAGCAGGAATATTGGCATGGGTATCAAAGCTGTCTACCACATTAAACAGCTGTGCATACTTAGGTGTCAAATTAGGCAGGTCTGTTGCACTGCCGCCACAGATTACCATAACATCAATTTGATCCTGCATCTTTTCTGCGTCATCGCTATGATAGACTGATACGCCGGCAGTTGCAATCTTTACAGAAGCAGGGTCGCGGCGAGTAAATACGCCAACAAGCTCCATATCAGCGTTTTGTGCAATGGCAGCCTCCACACCGCGTCCAAGGTTGCCATACCCTAAAATACCAATTTTAATACGCATAGGTTCTCCTCTCACTTTCTATATTGGCAAATGTCCCTTTGTTACAGAACCTGTGCCAGTGTCTTAATTTTGAAATCGACAGCCTTCGCTGGAATTTATCGTAGGACAACAGGGTTATCCGAAATTGGATACTGCCTGTCCCTATACGCTTCCAACGGATATCGTTATTATACCGCATTTTCTTGTACAAGAAAATGCCCCTTTGTAAAACAAAGCAAACAAAATTTTATTTTCGAATCCCAAAAATCTTGTTGCAATCAGAAAATCGGTATATGCAGCTTTGTGTTTTCTTCCGGCATACACTGCCTTGTTTGCTGTGTCCTTGCAATATGTATCCAGTTCAGGTACAATAAAAATAAAACATAGAAAGAAGGTGGCTTTTTGGATACCACATTATTGGAGGCACAATCATTTTGGCCACATTTATCTCAGGCGCAAAAATCACTCGTGCGGGAACACTCCCATACTGCACATTTTACTGCAGGCGAAGCCATAAAAATGGGAAATCAGAGCTGTATCGGCCCACTATTTGTTATATCCGGCATTGTACGTGTCTATTTGCTGAGTGCAGATGGACGCGAAGCAACCATTTATCGTTTGCGTTCAGGGGAAACCTGTGTGCTGTCTGCTTCCTGTGTGCTGTCTGCCATGACGTTCGATGTGCAAATCGACGCCGAGACAGACTGCGATCTGCTGATTATCCCCACACCTGTTTTTGCACAGCTGATGGAGGAAAATCTGCATGTCGAAAATTTTGTTTATCGCAGCAGCACCGAACGCTTATCTGATTTGATCCAAGCCGTGGAACGTATGTTTTTCATGACCTTGCGTCAGCGCGTTGCAGCCTTTTTGATTGATGAGTCCGCAAGCAGCGGAAACAGTACCCTCTCTTTGACACAGGAGCATTTAGCACGCGCAATCGGCTCTGCGCGCGAAGCGGTCAGCCGAACTCTAAAGCAGCTTTCTCAAACCGGAAGCATTGCAGTTTCCCGCGGCGGAATCCAAATCTTGGATAAATCAAAGCTGTATCAAGAGTTATCTGAAAATGATATATTTTAATCTTCACCCATAAAAAAGAAGGCGCGTAAGCGCCTTCTTTTTTACAAATGGAATCTGCGTTCTGCTTCCTCCCGCATATAGCGATGGAAGAAAATCACCAATATGACTGTAACTGCGAATGACAGACCGCAGCATAAAATACTGGGCCATACAACACTCATATCCCCAAACAACAATAAGACAAGCGGAATCAGCCAGCTAAGCACGGAAAGAAGCCCTATCCAACCAACCGCTTCCACCATGGGGACCCGCAAAATCACCTTGAGCAGCAAAAGCGCGGTAAGCGCAGATACACACAGAATCGGATTGACCCACTCAATTGACCAGCCCCGCCAACCCGTTCCATAATCCCACAAAATCGCAAGGACAGAAAACAGGATTGTCTGCGCAGTTAGATTCTGCATCAGGACACGCCGTCTGGAAATACCCAGCATAACAGAGAGCCAAAGACAGCCAACCGCTGCAATGACAAAAAACGGCCAATTGCTTGCCGGATGCCACACGCTTTCAATTTGTATGCAGCACAAGACAACCACCAGTAAACAAAGCGTTATCATACGCCGCGCAATACGCGCCAGCTTATGGGGCGGCACAATCTGTGGAAAAATTTCGCTCTCCGGCTCTGGAACTCCTGTGAGCTGTCCCTTGCACAGCGGGCAGCAGCGCTTATCTCCTGCAACCTTGACCCGACACAGCGGACAATACAGCATCTACTTTTCCTCCCCATACATTGTGTTGCTGCGAATCTCCAGCTCAATACCATCTCCGGTCAGATGATTGCAAAATCTGCGGATAACAGCCGGATCTCTCATCGTTGTCGTGAAGCCCAAATGCAGCTTGCCTCCATAGCTGCAAGTACACAGCTGCAAGGCATCTGTTCCAACAAATACGCCAAAGCCCTTCACATAGGGCTGTATCACTTCCGGCAGTTGAAAACGTCCGATATTAGAAAGGACGGCTGTTTCCCCAATATCAGAAAGCTTACCTGATAGAAACAGTGCCGGATACTTCAGAAATAAAGGTATTGGACGCAGCAGAAAATTATGCTCAAGCGCCGCAAGTGTATTGAGCCGCGCCGCCAGATTTTCTGCGGTCAACTCCCTTCGAAACGCCTGTGCAGTCTGCTCCAAAATATCTTCAAACTCTCCAGAGCGCTCCTGAAAGCTGTAAGATGCCCGAATGATGCTAAAGAAATTTCTCGTCGTATGAGACGGAAAATAACTGCGCAAGTCGACCGGAACGGTCAAGACCACTGGCTTTTTCCGGTCTCTTACATACATACCGCCCTGAATCGCCTGAAACAGCACAGCTGCCAGATATACCGTCAGCGTGGTGTCATATTGGTGTGCCGCTTGCAGGACTGCCTGCACATCACACACGCCCTCGAAAACAGACAAATCCTTCCCACGATACGGCAAACGATAGGCACGCATTTTCTGCACAGTTCCCGCACTGTTTGCCTCTGTCTTATAGTATTTTTGAAAGCCGTCCTCCATGCGTTCATCGAGCGCGGCCTGCGGCGGTCGCTGAACCTCCAGATGGTAAGCATCTGATACATATTCTGTCACCAGCGTTTGCAGCATATCGATTGCTCCAGCACCATCTGCCACGACATGAAACACATCAAAATTGATCTTATTCTTCCAATAGCTCACCTCAAACAGTGAAGAACGGCTGTCCTGATAAAGCTGTGCACAGGGCGGGGTATGCTCTGGAACGACCTTCGCATGTCGGTTGGTCTGCTCCAGATAATACCAAAACACACCACGCCGCAGTACGGTACGCAGATTTGGATATAGTACAACCATACGGTCAAGAGCACGCTGTAAAATCTCCGGTCTGACCGGCTCATTGAGCTCACATGTCAGTCGGAATACTGCTGTGTCTGCTCCGTGAACCGTTGGCGGGAAGATTTTTGCCGCATTATCAAGACGGTACCAGTCTGGTTTTTGCTGTCTGCGCATTTTGTTTCATCTCCCAAAAAGTCTTGAATCAGCGCATGTGTACGCTTCACATGCACAAAGCGGGCGGGCAAAGAAATAAAGCCATGCAAAGCATCTAGCAGCCGCACACAAGATACCGCATTGCCTGCCTCTGCAAGCGCCTTTGCATAAGCTTCTCCTTCATCGCGCAAAGGATCATATTCTGCTGTTATCACAAGTGTACGTGGCTGCCTGCTCAGATCCTTCATTAAAATCGGCGCAAAATATGGGTTCTGATAGGCAGAATCATCAACACCTGCATACAGCTTCATAAATTGCTCTACACGATAGGCTGTCAATAAATATCCTTCCCCATTTTCATGCACTGATGCAAACGGGGAGCTTTCCGAGTGATCTGCAGCAGTCGCCGGATAAATCAGAATCTGATGTGCAACCTCAAATTCTCCACGATCTCGTGCCAAGAGAGACACAGCTGCCGCAAGATTTCCACCGGCACTGTCCCCAATCAGTATGATATCCTCGGGGCCATGTATGCCAAGCGGTTCACCTGCCTGATAAATTGTTTTGGCAGCTGCATAACAATCCTCCAGCGCCACCGGAAAAGGATACTCCGGCGCTCTCCGATATTCCACTGAAATCACACGGCAGCCGGTTGCCCTTGCAAGCGCCTTACATACCTGATTGTAGGTATCCACACTTTCCAGCACCCAGCCGCCGCCATGAAAAAACAATAAGATTCGATGATCTGTCTGCTGTTTTGGAGTATAAATCCGCACCCGAATCGGTGTTCCGTCCACTGACTCGATCACATGATCCCAATGGTGATACAGTGCCGCGAGCGGGGGTGCCTTGAGCTGATAGAGCGCACGCTCTATCTTATAAAGCTTGTCTAAATCCGCTGCCGCCGGATAAGATAATAGCCTGAGTGCAGCACGCATACGTTTATTGATTGCCATTTACGTATCCTCTCTTTTTCTCCCATCAGCCGCTTATCGTGATATCGATCCGGCGCGATCCATTATACTCCAATCTGCGGACATAAATCCCGCACACAACATATTTCGCAGTCCGGTTTTTTTCGTGCGCTGCATACGTCTCGCCCATGGAACACCAAGCGGTGGCAAAATGCGCTGCCCTCCTCTGGCGGAATGATCTTCCAGAGTGCCATTTCTACCTTTTTCGGCTCCTTGATCCCATCGACCAGTCCCATTCTATTCACAAGGCGGATACAGTGTGTATCTGTCACGATTGCGGGCTTTCCAAATACATCACCCATTACCAGATTGGCGCTCTTGCGTCCGACTCCCGGCAACCGAAGCAGTTCTTCAAAGGTTTGCGGGATCTGCCCATGATATTCATCTCGCAGCATTTTCATACATGCGCTGATATCTCTTGCCTTGCTCGGTCCCAAACCACATGGGTGTACAATTTTTTCAATTTCATCGACGTCTGCTGCCGCCAATGCCTCAACATCTGGAAACTTTTCATACAGTCTTTCCACTACCACATTTACTCTCGCATCTGTACACTGCGCTGCAAGCCGCAGGCTAACCAAAAGTTTCCACGCTTCATTATAATCCAATGTGCAGCCTGCATCTGGATATTCTCGTTTTAAACGCTCAATAATTTCCAGTGCACGTTCTTGTTTCGTCATAAGCATCGTCCTTCTTTACTTTATATTTATATCTATGATTTGGCGGATAATCCCTATTGTTTCATTCTCACATATCCAATACATTCTGTCAAGTCTGCGGACGCACAATCCATTTTCTCTTTTCTTCAAAAAAATACTTGCATTTTTTTGAATTTCCTGATATACTGTTTAAGACGCCGATGTGATGGAATTGGTAGACGTACCGCACTCAAAATGCGGCGGGGCAACCCGTGCCGGTTCGAGTCCGGCCATCGGCACCAGCTGATCCGAATATAAGCTGATGTCATCATTTTATACTCGGGCTTACAGAAAAGACACCCTGTGTGGGTGTCTTTTTCATTTCTCCGTGCCGCTTCTCTCCTATCATAGTCCTTATAACTTGCCCCTATACAAAAAGAGCAGTACAGCTCCCTTTGGCTCTGTACTGCTCTTTTATCTTTGAAAGTGAAAAGAATATCAGCATTTTTTGTAAAGTAGTTGCAGCTAAGATTTCCCATTCAGGGCAGCATCTGTCTATGCACTGCTATCCTTAGCAATGCTCCATAATGGCTTTTACAGCTGTTGCCGTATCAACTGACGGGAACAGTTCATAACCCACGCGGCCGGTATAGCCGCAAGCCTCCAGATGTGTAATCACCTTTTTATAGGCAATCTCACCCGTCCCGGGCTCATGACGTCCCGGCGCATCTGCGACATGAATATGACCGAACTGATCTGCATATTTGGAAATGGTATCACAAATACAGCCTTCGTTGAGCTGCATATGATAGACATCATACAGCAGCTTAAGCCGTGGAGAGCCAATCAGTCGGCAAATCTCCGCGCCCATCTGGGTGTACTTTAAGAAATTTCCCACATGATCTGTCGTAATATTGAGCGCTTCCAGATTGAGATTGATTTGTTCTGTTTCTGCCATTTTTGCACACGCCAACAGGGTATCGTACATGGAGCAGAGCTTCACGGTATCTGACAGAGAATCATAATGATCGACCACAATGCCGCCGTCTCCCAGCGCATTCGAGTGAATAGTCAGACTGTCTGCGCCAATCTTCTTCGCTGCTTTGATAGACTGTGCGAGCGCATCGAGATAGCTTTTTTTATGTGTGGGATCTACGAGCGAATAGTCTGCATCACCGTTAAATCCGGAAATCGCAATTTTTGCGTCATCTGCGGCTTTGCGGATCTCCTCCAAATCATGCGTTCTCCAATCCCAAAACTCAACGGCATCGAACCCGTCATTTTTTGCCGCCTGAAAACGCTCCAGCCAAGGTAATTCTGTATATAATGTATCAATACATGCAGATTTTCTAAGTGCCATTTTATTCAACCTCCAAAATTTTAACCGGACGGCCTTCCTTCAGCGATTTTGTCGCTGCGGCTGCCATCAATACCGGATACAAGCCATCTTCCCCTGTAACAGGCGGCTCCTCATCATTTACGCAGGCATGTGCAAATGCCTGCATTTCAGCAACGAATGCATTGGTGTAGCGGTCCCACATGACCTGATAAGCGGTTCCATACGTCGTGCCATCAGCAGTTGACAGCACAGCGGTATTCGGGATATCATTTTCATTCTGCGCACACCCCTTGGAGCCAAACACTTCGACACGCTGGTCATAACCATATACCGCCTTACGGCTGTTATCGATGACGCCGATTGCACCGTTTGCAAATTTTAATGTGACCAGCGCAGTATCCACATCTCCTGCCTGTCCAATTTCCGGATCCACCAATACAGAACCGACAGCATGTACTTCTATCACTTCGCTGCCAGCCAGAAAACGTGCCATATCAAAGTCATGAATCATCATATCATAGAAGATACCGCCGGACACCTTGACATAGCTGATTTTGGGCGGTTCTGGATCACGGGAAGAAATTTTAATGATATTGACATCACCCACCTTCCCCGCACGTACCATATCATAAACCGCACGGTGGTTATGGTCAAATCGACGGCAAAATCCAATTTGCAGCTTGACTCCTGCATTCTTTGCAGCATCAATCGCTTCATGCACTCTTTTTATATCGTAATCAATGGGCTTTTCGCAGAAAATATGCTTTTTCGCGTTTGCTGCCTCAATGATATACTTTGAATGGGTATCGGTTGACGAGCAGATGAGCACTGCCTCGATCTCCGGATCGGACAAGATATCATTTGCGTCTTTTGTAGTGTTTGGAATCTTGTATTTCTCTGCAAATACTATCGTTTCATCGTCCAGAAACGGATCTGCAATGGTCTTGATTTCAAGCGCAGGAACAAACATTGCAATATTTTTCGCATGGACTTTTCCAATACGTCCAGCACCAATAATACCGATTTTCATAAAAATCTCCTTATCAAAATCAATAAAATATTTTTTTCAGTACGGTTTGCATTACTGCATATAGCCTTTCATGCGCTCTACACGCGCCGCAGCATTTTCCTTGGTAATGATTTCCGTTCCAGTATCAATAAACTTTTCGACTTCCTTACCTTGAAGGACTTCAACCATCGTTTCCACTGCGGTATATCCGATATCATAATTGTTCTGTGCCGCTGTCATTGTCAAATCGCCGGATAACACTGCCTCACATGCAGACATCTGCCCATCAAAGCCAAGGAAAATGGTCTTATCATATGCCGGATTGGATTTTGCAGTACGAGCGGCTGCCATTGCCATATCATCGTTATTTGCACAAACGATTGCGATCCCGTCCGGATACTGCTGCATAATCGCTTCCATTGCATTTACGGCTTTGTCTGCAACAGCCTCTGCATATTGGACCATATCATCAAGAAATTGACCGCCACTCTCATTGATTCCCTCACGGAAACCTTCCATGCGTGCGGTATTGGTTGCATCGCCTTGTACACCTGCGATTTCAACACATTTGATTTCCTCCCAGCCAGCTTCCTTCGCGGCTTCTACCGCCGCGATTGCCCCCTGCTTTGCCGCTTCTTTGTTTCCTGTGCCTACAAAGCTCAGACATTTGGGAGAATCAATGTTAGTATCAAATGCAATAACCGGTTTGTCAGTATTCGCAATCTGTGCTGCCGCAGCTTCTGATTGAAGCGGCGCAATCAAATATCCGTCATAGGCATCGATTGAAAGATCGGTCTGCAGCATATTCAACTGTTCATCGTAGTACGTCTCTGCCGGTGGCCCCTTAATGGAAAGCTTCACAAGATCAGGATGTTCCTTTTCATACGCTTCTGCACCTGCCTGAATCATCTGCCAAAACTCTGCCGAATTGGTCTTGAGAATCATGCTGATTTCAAACGGCTCTTGCTTCGCACCTTCCGAATTTGCAGCCGCATCGCCAGAGGGTGCCGAACTGCCGCAGGCAGTCAGTGTAAGCGCCAGAATTCCTGCCACAATCACTGCAACTGAATTTCTCTTTTCCATCATAACAAGTCCTTTCTGAATGGGAATCTTCACAAAAGCTTTGGAAAATATCGGCAGATATCTTCCGCGATGTGTGCATTTATGTGCTATGTGTTTTTATGTGCTTATTATATCCATGTAAGGGAAAACTGTCAACCACTGGAAAAAAAGAAATCTGCTCTCCTTTTTGAAATCTTGTGAAAATTCAGAACAAAAATAGTTCTCGGAATAATCAAAAATATGATTATACATAAAAAACCAAAACAAAAAATTAGAATATACAATCTTTTCCAGAAAAAACTGGACAATACATCTGATTTTTCTGCACTACAATCAACATACAAAAAGCAAATTTCATGTATTTTAGAACAAAAAACGAACGCCTATCTGATAAAAGCTGTTTTTTCAATAGATTCTCAATTTTCAGGCAATATGTGTAAAAGCACATATATGACCTGAATCCCTTGATTTCTGTGCTTATGTATCACAGGAATCTATACACCTTCTATGAACTGTGGTATAATAGTCACATAAGTGACTATTACACGAAATATTTCATGATTATACCTCCAGCGGCACACAATACGGTGAGACGCGCTTTCTGTTTCGTGCCGCTGTGGTATAATAGTCACACAAGTGACTATTATACGAAATATTTCATGATTATACCTCCAGCGGCACACAATACGGTGAGACCCGCTTTCTGTTCCATGCCGCTGGTGATAAACATAAAACTGAAACATAGGAGGACATATAAAATGGGTAAACGTCCCACAATAGCCGATTTGGCAAAGCGTTCTGGTGTGTCACGCGGCACAGTTGATCGCGTGCTGAATAATCGCTCCTATGTGCGTGCGGACGTGCGGGAACGTGTTCTGCGCGCTGTGCAGGAGACCGGATATCTTTCTCCCAGAGAAGCGCATCGGCAAGCATCTGCCCCGCAGGTACAAAACGAATATCCGCCAATCCGTTTGGGCGTACTGCTTCCCAACTGGACAGGCACATTCCGCACCGAGGTGACACGCGGAATCGAAGAAGCACGGCGCGTTTTGTCCAACAAGCAAGTAGATATCCGCGTATGCAGCTGCGAAACTGACACCCCACGTGAGGCAATCGAATTGTTGGATAGCCTAATTGACTGGGGTGCAAAGGGGATTGCACTGTGTGCGCTGAACGATATCATGATCGAGACAAAAATCAATGATTTGGCTGAGCAGGGAATTCCCTGTATCACGCTTAATTCCGACTTGCCAGAAAGTAAACGTCTGTGCTTTGTCGGGCAGGACTACGCAAAAAGCGGGCGAATCGCAGCAGAACTCATGAGCAAATGTGTCGCTCCCAATGCACAAATCTTAGCAGTTGTAGGCAATCTGGATTATCATGGACACCGTACACGCCTTGATGGTTTTTGCTCTCACATGCGAAAATTAGGCTTTTCCAGCAACCAAATTGAGGTTCTGGAAAGCTATAATGATTACCGTGTCACCTATAACAAAATCAGTGCCGCGCTGCGTGATTGTCCCACAGTCAATGCAATCTATATGGCCAATCGCAGTGTCACAGGGTGCATCGATGCCATTCAAGCCGCCAATATGAACGGAAAGATACGTGTCATTGCGCATGATATGTCAGAGCATACACGACAGATGCTGCAAGAGGGTACGCTCGATTTGACCATCACACAGGATATGTTTCGGCAAGGATATCAGCCCCTTATATTGCTGTGCGACCTTCTTCACAAAGGACAGTATCCCAACGCAGACCAGCTGAGTACCAACATTTCCATCGTCTGCTCACAAAATCTTGATTAAACCTAAAGATCTGAGCATGCTTGACAAAATATCGCTTCATATTTTGTAAAAGCTACTAAAGTTTTTGAAAAAATGGTCGATGTTGTGGTAAATCATTTCATTCAATATTCTTTGAAAAGGAGCATCTACATATGAATATTTCAGGTTCTTCCATGTTTACCAGCATATATCGTCAGCACCAATTGAATCCTGAGCTTCGTCCGCAGAAGCCCACAGATACAAAACCAGAAAACACTCCCTCCGTGGACGATCCTACACGTCCGGACGGCACAGAAAATCCAAATAATAACAGTTCTCTGCCGGACAAGGTCTTTGCAGATATTCAGGAAATGGCAAAGAACGATGCAAAAAAAGATAACTTCATGAGTGCCGATACCTATGGCGCTTATCTTAAAAAATATCAGATACAAAATAATATTTCTCCTGACCGCGGTCAACTGATGACCATGTTCAAGTCCATGGTGCAGACTACGCCAAGTATCCCAAACGGTGAGCCCACTTTTATTCACAATATTCCCGGCTTTCCTTCCTACTCCGCAAAGTTTACACCCACCGCTCCCATTGGCGGCAAGCTGTCTGTATATGACCAAAGCGGTAATGAAATCTTGTCCTATGATCCTGCCCGCAAAGATGGCTGGAAAGAAACCCCAACCCAAAAGGAGATCGACTTCAAAAAAGAAGCCGACCGCGTTTATAAGGAAGCTTATGAAGCTGCTCGCAAGGAAGCATCTGAAAACAAGCCTACTCCCAAGCTTGATATCAATCTTTCTGTATAAAAATAGGTGCGCAATTCCCTGATATCCCAAAAAATCTCTTATAAAATATGTGAAGTGCACACTTCACGCCAGACCGTCGAAAAAATATTTCGTACCTATGGCGCCCATGCAATTCTATAAAACGTCATGATATGTATGGAACGTGTCACAAAAAATGCCCGAAATCGCTCACTGATGCGCGATTTCGGGCATTCTTCGTTCAAAGTGCTTTCGCGAACACTCACTCATCGAAAAACCGCAGTTTGCCGACAAACTCAAAGGGTCTGAGGAAATAAATTCCTCAGACCCTTTATTTTAATATACTTGTTTTGGACGCAATGCGCTTACTTTGCCATAGAAGCAACTTCTGCTGCAAAATCGTCCTGCTTCTTCTCAATGCCCTCGCCCTTTTCAAAACGAACACACTTTACCAGCTTAATTTCGCCGCCAAGCTCCTTTGCAACTGCTGCAATGTGACCCTCAACAGAAACCTTGTTCTCCTTAACAAAAGCCTGCTGCAAGAGGCAGTTCTCCTCGTAGTACTTGCCGATACGGCCCTCTACCATCTTGTGAATGATCTGCTCCGGCTTCGGCTTTGCAGCAGTCTTGTTCTCCTCCAGTGCCTGTGCCAAAAGGATTTCCTTCTCCTTTTCCAGAACAGCAGCATCAACCTCAGACTTGTCCATATAAGTCGGGTTCATTGCAGCGGACTGCATGCCGATATCCTTGCCCAGCTCCTTGACAGTTGCATTATCCTTGAGGTTGTCAGAAACCTGAAGTGCAACCAGAGTGCCGATTACGCCGCCCATGTGGTTGTATGCAACATTTACAGTGCTGTTGTCAAAACGCTCAAAACGGCGGATCTGAATGTTCTCACCGATGGTCAGAACCTTCTCCTGCAGAGCGGTCTCAACGGTCAGGTCGCCCATCTTGCAAGCCTTGAGCGCCTCAACGTCAGACGGATTCTCCTTGATGATTACGGTTGCAACGTCGTTTACAAATGTCTGGAAATCTGCATTCTTTGCAACGAAGTCGGTCTCTGCATTGACCTCAACGATTGCAGCAACACCGCACTCATCGCAAACCTTTGCACAAACAACGCCCTCAGCAGCAACACGATCTGCCTTCTTTGCAGCCTTTGCCAAACCCTTTTCACGCAGCAGTTCAATTGCCTTGTCAAAGTCACCGTCAGCCTCAGTCAGTGCCTTCTTGCACTCCATCATGCCTACGCTGGTCTGCTCGCGCAGCTTCTTTACGTCAGCAGCAGTAAAAGCCATTTTTATTTCCTCCAAATATAAGAATTTTATACAATAAATAAACAGGACGCGACTTACCGGCGCGCCGGGGGCGTCGCGCCCTGCGAAAATTACACAGTTTGTTCTGCGCTTTACTCAGCAACAGCTTCCTTTTCCTCAGCTGCAACCTCCAGCTGCTCACCCTGCTTGCCTTCCAGCACAGCGTTTGCCATGGTCTGGGAAATCAGCTTGATTGCACGGATTGCATCGTCGTTGCCCGGGATTACGTAATCCACTTCGTCCGGATCACAGTTGGTATCAACGATCGCAACAACCGGAATCCCCAGCTTCTTTGCCTCAGCGATTGCATTCTTTTCCTTACGCGGATCGACAACGAACATAGCGCCCGGCAGCTTCTTCATTTCCTTAACGCCGCCCAGATACTTCTCAAGCTTTGCAATCTCAAGCTGCAGCTTGATAACTTCCTTCTTCGGGAGCAGATCGAAAGTACCATCTTCCTGCATCTTCTTGAGCTGGTTGAGACGGTTGATACGGGTACGCATGGTCTTAAAGTTTGTGAGCATGCCGCCCAGCCAACGCGCGTTTACGAAGTACTGACCGCAGCGCTCAGCCTCTTCCTTGATTGCGTCCTGTGCCTGCTTCTTGGTGCCTACGAACAGGATCGAATCACCATTTGCAGCGGTGTCACGAACGAAGAAGTAAGCCTCCTCCAGCTTCTTGACAGTCTTTTGCAGATCGATAATGTAGATACCATTACGCTCTGTGAAGATGTAGGTTGCCATCTTCGGGTTCCAGCGGCGAGTCTGATGGCCGAAATGTACGCCAGCCTCCAGCAGCTGCTTCATAGAAATAACTCCCATAATTGAAATTCCTCCTTGGTTTTTCCTCCATCTCGTTTCATCTGACAGGCGGCAACTGTTTCAAAAGCAGTCACCCGCCGCGTGCATCGCGAGATGTGTGTATTCATACCTTGTAATCATACCATACAGCAAGTTCCTTTGTCAAAGGTATTTTTAGACTTTTTTTATTTTTTACGAGCAAAATCGTTTATGCGGACGCGGTTCAGGGCAAGGTCTCTGATACCTTACAAAAATAATATCCTCTCCGATTTTTTCGATGCAGTCCCAAGAAATCACTGCGTCCTCTCCTTTTCCAAGCAGTCCCAGCACGCCTGCTGTCTCCGGCACAATGAATGCGGTAATCCTTCCGCTGTTGATGTCGAACTGGATATCGCTCACATACCCCATACGCGCACCGTCACAGAGATTGATGACCTCTCTGCACCGCAGCGCTGCCAGCGTACAATATTCTTCACATACACTCATCTTTTTCCCTCCTCGTCAAGCATTCTCGCAAAGAACGTATCGGTCGCAATTCCCGATGGACGGTTATATCTCCCCAGCAGATACAAGCACGCGGGGTCTCTGGTAATGACATTGTGCCTTTCCTCACAGCTCAGTGTACAGCGAAAGCCCAGCTCTTTCATGACCCGCTCGGTCTCCTGACTATATGCCCCAAACGGATAGGTATAACACAGGGGCGGTGTCAGTCCACCTTCTGTAAGTACAGTCTGCGCCTGTCTGGTATCAGCCTCCAACATCGCCTCATAAGCATTTTCCTGCTCTCCCCGCTTTTTAAGACACCCATTGCGCACATCATTTGCATGCATCTGATATGAGTGATTTGCAATTTCAAATACGCCGCTTTCCTGCATTTCAATGAGGCGTTTTATGGATAAATAAGACCAATACGCATTTTCCTGTTCATTTTCTGTATACAAAGCAGTTTCCTTGCCGATTGGGGAAATGACAGCACACATTCCTCTCTCCTTGAGAAGCGGATACGCATAGAGATAATTGTTATAAAACCCATCATCGAAGGTAATCAAAATTGGTTTGTCCGGCAGGTCTCCCTGTCCATCTACATAATCCACAAGCTGCGAAATCGTGACAGTTTCATATCCATGCTGCTTGAGATAATCCAAATCCGCAGCGAGCGTCCCCGGACTTAACACATAGTCATTTGCTCTTGCTTCATCTTTTAGGATACTATGATACATAAGTACAGGCAAATCTACCTGCTCCTGTGCAAGCACAGATACCGTTGCTTTATGGGTATTCCATGCAAACAATCCCCCCAGCACCATAACGGTTGCCAGCATCTGACACAGGAGCCTTTTCATTCCATTCTGCTCCATCTTGCGCACCTCCCAATGCTTCTCTGACACTATATGAATCAAAATGCGCAAAAAGAAGTGCGGAAAGCAAGCTTCCGCACGATTTATTGAAACCTTTTATTCCTTTCGATACTGGGCTGCACCGTCTCGGTACAGGTTGCCGCCTACGCTGTCCATTGCAACAATGGCGGTAAAGTTCTCGACTGTCAGACGCTTGACCGATTCACAGCCCAAATCATCATAAGCAATGACCTCCAGTCCCTTTACACTCTCCGCCTTTACAGCCCCTGCGCCGCCAATGGCAACCATATATACTGCACCATTGCGTGCCATCGCTTGGGCAACTTCCGGAGAACGCACACCCTTTCCAATCATACAGGTCAGTCCCGCATCTAGCAGCTTGGGAGAATATGGATCCATACGTCCCGATGTGGTTGGTCCAACTGAGCCTATCACCTGTCTCGGCTTTTCTGGCGTTGGCCCTGCATAATAAATGGCTGCGCCATCTAACACAAATGGCAGCGGTTTTCCCTGATCCATCGCCTCTATAATACGCTTATGTGCAGCATCACGCGCTGTATACAGTGTCCCCGTCAGAGTCACTGTGTCACCTGCACGCAGCTTGGGCGCCATTGCTTTGAGTTCCTCCGTATGCAAATCATAATGTGCCATGTTGATTTCTCCCTATTTCCCGCCGCGCAATGCGCCCAGCACCTGTGCCAGAGAGGGGCGCTCTCTGCCCGTGCAGCCGGCAGTTTGCGTTTCTGTGCGCTGTGCTGTCTGTTCACCTGTATGTATTTCTTCGTCAGCT
Source organism: Butyricicoccus pullicaecorum (assembly GCA_018366035.1). Taxonomy (GTDB): domain Bacteria; phylum Bacillota; class Clostridia; order Oscillospirales; family Butyricicoccaceae; genus Butyricicoccus; species Butyricicoccus pullicaecorum_A. The sequence goes on along the minus strand of JAGZIW010000001.1, from coordinate 193,563 downwards.
GTATGTATGCTTTCCTTTTGGGATTCGATCTGCTCGGCCATCTTCTCGCGCAGCCCATTCATGATTTCATCGAGCTGCGACAGTGCACCGACTGCATTGGTATGCGCGCGTTCCCGCTCCCGCTCTGCACTTGTAAGTGCCTGCCAGTATATTTCCTTGGTTTGCGCAATCGTCGCCAGCAGACGTTCTGCCACGTCCTGCGCCTGCCGAATCAGCGCACATGCCTCCTGCTCTGCGCGGTGCTGGATCTTATCAGCACGTTCATGCGCACAGAGTTCAATCTCCGCCAAACGGTCGCGCGCTTCATCATACTCCGTGCACTTGGAGGAAAGGTCGGTATTCTCCATCTGGGTATCATCAAGCACCTTTTGCAGAGCTTCATTTTCCCGACGCAGTTTTTCCAGTGCGGCTTCTGTGGTCTGTACCTTTTCCTCTGTACGACGCACAGATGCCTGTAAGGTTGCGATTTGTGCGTCTTTCTCTTTTATCTCGGATAAAATCCGGTCATGCTCGGAAAGCAGTGCCTTTGCCGCCTGATCCGCTTCCTCTTTTTCCTCACGAAAACGCTCTGCATCTGCCCGTATATCTTCCAGTTCGGTTTCCAGCTGCTGTCTGCGGTCTGACTCCTGTGCAATAAATTCCAGCACATCTTCACGGCGAAATCCGAACGCCGCTGTACGGAACCCCATCTCTGATTGGCTCATAAATACCCTTCCCTGTTCCATTTGTTTCAAATAATATACAGTATTATAACAAAATCACTTAAAAAATACAATCTTATTCGAATTGTTTTGAAAATTTTGTAATTTTTTCTAAGGTCGGATAAAAATCCCATAGACATGCCTTGCAATCAGAAATCTGTCGTGCTAAACTGTAAATACGTCTATTTTATAGTGAAAGCAGGGAACAAAATCATGCTGACAGTCAATGATTTTCAAGAGGCGGCAGCCCGCCTGAAAAATGTTGTCCATACCATTCCGCTGAGCACGTCCAGCACATTTTCGCAGATGACCGGAGCGGAAGTGTATCTCAAATACGAAAACCAGCAGAAAACCGGCTCGTTTAAGGTACGTGGTGCCTATAATAAAATCATGAAGCGTTTTCTGGAAGGCGATCTTCCAGCAGTCGTAGCTTCCTCTGCCGGCAACCATGCACAAGGGGTTGCCTTCGCAGCCGCTTCTGTCGGCGTTCCAGCTACTATTGTGATGCCGCGTTCTGCTCCCATTGCCAAAGTCGCGGCGACTGAGGGCTATGGTGCACAAGTCATTCTGCACGGCTCTGTCTATGATGAAACCTATGCCAAGGCGCAGGAAATCGCAGCGGAAACCGGTGCAGAGCTGATCCACCCGTTTAACGATGAGGACGTTATGGCAGGACAGGGCACCATCGGACTGGAAATCCTGAGCGATTTACCCACTGTTGATATGATTTTTGTTCCTGCCGGCGGCGGCGGTCTGCTGTCCGGTATCTCCGCATGTGTCAAGCAGATCAACCCCCGAATTCAAGTGATTGGTGTACAGGCTGAAGGAGCGTCTGCCATTGTCAACTCCTTTCATCAAGGTGGTGTTTGCCCGACAGAAAGTGCACACACCATTGCAGACGGTATTGCCGTAAAACAGCCCGGGGATATCACCATGCAATACATCGACCAGTATGTCGATCAAATGGTGACGGTATCCGATTCGGAAATTGCAGCAGCCATTCTGCTGCTTTTAGAGCGTGCAAAGCAGGTCGTAGAACCAGCCGGTGCAGCTTCGCTTGCCGCGGTTCTCAATCACAAAATAGATATCACTGGCAAAAAAGTCGTTTGTGTACTGTCCGGCGGCAACATTGATGTTTCTTTTATCCATAAGGTTGTAGAAAAGGGTCTGGTAACACGACATCGCCATATCAAATTCTCCACCATCATGCCAGATGTGCCGGGCGCGCTGGAAAACTTCGCACACATCGTTGCCGAGCAAAATGCAAATGTCATTCTGTTCAATCACGACCGCGTGGCTGCCGATTTGGAAATCGGGGAGGCAATCATTCAGGTTGTATGTGAGGTCGGCGGAGATGAACATGCAAATCGTCTGTTAAAGGCACTCAAAAAGGCCGGTTATCAGATTTCCAGTAAAACCAATTAAACCCATAATCCCCCTGTCTGACAGGGGGAATGCATGAAAAATCGGGATGTACAGTACATCCCGATTTCTTTTTTATATTTTGATTTATTTTTGCTTTTTTTCGGCTGTGCCGTTTTTATTTCCTGTCATATCATCTGCTGCATTTTTTGCCGCATCGCCGACATCTTTCACAGCATCTCCTACGCCCCGCGCAGCGTCCCCAACCATATCTCCTGCATCGTCCAGAACATTCTTCGTATCCTGTGTGACAGAACCATCATGCGGCTTTTGCTGATCTCCAATCTTATTTTTATCAGCCTGTACATTTGAGCCATTGTCTGGCGCATTGGGCAGATCGGTGACGTTATCATTCGGCTGTTCGGTACGCGCTGGCGGGTTGGCTGTATTATTATCCCGCGTCTGCCTGCCGCAGCCCATGAGCATCACAAGCGACAAAGTAACTACAAGTACAGATAACATGCTGTTTTTCATTATGATTCGCTCCTTCCGTTTTGCGTAGTATACCGCATAGCCGCAAAAATTATCCGAGCAAATCATGGAAATTTTTTCAAATTTATAAACGCAGCGCATTTAGGTGCCCCAGCACCACTGCACATACCAGCCCTGTCACAGCCCCCATCGGAATGGATACTACAAGGAGCATGGGCAAATATCCAATCACATCTATTGTTCCCAAGACAACAACCGCTGCACCGATCTGCCCAATATTATGTGCTGCTGCGCCTGCAATCGAAATGCCTACCAGAGAAAAACAGACGCCTTCTCCATAAAATAATAGCTTCATGACGACCATGGCAAGTAGACTGCCAAAAAGCGAGAACAGAAATGCTGTGACACTGCCCATAAAAACCGATGCCAGTGTCACACGCACCAGAATAATTGCAATTGTTTCCCGCAGCCGCAGATGGGTCAGAGCAAATACCGTGACAACATTTGCAAGCCCCAGCTTGATGCCCGGAATGGGAACAAGCGCCTGCACAGGTATCATTTTTTCTACAAGTGATAACACCAGCGCCACAGCAACCAGAACGCCGCATAAGGCAATTTGTTTGCTTTTTTTCATCATTCTTCCCCTTTATGCCGCAATTGCGTCCACCTGTGTATCTGCACCCAAAATGCGCACAGTGACCCGCGTCGGAAGACAAACCGCCATCTGTCCGGCACGCGTCAAAGCACCTGCACGAACACATACCTGATCTGGACAGCTTGACTGTGCAAAACGCACCTGCAGACCATCAATTTCAATGACATTGGTCACGCCGCTTCCCGTCAGTGTTACGGTCTGCCGATACCCCTCTGTCAGGTGTATGGTTTGCACCACCTGATTTTCCTGCCTGATCTCGCAAATCAACGCACCCGATGTATGATGAAACAGAAACGGGATTGCCGCAAGCCCTGCAAGACACAGCACAGCAGCGCAGATCACCCAATCCCCCCACCGCAGTTTATTGACCATCGGTATATCCTGCCTGTGCTCCGGTAAAGGTATACTGTCCCCGCAGATTCTCTGTCGGAATGACCTCATGCGCATCGGTCACGAATACGGCTTTGATATCATGCTGTGCACAAAACTCCAAACCACGTGACAATCCCATCACAAACAGTGCCGTTGTCAGAGCATCTGCCTTTGCAGAATCCGCGTCCACAACGGTCACACTGCGCAATCCACTTTCTGCCGGATAGCCGGTTTTTGGATCAAAAATATGGTGATAGCGCCTGCCATTCTGCTCAAAATACCGTTCATAATCCCCTGATGTTACTACTGACTCATCTGTAATGGCAATTGTTGCGACATAATTTGTCGCTTTCTCTGGATCTGCAACCCCAATGACCCATTCTCCGGTATCACTCTTTGGATTTTCTCCGATCCCGATGATATTGCCGCCAAGCTGTGCCAAAACATGCAGGTCATCTCCAGCAGTCCGGCAAATTTCTGCCGCATCATTTGCCGCCCAGCCTTTACCAATTCCGCCGAGGTCAATTTGGGCGCCTCCAACCAACTGTATCTGATTGTTTCCCAGCAAATGAATGTTCTGCCACCCCACTTGTTGCAGTACGGCATCAATTTCCGCCTGTGTCGGCACATGTGCCTCCTCTGTACCAATTTTCCATAGTTCCGAAAGCGGTGCAGTGGTTGGATCATACGCGCCATCTGTCAGTTCTGCGTAAGCCACTGCGGTTTCGATCACCTCATACAGTTCAGGATCAACGGTGACAGGCGCACCATTTGCACGATTAAGCTCTGCAAGCGCACTCTCTGTACACTGACGTGACAGCAGTGCATCAAGCGCATTGACCCGCTGTTCAATCTTGGTCTGTGCTGTATGAGCAGTCTCTTTATCTGCATGGTACGCCGTAACTGTCATAAAAGTATCCATTGCATAGAAATCTGACTGACTGGATACCAGACTTGCGTGACAGCCTGTGGTAACAAGCAGCGCGGCACTGAGCACGGCTGCGGTCACATATCGTTTCATATATCTCTCCCTTTGCCAACAGAATCTTTTCTCTTGATGATAAAATCAAGGGAGCAACAGCAAAAGCGCTGCCGCCCCCTTATTGTCTTATGAAATCCCCAAATTGTCAACTCTGTCTGTACTTACACATAAAATAACAAATCGCTGTATGTCGGGAATGGCCAATATGCCTTAGAAACCTTGCTTTCCAAAGCATCTGCAATTTTTCGAGTCTCCTCCATCGCCGGAAGCACCTCGTTATAATAGTAACGTGATTTTGTCCGCGCACCTACGCTGCCCGGTGCAGCAGACAGGGTATTGTCCAGAACATGCTTTGCACCCTCCACCTTTTCCGCAAGGTTGTCACGTGCTTTGCTCAGTGCTCCTGTTTTTTCGGTCAAGTCTCGTACCAGTTCCATCTCTACCGGTGCGTCAATGCCAATCTGCTTTTTGAAGGCAACACCCTCTGCAATATCCTTTGCATAGCGCATACATGCCGGAAGAATCAGCTTTTGCAGCATGTCCAGCATAGTCAGTGCCTCAATATGAATGGTCTTTGTATATTCTTCCAGCAGGATTTCCTCTCGAGAACCCACTTCCACTGGTGTATACACATTATGACGTGTAAAAAGCTGTAAGTTTTTTTTGTCCGTATAATGTGAAAGCGCTTCCGGTGCAGAAGGCAGATTATGTAAGCCACGCTTTTTTGCCTCTGCAAGCCATGCGTCATCATAGCCATTTCCATTAAATACAATACGCTGATGTGCCTTGATTTCACGCACGATCAGGGTCGTCAGTGCCTGATCAAAATCCGCCGCCTGCTCCAATTCATCTGCAAACTGCCGCAGCGATTCGGCAACCGCAGTATTCAAAACGGTGTTGGTGCAGGCAACATTAAAGGCAGAACCCGGCATACGGAATTCAAATTTATTGCCTGTAAAGGCAAATGGTGAAGTACGATTGCGGTCGGAGGTATCCTTGGGAATATCCGGAAGGGCAGTTACACCAATATCCATATTGGTTTTTTGCGCATCTGTATAATCAGCACCTGATACAATGGCATCTACAACTGCACCCAGCTCATCACCAATATACATAGAAATCACTGCCGGAGGTGCCTCGTGTGCCCCCAAGCGATGATCATTGCCAGCACTTGCCGCAGATAGACGCAGCAAATCCTGATATTCGTCCACAGCCTTAATGGTTGCAGTCAGGAACAATAAAAACTGCGCATTGGAGGACGGCGTACTGCCCGGCTCCAGCAGATTTTCACCGCGGTCTGTGGTCAGTGACCAGTTGTTGTGCTTACCGGAACCGTTGATGCCTGCAAATGGCTTTTCATGCAGCAGACAGACAAATCCATTGCGATCGGCAACCTTCTTCATGACCTCCATAGTCAGCTGGTTATGGTCTACCGCAATATTCGCTGTTTCAAAAATAGGTGCCATTTCGTGCTGACATGGTGCAACCTCATTGTGTTCGGTCTTAGAATAAATTCCAAGCTTCCATAATTCTTCATCAAGCTCCGCCATAAATTTCTTGACGCGGGGTCGGATAGAGCCAAAATAATGATCGTCCATTTCCTGCCCCTTTGGTGCAGGTGCACCAAACAGTGTGCGTCCAGTCAAAATCAAATCCGGACGTTTGGCATAGTCGCTCTTATTGATGAGAAAATACTCCTGCTCCGGACCAACTGTCGTGGTCACACGCTTACATTCCTTGCCAAACAGGCGCAGCATGCGGCAAGCCTGCACCGAAATTGCGTCCATAGAGCGCAGAAGTGGTGTCTTTTTATCGAGCACCTGACCGGTATAGGAGCAAAATGCAGTTGGAATACACAGGGTATTATCCTTAATAAAGGCATAGGACGTTGGATCCCAAGCAGTATATCCACGTGCTTCAAAGGTTGCGCGCAGTCCACCAGAAGGGAACGAAGATGCATCTGGCTCTCCCTTGATCAATTCCTTGCCAGAAAACTCCATGATTACGCCGCTCTCCGCACCCTGCGTGATAAATGAGTCATGCTTTTCTGCGGTTACTCCGGTCATCGGTTGGAACCAATGGGTATAATGTGTTGCCCCCTTACCAATCGCCCAATCCTTCATTGCATTTGCAATGATATTTGCAACGGTTGGGTCGAGCGCTGTGCCTTCCAAGATCGTGCGTCCCAATGCCTTAAACACGTCCTTTGGCAATCGCTCCTTCATGACCGACTCATTAAACACCATGCTTCCGAATAGCTCGGGTACTTTGCTCATGGTATGCCTCCTATTTTTCAATCCACACAAATTTTGACAAACTCTCTGCGTGCTGCCATCAACCATTATTTTCCACGCAAAAGTCACTATAAAATTCATTATATGCGCAATTTTTCACTTTGTCTAGCGCAGAAATATGTGTTTCTTTCAGTTTTCAGCAATCAACAAGGTTTCCCTCTGTTTTCCTCTGTTTTCTATGCAATTTGCAAAAACATTCCTTTTTTTCTTTTCTCTTTCCTAAAAAAAGCAACTTGACGCACTGCGCAAAACCGTTTATCATGAAATAAAATGTAAAAGCAGGAGATTACACTATGAAGCTTTCCTTTACAAAAATGCAGGGCTGTGGAAACAGCTACCTGTATTTTAATTGTTTTGAACAAACCATTCCCGACCCCAATGCGTTGGCACTTCGTTTATCTGATGTCCATTTTGGTGTAGGCAGTGATGGTATCATTTTAATTTGCCCCTCCAAGGTCGCAGACGCAAAAATGCGCATGTTCAACGCAGACGGCAGCGAAGGAAAAATGTGCGGCAACGGAATCCGCTGTGTCGGAAAATACCTTTACGATTATGGTATGATAAACGGCCGTACCGAAATTACCATCGAAACGCTTTCGGGTATCAAACACCTTACCCTATATCCAGAAAATGGAACGGTGCATCAGGTGCGTGTGGATATGGGTGCTGCCATTCTGACCCCATCTGAAATCCCCTGTACCCTGCCGGAACAGGCAGGTGCCCCTCTCACCGTAAACGGTGTGACCTACGCTGTGACCACAGTTGGAATGGGCAACCCGCATTGTGTCCTGTTCCAAGATGCAGATGTCGACACATTGGAGCTTGCGCAGGTTGGTCCCGCCTTTGAGCATCATTCCGCCTTTCCCGAGCGGGTAAACACCGAATTTATCAATGTATTGGGGACACATGAACTCAAAATGCGTGTCTGGGAGCGTGGAAGCGGTGAAACATGGGCATGCGGCACTGGAACCTGTGCTGCGGCTGTGGCTGCTGTTCTCAATGGGTATTGCCCCAAAAACGATGATATTCTGGTGCACCTGCGTGGTGGAGATTTGACGATTCGCTATACTGATGAAACAGTTTTGATGACCGGTCCGGCGGTTACTGTCTGCGAGGGTATTGTAGAAATATGATCACAACTCTATTCTTTGACCTTGACGGCACACTCACCGATTCCCAAGAGGGCATCACCAAGTCGGTCGCCTATGCACTCCGAACCGTATGCGGAATGGAAATTACCGACCTGAACACCCTGACCTGTTATATCGGCCCTCCGCTCGTAGATGGTTTTATGGAAAACCATCATCTCGACCGCCAAACGGCAGAACGCTGCAAAGATGCCTATCGTGACCGCTATCAAGATACCGGATTATTCCAAAATAAAGTCTATCCAGATATCACAGAAGTCTTAACAATGCTCAAACATCAGGGCTTCACACTCTGTGTTGCAACCTCAAAGCCAGAAAAATTTGCTGTACAAATTTTAGAGCACTTTAAACTGGCTCAATATTTCACTGTCATTTCCGGCGCTTCTATGAATGGCACAATTTCCACAAAGGGTGAAGTGATTGCCAATACCATACGCCGAATTGGAAACCCGACTCCTTCTGAAATCCTTATGATTGGTGACCGCAGCCATGACATTCTTGGGGCTCACATGTACGGTATCCGTGCCATTGGGGTACTCTATGGCTTCGGCTCGCGAGAAGAATTTGAAAAAGCACAGGCCGATGCCATTGCTCCTCAGGTCCGTGATCTCCCACAGGTAATTGCTCAGTTTCAAAACAACATAGTATAACGAAAAAACGGGAATCCTTCGGATTCCCGTTTCACTATTTCATTACTTCTTTACAGAAATTGTAACTGTATCGTCCTTAACTTCTACCTCAAAGCCCATCATTGCTTCAAAGAGTTCAGCGGCAGCATAGGTTCTGCCCTCTACAATATATGGTGCTACGCCATATTTTTCCGGAGCTGCCATGCCAACCATATCTTCCTTGCTTGGTACAGAAACATAGGAATCTACGCCAATTTCCAAAGTCATTGTACGCGTATCATTCTTGATGGTTACATATTCCTTGCCATCTTTCTGCACATAATCGACATCGAATCCCAGAGCTTCTGCAACTTCACGAACTGCAATTACCGCCTTGCCGTCTTTCACACTCGCCTTTGTTGCCAAAGTCTTGTCTCCTGCAACAACAGTCAGTTCCGTTGCCTCAGTCGGCTTTGTCTCTTCTGGCTTCGTTTCTTCTGGCTTTGTTTCTTCTGGCTTTGTCTCCTCCGGCTTTGTCTCCTCCGGCTTCGTTTCCTCCGGCTTTGTCTCCTCCGGCTTTACCGCTGGCTTCAACTCCTCCATAGCAGTTTCAGTCTCTGCTGCCTCAGCTGCATTTGTCTCTTCCGTCTCTGGTACAGCGCCTTCCTGCTCTGCTGCCACTGTTGGCAATACAACCAGTTTCTCTGTATATGCCTGCCCCGGGTAGCTCATCGCAACTACATCATACCACGCCAGAAAACGAGTTCCAGCAGTCAGGGACTCAGCAGTTACAGTATCCTTTGTCTTTAACGCAGACATTGCCGTTTTGCCATCTACACGAATAATCATATCGCCAGCAGCAGTTGTAATCGCGGTTTTGCCATATTCTTCACGGTTGACTGTGCCAACCTCATGCAGAGATGCCGGTGTTTTATCACCTACATTCACTAAAATCAAATCACAAGCAGACTGTGGCGGCAGGCTGCGTGTCATTGCAGGAGAATAGTATACAAACACCTTATCTCCGGCCTTGATTTCGTCCATTGCAGCTGGCACACCCGTTTCATTGTTGACAACCAGAGTCTTTTCGTCCAGATTAAGCTGGATCTCCTCACCCTTTTCTGTCTTGACCAACATGAACTTGTAATTATCAGCTTCCTTCTGCACAGATGTAACAGAAACCATGGCGCCGATGCGCATGTTCATCTGTACCTCAGGTGTCTCTGTACCCGTCACAACCTTTTCACTGTCCGTCTTTACGGGTGTTGCTGGTACTTTCTCTGCATCTGCTGCCAATGCACTACCTGCACATAGCAGTGCAGCACTCATACCCATTGCTAAAATCTGTTTCTTTTTCATCTTATTTCTCCTCCTCTGTTTTGCTTTCTTGTTTAGATTAGACGATCTTGAACTGGAAAAGTTCCGTCTATTCGGAAAAATTATCAAGAATAATTTTAATAGAATTTCTGCTGTTTTGCAAGACTAATTTTCGTCTTTTCTGATGGACTTGCTTTACAGCTCCATACCGTCCGGTATTTCTATCGTCCCTGAAACAGCCGCCGAATCTGCTCGCAATTCAATTTTATAGGTATTTGTTTTTCCATTTACAGGCATATTTACCTGAATCCGTGCTGTCTGACGCGCAATCATATTTCCATCTGTCTTGAGGCTGTAATCAATTTGCTTGAGCGAATTTCCCTGTACCATTTTATTGATAACCTCCGGTACCAGAGAAAAAGCATAAACCCCATTTTTTTCAGAAAGCTGCAAAATCGCGCTCACAGGTATCACAGCTGTATCCTGAACGGAAAGCTTGGTTGTTTTTCCGTTGATACTCTGATATCGTTCTCCGTTTTTCTGATACAATCCCACCATGAGCGCATCTTGATAACGCAGTTCTGCGGAGAAATCTGCTCCCTCGAGCTGTGCCTTGCCCGTATAGACCAGAGATTGTCCGGAAGGTGCATACACCGTCGCAGTCAGTGCGTACGCACGCGCTTTTCTCTGCTCTGCTTGCCGTATCTTCGTATAAGCTCGATAATTTTCAAAACGCATTTTGGTTTCAGATGCCTTTTGATGATTGACACTTCCTTGCGTAATCAAGGCATCTAAGAGCATATCTGCACCAGTCTTGGTCGGACGGCTCAGTGCTGTATAGCTCATTGCCACCATATGATCGCGTAAAAATACCTTGCTGTCGTAATTGGCGGTATCGAGCACCCCCAATGTCTTTGCGTAATCAAGGGCTGTCTCGTAGGTATATCCGTCTCCCTCCGCATATCCCAAGGTACGCAGCAAAAAGGTTGCATATTGCTGAGCGCTGCAAAGCTGTGTGGTTCCAAATTTCGTGCTGCTCATACCTACTGTCAGGTTGTTTTCATAGAGCCAACCCACATAAGGAGCCGCCCACGCCGGTACGTCCTGAAAGGGAATCGTATACTCTTTATTCTTTGCATTCTCCTCCTGCCCCAACAAACGAACCAACATCACCGCTGCCTCTGCACGGGTCGGTGCACGCTCCAATTCATACCCATGCTTGGTACCTGAAAACAGCTCCATTTTGTTCAGTGCATCTGCACAGTGCGTAAAATTTGCAGCCAAAGCGGTGCTGCTCAGTATTACAGCTGCAAGGATTCCTGCCGCAGTCCTCTGTATCCATCTTCTCATATAGAACTCTCCTCTTGAACACACTCAAAATTCACATAACGGCATAGAATGGCTTTCTTTTCCATCAAAATTCTATCCATTCTTCCCATTGACTTTCGATAAGGCGTTGTATATAATCCCATTAGTTAGCGACAGCTAACTGATTTTCTATTTTTAATCTGTCTGATATTGTATCATACTTATCATACGCTGACAAAATAAATTTTTTCCATGTATGGATCCCATACAAATCAAACACGCTAAAGTTAAGACAGGAGGAGCATATTATGAATTTACAAAAATGCGCAGTCATTGGAACAGGCTTTGTCGGTGCGACTGCTGCTTACACGCTCGCAACCAGCGGACTATTTTCCGAGCTGGTGCTGCTCGACGTCAACCGTGCCAAGGCAGAGGGAGAGGCGGCTGATATCAGCCACGGTGTTTCCTTTGCACAACCCTGCTCTGTACATGCCGGTGATTATCAAGACCTTAAGGACTGTGGTCTAATCATACTCGCCGCAGGTGCAAACCAAAAGCCAAATGAGACCCGCATTGATTTGCTGCATCGCAATGAGGCAATCCTACAAAGTATTTTAAGTGCCGTTCTGCCAGTTGCCCCCGACTGTATTCTGCTTATTGTATCCAATCCCGTAGATCTACTCACCTATCTTGCACAAAAAATCTCTGGTCTGCCCACAAGCCGCGTTATCGGAACCGGCACTGTTTTAGACACCGCCCGACTCAAATATCTCGTCGGACAGCATTTACAGGTCGACAGCCGCAATGTACACGCATTTATCATCGGAGAACATGGTGACAGTGAACTTGCCGTGTGGTCATCTGCCAATATTTCCGGCATGGATCTGCCCGATTACTGCCGCATTACTGGAAAAGAATTTTCACAGAAAGTACTGGACGATATTTACCACAATGTCAGAGATTCCGCATATCACATCATCGACAGCAAGGGCGCAACCTATTATGGAATTGGTATGGCGATCCTGCGCATTGCGCGCGCCATTGTACGCAATGAACGCTCGGTACTTCCTGTTTCCTCGGTGATTCAAGACCGCTATGGCGTGCGTGAAATTTGTCTGGGTCTGCCTACTGTTCTGGGGCAAAATGGTGTAGAAGCCGTGCTCGATCTGCCGCTGAGTTACGAAGAGAAAAAGCAGCTGGAATCTTCTGCCGGAAAGCTTCGTTCTCTTTTGGATTCGATAAACCGATGACGGAAATACTGTCAAAGGACTTGCTGTCTATCGAAAAGATGGCAAGTCCTAATTATTTTTTGGGTTTTGATAGATGATATTCTGTTGTTCATCTGCAATACAGGTAATTTGCTTACCGCCCTCATCTAAGTATTCTGTTTTGATATAAAATTTCGTTCCATTTTCATCTTGAACCATCTGTGTAAACGCACTTCCATATAAAGATGATTCGATTGTATTGGACTCTGCATAAGTGATATCGCCTACAAATCCACATTGTGTGCTCAGAAGATCCATCAACGTATGACAAATTTCTGTTTCAAAGCTGTACGCTGTCGACGTCACCTGCAAATACTCTATGCTGTACATGGTATAAGTCTTATCTGGATAGGCGATATCCCGTGCATATCGCTCCGGCTGATATATTTTAACACCTTCTCTGGCGTCCTTTGGGGTGTTCTCACGGTCATGCCATAAATACGCCGGAATCAGGCACATACTTGTCAGCCCAATGCTCTGTGAATTATTCTTATGGTCAGGTGCACTGGTATCTTCTGTGCAGTTCTGATAAAAAAGCAGAAAAATCTCCTTATCTGTATACAAGGTCATAAGATATCCTGTGGAGCGTTTTCCCCCTCTGCCGCGATAAGAGGAAAATCCAGTTGTTTCTACAGTATGCCGCTCAATTGTCCCATGTAAAATTTCATTCATCTGCTCAATTTGCGCCCGTAAATTTTCCTCGCCCAATTCTTCTACGGTACTCGGAGCAAAACGATCCATTAGTTCCTCGGTTCTATTATGAGCTATCTCATACAGTATGATATCCTCCAGCTTTGTTGGGGCATCTTCAGCCACATCATATACGGGATTCTGCTGGTATATCTGCGATTCCTCCAAACGATACCACGCAGAGGGCAGCATACTGCATCCTGTGAGCAAGCAAATCCCTATCAGCATTCCAATACAATACTTCATCAGATCCCCCTTTTCTTCTATATGCTGTATATTTTTTCAGGCTGGCAATCTGAAAAGCCAGTGTCATTGTAGTTAACCTTATTGTAGCATAAAGCAAAAGTCAGGTACATGATATTTTTCATGCACTCATTTGATCCCGCCTAAAAAATATAGTTTTTTCTCATTCTTCATCAGACAGAATACTCCGAATAAGAAATGCCCGAAACCGCACATAAACGAGCGATTTCGGGCATTTTTCTGTGTAAAAAATCATGCACAAGCACGGCTTTTACAAAATTTCATAAACGACACAGCCGACGTTTTCAACAGTCTGGGACAAAATATTTCATTCACCCATCTGCCAGTTGAATATTTTCGGAAACGCATCAGCCAAAGCAGCCACTTGCAGCTTATTCTGCCTTATCCGCTTCATCTTTCTTTTCGTCTTCTGCCTCAGTCTTTTTGTCAGATGCAGCATCGTCCTTCTTGTCTGTGTCCTCTGTTTTTTCGACCTCGGCACCCAACTCTTCTACGGTCTTATAGCTCTCCAAATCACTTGGATAGCTGACCTCGACTGTATCACCAGTCTTTGTTGTGGTAACGTCCATCACAATAGAAGCGTCAATCTTCTGACCCATGACTTCCATGCTCATTGCCATGTCAGCCTTCTGGCTATACAGTCCGCCTTCCTTGAAATTCATCTCAATGTCAGCTTTGCTCAAATCCATGCTCATCTTGAGCATATCCTCTGTAATACCCTGCTTCTTCATTTCCTCGGTGATCTCGATCTGACCAGTCATCTGGCTGAAAATCTCTGCAAACATACCATTGAATACATCTGCATTGTAGCTCATCTTATAGGTATCGCCTTCCTGAGAGATGCTGTCTACCATGCAAAGCGGTACACTCTTCATGCCAGCCAAGCTTTGCAGGTCGATGCCCTTGAACATGGTATCGAGATCCATGTCCTGCTTTACCTTCTGGTCCATAAACTTTGTGTATGAAACGCCGTCCTTGACATACATTTCCATTGGCATTTCTACCTTTTGTGTCTTGCCATCTTCTGTCGGAACGCTCATTGTCAGGCTGCCCTTCATAGACATCTGCATTTCCTGAATCTTTGCCGGATCCGCCTTTACCTGCACTGTAAATTTACCGACAGCATCTACGGACTCCTCTGCAGCCTTGAGATTCATGGTAAAGTTCGCAGCACCATCTACCGATGTTGTAGCAGCAACGGATTCATACGCCTTATTGAAGCTGCGCAGAGCGGCAAAGGTCTTTTGTACCGGTGCAGCCTTGTCCTCGGGAACTGCCTTATCTGCAACCAGCTTGGTCAGGAGGTCTGTTTCACCACTCTTTGGTGCAGCAGACAGCGCAGTATAACTCATTGCAACTACTTCATCGCGCATGAAGTTATCCTCGTCTAAGTTGAATGCGTCCACAACATTCTTTTCGGTTGCGAAGTCAATTGCATTTTCATAAGTAAAATCGCCGCCCTTTGCATCAGAGTATCCCAGAGCGCGCATCAAGAAGGTCGTATACTGCTGCGCAGTGCACTTGCTGCCCGGCTCAAATGTGGTTGCTGACGCTCCAGAGGTCAGTCCCTGACTCTGAAGCCATGCCACATAAGGCTTTGCCCATGCATATCCGCCCTCCATATCTGTAAAGGGGAACTTTGCAGCATTCGCCTCATAATAGGATTTTGCCTCTGCCTCCTTACCCAACAGACGCACGAGCATGGTAGCAGCCTCTGCACGATCTGGTGCACGGTCCAACTCATAGCCCGCCTCAGAGCCATTAAACAATCCCAGCTCCTTGAGCACATCTGCGCTGCTTGTAAAATCGGCAGCTGATGCACCAGATGCGAGCATTGCAGCCACAAAAGAGCCAACTACCATAGATTTCATAACCTTTTTCATTTCCAATCATCCTCCTCAGAACGAGTCTGTGCTTATTATATCACTTTAATCAGAGAAAGCAACTATTTTTCCTCCTTTTCCAATATCTGTTCATAATTTTTTTACACAAAAATACGCATCTTGACTCAAACAAAATGCGTATTTTTGGTAACCTATCTGATTTTAAGCAATATGAGAAATTTTAATGAATTGCCAATAATTTCCCGGGACAAACAGCTCTATACCTGTACCGCTCTTAGTCGTTTTTGCAGTCACATGATAAGAAACATTGTGTAGGTTCATATTCAAGGTACGCTCCGCGAGTGTACCGTCCTCCTCAAACTTCAACTCGGCAGTTCCGGCTGCAAGCGGCAGCGTAACAGTGTCGCCATAGACTTGAATCTCTCCCAACAGACTGCGTGCAGGCACAATGGACATGACAAGCGACAATAGATTGGTTTCCCGCAGCATCGCAGCAACTTGATCGTCTCGATAGTTTCGATTACTCAGAGGCGAAATGGAAATGCCTGAGCTGTCTCTTACAACAGACACCTTTTGTGAAACCGAATATCCGTCCTTCATTGCAACGGACAGCATACCATGTAAAACAGCTTGTCTGCCCTGATCCACCAGACTTCCACGCAGGCTCATTGTGCTTTTCGTTTCACGGTCAATCAGCGATGCAAATACATCTGCGGCATACGGAATCGCAGCTGCTGCCTTATTCTGCACATCTGCAATCTGCTTCGTCTCTCCAAGAATCAGTTCTGCCTGCTTCTTATCCACAACACCCTGTGCAACAAGCTGGGCAATCAAAGTATCTTTTTCACCCTTCGGGCACAGTTCCAATGCCATGCGGCTCATCTGTACAGCATCATCGCGTCTGAAATCTCCAATATCGCAGGAAAAATTGTCTAACAATCCAATCTGCATACCAAAAACCGGTGCACTTTCATAGCGGAAGTCCCCTTTCTTATCGGAGTATCCCAATGCACGCAGCATAAAGGTCGTATACATTTCCACTGTGCATGGTGCTTCCGGCTCAAACTTATCTGCACTTGCACCAGAAATCATACCCTTTTGATAAAGCAGATTGACCGCCGGCTTTTGCCAATCCTGCAAATCTGTAAACGGTCCTTCCGGCGCTGTCTGTGCCTCTTTTTCCAGTCCCAGCAAGCGCATCAGCATGACAGCCGCTTCTGCACGGGTACACCGTGCGCCCAAATCATACAAGGGCTTTCCCTGTGCGTCAAATCCGACTCCTTGGAATAGTCCCAGTGCATACAGGATATCTGCACTATTGGTATAATCAATTGCAGGTGTCGTCACAACAGTACTTTCTTCCGGCGGCGGCGGTGTCATTTCCGACACGACCGCACCTGCAACACCAGATAACAGCCCAAAGGCACAAAGTCCAGCAATCAATCGTTTCATAATACTCCTCCTCACATTACTTGCTCACAACAACCAGATGGGGATACGCCAAATCAATCCCCTCTTTATCAAATCGCTTTTTAATGTGGCGCAGCAAATCTGCCCGCATGGCAAAGGTCGTTGCATTATCCTTGCCCCAAAGCAGCGCGCGCAAAACCACCGCTGAATCTGCAAGTTCTGACACGCGCACAACCACTTTCGGGTTCCCCTTGTCCCGCTCCTCCGGTGTACGACGATCCAAATAATCTGGGTGCTCCCCAACGACTTCAGCCAGCAACGCCAAGGCATGGTCAATATCTGATTCATAAGTAATCCCAACATCCATTGTGAGACAAACATTCTTGTCGCCATAATCTGCATTCTCTACGATTGATGTATTCATTGTACTGTTTGGAACGATAATCCGTTTGTTTTCGATGGTTCGGAGCACCGTATGGCGCAACGTAATATCCTCAACCGTACCAGTGACTCCCTGCGAAATCACATTGACAACATCTCCAATCACAAAGGGCTTGAAAACCAAAATCATAATACCGCTTGCAACCGAACCCAGAGCTTCCTGACTGGCTACACCAAAAACGACTGCCAGCACACCGCCAGCTGCCATCAGCTTGGTAACAGCATCATTCAGCATTGGAATACCTGATACAATTACTGCAATTGCAGAAAAATAAACAATAAATAAAATCGGATAGCGCAAAAATGCAGCCAAAGTCGCTCCTGACTGATTACTCTGCTTCATTTTGGCAATCATCTGATTAAATGCACGGTTAATCAATTTCACCGCAATCATGGTCACCAAAATCGTTATGGTAATCAATAAAACCTTTCCCACAAAACGGCCCAGATCAGAATAATAAAAAAACTTTACAATGCCGCCCCACCATGAATCCGGCACAACTGCACCAACAACAGTTTCCGCCACATCTGTGACCGTCTGTGCAGGGTCTGTCAACGGTACGGCATCTCCAATCGGCATCTTTATTTCCTCCTCGCTTTCACATAGTACAAGGGCCGCGCAAAAATGCGCGACCCCCATTGTAAATCATCAATATGCAATGCCCCAAACAATCATCTTCTTGGCTGGCTTACCGCAAATCGGGCAGACCTCACCCAGATTTTCCTGTTCAAACGGCATACAACGAGAAGGCATTCCGGTTTCTTCCTTGACCTTCTCCTCACATGCCCGATCTCCGCACCACATAGACTTCACAAAGCCTGTATGCGCCTTGAGAATATGCTTCATATCTTCGAGCGAGTGTGCAACATACGTGTGCTCCTCGCGATTTTTAAGCGCCTTATCAAACAGCGCATTTTGTACCGTATCCAACAGCTGTGAAACAACAGCAGCCACGTCCTCAAATTTCACAACCGTTTTTTCTCGGTTGTCACGACGCACAATGACACATTGTCCGTTTTCCATATCGCGCGGTCCAACCTCGAGACGCAGCGGGAATCCCTTCATCTCATACTCTGCAAACTTCCAGCCCGGGCGGTTGCCACTAAGGTCGATCTTTGCACGAATCCCAGCCTTTTTGAGCGTCTCATACAGTTCTGTTGCCTTTTCCGTTACGCCCTGTTTATGTGATGCAACCGGAATGACAACAATTTGGAAGGGCGCGATCTTCGGCGGAAGCACCAGACCTTCATTGTCGCCGTGTGTCATAATAATTGCGCCAATGAGACGAGTCGATACCCCCCATGATGTCTGATACATATATTGCAGGGTATTGTTTTGATCGGTAAACTGCATATTGAATGCACGTGCAAATCCATCTCCAAAATAATGTGAGGTACCCGACTGCAGTGCCTTGCCGTCGTGCATCATCGCCTCAATGGTATAGGTATCCTCTGCACCCGCAAACCGTTCCTTCTCGGTTTTCTGTCCCTTCAATACAGGTATTGCCAGATATTCCTCACAGAAGGTTGCATAGGTATCAAGCATACGAAGCGTTTCTTCGCGTGCTTCCTGCTCGGTCGCATGCACAGTATGCCCTTCCTGCCACCAGAATTCACGGGAACGCAGGAACGGACGGGTCGTCTTTTCCCAACGTACCACTGAGCACCACTGATTATACAGCTTGGGCAGATCACGCCATGAGCGGACTGTCTTTGCATAATGCTCACAGAACAGCGTCTCTGAGGTCGGACGTACACACAAACGCTCCTCCAGCTTTTCTGTACCGCCATGTGTGACCCATGCGACCTCTGGTGCAAAGCCCTCCACATGATCCTTTTCCTTCTGAAGCAGGGACTCTGGAATAAAGAGCGGCATTGCCACATTCTCATGTCCTGTTTCCTTAAACATTCCATCAAGCGTCTTTTGGATATTTTCCCACAGAGCCTGTGCATAAGGGCGCATAATGACGCAGCCCTTGACCGATGAATAATCGATCATCTCTGCTTTTTTCACTATATCCGTATACCACTGGGCAAAATCTACGTCCATGGACGTAATTTCTGAGACCAGTTTTTTATTCTCTGCCATTTATACAATCACCTTTTCTGTAAAATTCAAAGCACAGGTGGGCATTTACAGCCCACCGTACACAGACTCTTATTTCAGTCGGGACTTTACCTCATATGTGAGCTTTTCAATAAACTCCTCAAGCGGCATCACGGTTGTCTTACCGTCACGACGGTCACGCACGGCAACCTCACCGGCAGCCTCCTCCTTATCACCCAGAACCAGCATATAGGGAACCTTTTCCAGCTGTGCCTCACGAATTTTGTAACCCAGCTTTTCATTTCGCGCGTCTATTTCCGTGCGGAATCCAAGTTCCTCAAGCTGACGCTGAATTTCTTCTGTATAAGCACAGTTGCGGTCGGTCATCGTCAAAAGCTTTACCTGTACAGGAGCAAGCCATGTTGGGAATGCGCCCGCAAAATGCTCGGTCAAAATACCAATAAAGCGTTCAATCGAGCCGAATACGACACGGTGAATCATAACCGGACGATGCTTCTGGTCATCGGCGCCCGTATATTCGAGTTCAAAGCGCTCTGGCATCTGGAAGTCCAGCTGAATGGTGCCACACTGCCAAGTACGTCCCAGACAATCCTCCAGATGGAAGTCGATCTTTGGACCATAGAATGCGCCGTCACCCTCATTGATGACATACGTTTTTCCCATTTCCTCAAGTGCAGCTTTGAGTCCATTGGTAGCAAGTTCCCAATCAGCCTCATCGCCCATGTGATCTTCAGGCATCGTAGACAGCTCGATATGATATGGGAATCCAAACAGAGAATATACATCGTCAATCAGCTTGCAGACACCCTTGATTTCATCTTTGATCTGCTCGCGCGTCATAAAGATATGGGCATCGTCCTGCGTAAAGCAGCGGACACGCATCAGACCATGCAGCGCACCGGACAGTTCATGACGGTGTACCAGCCCAAGCTCACCGACACGGAGCGGCAGTTCACGGTAGGAGTGCGGCTGATGCTTATAAACCAACATTCCTCCCGGGCAATTCATTGGCTTGATTGCAAAATCCTGCTCATCAATCACCGTGGTGTACATATTATTTTTATAATGAGCCCAGTGACCAGAGTGCTCCCACAATGCACGGTTCATCATCATTGGGGTAGATACTTCCTGATATCCTGCCTTGCGATGAATTTCACGCCAATAATCAATCAGTGTGTTTTTAAGAATCATACCCTTGGGCAGGAAGAACGGGAATCCCGGTCCCTCCTCCATCATCGTAAACAGACCGAGTTCCTTGCCCAGCTTACGATGGTCCCGACGCTTTGCCTCCTCAATGCGCTGAAGATATGCGTCCAACTCATCTTTCTTCGGAAATGCCGTACCGTAAATACGCTGGAGCATCTTACGATTTGCATCGCCGCGCCAATATGCACCAGTTACAGAGGTCAGCTTCAGTGCATTTGCTTTCACTCTGCCTGTGGAATCCAGATGCGGACCTGCGCAGAGGTCGGTAAACTCACCCTGTTTGTAGAAAGAAATGACTGCATCTTCAGGCAAATCATCAATCAGCTCTACCTTATACGGCTCCTCCTTTTCCTCCATCAGGCGGCGCGCCTCTGCACGGGGCAGTTCAAAACGTTCCAGCGGCAGCTTTTCCTTGCTGATTTTCTTCATTTCCGCCTCAATTGCATCGAGATGTTCCTGTGTCAGCGAAAACGGCAGATCAATATCATAATAAAATCCATTGTCAATTGCAGGACCAATTGCAAGCTTTGCCTCTGGATACAGGCGTTTCACAGCCTGTGCAAGCATGTGGGAAACGGTATGGCGATAGGTATCCCGATATTCTGGGTTTTCAAACGTATACTGATTATCAGACATCATAATTCAATCCTTTCTCTGGTGCTGGGGCGAACAAAAAAGCCCACCCCTAAATCAACTTGATTTCAGGGGTGAGCTTATGCAACCCACGGTTCCACCCTGCTTGCAGCTCATCAAAAGCTGCCGCTCGGAGCCTGTAACGAAGGCGAATCGGTGCAGGATACTCTAATTTCCCCCACACAGCTCAGGAATCGGTCACCTTTTTCACACAGCGGGCGGCGCTTTCAGCCACGGCGCACACTCTCTGTCACACTGTTTTGATAGAAACAGGTGTTTTCCTTCAAAGCTTTTCTAACATATAAATTCTTACTTTAGATGATACACCAGCATGGTCTCTTTGTCAACCACACTTGTGAAAAAACAGAGTAAATTTACAGAAAATCCAAGGCAATCTGTCAAATAGTTGCCGGTTTCACAGATTCTTCCTGCTCAATCCTCTTGTGTCTGCGGCATGCGTGCTTTTGCCTCTGCCATCTCAGCTTCCAGCTTTGCGATAAATTCCCGCTTCTGGTCATCACCCAAAAATGCGGTATTGGGCACAATCAGCGCAGACAAATCATCGAGATATAAATATACCTGATTCTGTGCCGCTACAACACGCTGAAATGCCTCGTATGGATGCAGGGTATCCTCACTCTCTCCAACAAGCTGCACGCCATCTTCCAAAAGCCGCAATGTTTTTGCGCCGCAGATATGCTTATTCACAGCCCTTTGAATGGTTCTCCTCACATTTTTACGGGCAGAGCGCTTGAACCATGCAGGTCCTATCAAAAAGCAGGCGCCGGCAAGCACCAAATATACCACAACACTGAGTACAGAAAGCGCATCAAATACATACATCAGAGCCATTCCGCCCACAAGCACCAGACCTGCCATCATGATACTGAGCTTGCGCATGGTTTTTTGAATGAGCGGATCATGATCGATGAAATACATATTATAATCAATAAAGTCCTGCTCCTGAATTTCATATTGCAGCTCCATAATGCTTCACTCCATTTCGTTTTTATCTGTATTGTCTTTTATCATACCACAAACCATAGCAGCACTTCAATATCTCTGCTTTTCTGTGCACAAAAAAAGAGAGCTGGCACAAAGCCAACTCTCTTAAAAGTCGTCTCTATTAAAGACCGGTGTGCTCCTTGATGTAAGCGCGCGCCATCTTTGCATACTCGAACGGATTTGCCTTTGCAGGATCCTGCTCAGCCTCGACCATGATCCAGCCTTCGTAGCCAGCCTTGTCGAGCAGTGCAAATACATCGTCAAACTGTACGCAGCCGTCCGGATCGCCCGGTACGGTGAATGCACCTTCGCGAACTGCCTTCAGGAAAGACCAATCCTCAGCCTTTACCTTCTCAACGATCGGCATACGCATATTCTTCAGATGTACATGGCCAACACGATCTGCAAACTTCTCCAGCATTGCAACCGGATCTTCACCAGCAAAAGTAAAGTGACCGGTATCAAAGCACAGGAAAACATACTTTGGATCGGTGTTCTCCATCAGACGTGTAGTCTCCTCAACTGTCTGTACCACAGTACCCATGTGGTGATGGAAGCAGGAACGAATACCATACTTTTCCAGAGACAGCTTGCCCAGCTTGTTGAGACCCTCACACAGGCGTGCCCATTCCTCATCGTTCAGAATACGCTTGTCCTTCAGAACGCGCTTGTCCAGCATGCCCTGAATCGAACCGGACTGCTCAGAAATGTTGATTGCAGTTGCACCAACAGCAGACAGGTACTCCAGTTCCTTGATGAATTCTGCCTCTACCTCTTCATACGGCTTGTCAACTAGGAAAGAGGAGAACCACTTAGATGCGATGGTCATACCACGAACATCAAGCATGTGCTTCAGTACCTTCACGTCAGTCGGATACTTATGACCAACCTCGGAACCAGTGAAGCCTGCCAGTGCCATCTCAGAGACGCACTGCTGGAAAGTGTTCTCGTCACCGAGGTCCCACATATCATCGTTGGACCAGCCAATCGGACACATACCGAGCTTTACTTTGTTGGGATCTAACATTTTTCATACCTCCAAACGGAAATCAGAAATCGCTATCTTAAAACCAGACAGCGCCATCTCTACATACATTTATTGTATCGTAACACACCTCAAAAGTCAACATAAATGTGTTAAAGTTGACCATCTTCTCTGTTATATTATGGGATATTTTCTTCTATTTGTGCAACACCTGTTTGTACAGCCGCCGCTGCAACAGCCCGTGCAACAGCCTTGGTCACGCGCTCATCAAACGCCGCCGGCATGATATAGTCGGCAGAAAGTTCTGCGTCCGAAATCACATTTGCAATCGCATAAGCTGCCGCCATTTTCATTTGCTCATTGATATCTGATGCCCGCACATCAAGTGCCCCACGAAAAATGCCGGGAAATGCCAGCACATTATTGATTTGGTTCGGGTAGTCCGACCTGCCTGTGCCGACAACAGCAGCGCCACCCTTTTTCGCCTCGTCCGGCCAAATTTCCGGCACCGGATTTGCCATAGCAAAGACCATCGGCTTTTCCGCCATCGTGGAAACCATCTCTGCGGTCAGTACGTCCGGTGCGGATAATCCAAAGAACACATCTGCCCCGCGCACGGCATCTGCAAGCGTACCGGTCAAATGTTCGCGGTTTGTCCGCTTTGCCATGTCTGCCTGTGCAGGGTTGAGCCGTTCATCACCTTCACACACAATACCAAAACGTTCGCACATCACAACATGCCGAACACCCAAAAACATCAGGAATTTTGTCACCGCGATTGCTGCCGCACCACAGCCATTCACAACCAGTCTGATGTCCTCCAGCTTACGTCCGGTCAAACGGCAGGCATTTATGATTGCCGCCGCGCAGCATACCGCCGTGCCATGCTGGTCATCATGGAAAATCGGGATATCACAGACCTCTTTCAGCTTGCGCTCGATTTCAAAACAGCGCGGTGCCGAGATATCCTCCAGATTGATGCCGCCAAAAGAACCGGAAATGAGTTGTATAGTACGCACGATTTCGTCCACATCTTTTGACTTAACACACAGCGGAAACGCATCTACGTCTGCAAACGCCTTGAACAGAGCACATTTTCCCTCCATAACCGGCATTCCGGCTTCAGGTCCGATATCCCCCAGTCCAAGCACTGCCGTACCATCGGTCACAACCGCCACCAGATTGTGACGGCGTGTATACCGATAGCTCAAAGATACATCTTCCTTGATTTTCAGGCATGGCTCTGCCACGCCGGGGGTGTAGGCAACCGATAAATCTTCGCGGTTGGCAACCGGACAACGGGCAACCACTTCGATTTTGCCGCCCCACGCTTCATGTGCCAGCAGCGCTTTTTCTTTTGCGTCCATGCAAGAAACCTCCCATAAATTCAAATCATATATTGCCTTAATGATACCACAGTCATGGACTATTTTTCAATCCATCTGCAATATCCAATCAAATAGATTGGAATGGCTTTTTCATATCTTAATGGTTGATTTACATCAAAAATAGAAATCAACATAAAAATATCCGTACGGGATTTCACGCACGGATATGGTCTTTTTCATCTTAACAAGCTGGAATTGCTCGTTCACTTTTCTTGTATTCCTCTATAGCAAAACACACCACCAACAATGAAGATGACTACACAAATGACAAGTGGTATCATCAATTCTAACCCTAATAAACTTCCTATAATGCCTGTTATGCCGTTATAATCCCATCGATGAGGTGCCGCCGAGCAAAGAATTATAATTATGCCTAAAAAACTCATTATTTGCCATGACAATCCAAATATCAATCTTTTCATCTTTACTCTCCTTACCTCTGATTTATTTATCTCTATTATAATCACATAATGAAGCAAAAGCAATAATGTTCTTAGGCTAAATCATTAGGTTATCTTGTATTAGCGATATTTTTCATTTCCACCCAATAAATTGGTAAAGAAAAAGAAAGCAAAGTATCTTTTTTGCACACAATATTATAGTTGTAGTAATGAACAAAGTGATACCCGAGTACATAATTGTTCAAATGTTTAGTTGAAACACCGACACCCCCTATTCAGAAATCCTTTAATCGGTGATATGCACTTACCTTATCCATTACCAATACAAATCTTGCCTCCATTTTGCTATCCAAGACACCTTACAGCTTATAGAAGAATAGATATCACGAAACGAGTACTGTTGCTGATTTTCACCGCATATCAACCACAAAGAGTAAAAAAATTATTGGAAAAAGAAACAGATGACACACTTCTGTTTCCGGTGTATAATAAAGCCACAGAAATGGCAATATCAAACTCTCTCTGTCTATGAAGTATCGCAAAGGAGATGAAAGAAATGAAAAAAAGGATATTTGGCTTCCTGTGCCTATTTTTCATGCTGACTGCCTGTACCCCAAGCAAGCCTGACATGCCCACTCCTGCACCACCTGCACCAACATCACCCAGCACGGTATCTCCAGAACCATCGACGACACCCGAACAGCCTCCAGAAGATCCCAACGCCATTGCATTTTTTGATTGCGGTACGCTCGATCTTTCAAACGAGAACAGCATTACAGGGCGTGAAAACTTTGAGGAATTTCTAAATGTCACAGGTACCGGAAAATCTGCCACCATCGCGCTTACCAAAAAGGATACCGCGCTCACCCTTTCCTTTGACGGAAATGCCTACACTCTGAAAGATGCGGAGGCGGAAACCACATGGAAACAGATTCAAATTGTAGAGTCCTCCAAATCTGGAAAGATCTACCAAACCTTCCGTCTGACCAACGAGGAAAATCTGGCTGCCGAGACTCCAGACGGGGAACGAGCGGTCACACTTTTTCAGGAAAGCATTGAAAGCTAATCATACTTTTTAACAACAGATCCAACAAAAAGCGGGAGAAAGTAAACTTTCTCCCGCTTTCTCTTACTATCAAATTTTACAGCTGTCCCTTTGGGTTCAATACCAAAAGAATTACTTACGAGAAACAGCCTTCTTTGCAGCCGCAACGATATCAGCAGCTGTAAGATTGTACTCTTCCTGCAAGAAGCCCTGTGCACCAACCTGACCGAAACGGTTCTGTACGCCAACCATTTCCATCGGAACCGGACAATTCTTTGCAACAACCTGTGCTACTGCCGAGCCCAGACCACAGTTTACCTGATGGTTTTCTGCGGTTACGATTGCACCAGTCTCCTTCGCAGAAGCAACGATCAATTCTTCATCGATCGGCTTCCAAGTGAACATATCCACAACCTTTGCAGAAATGCCTTCCCCTGCCAGAGTCTCCTGTGCCTTGAGTGCCTCGTCTACCATAATGCCGGAAGCAATGATGGTGACGTCCTTGCCCTCCTTGAGCGTGATGCCCTTGCCGATTTCAAAATCAGCACCATCTTCATAAACCTTGATGATGTTCTTACGAACCATACGCATGTAGGAGAACTTCTTGGAAGCTGCCAGCTTCTTGGTCAGGCAGTACAGCATTGCATAGTCAGTCGGATCGATTACAACTGCGTCCGGAATGGACAAATACAGTGCACAGTCCTCAAACGGCATATGTGTGCCGCCGTTGTATGCAGCACACACGCCCGGGTCAGAACCCAGAACATGCACAGGCAGCTTTGCGTAAGCCGCAGACATGAACGCCTGATCGAATGCACGGCGGGAAGCAAAGCAGCCGAAGGAATGTACAAATACAGTCTTGCCTGCTGCAGTCATTCCCGCTGCAACACCCATTGCATCGGCTTCTGCAATACCTGCATTAAAGCACTGATCCGGAAATGCCTTTTCCAGCTTTGCGGTATTGATGCAGTTGTACAGGTCACAGTCGATATGAACGACATTGCGATCTGCCTGCATCATTTCTTCCATCGCGGTTACATAACCATCACGGTTTGCACGGGAATCCTTCTCGTGCTTGCCAATCAAAGTAAAGCTCATCTTCGATACCCTCCTTATTGTGCCTTAACCTTAGCAAGTTCTGCCTCAGCCACTGCGATTGCCTCGTCCCACTGCTCCTTGGTCGGCTGAGAGGAGTGTGCGCCCGAAGACTCTGCAAAAGTGCAGCCCTTACCCTTAATGGTATTGAGCACAATGCAGGTGGGCTTTCCGGAAACCTGATATGCAGCCTTCACTGCGTCATAAATCTGCTCTACATCATTGCCATCTGCAAGCTCGATTACATTCCAACCGAATGCGTCAAACTTTGCAGCAAGTCCCTTGCCATGGCTCATGATATCCGCAACGGCACCGTCTAACTGGAGCTTGTTGCTGTCTACAAAACAAATGAGATGATCGAGCTTATAATGTGCTGCAAACTGTGCAGCCTCCCAAACCTGTCCTTCATCACATTCGCCGTCGCCAACGAATACGAAAACATGGTTATCACGGCCGTCAACCTTGTTTGCCAGTGCTGCGCCAACTGCGCTGGACATGCCCTGACCCAGAGAGCCAGTGGTCAGGTCAACACCGGGGGTCTTTGTTCTGTCGGTATGAGATGGGAAGTTGGTGTGCGGCTGATTGAGCGTATAAGCCTGCTCCAACGGATAGAATCCCTTGAGTCCCAGTGTTGCATACATAGCCGGACCTGCGTGACCCTTAGACATTACACACCAGTCACGATCCTCCCAACGCGGGTTCTTGGGATCGACCTTCATGATATCGCCGTACAGGACAGCAAGCGCTTCGATTACGGACATGGAACCACCGACATGGCCAAAGCCAAGGGAGCTGATCGTTTTCAGAGCTTCCACTCTAATTTCCTGGGCAAAGACGCGCAGTTCCTTCATTTTTTCTGCTTTCTGCATTGCATACACCTGCCTATAAATATACAAAAATTCATGTGAAAATCAGCGATTCTAAAAACAAGTCGCTGTTTCCCTCTCCTCACTACTTGTAGTCTATCATCGTTTTGGATAAATTTCAATGCTGATGTGAGGATTTGTCTGAAAAATTTTCTTTCTATTTTGTTTTTTTCATGTTAACTTGTTAATATTTGTGTATAATATCTTGAATAAAATCCAATATTTTCTTGATTCTGAATCGATTGCCGCGATATTTTTGCGTGATTCAGAAAATTATACGGCTCTTCTGCTATTTTGGTTGCTTTTTTAATATTTTCTGATAAAATGATAAGGAGAACTGTCCTGCTTTTCAGCTGCCACAGTGCCGGCGCTGCATCTGTGCCGCAATCCGCTTGGACAAGGAAAAAATATAAAAAGAAAAGTAGAGAAAAGGGAGAACCATGAAAATCAGTAGACTTAACTCCATTGAACAGTATGTGATCTCCAAAGAAACCGTCTCCATCGACGAGCTTTGTGAGGTCTTTGGTGTGTCAAAAAATACCATTCGACGTGACCTGAATGATTTGGAGGCACGCGGTCATATCGCCAAGGTATATGGCGGTGTAACAATCGTCGGGTCTCCCGGCGCTGTTCCCATGCCTGTTCGCTCCAACCTGAATTCCTCTGACAAAAATCAGATCGGCATGCTTGCAGCAAACGAAGTACAGGACGGAGATACGATTTTTATTGACTCTGGTTCCACCACAGTCTGTCTGCTGCGCTACTTATCCAACCGGAAACGTGTAACAGTCATTACCCATTCTCTGGGTGCCATGAGCGAGGCTTCCAAATATGATAATTTGAGCCTTATCTCCCTTGGTGGCATCTATAATGCAGCAACCGACTCCTTTACCGGTCTGTCTACCTTTGAAATGCTTTCCGGTATGACCATCAATAAAGCGTTCATGGCAGCAACCGGTATTTCTCTAGAAAGCGGCATGACCAACACCACCTTTCTGGAGGCTGAAATCAAGCGCGGTGTGGTACAGCATGCCGGTGGTATCTATCTCTTGGCAGACTCCTCCAAGCTTGATAAATCTGCGGTCATTTCTTTCTGCCCGCTCAAGGATATCACCGCATTTATTACAGACCGGCGTCCCCCTGAGAAATATCTGCAATTCTTCTCCGAAAATAATATTCGTGTTCGTTACGATCACTGAGTCCTTTATTCACGGCTGCACACAGACCGCCTGTATTCGGTTGGTGTGCAGCTGTATACTTCTCGGAAACGTTTGATGAAATAACTGACATTTTCAAATCCAACGCTCAAACTGATTTCCAAAATTGACTCTTCGGTTTCGCGCAGCAAACGGGAAGCGCGCTCGATCCGTAAAAAATTGATATGCTGTACAAGGGTACGTCCTGAATTCTCCTTAAAAAAGCTGCAAAAATACTGAGGGGATAATCCAAAACGTGCTGCAACATCTTGAAGTCGTATTTTTTCCGTGCAGTGTTCTGCCAAATACTCAATGATCTGCCGCAGCAGCTGTATCCGGTACTCCTCCCGCGGGCGCACGGGACATTGAACCAGCATGTGTGCCGACGCCAACAATCCAATGATATACAGAAGAGAGGACTTTACCAGAAGCTGGTGCCCAAATGATTGATCTGCACAAATGCGGATCATTTTTTTTAACTCTGCAAAGAGTGCCTGCCCAAGCTCTGTCTTTCCGGAAATATAAGAGGGAAAGCGCAGCACCCCCTCCTCCAGCGGTGCAAGCAATTCATTCTGTGCGATATCTGTTCGGCGGAACTGTAAAAAGTCCATTGGGAACACAAATGCACGGAATAAATTTTCCACACCTCCACGTATTTCATGCAGCTGTCCTGTACCCACAAAAAAGACATCTCCCTGCTGCCCTACGTACTGCTTATCTGCAATCATGACACGAACCTGTCCCTGCAGCACCGTGATGATTTCCATTTCTGGGTGCCAATGATAGGGCACCAAATCCGAATCCTGTGCCGCAGGTGCTGAATAAATCTGAAACGGAAACCCCTGCGTACCATGTGCACGTTTCTCGCGGCGCGATGCGTCCATACGCAACTCTCCCCTCTGTTTTCAAAAATCTTAAAATCGTATTATTTTTTCAGAAGATATTGCAAGCAATCCTTCTTCTATCCAATTATAATTATAGACAGATAAACCGAGATTAACAAGCAGTTTTGCAAACCACGTCTCCCCTCTTCTCACATCTGATTCATTCTCAAAGCGACCGCCTGCAACACCAGTGCACGCTTCTTCGGTAAAAAGAATGAAAGAATTTTGTGGTATTATAATGCAAAACGCCCAAACAATTCTCTTATTCATCTAAAATTCATCAGATACAGTTGATATTTTTTGGCAATGATGCTATAATAAAACCAAATATGTATCTGAAAATCGATCTGATCTCTCGTTCCCAGAACATTGAGATCTACTTTTTCTGGAGGTATGCGCTATGTATATTGATAAGCAAGTCAAGCGTGGATACAATGAGTATATCCATCTAAACGAAGGCATCGGCAAAGATGCCATGATGGATGTTGCTCTGCTCGTCATGGAGGACGGCGACACCTATTCGTTCCAAGAGAGCGAAAAAGAGCTAGCCTGCCTCGTTTTCGACGGCAAATGCACCATTGAGTGGGAAAACGAGTCTTACGACGTAGACCGTCCGAATCCATTTGATTATAACCCGTCCTGTCTGCATGTGTGCAAGGGCATCGCAGTGAAAATCACTGCACACGGCCCCACAAATATCTATGTACAAAAGACACTCAATGAAAAAACCTTCCCGAGCAAAATGTACAAGCCGGAAGATACGGATA
The DNA here is from genome assembly GCA_018366035.1 of Butyricicoccus pullicaecorum. GTDB lineage: Bacteria > Bacillota > Clostridia > Oscillospirales > Butyricicoccaceae > Butyricicoccus > Butyricicoccus pullicaecorum_A. The sequence goes on along the minus strand of JAGZIW010000001.1, from coordinate 162,868 downwards.
CATGGGCACGCGGCAATCAGGGTGAACTGATGGGCTGCATCAAGCGCGATGTACGTACCTGCTTCGATTTGGACAATGCGCCATACTCCAACATGGTTTTGGGCGAAGTTGTCAATCTGCCGGGCAAGTGGTCCTCTTATCCGCCGCATCATCACCCGCAGCCGGAATGTTACTTCTATCGCTATGACAAGCCGATGGGCTTTGGTGCAGGTTGGGCAAACGGTGAAATCTACGAGACCCACCACAATGGTCTGGCAATCATCACCGACAAGATGCACTCTCAGGTGACTGCCCCGGGATATTCCTGCTGCTATGCTTGGGGAATCCGCCATCTGCCGGGCAATCCGTGGGACAAGACCCGCATTGATGATACCGAGCACCTGTGGCTGCTCGAAGACGATGCCAACGACCACATCTGGCACTGCCCAACCGGAAACTAATCTCTTGACTGCAATAATTAAATCACCCGCATTTATCTTATAAGGAGGATTTTACTATGAAACATATGGAAACTGTCCGTCTGACAGCCAGCCAAGCACTGGTCCGTTTTCTCGAGAATCAGTACATCAGCTACATTGACATGGACGGCAATGAAGTAGAGCACAAGTTCGTAAAGGGTATCTTCATGCTCCCGGGTCACGGTAATGTTGTTGGTTTCGCTAACGGCGTTGAGCAGGAACTGAAGGATATGGTTGTCTATCAGGGCAAAAACGAACAGGGTATGGCACTGGCTGCAATGGGCTATGCAAAGCAGCTTCGCCGTAAGCAGATTTTTGCCTGCACATCTTCTGTTGGTCCCGGCGCCTGCAATATGGTCACCGCTGCTGCAACTGCAACCGCAAACAATATCCCGCTTCTCATTCTGCCGGGCGATATCTATGCGTCCCGTCAGCCAGACCCTGTACTGCAGCAGATGGAGCAGACACACAACCTGTCCATCTCTGCACATGACGCATTTCAGTCTGTTACCAAATACTGGGGCCGCATCAACCGTCCTGAGCAGGTTATGACTGACATGATTTCCGCAATGCGTGTTCTGACTGACACCGCAAATACAGGTGCTGTTGCGATTTCCATGCCGCAGGACGTGCAGGCAGAAGCATACGATTATCCGCTGGACTTCTTCAAGAAGCGCGTATGGCGTATTGACCGCCGTCCAATTACCCAATATGCGCTCAAGCAGGCTGTGGAAGTTATCAAAAATGCAAAGAAGCCTCTTCTGATTTGCGGCGGCGGCGTTCGCTATGCAGAGGCACACAAGGTATTCAAAAAGTTTGCAGAGGACTTTGGCATTGCATTTGGCGAAACACAGGCAGGCAAGTCTACCATCGAATGGACACATGAGATGAACCTCGGCGGTTTGGGCACAACTGGCGGCATCGCTGCAAACAAACTTGCACATGAAGCAGATGTTGTGATTGGCGTTGGTACACGTTACACCGATTTCACCACTGCTTCCAAGTGGCTGTACCGCACAGATGCAAAGTTTGTCAACATCAACCCCTCTGAATTCCAAGCATACAAAATGGACGCAACCCCTGTTGTAGCCGATGCAAATGAGGCACTGTCTGCAATTGGAGTAGAGCTTTCCAAGATTGGCTACCACACAGACGCTGCTTATGCAGAGGAAGTGAAGGCACTGCGTCAGGAGTGGTTCGACGAAATCGATCGTCTCGATCACGTGGTATATACCGACAAGGATTCCTTCGTTCCGGAAATCAACGATGCAAACCGTGAATGTGTTGAGAAGTATATCGAAGAAACTGGCTGTAAGCTGTGCCAGACCACAGTTCTGGGCACTATCAACCGTATGATCGATGACAATGCAATCGCAGTAGCTGCTGCTGGTTCTCTCCCGGGTGATATGCAGGGTCTGTGGCGCGCACGCCAGATTAACACCTATCACATGGAATATGGCTATTCCTGCATGGGCTATGAGATTGCGGCTGCACTGGGCGCAAAGATGGCTTGTCCGGATCAGGAGGTTTACTCCATGTGTGGTGATGGTTCCTTTGATATGCTGCACTCTGAACTCATTACCTCGATACAGACCGGTCATAAGATCAATGTTATGCTGTTTGATAACGCTTCCTTCGGCTGTATCAACAACCTTGAGGTTGGTCAGGGCAATGCCTGCATTGCAACCGAAAAGAATATGCTCGAAGAAGGCGTGACCAATGGTATCCATAAGGGTAAGGTGATTCAGATCGACTATGCTGCAATCGGTGCTGCATACGGCTGCAAGACCTACACCGTTAAGACACAGGAAGAGTTGGAAGCTGCAATCGAAGATTCCAAAAAGCAGACTGTTTCTACGCTGATTGATATCAAGGTACTGCCCAAGACCATGTCTGCTGGCTATGAAAACTGGTGGCGTGTAGGCGTTGCCGAGGTTTCCAACAAACCAGAAGTACAGGCTGCGCGCAAGGCAATCGAAGATCATCTGTTCGAAGCACGTCATTATTGATTCCAAGCTGGCAAAAGATGTCAAAAAAATAAACGAGGAGCTGATTTATCAGCTCCTCGTTTTTCTCTGCTGCAATCAAAATATGCAGAAATTTCGCTATCGCAAACAGCTTTCATAAACAATAATATATGATTGTTTTTAGGTCATATTATCATATAATATCCATTTTTATTTACAATAATTTACAATTTTGTCATATTTCTACAAAAATCCATGCTATGATTACTGACATAAGATTTTCTTTGAATTTTTTTAGCTTGCTTTTGAAAGGAGCACAATATCCATGAAAAATAATTCCGTCAAAGTTTTTGCACTTGGTGCTGTCAGTGCTTGTCTTGTAATGGGAGCTGCTTATTCCGCAGTTGGTGCATCTCGCAATATTGCAGTGGAAGAAGGCATTCGTATGCAAATCAACAATACAGCGTTTGTCCCAAAGGATGCAAAGGGCAATCCAGTCAGCCCATTCCTATATAACGGCACCACCTATGTACCGATGCGTCCATTGTGTGAGGCAATCGGACTGACGGTAAGCTATGACAGTGCCACCAAAATGGTAAGTGTTACAGCACCAACTACTACACCCAACACAGGAAACAATAATGCCGGAAGCGGCAATACAGGAAGCGGTAATACCAGCGGCACCGCAGTTTCCGAGGATCAGGCAAAGCTGGCGGCGCTTACAGACGCTGGTGTTACAGCCTCAAATGCAAAATTCACAAAATGTGAACAAAAAACAGATGACGGTCGCAATATCTATGAAATAGAGTTTACATCTGGTTCCAAAAAATATGAATATAAGGTCGATGCTGCAACCGGCAAGGTGCTCGACAAGGAATCTGACGGAAATTCCAACAGCTCCAATAACTCTGAGAAAATTTCTGAAAGCAAGGCCAAGGAAATTGCAGCCAAAAAAGCTGATGTTTCCGATGCAAAATTTACCAAGTGCGAGCTCAAGGAAGATGACAAGGGCAGCGTTTATGAAATCGAATTTACTTCCGGCTCTAAAAAATATGAGTACAAAATCGATGCTGCGGACGGTTCCATTCTCTCCTCTGACAGCGAAAGCGAAAAAGACGACTGATTTATATTTCCCTATTTCAAAAAATCCCTGACAACATGTCAGGGATTTTCTATTTTATCGTCTGGAGGGCTCTATATCAAAATGTTCAATCAATTCAATCATCTCACCACTTGGACCACGAAAAAAGATATTCTGCAATCCGCCAAATAATTCCGGCATCACATTCTGCTGCTCTGTGCAAAACGTATCGATTCCCATCGCACGCATGGAGTCTACCACCAAGGGCAAATTCTCCACTTCGATTGCAAAATGTGGAATCACGCCCCCTTCTGTTGTCACGACCGTTCCATCTCGCGGCTCAATCAACTCGATTTCAAAATCTAAGAGATGAATCATGGCAAGCTGATTTACCCCAGTCTTTTTCTGCACCTCTCCGCGCATGGTACAGGTACCGCCTAGTGCCTCATAAAATCGAATCGAACACGCTAAATCTGTTGTATATACAGCAATATGCGCCAGACCTTTATAATTTTTCATACATTATCTCCCATCATATGCTTTCAAAAAAGTCGCTCAGAATTTCCGAGCGACCTTTTACTCTTATTCTTCCTCGTTTTTCTCTACACGGGTAACCGCAATAGACAAATCATCGAGCTGCTTTTCATCTACCACATCTGGACACTGCATCATCAGATCTGATGCGTTCTGCACCTTCGGGAAAGCAATCACATCACGAATAGAGTCCAAACCGGCGAGCAGCATACACAGCCGATCCAAGCCATACGCCAGTCCGCCATGTGGTGGAGCACCATACTTGAAAGCAGTAATCAGATGACCAAACTGCTCATTTGCCTTTTCCTCCGTAAAGCCAAGTGCACGGAACATCTTCGTCTGAAGTTCCGGATCATGAATACGGATTGACCCGCCGCCAAGCTCACAGCCATTGAGTATAATATCATAAGCTTTTGCACGGACGCGCTTCGGATCGGTCTCCAGCAACGCAATATCTTCGTCCATCGGTGCTGTAAATGGGTGATGCTTTGCAACCAGACGGTCCTCCTCCTCAGAGTATTCAAACTGTGGGAATGCAACTACCCATGCCAGCTTATAATCGTCCTTTCTCGCAAGTCCCAAACGCTTTCCAAGCTCACAGCGAAGTGCGCCAAGTGCGGTTGCCGCTGTCTCCCAATCCGCATCTGCCACAACAAAAATCAAGTCATTGGGCTTTGCCTCAGCACGCGCCTTGATTTGTTCAAGTTCGTCATCGGACAGGAATTTTGCAAAGGAGGAGGTCATAGAACCATCTGCTGCCAGCTTCAGCCACGCAAGTCCCTTTGCACGATAGGTCTTTACAAACTCACCAAGCTTATCGATTTCCTTGCGCGGGAACTTATCTGCATAGCCATTTACGTTGATTAGGCGCACACTGCCGCCGCCTGCAACCGTATCATGGAACACCTTGAAAGAACACTTTTCCGCGATATCCGAAATATCCTTAATTTCAAACCCAAAACGCAAATCCGGCTTATCCGATCCAAAGCGATCCATCGCCTCCTGCCATGTGATACGCGGCAAAGGCAGCTGAATATCCACATTCAGCACTTCCTGAAATACGCGCTTGAGGAATCCTTCATTGACCGCAATCACATCGTCCTGCTCTACAAATGACATTTCCAAATCGATCTGTGTAAACTCAGGCTGACGATCTGCGCGCAAGTCCTCATCACGGAAGCATCGAGTAATCTGGATATAACGATCCATGCCCGACAGCATCAGCAGCTGCTTATATTGCTGCGGAGACTGCGGCAGTGCATAGAACTTTCCCGCATGCACACGAGACGGAACGAGATAATCCCGTGCGCCCTCTGGAGTCGACTTTGTGAGCATGGGTGTTTCAATTTCAACAAATCCCTGCTCATCAAAATAATTGCGTGCAATCTGCGTGACCCGATGACGCAGCATCATATTGCGCTGCATAGAAGGGCGGCGCAAATCCAAATAGCGATACTTGAGGCGAATCTGATCGCCCACTTCCTTATCATCTGAAATTTCAAATGGTGTAGTCTCTGCCTTAGACAGAATACGGATATCGGTCGCAACGATCTCAACTTCACCAGTCGGCATTTTATTGTTGATTGCTGCTGTATCGCGTGCAACCAGCTGTCCCTTGACTGCGACGACAAACTCTGTGCGGCAGGTAAACGCAATTTCAAACAGCTCTGCGTTGACGCTCTTATCAAATGTACACTGTACGATACCCGCACGGTCACGTACCAGCAAAAATAGAACGCCGCCATTATCACGCACACGATCTACCCAACCATTGACAATAACCTCACGACCAACGTCAGATGCACGCAGTTCGCCGCACATATCTGTGCGTTTCATATTCGCAATCGAAGTGTTATTCATAGTATCCCAACCCTCTTACTGGATATTTTTAATTACCGTTTTAGACGCACGCTCTCCAAGTCCTTCTCGAATTCGCGCCAGTGCCTGCTCAAAGTCCGTATTGGTCTGCTCACCAGTAGCCAATTCTTTGAGCGCAATCACATTGTTCTGGATCTCATCTTCACCCATAAAAATGACATACGGAATTGCAAGCTTGTCTGCATAAGCAATCTTTGCCTTAAATTTTTTCTTCTCACAATGCAATTGTACACGTACTCCTGCATCACGCAGACGTGTTGCCAGTGCAATTGCTGCACCCACGTCCTGCGTCATTGGCAAGATGAGGACATCTGCTGGTGCCGCTGGGGGATCTTGATTGAGATAACCCTTATCCTGTAAAATAAAGAACAGTCGCGTCAGACCAATGGAAATACCAACGCCGGGCAGCTTCTTATCTGTATAGTATTCTGCCAGATTATCATAACGACCGCCAGAGCAGATCGAACCAATTTCAGGGTGATCGAGCATAGTGGTTTCATACACTGTGCCTGTGTAGTAATCCAAACCACGTGCAATTGTCAAATCAATTTCAAAATGGTCTGCTGGAACACCAAAGCCCTCCATATAGGCTGCAACTGTGGTGAGTTCCTCAATACCGCAGTCCAACAGTTCATTACGTCCGCGATACTGCTGGAGTGCCTCTAAAATCCCTTGCGTACCACCAGAAAGTGTAATAAACTTCAAGATTTCGTCTGCCTGCTCCGCAGAGGTCTTACAATCCTCTATCAGGATTTCACGTACCTTATCCGCTCCGATTTTTTCGAGCTTATCAATAGTACGCATGACATCTCCTGCCTGTTCATGCAGCCCCAGCATAGCAAAGAAACCACTCAATATCTTTCGATTATTGATACGGATCTGAAAACGATCCAGACCAAGTTTTGTAAAGGTTTTATAGATAATAGAAGGAATTTCCGCTTCATTGATGATATCCAGCTGTCCATCTCCAATGATATCGATATCTGCCTGATAAAATTCACGGAATCTGCCGCGCTGCGCACGTTCTCCACGGTACACCTTTCCAATCTGATAACGGCGGAATGGGAAAGTCAGCTGTCCATAATTGAGCGCCACATATTTTGCAAGCGGTACCGTCAAATCAAACCGCATCGCAAGATCGCTGTCTCCCTTTTGAAAGCGGTAAATTTGCTTTTCTGTCTCTCCGCCGCCCTTTGCGAGGAGTACCTCAGCCGACTCGAGTACGGGAGTATCGAGTGGATAGAAGCCATAAAGTGCGTAGGTCTCCCGCAGAATCTGCATGATTTGTTCCATCTGCTCTTGCGCTGCCGGCAAAAGCTCCATAAATCCCGAAAGGGTTCTGGGCTTTATTTTTTCCATATCATTAAACTCCTTTTATACCTTTAAACAACACGCAAAAATGCCGCAAAAGCGGCATAAATACCCAAAAAACGCACCCGTCCCACCAATGCGGGCGGGTGCGTCTCGCTATCCTTATTCCATCAGCGATTCTTGGGATTTACAATATTTCTCCAATCCAAATCGCCGCGATCCAGACCCAAAATCAACATTTCCGCAGTTGCTGCATTGGTAGCAATCGGGATATTGTGCATATCACACAGGCGTGCCAAAACATGAACATCTGGTTCGTACTGACTATTTGACATAGGATCTCGGAAAAACAGAACAAGATCAATTTCATTATAGGATACACGCGCAGAGATTTGTTCCTCACCGCCTTGCATTCCCGGCAGATATCTTTCTATCCGCAGACCGGTTGCTTCTGCTACCAGCTTACCGGTAGTACCTGTTGCACACAGGCTATGCTTTGCCAAAATGCCGCAATATGCCATACAGAACTGAACCATCAGTTCCTTTTTTCGGTCATGTGCAATGAGTGCAATATTCATTTTGGTCTCCTTTCAGTTAGTCATTTAGAACCGCATGAGCGGCAGACGTTCTCCCTCCAAGCGACGCGCAATATTGCGATACGCCTGAGCAGCGCCTGATTTTTTATACCTTACAACACTTTTTCCACTGCCCGCACAGGCAATCACATCTTCATCTTCAGGGATCAGACCCAAAAGCTGAAGTCCTGCGATATCGATTGCATCGTCAATATTTGCAGCTACACCGTAGCGAATCAGACGTGGGCGCACCCGATTGACAACCAGACGAATCCGCATAATACACTGCGCCTCCATCATACGGGCAACACGCTCTGCACCACGAATAGATGCCGGATCTGGCATCGTGACCACGATTCCCTGTGTTGCAATCTGGGCGTACATGGTAAGTTCCTCCGGCAGCCCTGCCGGTCCGTCAATGATTACATAATCAAATCCTTGCTGCTCAGTCTCTTCAGCCAAATATCTAAGATCCGAAGCAGTGAGATTGGGGATTTCTGCAGGTGCTGTGAGCAAAAACAATCCAGATGTGACCGGATGCTCCGCCACGGCGCGGCTCAGTGGAACCGTGCCGCGGGCAACATCTGAGAATGTGAACACCGCAGTATCACTCATTCCCAAAACCAAATCCAGATTGCGCAGACCACAGTCGCCGTCTACAACCAGCACCTTCTTTCCTTGTTCTGCCAACACAGTACCGACTGATGCCGTCAGGGAGGTCTTTCCTGTACCGCCCTTTCCAGACGCGACTAAAATTATCTTGCGCATACTTCCTCCGAACAATTTACACCTTACTTTCAAGTATAAAACAAAATATGTCCGGTGACAAGTCTATGGGCTATTTTATCCAAGGATTTTTTGAAAAATTTTACTGCTGCAAGGTATTTTCGACAGGAACCTGATCCATTTTCCCTTCTCCCTGAAAATAAGCGTCTAAGATATCGCGCGCAACCGGCGCAACATCTGAACCATGTCCTGCACATTCTCCCACGATTGCAATGGCAACCTCCGGATCATCTGCTGGTGCAAATCCAATGAATACGCCATGATCCTCTGCATTTCCAGCAAAATCTTTTCCGCCCAAATGCTCGGCAGTACCTGTTTTCACTGCAATCTTTATCGGGTAATCTTTAAAGGTACGCGCAGCGGTACCACCTTCCTCACCAACGGCCTGCATCGCCGTGGTCACGACCTCAAGATTTTTGGGGTCCAGCTTCAAATCGAGTGCAACCTCCGGCTTATTATCCAATATCGTTCGGCTATAATCATAGGACTTGACGCTTTTGATCAGTGTCGGCTTATAGCGGATACCTCCATTTGCAAGGGTTGCAGTATAGTTGCACAGCTGTAATGGAGTCACAGTCGTGTCACTCTGTCCAATCGCAGCCTGTACAACGTCACCCGGCTGCCACTTATTGAGCATCGGATTATTGACCAACATCTCCTGTCTGTAAGTCGGACCTGCGGCAGAGCCTGCCACCTCACCAACCTCAATACCTGTTTTCTGACCAAAACCAAACTTATGTGCCCATTCTTCAATGGCTTTACCGCCCAGCATGTAGCCTGTCTCATAGAAATAAATGTTACAGGATTTTTTTACTGCCATTGTGAGGTCGATCTCCTTATGCAGTCCAAGGCAAGTAAATCTTCTGGACTTAAAGCGGTCATAATAGTGATTGCAATACATTTTGGTATCCGGTGAAATCACACCCTGCTCAAGACCTGCCACTGCAATCAGGGGCTTAAATACCGAGCCGGGCGGATATGCCATCTGAAATGCACGATTTCGTGTTGGCTCCAGCAGATTATCCTGAATCAGCTTTGCGTCCTCATTAAAGGTTCTCTGACTGTATGTGGGATAGTTTGCAGCTGCAAGCACCTCTCCCGTATCCACTTTCATGAGCACTGCTGCGCCGCCGCGCGCTGTCTCAATATTGGAAAGCACACGTGCAAGGGACTCCTCCGCCACCTTTTGCAGCTCAATATCCAATGTCAGCACCACATTATCTCCGGCGCGCGGAGCTGCGGTCTCCAAAGAACCTGTAACCTCTCCGGTGATATCGGTATCAACCAATCGGCTGCCGCTTTTACCGCGCAGGTACTCTTCCATAGAACGCTCAATACCACTCTTGCCCACAATATCGTTCATGGAATATCCTTTTTCCCGATACTTTTCCCATTCCTCCGCATAGATGATGCCTGTGCGCCCCAAAATCTGTGCTGCGTAGTCGGTCTCATATTTGCGAATAGTTGAAGTTTCTACATTGACGCCGCGGAAAAGGTCATGTCGCTCCTTAATTTCTGCAATGAGACTCATCGGCACATTTTCTACAAATATAAAAGGATTATTTCGAGAAAATCCTGCAATACTCATACGATAACGCTGCTCCACAATCCATCGCGCATTATCCTCTGAATAGGTGTCTCTCACATCATAATATGCTTTGAGCACAGCCAGCACACTTGCAGCATCAAGCTCCTTTGCCTCAGTGACTCCATATGTTTCTTTCAGCTTTAACGCATCATTTTTTCCATTCCTGTCGTCCAAAAATTCTATAAGCCTTGTATATGCCTTATCCTCTTTCCCGCATGTAAAGGTATAAGGTGCCTCCTTTGTAATGGGCAGTTCCGTCGGCACAGGAACTCCTGCCGAAATTACAAGCTGGACAAGCTGGAGTAAAATATCATTTTGGTTTTCGAGATCCCAGTACGTATAATCAAAGCGAATGGAATACACCGACTCATTGGTAATCAGCGGTCTGCCATATCGATCCATGATTTCACCACGCGCTGCTGAGACAACGTTTGTCGAAGTCAAATGCCGCTCTGCCTGCAAACGATATTGTTCTCCGTTGATGATTTGCAGGGAGTACAGACCCGCTGCTGAAACGCCGCTAAGCGCAACCAAAATAAGCAGCAATGCAATGAGGCGATGCAGCAGCTTTGTTTTATTATCCATAGCGAATCCTCCTTATTTCATACGGTCAAATCGTCGTGCCAAGAGATAAACTGGCAAATAAATGATTGGAGACAGCACAACCGCTGCCAAGATCTCTCCATACATGGATTTGAGGAATGGCATCATCGGGTATCCAGCGCCTATCAGCGCCGAAAGTACAAACTGCAGTCCGCGCAATATAAACATTCCGCCGGCAGTCAGGAGCAAATGGGACGGCCAAATGCGACGCAAATATCGTCCGCTAATACCGCCTGCAAGCGCTGCAAACACCATAAAATACAGTGGCAGCAGCCCCTCCACACCAGAACCAGACACATCATATAAAATACCGGTAAACAAACCAATCGCAGCGCCGATTGCAGGGTCCTCCATCAATGCCACTGCTGCCGGTACACTGAACAGCAAATCCAGACGCACCCCAAATAAGTGTACCTCATTGAGACCTGTCGCTGTTTCCAAAAGATATAAGAAAAGCAGCAGTATGGTATAGCTGATGACCTTATAGGTCGTTGTACGATCTTTTTGCATGGCACATCACTCCGCTCCGGCAGGTGTTGGCAGCTGCCCCGCAACCACATCAGTAATGATATAGACATCTGTAACATCTGCCGGATCCACAAAGGGGCGAATCACTGCATAGTTGTTCATGCCGTTTTCTTCGGTCATGACGCGCTCTACCGTGCCAATCATAATACCTTTGGGAAATATTCCGCCTTCACCGGAGGTCTGAATGGTATCACCAATCACCACATCACTATCCTTCCCCAGATAGGACATACGCAGCATACCATCGCCCATCAGCTCATAATCCCCTTGCGCAACGCCGCTTTCCCGCGTTCGCGTGACCAGTGCGCCAGCCTGCATATTGGTATCCAGTACAGTTGTGACCTGACTATAATTTGGGGCTGCCAATGATACATAGCCAACCATTCCCTCTGCTGTTACAACCAAATCATTCTCTGCTACGCCGTCCATTGTTCCCTTGTCGATAGAAATAGTCGTTGTCCATTGTCCCGGGGAATGTGCAATGACTTCTGCCATATCATAATGAAAGGTCGGATTATTTTTCACAAGCCCTGTGAGCACACGCAGCTGCTCATTTTCATCGACCGCGATCTGTGCATTTCTCACCTGCTGTTCAAGATCTGCCACCTTCTTACGCAGTTCCTTGTTCTCTTCCACCATGGCATCATAATTCTGAAAGTGTGAAATAAAGTGCTCTGCCTTTCCACTAATGATCGAGACACCCTTTTGCAAAGGTGCGAGTGCTGTACCTACAGCCGCAGATACAGGTGAGTCCTGACCCGCTGCCCCTGTATAGGCAGCAAGCCCCAGACAAACCGCCGCAATGAGCAGAATGATTGCCAGCAGACGGGTTGTAAAAATTTTTCGCAAGTAATATCCCCTCTTCTTAAACTAGATGATTTTCGCGCATCTGCTCATACAGACGGCGTACCGGAAGTCCCATAACACTGTAATAGTCACCAGAAATCCCTGCAATGAATCGGGCGCCCAGTCCCTGAATCCCATATGCGCCAGCCTTGTCCATTGGCTCCCCTGTTTGAATATAGGCATGGATTTCAGATTTATCCAGCTCTGCAAAGCAAACCTTGGTAATCACTGTATCGATACATGCTGTTTTTCCCGGGACATATAACGCAAGACCGGTCATAACCTCATGGGTACGGCCAGACAGGCAGGTGAGCATACGCTCTGCGTCCTGTTCGTCTTTCGGCTTTCCCAGTGCTCGCCCATCACAGACAACCAGCGTATCCGAGCCAATGACCGCAGCCTGTGGGTGACTGCGATAAACCGCCTCTGCCTTTGCAGCCGCCAATCTGGCGACCTCATCACAAAGTGATGCGCCTTCTATAAGTTCCTCATTTACATCAGCCGGACACACGGTAAAATCCGGTGTGATGAGGCGCAGCAGCTCCTGTCTGCGCGGAGACTGGGACGCTAAAATCAGTTGCATTCTGTTCTCCTCTTTTTCCATTATCACTCTACACCACGCTGATACAGTCCACGGGTAAATCCTTCTGCAAACACAAGCGTACAGCCCTCTCCATAAGCTCGCCAAACCTCTGATGCACGCTCCGGCGATTCGGTTGTAAGGCAAATACGTCCAAAGGACGTACCCGATTTTTTCCACTCCGGCTTATCTGCCAAAAACAAAGGTTTGCTGTTGAGCAGTGTATTGCGGCAGCCAAACTCCGGCAAAAGCGCAAAAGTCTGTCCCGTGCGGTCTGTCAGTGTTGTCAGTCCCTGTTCACAGGTACATTTTCCGGTTCTGCGCCGAATGGCACAGTTTTCAAATACCATCAGCGGCAGATATCCATAGACAATCATTTCTGTCTCCATCGGCTTCGCAATATCTCGCAGCTGTGCGGTACGCAGCTCAAATGACAAGGTCTGTCTCGTTACTCCCTGTTCAGACAACGCCTCCAGCGCTGCACCATTGCATACATTCAGACCGAAACCTCCATGCACCACAAATCCCATGCGGCGAAGCAAAAGTACCTGCCCAATATTCATCGCACAGGCAATCCCAACGCCGGCCTCCTGTACCCTTTTGAGCATGTGTATGATTTCCGGCTGCTCTTTGTCTGTATAGACACGCGGCATCTGTACAGCAAGGCAAAAGCCCTCCGCCAAACGCTTTTTCACAATTTCAATTTGTTCCGAAAGCACGGTAAGCGGCGCATAAATGGTATGGGGACGATTTTGCACCATGCAATCTGTAATCTGATGCAAATGACGTATTTCTAAATTATACCCCTGAAACACGACATTTTTGTGACAATTTTGTGAAGTTTCATAAGGCTTCCAGAAACGGACAGGCGGCTGCGCATAACGGGCATACAGCCTTTCCAAAACCTCTCTGCGCAGGGCATTGATGCGAGATGCCGGTACCATCAATCCCTCAGGCAGTTCGATTTCCATATCCTTTACAAAAAACGGTGTCCCGCCGGTCTTGACGAGATTTTTTTCGAGCATCTCCGGCGTTGTCGGACGATTCTGTGCCCGCTCGACCGGCTGCATATCCACAGCCGAGGCACCATGCTGCTCCCCCTCCGCAGTAAGCGAAATACCCGATTCCGAAACCGCACAACACAGCTTCACAGGAACGAGCGGTGCTTCTTTTCCCTCCGCAAAGCGGCGCGCCGCCTCATCATAGAGCGGCTTGACCTGCTGCAATGGAATATCGGTTTTGGTTCCAAACATTTTCTCATCAAGCTTGCCCGTCAAATAGCCATCTGTAAAGCCATCTCGTGAGAATACTTTGCGCAGGATTTCATTTTCCTCCTGCGTAGGTCCCCTCTGCTCACGCAGCAGATCGGCATACACTTTAGTAACGACCGCACTATATTCGGGTCGTTTCATGCGCCCTTCAATTTTGAAGGAGGATACACCCATCTGCGTCAGGGTCGGAATCCACTTTGCCGCACACAAGTCTTTGAGTGAAAGCAGACTGCCTTTTTTCCCGTCCTGATAGGTATAAGGCAGGCGGCAGGGCTGTGCGCACATGCCGCGGTTGCCCGAGCGCTGCCCAATCACAGCCGACATATAGCATTGTCCTGAATAACACATACAAAGCGCGCCATGTACAAAGACCTCTGTTTCAATCCCAGACTCTTTGGTAATTTTTTCAATTTCTTCCAGCGTACACTCACGTGACAATACCACGCGGGAAAATCCCAGTTCCTTCGCTGCCAGTGCACCGTCTAAAGTGTGCACGGTCATCTGGGTAGAAGCATGCAAAGCCAGCTGCGGCGCACATTGGCGGATCAGACGTGCGACCCCCAAATCCTGTATGATCAGTGCATCTGCACCCGCTTCATTCAAAAATCGCACATCTTCCATCGCCTCTGCAAGTTCTCGGTCCAGCGCAACGATATTAAAAGTAACATTTGTTTTGACGCCACGGGCACGGCAATAGGCAATTGCCTGCGCCATTTCTTCCCGTGAAAAGTTTTTTGCTCCACGACGGGCATTAAAGGTTCCAAACCCTAAGTATACTGCATTCGCACCGCTCTGTACCGCTGCACGAACCCCCTCAAAGGAGCCTGCCGGTGCCAATAATTCAGGCATTATTTCCCGCCTTTCTTCTTTTTATCTCGTATCTGACGAGACTGATTGATCTGTATCTGCCGATTCAGTTCGGCTTTGAGCCGCTTGATTTCCGCCTGCATATTGGTGTCCTCCAAGGATTCATTTGCCAGTGCTTCCTTTGTTTCCCGCAGTTCCCTTCGAAGCTGCGCAAGCTCCTCCCGAAGCTGTTCGGGGTCCTGCATTGCATTGTAATCCTTTTCCAAATCACGCAGTCTGGTCAGTTCACGGCGCAGCTCTCCGATTTCTCCAATCTCACGTCCCGCAAGCTGAATCCGCGCCTTGGAAAATTCCTTTTTGACCTTTTCCAGTTCTTCACTCAGCTGATTATATTCAACCTTTGGGCATACGTCCTGATAAGAATCTCTCAGCTTTTGCATATCTTCTTTCAGACGATTGTTTTCCTCTGCCTGACTGTGCTTTGCATTCAATGCTGCCTGTAATTGGCGAATCTCTGCATAGAGCGGCTCCGGATCATTCTGTTTCAGCTGATTGCGCAGTGTTTCAATTTGTTCCTTGAGACCTGACTGCTCTGCAAGCTGCTTTTCTTTTTCGTCAAGCGCCTTTTTGAGGGCTTTGATTTCTGTTTGAAATGGTGCTGGATCGCTGCGTTTGAGTTCTTCTTTCAGCTTGTCCAGTTCGTTTTTCAGCGTACTGTTTTCTCGCACCTGCGCTTCCTTTGCGTCCAAAGCTGCCTGTAAACTTTTGATTTCGGTATACAGAGGCTCTGCACATGCACGGGCAGAACGCAGCTCCTCATTTTCCTTTTGCAGGGAATCCATCTGCTTGCGTGTCTCCTGCACCTGCTGCTGTGCCCTATTTTCAGAAGCCTCGAGCGAAGCCCGAAGCCGTGCAATTTCTTGCTCCAAAAGACTCGTCTGTTCTTTTACCGCGTTTTCCTTTTCGATTCTTGCCTGTCTGAGTGCCGCACGCAGGGTTTCATTCTCTTGCGTCAAAACATTCAGCTTTCCTGTCATCACCTTGTTCTGTGCCACATCAGCGCGCGCCTTATCACATTCCTGTATCAGCGTTTCAATCTGCTCATTGAGCCGCGCCATCTCAGCATCAGACTCTGCACATACATTTTGGTGCATCTGCTGTGTTTCTTCCAGTTCTTTTTCCAGTCTGTGAATCTCTGTCAGCAAAACTGCTGGGTCTTTATCTGGTCTCGTACGCCGCAAGGTTTCCAGTTCTTCCTGCACACGTCCCAGCTCTTCCTGCTGCTTTGCAATCTCTATCTGCTGCGACTCACTCATAATGCGATATTTTTCACATTCGTGGCGCATTTTTACAGCCTCATCTGCCATATTCAGGGTGGCAAGGACTCCGGTAGAAAATGCTGTATTTCCCACCAGCCTTTTTGCTTCTGCAACTTTCTGATCTGCCAGTGCGGCAATTTCCTTCATATATGGTTCGGGTTCGTCTGCAACCAGAGAAAATTTCTGGCCAGCGATACTTACGGTGAGTCGGTTTTGCATCCCGATTTTCCTCCCTGTTCGTCGCATTGATTACAGTGTTTTTTAATTATAGCATGAGACTACACATTCCTCAAAGAGATTGTGTGCTTTTCCGATACAGAGCCCCTGCTGTATTGTATACTGCTTTCTTCAAATAATATTTCAAAGCTTGTGTAAGGGCAGTATCTGCATAAAACCACGCTATAATAGGCATTTATTTTTATTATAGCATATTTTTCACACCCCCGTACACAGTTTTTAGAGCGAATACGAGAATTTGTAAAATTGCCCCTTCTCCTATTTACAGCACTGTCCCAATCCAACAACATTCACAAAATCTGCAGGTCCCCGAAAGACATTCTTGCAGCTTGTTTCTACCAGAATAGTATGTTAAAATAAAACCATCTGTACTTTATATATAAGGAGATTTTCTCATGTCTATCCATTCCGACATGCGCCGCTTGGTACTCAAAATCGGCACATCTTCATTGACCTATCCCAACGGAAAGCTGAATATTCGCTGCATTGAACATCTGGTGCGTGTCGTTTCCGACTTACATAACCGCGACTTTGAGCTTGTTCTGGTTTCCTCCGGCGCAGTCGGGGTTGGACTTAATAAGCTTGGCATTACGACACCCCCTTCTGACATACGCATGAAGCAGGCCGCCGCGGCAGTCGGACAGTGCGAACTCATGCATATCTATGATAAAATGTTCTTAGAATATGGTGTTAATGTTGCGCAGGTATTGCTGACACGCCATAATATTTCATCTTCTGAACATTATTCCAACGTCGAGGGCACGTTTGATATGCTCCTGCAAACCGGCGTTGTGCCAATTGTGAATGAAAATGATGTAGTCTCCACAGAAGAGCTCAACCGTGTAGAAACATTTGGAGATAATGACACGCTCTCCGCTGTTGTTGCACAGCTATGCCATGCAGACCTCCTCATCATTTTCACCGATATTGAAGGGCTTTACAATGAAGATCCGCGCGCCAATCCAGACGCACAGCTGATCTCACGTGTAGAAGCCATCAACGATGACCTGCGCGCCATCGCCGGAGGTCCCGGAACTCTCTGCGGCACCGGCGGCATGGCAACCAAGCTATCTGCCGCTGAAATCTGTATGGAAAATGGTGTCTCCATGCTCATTACCAAAGGCGACAACGCAGAAGTTCTCTACGATATTGTAGAGGGCAAAAAAGTAGGCACATTATTCAAAAGAAAGAAGGCTCCCTATGCGTGATCTTATGACCATCGCCCAAGCCGCACAAACGGCAAAATCCACTGTCGCACGTCTCAGCAGCTCGGAAAAAAATCAGGGCTTACACGCAATTGCAGATACATTGCTTGCCAACACACAGGCAATCCTTGCTGCAAACCAGCTGGATATCTCCAAAGCACAGGAAAACGGCTTAAACGCCGGTCTGATCGACCGCCTGACATTAACAGAGGCGCGAATCTGCGACATTGCCGAAGGCTGCCGACAGGTTGCCGCGCTGCCCGACCCAATCGGAGACGTACTCTGGCAGCACACGCGCCCGAACGGACTTCGCATCGGTCTGCGCCGCGTACCAATGGGTGTCATCGGCATGATTTATGAAGCGCGTCCAAATGTAACCGTCGATGCAGCTGCCCTCTGCTTTAAGGCAGGTTCTGCCTGTATCCTGCGCGGCGGCAAGGAAGCATTTCATTCCTCCAAATGTCTCGCGGATCTGATGCGTCAGGCACTGACCTCATGCGGCCTTCCTGCTGATACCATCAATCTGGTAGAAGATACCTCCCACGAAAGTGCAGCGCAGATGATGCGGCTAAACGGATATTTAGATGTACTCATTCCGCGCGGCGGTGCCGGATTAATTCGAACGGTTGTTGAAACCGCAACCGTACCCGTCATCGAAACCGGAACCGGAAACTGCCACATCTATGTAGATGCACAGGCAGACTTGGACATGGCAGTACAAATTCTGGAAAACGCAAAATGCCAGCGCATTTCGGTATGCAATGCGGCGGAAAGCCTGCTCGTCCATAAAGATGTTGCCGCTGCATTTCTTCCTCTTGCTGCCAATGCGTTTGCGCCTTATCATGTTCTGCTGCACGGCTGTCCACGCACTATGGAAATTCTTGGCGATATGGTAATTCCCGCAGCTGACAAGGACTATGCCACGGAATATCTGGGCTATGAAATCTCTGTCAAGGTAGTTGATTCCATCGAAGACGCCATTGCGCATATCAACTGCTATAATACCGGACATTCCGAATGTATTGTTACAGAATCCTATTCTGCCGCACAGCAATTTACTGACGCAGTGGACGCTGCCGCCGTTTATGTAAATGCCTCCACTCGCTTTACCGATGGCTTTGAATTTGGCTTCGGTGCAGAAATCGGTATTTCTACACAAAAGCTGCATGCACGCGGTCCCATGGGTCTGGAAGCGCTCACCACACAAAAATATGTGATTTTCGGAAATGGACAGGTGCGCTGATGGAACGTGAATTTAAGTGGGCAGCAAATACAGAGCAGTTTACAGCCATTTGCGAGGCGCTGTCTTTGTATCCCGCGCACGACAGCAAGCGCTCTATGGACGCAACATATTTTGATACACCAAATCAGCTGCTGCGCGAACGTAAAATCGGGCTTCGCTTGCGTCAGGAGAATACGCAAACCATCTGCTGTATGAAACTGCGAAATGCGGCACACAATGGTCTGCATGTGCACGAAGAATATGAGTGCCCTGCTATGACGCTTTCAGAAGGGCTTTCCAAGCTTCCGTCTGTCGGCGCCCCCGCCGAGCTGTGTCAGGCTCTTTCCAAGGCGATTCTGATCCCCATTGCACGGGTGCGCTTTTCACGCCTTCCCATTGAGTGGAACCATGACAAGTTTTGCGCAGAACTGTGCCTTGACTGCGGATATTTATCAAATGACAGACAGGAAGTCCCCTTTTGTGAAATAGAATGTGAATACCAGTCCGGCAATCTCTCTGCCTTTGAATCGGCATGCACGCAGCTTGCCCAGACATTCGGACTGTGCGCCGAGCCGCACTCCAAGCTTGCTCGCGCGCTTTCTCTGTAAAAGCAGACCGCCCCAAACTATTTATTTGAAACATACTTTTTAAACAAACTCTTTCATTGGTATTGCATAAAAAGTCTTTCTGATGTATAATTATGTCAACAAATCTGTGTGCTTAGGAGATAAGGCTCCATGTCATCTCATTTACGTAAGAAAGCCAACCGAAAAACAGTTATCTTCTTCTGTCTTTTCACCGCATTCGTCATTGCCTATGAGCTGTTCTTATGGGTCTCAAGCAGCACAGCTTCCACCTCACCCTATCCATCTGCCGTCCACTTTCTGGACGTTGGACAAGGTGATTGTGCACTCATTGTTTCTGGCGAAGATGCCATTCTAATTGATGCCGGAGTCACAGCAATGGGCGAGCGGGTAATCCAATATCTAAAAGAAGCTGGCGTTTCTCACCTGACAGCCGCCATCGGAACGCATGCGCACGAAGACCATATTGGCGGTATGGCAGCTGTGCTGCGCACATTTCCAACAGAAACTCTCTATCTTCCCGCGCAGACTGCCAGTACACGCTCCTATGAAGCGATGCTAGAGGCTGCCGAAGACATGGGCACAAAGGTGCAGGTTCCATCGCCCGGGCAGATTTTACAGCTTGGAGAGAATGCTTCCATGACATTTTTCTCTCCGCCGATAGATTCTGTCTATGAAAACATCAATGACAGCTCTATTATTTCCCTGTTTTCCCAAAACGGAAAGCGTATCCTGTTTACAGGAGATGCAGAGAGTCCGGCAGAAAACCAGCTACTTGCCACGGGTTCAGACCTTTCCTGTGATGTGCTCAAAATCGCACACCACGGAAGCGATACATCATCGACTGATGCCTTTTTAGATGCCGCACAGCCATCTATCGCTGTAATATCATGCGGCAAATTCAACGATTACGGGCACCCCCACCCAGAAACCATTTCCAAACTCAACGACCGCGGTATTCAAATACACTGTACCGCAGATCAAGGTACTTACATCTACCCCATTATCAATCAAGAAGGAGAGAACATTGCATGAAGGAACAGGCAATTGTTGACCGGTTTGAGGGCGATTTTATCATTCTCGAAACTGATCATGGCATGATTCAAATTCCCCGCAGCCATGCGCCTGTCATGGCTGGAGAAGGCATGGTCGTCTGGTATGAAGATGACCGCATCTTAGAAATCGACGAGGAAGAAACTGCCCGCCGTGAGGAAACCAGCCGACGTCGGTTTGAACGTATCCTCAAGAGCAAATAACGCACACTTACAGCAAAGGAAGGAACCAAATTGAATCAGAAAAAACCTTTCGTCTCTCTGGAACAGGTTCAGGAGATTGTTAAAACCTACCCCACCCCTTTTCATCTCTATGACGAGAAAGGAATCCGCGAAAATGCCCGCCGTGTCAAGCAAGCTTTCGCGTGGAATGCCGGCTTTCGTGAATATTTCGCAGTCAAAGCAACGCCCAATCCGCGTATTCTGCAAATTTTGAAAGAAGAGGGCTTTGGCTGTGACTGTTCGAGTTATACAGAGCTCCTCATGAGCGAAGCTGTTGGGCAAACAGGACATAATATTATGTTTTCCTCCAACGTAACGCCCGCAGAGGATTTTGCACTGGCTGCAAAGCTTGGCGCAATCATTAACTTTGATGATATCACACACATCGATTTCTTCGAAAAAATTGCACCATTCCCCGAAACCATGTCCTGCCGCTACAATCCGGGCGGCGATTTCAAAATCGCAAACGAAATCATGGACACCCCGCAAGACGCCAAGTACGGTATGACCCGCCCGCAAATGACCGAGGCATTCCGAAAACTCAAGGAAAAAGGTGTCAAGCATTTTGGTATTCACGCATTTTTGGCGTCCAATACGGTTGCCAATGAATACTACCCCGTTTTGGCACGAATCCTATTTGAAACCGCAGTCGAACTGCAAAAGGAAACTGGTGTGCATATCGCCTTTGTCAACCTGTCCGGCGGCGTTGGGATTCCCTATCGCCCAGAGCAGCAGGCCAGCGATATTCTGGCAATTGGTGAGGGCGTGCGCAAGGCTTATGAAGAGATTCTTGTCCCTGCTGGTATGGGCGATGTCGCAATCTATTCCGAGATGGGACGCTTTATTCTGGGGCCCTACGGCTGTCTGGTTACCCAGTGCCTGCACCATAAGCATACACATAAGGAATATGTTGGCGTAGACGCTTGTGCCGTAAACCTCATGCGTCCGGCTATGTATGGTGCTTACCACCATATCACTGTGTTGGGCAAGGAAGATGCAGCATGCGACCATCTTTATGATGTCACAGGCGGGTTGTGTGAAAACAATGATAAGTTCGCCATTGACCGCATGCTCCCAGAGATCGAGGACGGAGATTATCTCGTGATCCATGATACGGGCGCACATGGCTTCTCTATGGGCTATAACTATAATGGCAAGCTGCGCTCTGCCGAGATTCTCCTGCGCGAAGATGGCTCGACCGAATGTATCCGCCGTGCAGAAACACCCGAGGATTATTTTGCAACCCTCGATATGACCGGTTTCTTCCACAAAAATCAGTAAAAAAACAAAGCTGCAAAATCCAAGGTTATCTCCTTGGATTTTGTTATATGTCCGTATATTGGTACGAAAGCAGAAACATATAGATCAGATTTTACAAAACTTCGGGCAATTTTCTCATCTGCCTTCCCAATCTTTCGCCAGCCTCAGGTTAATATACACACAGAACAGAAAATAAAAGTTGCACAAAAAAGTACAGTGTGGCAAAATAAGAATATAATATGACAGTCACAGAACAGAGAAAGGAATCCCAAACCATGATTTTTGAAAACATTTCTGTTTTAACAGATGCGTTTACCGTACTTCCCGGACAATATGTAGGTATTCAAGCCGATCAAATCACCTATATTGGCTCAGAAAAACCCTCCGGCGACTGGGGCGACCACTATAACGGAAACGGTAAGCTGCTCATGTCTGGTCTCGTGAACGCACATTCCCATGCACCCATGACCTTATTGCGCGGCTATGGAGAAAATCTATCTCTCCAGCGCTGGCTCAACGAGCGAATTTTCCCATTTGAAGACAAACTGAGTGATGCTGCGGTTGCACCGGCGACTCGTTTGGCAATTGCAGAAATGCTGCGGTTCGGTACAGTCTCTTTTTCTGATATGTATTTTTTCAGTCAAACGATGGCAGATGCCATTCTGGAAACCGGAATCAAATGCAATCTCAGCCGTGGACTGACGGTTTTTGACGACAGCAGCTATGAGCAAACCCCTGCATATCAAGATAACTGTGACCTGTTGGCACACTATCACGGGGCTGGCAATGGCAGACTGAAAATCGACCTATGTATTCATGGGGAATATACAACAACGCCAAAGGTCGTAGAAGGGCTGGCACAGCATGCCAAGCAGACGAACAGCCATGTGCATATCCATCTATCTGAGACACTGAAGGAGCATGAAGAATGTAAACAGCGCCACGGCATGACCCCTGCTACATATTTTGAAAAGCTGGGTCTCTTTGACCAGCCTACCACAGCGGCTCACTGTGTCTGGCTGGAGGACAGCGATTTTGAAATCTTAGAACGCAAGGGTGTCACAGTTGCAGCCTGCCCAGTCAGCAACATGAAGCTTGCAAGCGGCTTTTCCCGCGTGCCAAAAATGCTCCGGCAGGGTATCCGCGTCGCACTTGGCACAGATAGCGTCGCCTCCAACAATAACCTCAATCTGTTTCAGGAAATTTTCCTGTTTGCAAATCTATATAAGGGCGCATCTCAGGACCCAACGGTTGTGACCCCTGCGCAGGCGCTTGCCGCTGCTACCATTCATGGCATGCAATCTCAGGGCCGTACAGACAGCGGTTTGATTCGTGTTGGTATGAAAGCGGATCTAATCGTACTTGATACTCACACCCCATGGCTGGTTCCTGTGCACGATTGGACGACCAATCTCGTCTATTCTGCGCAAGGTGCAGATGTTTGCCTGACCATGGTCGACGGAAAGGTGCTCTATCAGGACGGTGAATACAAAACCATTGATATTGAAAAGGTCATGTATGAAACCCAACAGGAAACCAACAAAATCCTCGCACAATTATAAGTTCCTTTCGCATATCAACAAAAGGAGGTATCTGTCATGTATGAACAGATTCAGCAAAGTGTAGAATTCCTAAAGAAAATATTCCACGACCGTACACCGCATGCTGCGTTGGTGCTTGGTTCCGGACTGGGTCCCCTTGCAGACGAACTGGAAAACCGTGTTGCGATCCCTTTTGGTGACATTCCACACTTCTGCCGTTCCACAGCCCCTGACCACGCCGGACAGTTGGTACTCGGAACACTTTCCGGAAAAACTATCCTTTGTATGCAGGGCCGACTCCACGGCTATGAGGGCTACACGCCATCGGACGTTTCCTACCCCATTCCGGTACTCAAAGCATTGGGCGCAAAAGCTGTGATCCTAACAAATGCAGCCGGCGGCATCAACACCGATTTTTCCGCAGGCGACTTCATGGTGATCGATGACCATATCAATTTTACCGGAAAAAGTCCGCTTACGGGCACCAATGATGACAAAGTCGGCACACGGTTTCCAGATATGTGCCATGTTTATTCACAGCAGCTGCGTGACCTTGCCGATGAAGCGGCACAGGCGTGCGGAATTTCTCTGCACCATGGCGTCTATGTGGGTGTCAACGGTCCACAATATGAAACAGCAGCCGAGATTCGAATGTTCCGTGCGATGGGCGGTGATGCGGTTGGCATGTCCACCGTATTTGAAAGCATTGCAGCATCACATTGCGGACTTCCTGTGCTTGCAATTTCCATGATTACCAATATGGCAGCTGGCATCACAGGCAATTCCTTATCTGACGAGGAAGTCAAGCAAATGGCAAATGCGCGTGGACAGCTATTCCGCACATTGATTCGTCAAATCATTTCTATGATGGAATAAAAAATCATCAGCATTCATTAAAAACTCTGGTTTTCCAAGATTCCGCTGTGTAAAAACATTCTGAATGAAGAATGCCCGAAACCGTTCATCAATGAGCGATCTCGGGCATTTTTCTGTGCAAAAATCCACACATATGGAGCAGTTTTTCACAAAGTTATATATGCACTACAAGGTACTTTTTCAATTTACTGCGCGGTGTATCCAAAAGAGCAAGCCGCATTTTTCATACCCAGCGAAGCATATCTTTTTTCATACGGGAAATGATTCGCTTTTCCAATCTTGAAATATAGGACTGCGAAATACCAAGCAGGTCTGCAACCTCCTTCTGTGTCATGCTCCGCCTGCCGCCCAGTCCAAAGCGCAGAGAGATAATTTGCTGCTCGCGCTGCGGCAAATGGGACAGTGCCTGTCTGAGCAGCTGCCGATCTACATCATCTTCAATCGGACGAATGACACTGTCTGGATCTGTGCCCAAAATATCTGATAACAGCAGCTCATTTCCGTCCCAGTCAGACGAAAGTGGTTCATCAAAAGAAATTTCTGTGCGCTGTCCAGATACTTTGCGTAAATGCATCAAAATTTCGTTTTCAATACAGCGGGAAGCATAGGTCGCAAGCTTTACATTCTTATCCGTTTTATAGGTACCGACTGCCTTGATCAGCCCAATTGTACCAATGGAAATCAGGTCCTCCATGCCCACACCTGTGTTTTCAAACTTTCGGGCTATATAGACCACAAGACGCAGATTATGCTCTACCAATGTATCTCTTGCTGCCTGATCTCCCTCCATCAGTCTGGCAATGCACGCACTTTCTTCCTCTCCAACAAGCGGCGGCGGTAAAACCTCCGAACCCCCTATGTAGTATACCCCGCCGCTGCACAGCCTGCGCAGACGCTGAACCACTTGCTGAATCCATTGTTTCCAATCCATTGCCGTTCTCCTTTCATATTCCAATCAGACCATCATACCGGCCACCAGACAAACGCTCCGCACTGATTGCTGCCAACTGGCACATCATTTCCCCATTTTGTACCTGCACTCGATCCGGACGAAATGCCAACAGTAGTCCACCAGACTGTCCCACCGCCCGATAAGGAAGCAAGCAAAAACGTGTACGCCACGCCTCAGGCAGACACGCCATTCGGATTCCGGCATTATCCGCACGCAAGCCATTGACCACACCAATGAGCTCGGGCGGCAGCAGCTGTGCAGCCGCATACCGATCAATCAGCAGCGCTGGTCTCCCGCTCACAGGTTCACAGAGTGTGTTTCCGGTATCACACAGCAAGTGAAATACACCATGCCTGCCTGCAAAGTCGATTTCTACCACTACGCTGGGTCGCTCACCACCTTCTCGTCCCGCAGTACCTCGAAATAGTAACCCACTGGCACACCAGCATAAAAGTGCTGCCGGAATTAAAATGCGAAGCGGCACATCGAGATAATAGCTTCCGTTGACACGCAATACCGCACCTGTCGCCTGTCCCAACGCCATCACTGCACCTGCACAAGCACAGGATACCATGCCGAATACCACTTCAACCCGCAAAATTCTGCCCTGACAATGCGAAAACACGAATGCAACCATCGCTGCTCCTGCTGCAAATTCACAAATCCAGTTCTGTAAAAATGCAGTCCCGGGCAAGACAGAAAATGCGGCATACAAAGCACCCAGTCCAGCGCCCATAAGCAGTCTGCGCCGAGCGATAAATATACCTGCGATCCGCGCCGTTGCAAGCAGCAGCAGATAATCCATTGCCAGATTGATAAGCATCAGCACATCGAGATAAATGACCATGGCTTCCCTCCCTGCTCTCTATCATAGCAGGAACGAAAAGCATATTTTGTCCAAAGCACGTGTGTACAAAATATAAATAGATTCACGAAAAACAGACAACATAAAAAGTATATATAATAACATTATATATCTTTGAAAACCATCTGATGAAACAGATTTCAAAATCATAAAAAGCCGTATGAAGCAAGATATTCTGCTCCATACGGCTAAAGTATGATATAAATTACACTCCCTAAAACCGAACAAAATGAAGTGTACCCACACAATACCATTTGTGGAGTTTCTGTCAAATCAATGTAATTTTTGCAGAAATTGTTTGTCCGTTTGAAAGCATCATCGTAACAGATACGCTGCCCTTTTTGCCAGCGGTCAGCGCCGTAAAAGCGCTTTTATTCAAAATCACACGATTTTCCGCAAGCGTATACTGCGCAGGCATAGACAGCGGTTTTCCCTCCAGCAGTACTGCCTGCACAACCACGCTGTTGTCGATTCCAAGTGTCAGCACAATATCCTGATTGGCTGGGTTGCCCGCTGTACTGCTAAACTGTGCTGTGAGATTGGACGATGAACCTGTATTTTGATTGGTATCCTGCCCCGTGCTGCCAGAGAACGTAATCACCGCTGTTGGATTGACTCCATTGCTCATAATTACCTGTACCGTATGCGTACCATTCGGCAATCCCTGAAATGCAGAGGCAAACAGACGAATGGATCCCGTCACACTATCATAGACATACTGTACACCACTTTGCAGCATACGGTCTCCAAGCATAACGGAACGCACCACCGAGCGATCGTCTGATGTGATTGCAAATACAACATCATTCGGGCTGTTCATCTGTACCGCTGCCGGTGTCAGAGTGTGATTGGGCTGCGTGCGATCGGTTGATGTCAAAACTCCCTTCAAAGTAGCAGAGGCACCTTTATTGAAAGAATAGGTCACAGGCTCTATGGTCGATGCGGCACCGGCAACTGCAAACACTGCATTTTGTATCGTGCCACTGCCTTCCACAGTCGCCGCTCCCTTGACATTCAGCGACTGAATATAAGACCCTTGTGATAAAATCAGGCGATTCTTTCCATTGAGAATCACATCTGCAAAGCGACCATTCAACGTCACGGGCTCATTTTTATCTCCTGTAATCTCGATTTTTTTGAACCCATCTGCACCTGCCTGCAAACCTGTTTGAATGAGCTGTGCAGTTGTTACCGTTGTAACTTGTGCCACACTGGTTGTTCCCGCAGAAGTGACCTTAACCTCTCTTCCAGTAAACGGGGAATGGACATAGACCTCCTGTGCCTGCACATTATTAAACTGAATGTTTCCGCCTGCGGCAACCAGACGCCCCTTAACGGTTACATTGCTGAGCGTTACTGTATCCTGCTGTTTTAATCCCTCACTCAGATATAAATTTCCAGTAATCGTCAATCCGGATAAACTTGCTGGTGTACTGACCGTTACATTCTTTGTATCCTTATTGAGCGAGGTACTGTTATAAGTGGCTCCAGACTGATTCAAAATCGTACCCGTAAAGTAATACAAAATCTTTGCAGCTTCTGCACGTGTCACACTGCGCTTTGGCTGAAATGTATTATCTGTATAACCTGAGATATAACCGTTATCTACACCCCATTTGATATAAGGCGCACTCCATGTTGAAACCTTCGCACGATCAGAAAATTTCAGCTGGCTTGGTTTCACCGCACCCACATCAATCTTACACAACCGTCCCAGAATGGTGATTGCCTGTTCTCTGGTAATTTCTTTTTCCGGTGCCATCTGTGTTGCCGAAAGACCGGAAATATAGCCATATCGCACCGCAGTCCGCACAGTTTCATAATACCACTGATCCGGTGATACATCTTTGTATTGACTCACGTCCGCCTGCTCTGTAAACCCAAAAGCACGGTTGATGTACCGCATAAATTCAGCACGTGAAATGGGTGTTGTCGGCGTAAAATGTCCTTTTCCATTTGGATTGATCACACCACGGGCACTCAGCGACCGAAAGTACGGCTCTGACCAATGACCTGTAATATCATCTGATGCAGCATATGATACGAAACTGATACAATTCATTGCAACCAGCATACATATCAGGGTGCGGCAGAGTTTTTTCAGCATGTCTCTTTCC
This sequence comes from Butyricicoccus pullicaecorum, assembly GCA_018366035.1. Classification (GTDB taxonomy): domain Bacteria; phylum Bacillota; class Clostridia; order Oscillospirales; family Butyricicoccaceae; genus Butyricicoccus; species Butyricicoccus pullicaecorum_A. The sequence continues at coordinate 134,603 of JAGZIW010000001.1, read as the reverse complement.
TCTCTTTCTGATTGCTTGTTATTATACCAGCTTTTCCCTCATTTTTCCAGCCCTCCTTATTTACTGCGTGTATAGCGTACAAACTGTCGTCCTTTTCTGCTCATTCCCCCAAGCTCCAATATTTGTGCGCGTCCAAGACCTCGCACGGTCATCTTATCTCCCAGAGTGATCTCTGTATCTGGCTTCAAGCATTGCATTTGATTGAGAAACACTGTTCCTTTTGCAATCCGTTCCTGTATTTGTGAACGGGAAAGGCGAAAAATCAGAGCACAAACACTATCCAACCTGAGAGATGCCACAGAACCCTCTCCCTGCTCTTGCTGTATTTCCGGCATTTCAAAATCACGCAGGGCTGCCCGCTCAAGTGTCACCCGCTTTCGTCCCGCACGCAGAAAATTCATCTCAATAAAATCTGCCATATCCTCAATTACAAAAATATCTGCGCCCGTTGGCGTAATCACAATATCTCCCAATACATCTCTCTCGATCCCAAGCCCCATCAGGGCACCAAGATAATCCCGATGCGTCAAGGTATCTGTCTGACTTTTGGCTGCACGCAGTAAAACAAGCGGGCTTTGTTCGCCTGCAACTGCGTCCTCCGGCGTCAAATAATCCGGCAGGCACAGTGCCATGACTCGTTCTGCATCGGCATATCCGCCCCAGAAAACCGTCTGACGTGACAATCCAGCCTGCTGTACTGCCTGTGTACAAAGTGTACGTTCCCGTAAATCCAAAAAACGGGTATGGGTCAGATAGGCGCGCTCCTGACTGACCGCAATACGCTCAAACAACTGTCGAAGCAGTAATTTATCCTGCGCGTTCTTTGCAAGTGCCTGTATGACCTGCTCCTGCGTTTTTATAAAATCATCTCCCATTTTACTGTATTTTATCCCATTCCCTGCTATAATAAAATCAAAAAACAAGGAGTATATACAATGAATGATATTCTTTCAAGTGAACAGCTGCTATCCTTTCTGCAAACCAAACGGCTTGGACACAGCCTGAAAATATTATCCTGTACGGATTCCACCAACACGCAAATCAAGCACAACTATAAAGATGCTCCAGAGGGCTTTGTGCTCTTAGCCGAACAGCAAACTGCCGGACGCGGACGGCTTGACCGGAAATTCCTCTCCCCCAAAGGAGACGGGATTTATTTTTCTCTTGTCCTGCGTCCCAACCGTCCCATGCGCGATTTGTCGCTTTTGACCCCTCTTGCAGCTGTCGCTGTTTGTGAAGCCCTTCAAACTGTATGTGGAATCACTTCTTCCATCAAGTGGGTCAATGATGTCTTTTTGCGCGGCAAAAAAATCTGTGGGATCCTGACAGAAACCTGTGGACTTTCCAGCGATGGCTGTCCTGCACTTTGTATCGTGGGAATCGGCTTGAACCTGCGGTTTGATCCAGCTACATATCCAGAGCTTTCTGAAATCGCGGGTTCAATTGCCGATGCTGTCGAGACTCTGCCAACCCGTGCACAGCTTACAGCCGCGATTCTCAATGCATTTGAGCCTTGGTATGATGCGCTCATACGCGGCGAGTCCGAACAGCTTTTACAAGCTTATCGTGATCGGCTTCTTTGTCTCGGTAAAAAAATCACCGTTCAGACAGGGGAAGTCTGTTATCCTGCCATCTGTACAGATCTGACAGCAGACGGAAATTTAGTCGTGCAGGATCAGCAAGGAGACATACATATCCTACAAGCCGGAGAAATCCGCATACGCCCTGCAAATGCTTAGGCGCGGAAAAGGGATTCCTGACCATCTGGACGGGAATCCCTTTTCTATCCTTTATTTTCTTTTATACTTCCATAATAATTGGCAAAATCATGGGACTTCGCTTGGTTTTCTTAAAGAGATAGTTGCTCAGTGCGCTCTTGAGTGCACTTTTAATGCCATTCCAATCCCGTACACCTTCATCTTGACAGCGATCCAATGTCATTTGCGACTGGATACGAAGCTCCTCCATGAGATCCTCCGCCTCTCGTACATAGATAAAGCCGCGTGAGACAATATCCGGTCCAGCAATCACAACGCCGCTCTCCTGATCGATCGTTACTACCACGATCAGAAGCCCATCTTCTGCCAGATGCTTTCTGTCACGCAGGACAGCTGCGCCAACATCACCAACACCCAAGCCATCGATCAACACCCGTCCTGCTGGTACCAACGGACAGAGATGTGCAGAACGCTCATCAAATTCGATGGGACGTCCAATCTCTGTGACCAAAATATTTCTAGGGTCAACGCCCATTTCTTCAGCCAATGCCGCATGCTTTTGCAGCATACGATGTTCACCATGAACTGGGATAAAATACTTTGGACGACACAAGCCTATCATCAGCTTTTGTTCCTCCTGACAGGCATGTCCAGATACGTGAATGGCAGCATTACGATCATAAATCACCTCTGCGCCCTTGCGGTACAATTCATTGACCATATTGGATACCGACTTTTCATTCCCCGGAATTGCTGATGCCGCAATTAAAATGCGATCGCCTGTCACGACTTCAACCTGCTTATGGCTGGAATATGCCATACGATACAGCGCGGACATGGTTTCCCCCTGCGACCCTGTGGATACAATACACAGCTTATTGCGTGGATAGCGATTGATGGTATTGACATCAATCAGCACCTTGCCGTCATCATGCAAATATCCAAGTTCCATAGCAACCTGTGTAATTTTCTCCATGCTTCTGCCGCATACTGCCACCTTGCGCCCAAACCGTGCAGCAATATCCAAAATCTGCTGTAAACGGCTGACGTTCGATGCAAATGTTGCAATGATGATACGCTGATCGCAGTTTTTGAAGAAATTCTCCATCGACTGTCCAACAACCTTTTCGCTCGGGGTATAGCCGCTGCGCTCTACATTGGTGGAATCACTCATGAGTGCCAGAACGCCCTCCTTGCCAAGCTCCCCAAACCGTGCCAAATCGATCATTTCTCCACTTACTGGCGTGAGATCGACCTTGAAGTCACCTGTATGGATAATCGTACCCAATGGCGTGCGGATTGCCAGCGCAACCGAGTCTGCAATGGAATGGTTTGTATGGATAAATTCCACCATAAAACACCCAAGCTTGATCACGTCACCTGCATGCACGGTTTTCATGCGCACCTTTTCCGGCATGCGATGCTCGGCAAGCTTGGTTTCAATGATTCCACAGGTCAAACGTGTTGCATAAATCGGTGCATTGACCTCACGCAGTACATAAGGGATTGCACCAATATGGTCTTCATGTCCATGCGTAATCACATAACCGCGCATCTTGCGCTGGTTTCTCTTGAGATAGGTAATATCTGGAATGACAAGGTCAACACCCAGCATGTCATCATCTGGAAAGGCAAGTCCACAGTCCACTACGATCATGTCATTGCCATATTCAATGAGTGTCATGTTTTTACCAATCTCATTGAGGCCGCCAAGCGGTATAATCTTCAATTTTTCTTTCATAATTTCGATATCACTTTCCTTTGCTTATTGTCAAAATATTACACACTGCCGATGTTTCCGGCTTTTGTTTTCATGCAAGGCCGCATACCTGCGCCTTTGATTCATCATCTATCGAGTTGTCCCAGACGAGTTCTGGTTCTAAATGCCAGATGACTCTTCCGCACCATGGGAACAAACACTGTCTTTACTATATCACATTTTGCACACTTTGTACAGTGATTGCCCGATGTCCGGCCGTACTGTCCATCGACTTTCCTCCCTATTTCCAGACATTCATACCGTGCTTCCATTCTTGCCGTTTGGTGATAAGCATATTTTTTCCAAAAATCCAGTTACAGAATGGTTAAAATTTTTGAGATTTCCCCTCGTTTGTTGTTATATCACTTTTTAATATTACCATTTGTAATCAAAATTTAATTTTTTTCAAAAAATCGTTTGACAAAGCGGTCTCCAATGGGTATCATAGCACCTACGGATTGGTAACAAACCGGTTACAAACCAACTTTTTTGTCATTTTATACGCGATATTGCGCATAAACTAAGAAAAATGAGGAGATTTTTTGCATGAATACTCGATGTATCAAAAACATCAAGCTGATGCCCAGCGTACTTGCACTGACCTGTCTTTTGAGTCTCGGCAGCAACGCACAGGCTTATACCACACCCACATTTGCAGAGAATGGTCACGCACTGGATACCGTGATGGCCTCTCTCCCTTATGGATACCTGTCTGCATCTGCACAGACCACAGTAGACTCTGCGAGCGCGACCGAGGATATGCAGGCTGCACAAAATCATTTGGAGGAAGAAGCACACAAGGCACAGGCAGCGGCGCAAGCTGCACAAGCTGCGCGAGCTGCTTCTGCACGTTTACAGCAGCTAAAGACTGGCGCCATCACCCCACGCACTGTTCGCCGCAGCAGCGCCCTGTCCGCTGACAGCGTTGTACGAAACAATTTCAAAAAGCTCGGCAAATACCGTCTATCCTTCTACTGTCCTTGCACAACCTGTAATGGACGTTCAGATGGCAAGACCAAAATCGGTACCCGAATGGCAGAGGGCCGTACCATTGCAGTGGACTCTCGTATCATTCCTTTGGGCAGCCGTGTGTATATTGATGGCTACGGTGTCTTCATTGCAGAAGATACTGGCGGTGCAATCAAGGGCAACCGCATTGATGTTTGTGTCTCCAGCCATAGTCGTGCATATGATATCGGCATCGACTACGCTGATGTTTATCTCATTGGATAAGTCAAAAATTTAGTTACAAATAAGTTACAATTGCTTGCACATTTCTGGCTTTCATAAGTTACAAATAAGTTACAAAAAAATGTAATTTTTATATATATCGAACTTTTAAGGCGCTAAAAGCGCCTTTTTTATTTGTTTTGCAAGAAAAACTTGATTTTATGTTTTTTTTGTGTTATACTAGGTTCAATGTGAATCCCAAACAATGGCTGGACAGCCAGCGCCGTACAGCGGCGTATTCTAACGATTCAGAGGAGTTTTTTGAATGAAGAAACTGAGCGTGAAAACAATTCTGCGCGGCTTTTCGGCCTTCGCGCTGTGTGCAGCCCTTGGCATGGGTTCCGCACTCGCTTACAATGGAGACCCTGAACTTGCTTACACCAACTCAGACCCAACTCATATCACGACTTCCGACGCAAGCCTGAGCACAGACCCAGAGACTGTCACAGTCTCAGCCCCTCCCCCTGTCGGAGCATTGGCGTCTGATCGCCTAACACAGCTAAAGACCGGAGAGGTAGTTCCGCGCACAGTAGCAAAGTCTGCGTCACTTGCAGCGGATTCCACAATTCGTTCGAATTCCCGTAATCTTGGTTCTTTCCGTTTGTCTTTCTATTGCCCTTGCGAAAAGTGTAATGGTCGTACAGACAAAAAGACAAAAATGGGTACCGAAATGGTTGAAGGTCGTACCATTGCAGTTGATACTTCAGTCATTCCACTCGGCAGCCGTGTGTATATTGATGGCTATGGTCTGTTTATTGCCGAGGATATTGGCGGTGCGATCAAGGAAAATAAAATTGATATTGCGGTTTCTGATCACGACCACGCATATGAACTTGGCGTTGACAACGCGACAGTTTATCTGATTGCATAATAACTACATAGAACGGGTGCTTCGGCACCCGCTTTTTTTCACACATAACTTGCATACGCTCATGCTTTTTGATATAGTACAAATGAGGTGAAACAGTATGAACGCAACCACTCGACGAGAAAACATTATAGAACTGCTCACAAACGCAGACAAGCCATTGAGCGCATCTGCAATCGCTGGTCAATGTGCTGTCAGCCGCCAGATCATTGTCGGCGATATCGCATTGCTGCGTGCATCTGGTATACAAATCATTGCAACACCACGCGGCTACCTCCTAGAGCGTCCAACTGACAGCTCCAACGGCATCGAAATCGAAATTGCATGTATACACGATGATGACCGCATCGCTGAGGAATTATATACCGTTGTTGATTTAGGTGGTGCCATGATCGATGTAACCGTTTCCCACTCCATCTATGGGCAAATCTGTGCACCTCTGCATATCTTCTCTCGCTTTGATGCAGATGCCTTGGTTGAAAAATTAAAATCCGCAAATGCACAGCCCCTGTGCACACTCACCGGCGGTGTGCATCTGCACCGTCTGCGCTGTCCCAGCCAAGCAGTACAGACCCGTGTATTGGAAGCACTTCGTACAAAGGGTCTGCTCTTTCAAAAAGAATGATCTGCGAGCCATCAAATCCCAAGACACATGTCTTGGGATTTTTAATTTTATATTCATAAATCCTTTCACCACCCTGCTCTCATTATAGTTCTTCCAAAACCCTCTGTTTCAGAAGGGCAAAACAATATATGTCTTGACACATATCTTGTTATTTGATATGATAGGATATAATTCTGGAATTTTCATTCGTCTCACACAAAAAGGAGTTTTTTCATGTCTAGTCAAAAGTTATATCGTCTGGTAGTTGCAGCCCTGCTCTGTGCCGTAGGTATCCTAATTCCCATGTTCTCGCCCATTAAGATCACCATTGAACCTGCATCTTTTACACTCGCCAGCCATGTCGCAATTTTCCTCGCCATGTTTGTTTCTCCCAGCATCGCTGTTGCAGTCTCTATTGGCACGACTCTTGGTTTCTTCCTTGCCGGCTTCCCCATCACTGTTGTCATGCGTGCTGCAAGCCATGTCGTGTTTGCACTCCTCGGCTCTCTTTACATCAAAAAGTATCCCGAAACCGCGCTGCACCCTTCTAAGCCTGCAAATCTGCTCTTCAGCTTTCTCATCGGTATCCTGCATGGTCTGTGTGAAGTTTTAATCATACTACCCTTCTATTTTGGCGGTTCCATGGCATCTTATCAGGCAAAGGGTTTCTTTGTCAGCGTTGTTCTGCTTGTCGGTGTTGGCTCTGCCATTCATTCGATGATTGACTTTACAATCGCCTCTGTCATTTGGTCGCCGCTGCGTCAGGCACTTCGTCCCAATACGGCAGCCGTGGCTCCTTCCAAATAAAACAAGGTCTTTCCCAGTCTTGATATAGAATCCAAAAAAATCGGCACAGAGCCATGCTCTGTGCCGATCCTCTTTTTACCCTTCTCTTACCTTGTTTGCCCTCTCAAAGCACTATTTTTTCAGTGCATTTACATATGCCAAAATAACTTCGATGGACTCGTCAATACCCAAGCGGCCTGAATTGATACACAGGTCATAGTGATCGCTCTTTCCCCACATCTTACCCGTGTAGTAATTGTAATAGGTTGCACGCTGTTTATCCATCTTTTCCAACGCAGCACGCGGAGACTTTCCAGACAATTCATAATCATCATGTGTCTGAATACGCTGTAAACGATCATCTAAGGAGCCTGTAATAAAGAAATCAAAGCGATTTTTATATTCACGCAAAACATGATCTGCACATCTGCCAACCAAAACGGCTGGACCACTATCCGCAACCTCACGAATAATGTTTGCCTGTGCCAAAAACAGCTGGTCTGTCAGAGACATTCCATTGAGTCCTGTACTTCCAAACATCGTCAAGGAATATAACAGGCTGTTGGTCGCACGCTTGTCAAGCTGCTCAAATAGCTCCTCACTAAAACCACTTTTCTTTGCCGCACGAGAAATCAGTTCACGGTCATAGAACGGGATTCCCAGTCGCAATGCCAGCTTTCGACCAATTTCTCGACCGCCGGAGCCATACTGTCTGCCAATGGTGATAATCAAATTATTTGCCATAATGAACCCTCCACTCTATGTATAACTTGCATAATTGTTCTATAAATAGTATGTCACACATTATGCAACTTGTCAATATCTCTATAAAAATATTTCACACGTATACTAGGGATACGTGTGAAATCAATATATACCGATTCTATTCTCCTGTCAGCAGCTGACCAACCTTATAAATATCGCCGGCACCCATTGTAATGACCAAATCACCGGCATGCGTTTCGCGCTCTAAATAAGCACAAATCTCCTCAAAGCTCTCAAAACTGACTGCATTTGAAATCTGCTTTGCCAAATCAGAAGCATGTATCCCAATGGTATTCTGCTCCCGCGCCGCATAAATTGGTGCAAGCACTGCCTGATCACACAATTCCAGTGCGTCTATAAATTCAAAAAACAGGGCTTTTGTTCGGGTATAGGTATGCGGCTGGAATACACAGAAAATACGATCAAACTCCATCTGACGTGCCGTCTGCAAAGTCGCACGCATTTCAGATGGATGATGGGCGTAATCATCTACTACAAGCGCCCCGCTTTTCATGGTTCCTGTGCGCTCAAACCGACGTGAGGATCCCTTAAACTGCTTGAGACCGGCAGCGACCTGTGCACCTGCTATCTGCAAAAACCATGCAGCTGCACAGCAGGCAAGTGCATTGAGCATATTATGATATCCCGGCACAGACAGCTCTGCATGTGTATAAAACTGTCCATAGACCATCACATCAAAATGATAGTACCCATTCTGCACGGAAATATTTTCCGGTCTCACATCTGCATGCTCGGACACACCAAAGGTCAAGACCTTGCGCGCAATGCCTTCGACAGCGCGCATGGCATGGATATCATCTGCATTTGTGATCACCAATCCATTCTCCGGTGTACGCAGGCAGAATTCATGAAAGGAATGCACAATATCATCAATATCCTTGAAAAAATCCAGATGATCGGCTTCCACATTGAGTACAACCGCAATCGTTGGCGAAAATGACAGAAAGGAATTACAGTATTCACAGGATTCCGCAACAAAACATTCCTGCCCGCCAATGCGCAGAGTCCCTCCAATGGCAGGCAGGTTGCTTCCCACCATTACGGTGGGATCGAGCGCCGCCTGCATCGTGATCAGAGTCATCATAGAAGTGCTTGTCGTCTTTCCGTGGGTGCCGGACAGACAAATCACGTTTTGATAATCAGTCATCAAGCCGCCCCACGCCTGCGCACGTTCCATAACCGGAATACCGAGCGCATGTGCCCGCACGATTTCGGGATTATTATCATGCACGGCTGCGGTACGGACAACCAGCGCCGCACCCTCTACATTCTGTGCCTCATGGGTATAATAAATCTGCGCCCCCAGACGCTCCAAACGCTCTGTGACCGCGGAATGTGCGCGATCCGAGCCGCTCACTGGCACGCCCATACTTAAAAGCAGTTCTCCCAGCGAGTTCATGGACACGCCGCCAATTCCAACCAAATGAATCTTCTTTTTATTTTCAATATATGGCTTGATGGACAATTCCATACCAACAGCCTCCAACACTTAAAATTTCTATGTATTATTATATGGGAATCTTGGAAGAATATCAAGCAGGAACCAAAAAACCATGACGATATAAAAGGAGACCACAAAACTTATGGAAATTACAGAAATCAAATTTCGTCGTTTTCCAACACATGGCAGATTGCGTGCACTGGTATCTGTCACCTTTGACAACATCTTTGCGGTTCATGATATCAAGGTCATTGCAGGCGATGACCATTTGTTTCTGGCAATGCCCGCACGCCGCAGCACCGACGGACGCTATCATGATATCGTCCACCCAATCGGTCCACTTTTACGTGAGGAAATGGAAAACCGTATTTTATCCGAGTATGAACGGCTCACCACACTTCATTCCATATAAATCCAGCTTTTTTCTTGCAATCTACTCCCGAATGCGCTAAAATAAGGACGTCTTAAAAAAGGAGTAGAAATAGAATGCGCGTTATGATTTTATCGGTAACCGCCGGTTTTGGTCACCACGCAACAGCAAAAGCTGTTGCAGATATGCTGCGCGAGAAGGGTGCTGTTGTGGACACAGTCGATGTCTATGCCTATCTCAGCAGAATTGTCAAGGAAACCATTGACAAGGGTTATCTTTTTACCTCAAAGCACACACAAGAACTCTATCGGCTGGTCTATTTACTGGCTGAAAATCATGGATCCGGCTATTTTGCGCACCCAATCTCTGTCATCAATATTGTAAATGCGCTGGGTGCTTCCAAATTTGCCCGTATCGTCAACGACTTTTCTCCTGATGCCATTGTCTGCACGCATGTGTTTGCAGCACAGCTGGTCAATGATCTCAAAAAAAGACAGCTGTTGACAGCACCTACCATCGGCATCATCACAGATTATACGGTACACCCCTACTGGGAGGACGTTCCAAATATTGAATATATTGTTACCGGCAGTGAACTGCTCACGCACCGTGCAGTCAAAAGAGGAATTGACCCTTCACGAATCCTGCCGCTTGGTATCCCCATTCACCCCAAATTCTGTGAACCTATTTGTCAGCAAGAGGCACGGCAGCGTCTTGGCATCGACCTTGAACGGCCAACTATCTTAATGATGGGCGGCAGCATGGGATATTCCAAAAACAAAAATTTGATTCGTCAGCTCAATCTCTGCGGTATCCCATTTCAGCTGCTGGTCGTATGCGGCAATAACAAAAAACAATATGAAGAAATGCTGCAAATGCAGGCACGGCAAGACGGGCCTTGTATTCTCTATCCTTATGGCTTTGTTAATAATGTAGAGGAAATGATGAGCGCGGCAGACTGTATTATCACAAAGCCCGGCGGACTGACCGTTTCCGAAGCACTTGCAAAACATCTGCCTATGATCTTGGTCAATCCCATTCCCGGACACGAAGAGCGCAATGTGGAATTTCTTATGAATAATGGTATGGCATGTCTTGTCACAAAAACCTTTCCGGTAGATGAGGCAGTGTATCATCTGTTCAAAAGCCCGCACCGTCTGCGCACTGTGAGAGAGACGATGAGTGCCATTGCGCACCCCGATGCAACTGCGCGTCTTTGTGACTTTATTTTAACGGAACTGCCTGCACAACATTCCATTTCATAACAAAAATGCACAGAATCCAAATGGACTCTGTGCATTTTTTATTCAACCGCTTGGGCAATCACACGATATGCCTCTATCAGCCGTTCTTTTGACCATGCCGCATTTGCAGGGCTGGTAGATGGCAGACAAACGGCTGCAATCCCCGTCTTGGGCTGGCACAATTTGGTATAATACTTGTGAGATGCCGCCCCTGTGCAAAAAATCGCTTTCACCTGCGTCTGGGCAATGAGCCATTGTAAATCGTTAGGTTCCGGATTGCGAATGGAGGTATCGCTTGCTCCCTTGATTTCACAAGCTGCAAGGGTATCCCACATTGCAATGTGATGCCTGTATGCCATTTGCCGCTTTTCTTCTATGCTTTGTGGTGTCGGCTCGTCAAACACGGCCGCCAAAACCGGCCAAAACCGATTTTGCGGGTGCCCGTAGAAAAATGCCTGTTCTCTGGATTTCGGGCTTGGCATAGACCCCAAAATGAGCGCTCTGGAGTCCGGCGCAAAAAGTGGTGGAAAATTATGTGTAACGCGGATATATTCCATTATTCTTCCTCCAGTACCTGCAAAAATGCACGAAATGCTGACGGCAGTGCATATTCTCCGCGCAGTTCGTTTGGTGTGACCCAGATCAATTCAGGGACAGGTGCACAAAGTTCTGCATAATATCCTGTCATATGCCATTCTACATGCGTAAAAATATGCTTTGCCGGAGACAACGACAGTAATTTCACTGCTTTCCAGCCATTCTTTTCTAGCTGCGCCTTGATTTCTCGCGGCTCGAGCTTTCTTTCATAAGCAGGAAGTTCCCACATACGCGCAAGCAGTCCCCTATCCGGTCTGCGCCGAATCCCGACCAGCTTTCCGCAGCGTGCCAAAATTACCGTGCGCTCCACAATTGTTCTCGCTTTCTTTGGTGTGCGCACCGGAATCTGATCCCATGTTTTTTCATGGAATGCACGACACAGGTGTGAAATCGGACAATCCGCACAGCGTGGTATTCCATTCGGAATACAAACCATCGCCCCCAGTTCCATAAGCGCCTGATTGAAGTCTCCGGCTCGGTCTTTCGGTATTATTTCCACAAGCTGTGCACGAAAATCCCGCTTAACCTTCGAATCATCTACCGAACGAAAATCCCCCTGCACCCGCGCGCATACGCGCAGTACATTGCCATCGACCGCAGGCTCTGGAAGTCCAAATGCAATTGACGCAATCGCACTGGCAGTATAGTCTCCAATCCCCGAAAGCGATAAAAGTGCTTTGTAATCGTTAGGCATTTGCCCACCATATTCCTCACACAACAAACACGCCGCCTTGTGCAGATTGCGTACCCGACTATAATATCCCAGTCCCTCCCATAATTTGAGATAGACCTGTTCAGGCGCCTTTGCCAGCGCCTCAATATCCGGACACATCTGCAAAAACCGCTCATAATACGGAATCACTGCCTCTACACGGGTTTGCTGGAGCATAATTTCAGATAACCATATCCGATACGGATCTTTTGTATTTCGCCAAGGCAAATCCCGATGCCCCGCATCATACCACGCAAGCAGCTCTGCTGCCATCTCCTTGGTCATTCGAGTGATTCCGTGCGTTGCCCAATATAGAACATGGTAAAGGTTGCCTGCGCAATCTCTGTCTCATCTTCGTCTGTAACAGTAACGCCATAAACTGCCGTTGTTCTTCCTACCTTGATTTCCTGTGTCTTTGCGAATAGGGACTGCCCATGTTTCGCTGGACGCAGATACTGAATAGAGGCGTTGAGCGTTACGCCAACCCTCCCATAAGAGGCCGCCGCAGTTCCGGCTGCCGTATCACAAAGCGCATAAATTGCACCGCCATGGGCGTTCCCAAGTGCATTCAAAATGCCCGTACCTGCCGGAAGCTCTACTTCTGCGTATCCCGCGCGAATCGTGCGTATGCGCATACCCAAGAGTTCATTAAATCCACCATTCTCCTGTCTCTGGCGGAGAAAAGCCAAAGTATCTGACATAAATATAAAAAATCCTTTCTACTAAATCGTCTTGTGTTATCATATCATATTTACAGATTTTCGTAAACTGCCTAGGCAAACACCAAAAAATATCAAATATCCTGCACAAGTTTGGATATGTTTTGTTCTATTTGACATTGACAGACCGGTTAGCAATGACTTACAATAAAACATGAGAAGTTAACTAAAGGTAACAAATGGAGGCATCAATCAGATATCATGAAGAAATCGCTTGCACAACTCAAACCCGGGCAATCTGGGATCGTAGAAAGCTTAAGCGCAGAAGGTGCAATCAAACGGCACTTTCTGGATATGGGAATTACAAAAGGCGTACGGATTACGGTCGATCGTGTTGCCCCTTTCGGGGATCCTATCGCGGTACGACTCCGCGGTTATAGTCTTTCCCTTCGCCGTGAAGAAGCTGCCAATATACTTTTGGAGGACTGATAAACATGCAGACACTCGCAATTATCGGAAACCCAAACAGCGGCAAAACCACGCTATTCAATCGTCTTACAGGCTCCAATCAACATGTCGGCAACTGGCCCGGCGTTACGATCGACCGGAAAACCGGTCACATCGAGCATGCAGGCAAGCGGGTCGATGCTGTCGATCTGCCCGGCATCTATTCACTCTCCCCCTATACACAAGAAGAAATCATTGCCCGTGAGTTTGTGCTTTCCGACGAGCTGGACGGCATACTGAATATTGTAGATGCCACCAATTTGGAGCGCAACCTCTATCTCACCATGCAGCTGATCGGGCTTGGACTGCCCATGATTATCGCACTCAATTTTATCGACGATGTGGAGGCTCAAGATATCCATATCGACTGTGAAAAAATGAGTGCACATTTAGGTGTCCCTGTACTCCCGATTTCTGCCCGACGCGGCATTGGCATCTCCTCTCTGTTAGATGCAGTGACAGGGGATTTACAGCCGCCAACACATCAGCCTGCATATTTGCACGGTGTCGGTGCCGCGATTCGTCATGGTGCTGATATTCTGGAAACAAGCGATCTGCGCGCTTGCAGCCGCCCCTTTTATGCAGCAAAATTATTAGAAGATGATCCGCAAATCGTTTCCCATATCCAACTGACCACAGAGCAGCGCGCCCAAATGGACGCACTTGCAGACGCGCTCTGTGCACATGATATCGGACAAGATCATGAAATGCTGTTTGCCGACGCATTTTATGATTACATCGAAGGAGTCGTTCGCGAAAGTGTGACCCGTCCTTCCATTCCCAAACAAACACCAACCACACGCATTGACCGTATCGTCATGCAAAAATGGCTCGCGCTCCCTATCTTTATCGCAATTATGGCACTGATGTTTTGGACAACTTTTGGCCCCATTGGTGAGACACTCAAGGGCGCACTGGAATCCCTGCTTCAAGAGGGCATTGCACCAAATCTTGAAACTCTGCTGCTCACACTTGGAACCTCTGACTGGATTATCAGTCTGATTTGCGATGGAATCATCGGCGGCGTTGGCGGTGTCGTTTCTTTCCTTCCGCAAATCATCATTTTATTCTTTTTCCTATCCATGCTGGAGGATACCGGATATCTGGCGCGCATTGCATTTATTATGGACACGCTGCTCAGACGTATCGGACTTTCCGGCAAATCCTTTGTCCCCATGCTGATGGGCTTTGGTTGTACAACTCCTGCTGTCATGGCAGCGCGCACCATGGAAAACGAAAAGGATCGCCGCATGACCATTATGCTGACACCATTCATGTCCTGCGGAGCCAAGCTTCCAGTCTACGCATTAGTGGCTGGTGCCATATTCGGCAAGCATGCGAGTCTTGTCGTCATCAGCCTGTACCTACTGGGCATCTTGATGTCCATCTTCGCCGGAGCACTGCTCCAAAAGACTGTTTTCAAAGGTGTATCCTCTGGTTTTGTCTTGGAGCTTCCCCCTTATCGTCTGCCTACATGGAAGGGTACCATGCGCAGCATGTACGACAAGGCAAAGGACTTCCTCACCAAAGCCGGTACGATCATCTTCCTCATGTCTATCCTTATCTGGCTTTTACAAAACTTCACACCCACCTTGTCGGTTGCAGCCTCTCCAGAGTCCTCTATTTTAGGTATATTCGGTCGTATGATTGCGCCGATTTTTGCACCGCTGGGATTTGGAACATGGCAGGCATCTGTTGCCCTGCTCACAGGCCTGATTGCCAAAGAAACCGTTGTATCCACCATGAATGTGCTCTACGGAGTATCTACCAGTGCACAGCTGAGCGTAATCCTTTCCAGTGTCTTTTCACCGGCAGCAGCATATGCCTTTCTGGTGTTTATCCTGCTCTATATGCCCTGTATCTCGGCTTTTGCAACCATTAAGCGTGAAATGGGCGGCTGGTCTTGGGCACTGAGCGCTGCCGCCTTCCAAACCTTATTGGCTTGGATCACATCATTTGCCGTATACCATATTGGTATGCTCCTGTTTTAGTTTCGGAGGTGTCCTATGCGACAAATTCATGAATCTGGCGAAAACTATTTGGAAGTGATTCTTGATATTCAAAATGAACTTGGTACCGTTCGTTCAGTGGAAATTGCGCGGCGTGTCGGCGTATCCCGCGCTTCTGTTTCCAAGGCTCTCAGTGTCCTGCGGGACATGGGATTGGTCGAGCCTGCCTATTATAGTGATGTTGTGCTTACTGAAGCTGGACTTGCGCACGCGCGTGAGATTCGCCACCGTCATGATTTGCTCTGCCGTTATCTGCGTGATGTTTTAGGGGTTTCTCCGGAAACTGCCGAACATGATGCATGCCGTATCGAGCACGTTGTTTCCGATGAACTCATTCAACGTCTTGAATCTATTTTACAGGAGGAAGTTCCATGATCCAGCTGATTGCGGCAGATTTAGACGGAACGCTACTGGACAGCAAAAAACAGTTATCCCCCGATTTATTCCCGCTTATCCGGCAGCTGCGAAAAAACAATATCCATTTTGCAGCTGCAAGCGGGCGGCAATATGATAACCTGCGTATGCTGTTTTCAGAGGTCTGTGACGAAATTTCCTTTATCTGCGAAAATGGTGCTGCGGTTTATCAGAACTCCAATTGTCTCTTTGCCGACCAAATGCCTGCACAATATTTTATTCCACCCATTCACTCCATTCGTACACTTCCCGATGTCAACGCCGTTCTGTGTACCCATGCGGGCGCTTTTATTGAATGCAGCACAGATACCGTATTTGTTAAGAATGCACAGATGTATTACGAAAAGCTTACTATCGTGCCCGATCTCATCGCCGTATTGGCACAGCAGCCCGCCTTTAAGCTTGCTGTCTTTGAGAAAGCGCACGCCGAAACCGGTTGCTTTCCCATACTCCGTTCCTATGCTGAGCACTTTGCCGTCGTCCTTTCAGGTGCAGACTGGGTGGATCTCATGAATCCAAAAACCAATAAGGGCGTCGGGCTTCAGCAGCTCGCGGCACATCTGCATATCCCACTGTGCAACACCATGGCATTTGGCGATTATCTCAATGATACCGAATTGCTGCAAACCGCAGGCTGTGCATTTGCAATGGAAAACGGACATTCCGCACTCAAACAAATCGCTGACCATATCGCTCCCTCCAACGAGGAAAACGGCGTTGTTCGTGCCATTCAATCTTATTTTCATTTCACGAAATCATAAGGAAGCGGATTTTTCCGCTTCCTTTCTTTGTTATGATACTCCAAAAAAATTGAGGTTTTCCTTTGGATTCTCCAATTTTAACTCTTCATGCTGTCAATTTTTTTGTTATTTCCATATATTATACGTTTTTTCCTTTTGTCCATTCGTTAAACCTGCACAATTTCCACCTCGTTTTTTCAGTAAAAAAACGCCTTGAAGTGTGATGTAAATTAGGATATAGTTAAGTCATCGATAAAAGCATATGAGACAGTACAACGGGGGACACACAGATATTGATACAATTTTTCAAAGTAACTGCATGATATAAACCGTGTTACTTAGAACGATTTTATCCTTATAAAAGTTTGTAAAATTAACTAAAACTCTCATGCAAAACAACTTTTATGTCCGATTATGCTTTATATTTGAAACTCTTTTTTAGAGTGTTCATTTCACAGGTAATTTTGGAGGTAATCATGAAAAAGAAACAACAACAGGCTGTCAGCTTCCTTCTGGCTGCTGCACTTGGTTCTTCTCTGCTTGCCAGCGGCGTGCAGACAGCTCAGGCACTCGATGCCAGCAACGATGGTTCCGGCAAAACAGTCACCGATATTCCCAAACCCGCTGATCCCAACGGCAGCGTATTCAAAGGTGAAGAATGGTACGACCAACGCAGTGTCTTTGAGGTCAACCGAGAAGATGCACATGCAAGCTTCTATTCTTTTGCAAGTGTAGAAGATGCACGCATACGAGACCGCGACAAATCCCCAGCCTATCAATCTCTCAACGGCACATGGAAATTCTCCTATGCACAGACACCTCACGAACGCAACGAGGAGTTCTTCAAAGAAGATTACGATGTCAGCAGCTGGGACGATATTACCGTTCCCTCAAACTGGCAGACACAGGGCTATGATTCCCCCAAGTACACAGATACCCGCCTGCCATGGGAGGGTGTCGAAACCCCGCCCCTCGGCGTATCCCCAACCGTTTACAATCCTGTCGGTTCCTATCGCCGTGATTTTACTACCCCCAAGGATTGGGACGGCAAAGAGGTTTTTGTTTCTTTTCAGGGCGTAGAATCTGCATTTTATGTATGGGTCAACGGTCAATATGTCGGTTACAGTGAGGACAGCTATACCGCTGCGGAATTTGATATCAGCAAATTCTTAAAGCCCGCCGGTGAGAAAAACTCCATCTCGGTTCAAGTTTATCGCTGGTCAGATGGCAGCTATCTGGAGGATCAGGACTTTATCCGTCTGAGCGGCATTTTCCGTGATACCTTCCTGTACTGCAAGGACAAAAATGCTTCCCTCTTCGATTTCCGTTATACAACCGATTTGGACGAAAAATATGTCGATGCCTCCCTCAATTGCGAGGCTGTCCTGCGCAATTATTCCGGAACCGCACCAGAGGGATATACAGTAGACACTATTTTGTTTGATGCAGCCGGTAAAGAAGTTGTAAAACAAAATCTTCCTGTTTCTTTCCAAGATGGTGAGGCGCAGATCAAGCATACCTTTGCTGTGCAAAATCCTGCAAAGTGGTCTGCCGAAGCACCGAACCTGTATCAGCTTGTTTTTGCACTCAAGGATCCCAATGGCGCCATTGTAGAGACTGCAGGCTGCAATGTTGGTTTCCGCGAGATCTCCATTCGAGACAACGGTACCAACCAATCCCAAATCATCATCAACGGACAGCCGATTATGATGAAGGGTGTCAATCGTCATGAAACCATGCCCAAAACTGGTCGCCATATCACCGAAGAAAGCATGATTCAGGATATCAAGCTCATGAAACAGTATAATATCAACGCAGTGCGCAATTCGCACTATCCAAATGAACCGCGCTGGTATGAACTGTGTGATGAATATGGTCTTTATATGATCGATGAGGCAAACATCGAATCGCATGGTGTCAATGACCAAATCCCACAGAGTGACCCCGAATGGATCAAGGCTTGTAAGGATCGTATGCGTTCTACCATTGAGCGCAGCAAAAATCACCCGTCCATCATCATGTGGTCACTTGGCAACGAGTCCTACAACGGTGATACATGGGCAGAGCTTGGCAAACTGTGCAAGGAACTTGATGACACCCGTCTGGTACACTATGAGGGACATCGCGATATTCCTGAGGTCGATGTCTGGTCTCGTATGTATCGTCGTGTCAATCAGCTCGACATTGATGACCCCATCAAAAACCCGCTCGGCTGGTGGGGCGAGCACGGCACAAAGCCTGCTATGCAGTGCGAATATGCACACGCAATGGGCAATGGCGTTGGTAATTTACAAGAATATTGGGACGTATATGAAAAGTATCCCAATATTCAGGGTGGCTTTATCTGGGACTGGGTCGATCAAACCATTCAGATGGAGACTCCTACGGACAAGTTCCTGCAAAATGATGGTATGCCGATTCCAGTCACACTCAAGGGTGAACTGGTCTCTGATGGACATTCCGGCAAATCCATGAAGGGATATGCAGCCTGCTATAACGATCCCGCTTTGGTATTCAGCGGCAATCAGCCCTTTACACTGGAGGCATGGGTAAAACCAGACAAGGGCGATTCTACTGGTCCTATCATCACCAAGGGAAATGATGAATGGATGTGTACCGAATCCTACGGTATCAAGCGCCAGATTCGTTACGATGAATCCACGCAGCAAAAGGCATCTGATAAGCTGGAATTTTACATCTACAACACCCAATGGGACGACGACAATGGCGTCTATGAAAAGGTTGTTGCCTCTGTCGATACGCCAGAGAACTGGGCAGAGCAGTGGCATCATATTGCGGGAACCTTTGATGGCAAAAACATGAAGCTCTATCTTGACGGAAAGGAAGTCGCATCTGCCGTCAATGAAAAGGGAATTGCCTACGGCGGCAACGCAGTCGGTATCGGTGCCGATGTGACATACGACGCACAAAACCCCAATGTACCCGCTGTATTCGAAGGGCTTATTGATGAAGTGCGCATTTCCAAGAAGGCTCTCTCGGCTGAGGAGCTGCAAAAGACCGACCGCAAGCCCGATGACAGCAGTCTGGTATGGCTCGACTTTGACCAGTTCACCGAAAAGAACTATACCCAAAAGGAATATTTCAGCTTTGGCGGTGATTGGCAGAACATTCCAGAGGGCAACCCAAATAATAAGAACTTCTGCGCAAATGGTCTGGTCTCCGCAGACCGTACCGTGCAGCCTGAGCTCATGGAAGTAAAGAAGGTATACCAGAATGTTGGAATTACTTCGGAAGATCCACTCTCTGGCACCATCAAGCTCAAGAACAAATATCTCTTTACAAATCTGAATGAATTTGATGCAAAGTGGACACTGCTTGAAGATGGTGTTCCGATTCAGGAGGGTAAGTTCTCCGCTGATGACCTCAATGTTGCACCACTGACCGAAAAGACAGTAAAACTCGGCTTCACTGCACCCAAGCAGCCAAAGGCAGGCGCAGAATACTTCCTCAACATCAGTTTCACTCTCAAAAAGGACACCTCATGGGCAAATGCCGGACACGAGATTGCAACCCAGCAGATCGCCGTTCCGTTTACAGTGCCCGACGCTGCTTCTGTATCTGTAGAATCCATGCCAAAGCTAACGGTTTCTGAAAAAGATGGCAGCACAGTTGTTACAGGCAAGGACTTCACACTAGACTTCAACACCAAGACCGGCACCATCGATTCCTTGCAGTATAAAAATAAAGAACTCATCAAGAGCGCTCCAATCCCGAACTTCTGGCGCGCCGCAACCGACAGTGACTGGGGATATTTCTCGCCGCAGGCACTTGCGACATGGCGTTATGCAGGAGCAAACCGTCAAATCGTCGACGTCAAGATGGAGCAGAACAGCGACCAACAGGTCACCTTCACAGTAACCTCCAATCTGCCTACCACAACCAAATCGGATTACAAACAGGTATATACTGTATATGGCAGCGGTGATATTCGGGTAACCAGTACCTTAAAGCCCGGGGCAAATCTGCCTATGATTCCAGAGGTTGGCAATATGATGACCATTCCGAAGGAATTTGACAATGTTACATGGTATGGTAAGGGTCCTGACGAAAACTACATTGACCGGCAGACTGGCTATGATGTGGGTATTTACAAAAAGACCGTAGATGAATTCTTTGTCGACTACATCAAACCACAGGAAACCGGTAACCGTACCGGCGTGCGTTGGGTCAGCCTGACCAACGACCAAGGTGTTGGCTTGCTGGCAAAGGCTGAGGAGCAAATGGAATTTAATGCTCTATTCTATACCCCCGAACAGCTCAGCAACTATCTGCACTCTTACATGCTTCCAGAGGGACAGGATATTACCCTTCGTCTCAATTATCGTCAGATGGGTCTTGGCGGAGACAACTCTTGGGGAGCACAGCCTCTGACACAGTATCAGATCCCCGCAGATCAGACCTATGAATACACCTACACGCTCAAGCCTGTCAGCACAGATGACTCTGCACAGCTTATGAGCGATTATCGCACACTGGTTCCCTAAACTCATTTATTTTCATGCGACTTAATCTGTCAGCCTCTTATGTAAGATCATAGGAGGCTGACAGCATTTTTGTGCATGCCGATACATAAAAAAACAGACCCGAAGGTCTGTCAAGGTCATGGAAAACTGTGGTTTTCATATGAATTACAACGACTGTACAATTACAAAGTTTGTTTGCATTACTCATGCAAACAAACTGAACAATCCCGAGGAGGCAATCGCCATAATCAGTCCGGCAGCAACAACACCCGCTGCAATCGAAACAAATGCACGAACAGGAGGCATCTTCAAAATAGAAGCAATCATAGCACCGGACCACGCCCCTGTTCCCGGCAATGGCACAGCCACAAAGAGAAACAATCCCCATTTTGCATACTTGGTGATTTGCTCTTTTTTACTGTTTAGCTTTGATGCATACCAATTTGCAGCTCCCTTTATCCCGGGCATTCGTGCCAGCCAATCCAAAAGACGCTCTGTAAATAATAACAAAAACGGAATTGGCAGCAAATTTCCAAGATAACAAATGGGAAGGATTTCATACCATGGCATTCCCGCGGCTACCCCCAATGGTACAGCGCCGCGCAGTTCGACCAGCGGCAGCATGGAAACCAGAAATAACGCGGTCTCCTTCCCCGCAGCCTCCAACCAGGTAAATAAACTTTCCAAACTCTGCTCCTCCCTCAGGTAATATCTTTATAATAAAATCTTAACAGAATCCCCTCATAAATGCAACGCAGTTTTGTAAAATCTATTTGAATTCTCCGCCTTAGATTGACATATACACCTATTTCGCGGTATCATGAGAAAAAGAAAATTTTTCAGGAGATGAACGTTCCAATGTCCCAATTTGACCTCATCGTAACCGATCTGGACAGTACGCTGTTCTACGACCGAGAGCACGTTACCGACCGCGACCGCGCTGCACTTATCAGATGCAAAGCGCTGGGTATCCCCTGTGCAATCGCAACCGGACGCGAATTAGAAGCTGTCACCCCCGCGCTGGATCGTCTCAAGCTATGGGATGTATTTTCTCATATTATTCATTCCGGCGGCGGTGGTATTTATGATATTGCTGCTCAAAAAAATGAGTTTTCCGGCATGCTTTCCACCGAGACATTGTGTGAAGTCTTTGACCGCTATGTATCTCTGGGGCTCTCCTTCGTACTTCCTATGGACAGTAAACTTTATACCTCCCGCCGCACCCCGCGTCTCGAAACCGAATCTCGTGTTCTCGCCTGTGAGCTGATCGAAGCGCCAGACCTAAAAACCATTATTTACAAGCCCATGAGCAAAATCGTTATGAATGGGGAACCCGAAGATGTTGAACGCGCACTCCCAATCCTGCTGGCAGATGAGGATCCGCGCTATCAGTGGCACCGCAGCCATGATAACTATGTAGACTGTTATGCACGCGGAGTCCACAAGGGGCAGGCACTCAAAACCTTATGTGCACAATTGGGAATCGACTCCAAACGCACCTTGGCCATTGGAGATAACGAAAATGATGTACAGCTGCTCGATACCGCTGGCAAATCTGCCTGCCCGGGCGATGCCACAGATACTGCAAAAGCACATGCAGATTATATATGCTGTGCAGCCCATGAGGGTGCTTTTGCAGATATGTGCGAACACTTTATCTCAGATTTTTGATTACACACAAAAAGTCAGGCATATGCCTGACTTTTTGTGTAAATGGGCGATATCTTTGTATTTTCCATATCGAAATACTATCTTTTAAGAATGTCTGTAAACATGCTGGCCAAACGTGGTCTGTTCCAATGCCCGACGCAGGATCGGCGCCAATGCAAGCGCGACAATGACGCCGGCAGTTGCATTGATCAGCGATGCTGCGATATTCGTTGTGCAGGCAATAACTGCATTTTGCAGCGACGGCGCCCCCAAAACCATTTGACCAATGACCTTACTGCTGATATACATAAAGGAATAGCTGTACGCACCTACAATCGCCGCTACCACATTACGGCCGAATCGTTTTCCCTGCGCACCACGCCAATGCGCAATCACACCACACAGACCTGCCATAATAAAATAGCGAATAAAAGTGATCCACGCTTCTGGTGCAAATACCGGATCGAGCAAATCAAACATGGTACAGCCAATTGCTGCGGCGAGTGCACCACGCCACCCTCCCAGCAAAATGGCTGCCAATATACAGATGCCATTGCCCAGCTTCACACTGACCTTACCGCCCAATGCCGGCAAATCAATTTTGAAAAAATAAGTTGCTACAAACACAAATGCTGCCATAATTGCGATTGCCACAATATCATAGGTTGTAATTTTATTTTCTGTCATTCCAAAGTGCCTCCCTCAAATGCTTTTTTCTAAATTCAGTTTACCAGCCATCTGACCTCTTTGAAATAGTCAATTTTAGATATTTTTATAAGGTCAGAATATTTTTCAAAATTTTCACCCATACTATCCAAAAAACACAGAGAGGATGTACTTGCATGAAGCTGACAAAAAGCGAATATGCGAAAATGCTCGAACAAAAAGCACCGCCCTCCCACCTGCTGATGGATATGATTTGGGCTTTTGTAATCGGTGGACTGATTTGTACTATTGGACAAGTCGTTTCCAATTTCTTCGCCTCTCAGGGCATGGATAAAAATGATACTGCCGCCTCGACTGCAATCACTATGGTTTTTTTAGGCGCCTTACTAACAGGCTGTAAGCTTTACGATAAGATTGCCAAGCACGCAGGCGCGGGTACACTGGTTCCCATCACAGGCTTTGCCAATGCCATTGTATCCCCTGCCATGGAATTCAAAAGTGAAGGATATATCATGGGGATTGGCACCAAGCTCTTTGCCATTGCCGGACCGGTTCTTGTATATGGCATTTCCGCAAGTGTGATCTATGGACTGATATTATTTTTACTAAAATAATGACCCCCTTGCAAAATAATTTAGATTGAAATGGTATAGTTTCCGTTGTATAATCAAAGTAACAGAAAGCATTTTGACAGCTTTTGAAAAAATTCATCGAAAACTGTTTCGCTTTATTTGCATATATCTCATGAAAGGATAATCAATACAATGCATGAAACATTTCAGACCATTTCTCCTCAGCAGGCAAAAGAAATGATAGATACTTTGTCTGTTATCATTTTAGATGTACGAGAGCCCATGGAATTTTGTTCCGGACACATTCCAAACGCGTACAATCTTCCCGTTGGCGCTGTGCGCCGTCAAGCCGCAGACGCCCTTCCAGACCAATCCGCAACCATTTTAGTGTACTGTCTGAGCGGAATGCGTTCTGCAACGGCCTGCAATATTCTTACAGAACTCGGTTATACGAACGTCTATGATTTTGGCGGAATCGCATCATGGCCGTACGAAATTGAACCATAATCCCTAAAAGGAGCCTGTTCTGGCTCCTTTTTCTATGTATATCTCTTATCCGTGCACCCATACATATCTTTCTGAAATCACAGTGCTCTGACTATATTTACGCAAAATGATACAAATTATTGCTTTTCAAAAAAACAACATTGATTTTAGTTTAAGAAAGTGCTAAAATTGTACTATCGTATTTGTAAAGAAACTATAAAATTTATAGAGTTTCTTTTCATCTGAATTTATCATAAACGCAAAGGAATGTAATATCATGACTTACAAAATTACTGGATTTGAGCCAGCTTCCTTATTCCGCTTTTTCGAGGATATCAGCGCCATTCCGCGCGGCTCCTATCACGAGAAAGCATTGAGCGATTTCCTTGTCGAGTTCGCAAAAGCACGTGGTCTATGGTACCATCAGGACGACCTGCATAACGTTATCATCAAAAAACCTGCCAGCACAGGTGCGGAAAACAAGCCCGCTGTCATGCTTCAGGGTCATATTGATATGGTCTGCGAAAAGCTTGCAGGTGTTGCACATGATTTTGAAAAAGATGGTCTTGACCTTATTGTTGAAAATGGTGTACTGCGTGCAAATGGCACAACCCTTGGCGGAGACAACGGGATTGCTGTTGCACTCATGATGGCAATTCTAGATGATGATACATTGGCGCACCCTGCTCTCGAATGTGTCTTTACCACACAGGAGGAGGTTGGCTTGGGCGGCGCAACCGGTCTTGACAAATCTCTGCTGGAAGCGCGCACAATGATCAATCTCGACTCTGAAGACGAAGGCGTTGCAACGGTCAGCTGTGCAGGCGGTATGCGCTTTTCCATGAACCGCCCCATTACACGTCATGAGGCTTGTGGTAAGCTGATGAAAATCAATATCTCTGGACTTTTGGGTGGTCACTCCGGTATCGATATCGATAAGGAACGCCAGAATGGTATCATTCTGCTCGGTCGAATGGTCAACCGCTTGCTGCACGAAACCGGAGCACAGCTTGCCTGTCTGAAAGGCGGCTCCAAGGACAATGCGATCCCGCGTGAGACCTCTGCTATTTTGGTCGTATCCGATCAGGAGGCAGACAAAGCACGCTCCATCGCTAACGCTCTTTCCGCGGATTTCTCCGCAGAACTGTGTCCCTTCGAGCCTGATTTTTGCTGTTCTGTCACATTGGAAGATGGCACTGCCTCCGTCTTGTCCCAAGCAGACGCAAAGGCTCTGGTCAGCGCAATCTGTCTGGCACCAAATGGTGTACGCCGTCGTAATCTCAAACAAGATGGCTTTGTTGTAACCTCCCTGAATCTTGGCATTGTGCAGACTGACGACACCAGTGCATCTCTGGTATTCGCTCCCCGCTCGTCCGTTGCTTCCTTGCAGGAGGATACTAAGGATCGTCTCTTCCTTCTTGCAGAAACCTTTGGTTTCACTTGCACGATCGCCGGCGAATACCCGGGCTGGAGTTTTGCAGAGCAATCCCCTATTCGGGATACCTTTATGGAGAGCTATGAAACTCTGTTTGGCGCACCATTAAAAATTGAAGCAATTCATGCCGGTCTTGAATGTGGACTGTTCTCGGACGCGCTGTCTGGTCTTGATGCCATTGCCGTTGGTCCAACGATCCGTGGCTGCCATACTCCTGATGAATATCTGCCTCTGGACTCTTGCGCACGCTTCTACACCCTGCTGACAGATGTACTTTCCCGTCTTTCCCAGTAAGTTCTTCACAGATTTACACGAAATATCGTATAAATTCAATATATTCTGCATAAATCTGCGATATCATACGGAAAAGAACTTCCATTTGGGCATTTGAACTGCTATAATAGTCTTAATATATATTCACAGCGTTGTTATTTTATTAACATTTGCTGCGCTCTCAGAGGGACAAAAAGAGGAATTTAGAAAGGAAAACCCCCCATGCCAAACAACAAGAATGATTTTAAGCCATATATTCCGGCTGACCGTGTGGTTCCGGAATTTACGGTGACTTCGATCTTGATTGGTATCCTTCTTGCGATTGTCTTTGGTGCTGCCAACGCATACCTCGGTCTGCGTGTTGGTATGACGATTTCTGCATCGATTCCAGCTGCAGTTATCTCCATGGGCATCATTCGCATGATTTTACGCAAGGATTCCATTCTGGAAAACAATCTGGTACAGACCATCGGCTCTGCTGGTGAGTCTGTTGCTGCTGGTGCAATCTTTACCCTGCCTGCCCTGTTCCTGTGGGCAAAGGAAGGTCTTATTGACTCACCAAGCATTCTGACCATCTTCCTTATTGCATTGGTCGGCGGTCTGCTCGGCGTTGCCTTCATGGTTCCGCTGCGTCAAGCTCTCATCGTCGAGGAGCACGGTGTTCTGCCCTTCCCCGAGGGACAGGCATGTGCCGAGGTTCTGCTCGCTGGTGAGCAGGGCGGCGCAAAGGCCGGCACCGTATTTGCTGGTCTTGGTGTTGCAGCAGCCTACAAGTTCATTTCCGACGGTATGATGGTATTCCCAAGTGAAGTCGGGTATGACATCAAGAGCTATGCCGGTTCTTCAATTGGTGTACAGGTTCTGCCTGCACTGGCTGGTGTTGGTTATATCTGTGGTCCTAAGATTTCCAGCTATATGCTTGCCGGTTCTACTTTGAGCTGGTTCGTTCTGATGCCAATGATTGCACTGTTCGGCGGCGATGCAGTCATTTTCCCCGGCTCAGTACCGATTTCCGAGCTGGCTCCCAGCGATCTCTGGGGTACTTATATTAAATACATCGGCGCTGGCGCGGTTGCTGCTGGCGGTATCATCAGCCTCATCAAAAATATCCCGCTGATTGGTCGTACCTTTAAGCAGGCTATGTCGAGTATGAACAAGAATCACGCCGGCAGCACACTGCGTACTGAACAGGATCTGCCCATGCCAATGCTGCTTGCGATGGTTGTTGTCATTGCAATCGCGATCTGGCTGCTTCCGGCATTCCCAGTAACACCACTTGGTGCTGTCATCGTTGTTGTATTCGGTTTCTTCTTTGCAACGGTTTCGTCCCGTATGGTTGGTCTTGTTGGTTCCTCCAACAACCCTGTTTCCGGTATGGCAATTGCAACACTGATTATTGCAACACTGGCTCTCAAGTCCACTGGTGTTGTTGGTACACAGGGCATGGTTGGTGCAATTTCTATTGGTGGTATCATCTGTATCATTGCAGCAATTGCAGGCGACTGCTCTCAGGACCTCAAAACAGGCTTTATCTTAGGCGCGACTCCAAAGAAGCAGCAGATCGGCGAAATGATTGGTGTTGTTGTATCCGCTTGTGCAATCGGTGGTGTTCTGTATCTGCTTGACCGTGCATGGGGTTACGGCACAGATAAGATCCCTGCTCCACAGGGTACCATGATGAAAATGCTCGTGGAAGGTATCATGAATGCACAGCTGCCATGGGCATTGATCTTGACTGGTGTTTGTGTGGCAATCGTCATCGAAATCGTAAAAATCCCAGTTATGCCATTTGCAGTTGGTATGTATCTGCCATTCAGCCTGAATGCAGGTATCATGTGCGGTGGTATCGTTCGCTTTATCATGGAACGCCGTAAGGGTTCTGAGTCTGAGAAGAAGGAATCTATTGAACGTGGTATCCTGTATACCTCTGGTTTGATTGCAGGTGAGGGTCTCATGGGCGTTATTTTGGCAGTCTTTGCCGTAATCCATTGGGACGAAATCATCAATATCTCTGAAATTTTCTCCATCGGTCAGATCGGCTCTCTCATCGCTTTCCTTGCTCTGCTTGGCTCGCTTGTATGGGTATGCCTCAAGCCGCAGAAGAAAAACGACAAATAATTTATGATCCAACTCTGAGATACAGCATTCGTTTGATGCAGCCCGCCCACCAATGGGTTGGCTGCATCTTTTTCACTCGATTCCCACGAAAGGAGCCGCATCATGCGCAAAAAAAAGGAATCTGAAAATTATCTTGACTTTATTCCCGTACATAATCCAGACTTCGAGTTTCAAACAGATGATACAGGCACGGTAACGGTTCTGGTCGAATGGACTGGATTTTATAATCGTATTGCCCAGCGTTTCTTCCATCGCCCCCGCGTCAGCGAAATCAAGCTCGATGAATATGGCAGCTTTATCTGGCAGCAAATCGATGGCGAAAAAAATGTCTTTGCCATTTCACAGGCATTTCAGTCTCACTTTGACAATCCGCAAAATGGAATGACCCGCCTTATTCAGTTTTTAGAGATCATGCGCGATCATCGTCTGATTTTCTGGAAAGGAGAGTCACAGAAAGCATGAATATTTTTCAGTATATTCCCTATGTTCTTCTGTTTGCAGCTGCAACTGCAATTATTTATGCTTGGGGGCTCTGGCGCTCTCAAAACCAAAGCAAGGATCTATCTGCCATGCTATGCGCAAAGGGTATTACACGTATCCGCAAGCAGCTCAAAAAGCACGGCCCCATGACGCGCAAGGAACTTGAATCCGTCGTAAAAGATCTTACTGCATGTCAGCCATTTTCCTCAAAACGCATTGGAGTCACGGATCCCAAAGAATTTTTGGATTCTCTCCTTCCCTATATGTGTACCCAAAAGTTCATTGAAAAGCAAACACAAGGCAACAAGATTTTATATGTATATCGAAAATAAGCCAGCTTGTACTGGTTTATTTTTTTTGCAAAAAAGATTGCCTTTGTCACCGAATTGTCAGCTTTGTCTGTTATCCTAAGGATACCAAAGGAGGCTATCTGCTATGGAAATTTTACGCTGTGAAAATTTAACAAAAACCTATGGCTCTGGTGAAAATGCAGTCATTGCGCTCGACCATATCCATCTGTCTGTAAACAAAGGGGAGTTTGTCGCTATTGTTGGCAGCTCCGGCTCTGGTAAATCTACACTTTTGCATCTTCTTGGCGGTGTAGACCGTCCAAGTGATGGACATATCTATATCGAGGATACGGAGCTTTCTACACTGAGCGAGGAACAGCTTGCTATTTTTCGCCGCCGCAAGGTAGGACTCATCTACCAATTTTACAACCTGATCCCTACTCTCAATGTCGAAAAAAATATTCTCCTCCCCATGCTTTTGGACGGCCGCAAGCCGGAACCTGAACGCTTTCGAGAAATCGTGTCCACTCTGGGTTTGGAAAATCGCTTAAATCATCTGCCCAGTGAGTTATCTGGTGGTCAGCAGCAGCGTGCCGCCATTGGCCGCGCACTCATCTATCGCCCTGCAATTTTGCTTGCCGATGAACCAACCGGAAATCTGGATCGAAAAAACTCTGAGGAAACCATATCCCTTCTCAAATTATCCAATCAGCGCTATGGACAAACCATTCTCCTTATCACCCACGATGAAAAAATTGCACTGCAAGCTGACCGTATTATCACACTGGACGATGGTCATATTATAAGAGATGAGGCGATCCATTCATGAATATCTTACGTATTTATACTTGGGATTATCTCCGCCGCAATAAGCATACAGCCTTTTCTATCATGATTGCCATTTTACTTGTCACGACCATGCTCTCTGCACTTTGTGGGATCTGTGTCACCACATGGTCTGATAATGTATACTTGACTCTGGAAGAAACCGGAAACTGGCACGGCGAATTATTTGACACAACCTTTGGCCGTGATCTTGACCTCATTGAAAACTACGCCTCCGTAGAAACCACACTCATAAAGGGTCCATGGTCAACCACACTGCTTGACTCCACAGATAAAAAACGTCCCTATCTTGTTTCACGAGATGCCAATGCCGAATACTGGGCATCTATGTCGGAAAAAAATCTAATTACACGCGGACGAATTCCACAAAAAACAGGAGAACTTGCTCTGTCCAAACAATATTTTGATGCTCACCCCGAAACACAAATCGGAGATGTCTGGACACTCCCGCTCGGTGACCGTATTGTAAATAATACCACTTTAGATGAAACCGCACCATTTACCGATGGAGAAATGTTCAAACAGACTGGTACAATTACCTATACGATTGTTGGAGAACTCGACGTTGCGACCCCGTCTACCACTCCGGCTTATACTGCGCTGGGCTATCTTGATGAATCTTCCATTGCTCCCGATGACCAAATCACCGTATATCTGCGCTTTCATAATATGCGGGATACCTACCGTGAACTTCCCAAAATTGCGGCGGCATTGGGCTGGCAGACCGATGAATATGGTCGATACAGTCTCAAATATAACACTACCTATCTGGGCCATTATCTTATTTTTCCAGAGGGACTCTTTCAAAATCTCTCTCTCAGCCAATTGTCTCTGCCGCTATCTGCATTGATACTTGCCGTCCTTGTAGTCTCTGTATTTGTACTCATTATCCACAATTCCTTTGCCGTCTCTGCCACAGCACGACTGAGACATCTCGGGATTTTATCCAGTATCGGCGCAACACCGCGTCAAATCAAACAATCCATTTTATTTGAAGGAATGTTATTAACGGTGATTCCGCTTCCTCTCGGATTATTCCTTGGCTGGATCTTGGACGCTGGTATGTTTTCCATAATCAATAGTGCACAAAGTATGCGCGATGCAGGTCCTGTGACTTTCACCTACGGCTTACCTGCCTGTATTCCTGCGATTGTACTGACAGTGATTACCGTCTATCTCTCTGCACGGATTCCTGCACGGCAGATTTCCAAGCTTTCACCCATTACAGCCATTCGACAAGGCGATGGAGTCCATCTCAAAAAAGTGCACAAACATTCCATACTCTATCGAATATTCGGGTTGGAGGGTGAACTGTCTGCCTGCGCACTAGATGCACGCCGGAAATCTTACCGTACCGCGACCCTATCTCTTATCCTGTCCTTTACCGTCCTGACCTCAATCTTCTACATCTTAACGATTCAGGAGGCATCTGAGGTTGTCTATCCCTCAAAAGAGAATCAAATCTCATTTACCACACAAAATGGCGTGCCTCTGACAGCAGAACAAATGGAACAGCTTCGTGCACTTCCCAATATGGCTTCCATTTCCTATTACAGCGAAATTCCTTTCTCAATTTCTGTACCTGAATCTATGCAAACGGAAGCACTCCGTGCGGCAGATGGCTCTTTCAGCACGCTTGCAAATGGAAAATTTTATATGACCAAACAACCAGATGATACTTTTCGGTTAAAGCTCACCGTTCACGGGCTGGATCACAAAACTTTTCGGCACTTCTGTCAAACGCAAGGCATTGATCCCGAACCATATTTTACCGACAAGAACCGTATCATTCTATATAATCAGACGCTTTCTGACAAACAATCGACACGACGCACCCCTGTATATTATCCCATTTTGAATTTGTCCACTGGGGATACACTCACCCTGCACGAACGCATCTACAACAGTGATGAATCTGATCGATTCCAACCCCAAGTAACCATTGGTGATTTTTCAGAAGAACTGCCCCCACTCATCTTTTCTGAGCATTATAATCCCATTGCAATCGTGCCCTTAGAAAGCGCACAAAATCTCGCCATGCAAAACAATAACCGAAAGCTTCGCGGCATGGATCTGCATGGGATCGCAACCATCAAAACCGCACCAGACGCACCGGAATTCCTTTCGGATATCCGCACGGCAGCTGCACAGCTTGACGCCGCACTTGACCGCTCTCATGGTTCGGGGGATTATTACATTGTAGATATCGCAGAAAAAACAGACTCCCAACAGAATGCAAACCGCCTTGTAAAAATATGTACGACCTTTATCTCTCTGCTGCTTGCTTTTATCGGGCTCTCCAATATTGCATCTACGGTATCCGGCAGCCTGCGCCAGCGGCGCCGTGAATTTGCCATGCTGCGCTCAACTGGGCTCTCTCCGCACGGCCTGCACAAAATGCTTCTTTTAGAAGCTCTATTCCTTGGGCTGCGCCCTGTTCTATGGAGTATTCCGCTTCAAGTTGGCGTAATTGCCGCATTTCTCTTCATTACAGAAGTACATCTCATCGAATATCTTCCATTCTTCCCGATCCTTCCGCTTACCATCTTTTTGCTCTTTATCCTGATTACCATTGTTTTGTGTTATGTCATTGGCGGTAAACACTTACAAACACAAAACATTTTAGATTCCTTACGTGACGATATCCTTTAACAAGCATAAAAAATCCAAGGCACATATGCCTTGGATTTTTTATGCTGCTTTCAAGATATCATGGCGAACGACGGTGTTTGATGCTACGCCATCGGGATCATAGAAACCTCCACAGTACTTCCTCCAGAAACCGAAACAGTTACTGTTGTTCCACCGAACATTTCTCCGCCTATCGGCGGCGCAGCAGATGCAGCGGGATTGCCCACACATACAGCCGCAGCCTGCATCTGTGCCTCCCGCTGCTCCTCACGATCCCGCAGCCCGGGCAGTTCCGGTATCCTTTCAAAAATCTGCGCATGTTCCTTCGACAATCGCTTACGTTTCCGCTCTTTTAATTCTTGTATCAGCTCTCTCTTCAGCTTTTCTTCGCGCTCTTTCTCTGCCTTTTCTGCACGCTGCTGCATCTGTCCTTCTTCTTTGAGCTGTCGGATCTTTGTCCTCGCACACCGAATCACATGATCGATCTGCGCAATTGTCATTTGGATCTCTTTCTTTGAATACGTCCTGCTCGTTGCAATACGCTGCCTATTGGCATACATACCACTAATAAGAGAACGTACATCGCGGTCAGTTGTTCCTCTTGCCAGACGTGCCATATCCTTTCCCATCTGATAGTTCAGCTTTTTCTTTTGCAGCAGTCTCATTTTCTTCTGCTGCTCTGCATTTTGTTTTCGTATCTTATCCAAGCGATCCAGCATATTTTTCATATATTCCAGATCCTGTTCCATCTCACTTTTGGGATTTTCCCACTTGGAATTCCATAAAGTCGTTTGTCCGTCTGCGGCAATCACAGCACCGCTATTATATACATTTGCATCTGTTTGTTTCATCAGCTCATAAATGGTTTTTCCAATCATCTCCGAGCCTTCCTGCCAAGCCGTACCGCCCTGTGCCATCCATTCCAGTATTTCCGAGGAAATCACGAGATGGAGCCCCTTTCCAGCCGATACTGCAAACTGTGCCAGATTTTCCGGACCATCGCCCAATTCGGCAAAGGTAAAGGACACCCATGAATATTGCTTTCTCAATGCCTCTGCAACCTGCTGAACCGTTTGTGCCTGCTCCGGTGCCGGCTCACCTTTTGTGTCCACCTGATACTGATCATAATCAGAGTGTTTCTGCACATGATTTTCTGTCTGTTCCAAAACACGGTGATATCGCTTTTGCTCTGTATACGCACGAACACCACTCACATGCAGCCCATTCATTTGATATCCCTCCTCATCATGTATTTTGAACGCCTATACTCATTCATCGACTGCGTCAATATAAAAATAAGCATTTCTGGTAATTTACCAAAAATGCTTATTGACAACTATTTGTTTTATAAAATTGAATGGTAAATTGTGCACCCCCTGTTCGTGCACAGTCTGCATAGATCTCTGCATTCTGTATATGCAAAATTGTCTTTGTCAAAGACAAGCCAATTCCGATTCCACCTGTTTTGCTCTGTTTTCCTCGATAAAATCGTTCAAAGAGATGCGGCAGATCTTCTCGTGCAAAGCCCGCACCACTATCTGTAATGCGCAGTGTCGTATAGATTGGATTCTGCAATGCACAAACCGTAATCTTTCCGCCAGATGGTGTATGCTCTGCACAGTTTTTCAAAACATTGAGCAACGCTTCTGCTGTCCACATCGCATCTAAGGACAATACAATATCCTGCGGCACATCAATCTGCAAATCAATTCCCATACGACTTAGCTGTGCGTCAATTGGCTCTGCCGCACGCAAAACAATATCATGCAGCAACACATTTTCACATCTTAGCTGCACAGCCCCTGCATCTAATCGGGATAGTGTCAAAATAGTGCTGACCAATGTCTCCAGTCGCTCCATTTGCGAATGGAGTCTTTCCAAACAGAGTGTATCTTCAGGTGTCTGTCCACAAAGCAATTCTATTAAGAGCCGCATCGAAGTCAGCGGAGTTTTAATCTGATGTGCAATATCCGCTAAATTATCCGCCAGTGTTTGCCGCTCCTGCAATGCCTGCTCCCGTGTAAGATTCAATTCCGATACCGTCTTATAAATTTCATCTTCCAGCTGTGAAAACTCATCTTCTTCACGCATCAGAATGTGCTCTCTCTTTTCAAGCACCGCAGTCAGATACGTTGTCATTGCCGCAATACGTGTTCTGCGCTTTTTCTGTCTCACAGCACTCCAGAGCAGTATCACAGCTGACAGTAAAAAAAACAAACCCACTGTTATCACACAGAGCCACACAACATTTTCCCAAAAATAAAATTCCGGCGTATAACCACCACGCCGGACAAGCGCCTCTCCCCATGTGGTATCTGTCAGATCAGCCGCCTTGTGCAGCGCCTCATACACACTGTCTGATAGCGGGAGTGCTGAAACCAGCTGTGCTTGACTTTGAAATAGCTCCTGTGCAAACAGCCATGCACCTACCACTCCCCATGAGATACCGCAGGCAAGAGCCAGTGCACAGGCAAAAAGAATCTTTTTCACAGTTATCCCTCCATACGGTAGCCAATGCCGCGCAATGTCTGGATACAATCTGGATATCCCAGCTTTTCCCGCAGGCGGCGCATGGTCACAGTCAGGGTATTATCTGACACAAACCTTCCATCTGCGTCCCACAATCTTTCCAAAAGCTGTGTACGGGTCAGCGTTTGATTCTTATGCTCCATAAGCACCAAAAGCAAGCGATATTCCTGTGCTGTAAGCGTAATCGGACTGCCATTCTGTATCACGCGAGTGGCAGTACGATCCAGAGTGATATCCCCGCACTGCAGGCAGTCCCCGACAGATGGAATCGAGCGCCTCAACACAGCAGCCACACGAGACAGCAAAATAGCAAGGGAAAACGGCTTTGTAATATAGTCATCTGCGCCCAATTCCAGACCATGTACCACGTCGTTTTCCTGATCTCGAACGGTGAGGAAAATGATTGGCGTATTCTCCTGTGATTTGATCCACCGGCACACGGACTCTCCGGAACCGTCCGGTAAATTGTAATCCAATAAGACCAGTTCTGGTTTCACGCGGACATACTCTGCTTTTCCCTGTTCCTCTGTATCTGCCATAAATACCTGATGTCCTGCGCGCTGCAGCCCCATAGAAACCGCAAATGTAATATCCGCATTATCTTCTATCAGCAATATATTCGCCAATACGCTCACCTCATGATCTGCCGCGCAATCTCCTGCACAATCACATCTGAAAAAATCTGTTTCTCATCTACCGTAATTACCTGCTGCCCTTCATGTGCCATATATTGCAGTGTGTGCGGACAAAAAGCAATATCCGCAGCTGCCAGCAGTGACAAGTCGAACAGGCTGTCTCCCGCTGCAAAGAGGCGAGTATTTTCTGTGAATCTCGCACGCAGGCGGCGCACAGCCTGTCCCTTATTGAGCGCACGTGGCAAGACATAAACTTTCATACCATTACTCAATAGTTCCACCGCTGAGACATCTATCCCTTCCCGCAGCCGCTGCATGGTCTCTGGCACATGATTGCTCTTGGTATATACAAACAATCCATCGACACGGCGTACATCGAGCGCTCGGTTTGGGTCTTTCTCCAAAATTGCTTCCGCCTGCTGCATAGCGCCTTCGGCTTGTGCCGCAAGCTGCTTAGATTGCGCATACCAGTCTGCATCTGAAATGCCGTCTACCAGCAAAACCCCTCCATTGGTTGTCAGGGCAATTCTGGGCTGCTCTGAAAAACAGATCCTTTGGTACTGTTCGGTCGAGCGGGTTGTAACTGGGACAAACAGCAGCTGCCGACAAAGCTTGTCCAGCAGTCCATATGTACGGGCTGTCATATAAGAAACCTCCCGTCCTTCATAAAGCTCTGCCAAAACCTTGTCCTTCCCAATATCCCGTTTATAGGAGTAAATCAATGTATTATCCAAATCCGATGCAAAAATATCCATATTTCTATTCCTCTATACCACTTATTAAAAAATGCCCGCGTCCCGAATACGGACGCGGGCATTTATTACTCCTTGACCTTTGGAGTCAGTGCCTTACGAATCAAATCCACTGGATACATCGTAAGCGCCATTGCACAAACGACCAGCCAGCCTTGCAGACCAAAACGCTGACAGCTGAATACCTCACCAATGATGCCACCGATGGATACCAGAACCACCTGTACTGCCATGATTGCAAGCCAAATATGCACAAATCGCTTGTTCTCACTCAGATGCTCAAAGATATTCATACCATCGCTGCGCACATTGAACGCATTGACCATGAAGCTGAATACGAACATACAGAAGAAGCCGGTATACCACTGTGCCTCTGTTTCAAATTGTGCACGGAAGAACGGAACCATGAACCACAGAATACTGATTGCCGTCAGCCACAAGCTCATAATCACAATCTGAATTGCCATCGGCTTGCTGATAATGCTTTCATCTCTGCGGCGTGGCTTCATACGCATATACTTTTTCAGAGCGGGTTCTCCTGCGAACATAATAGAGGCAAGAGAATCCATACACAGGTTGATCCACAGAAGATGTGTTACCTTCAATGGGCTTTCGATTCCAAGGAATGGGGAAATTGCAGACACAAATACGGCTGCCAAATTGATGACCAGCTGCATCTTACAGAATTTCAGAATATTGATATACAGCGTGCGGCCATACCAGATTGCATTCTTGATAGAATTGAAGTTATCATCTAAAATAACAAGCTTACCCGCTTCCTTTGCAACCTCTGTACCAGAGCCCATCGCAAAGCCAACATCTGCACGCTTGAGCGCCGGAGAGTCATTGACACCGTCACCTGTCATACCAACGACCAGATTCATTTCCTGACACAAACGCACCATACGGCTCTTATCCGTTGGCAGTGCACGGGAAATCACGCGAATACGCGGAATGATCTTCTTGACCTCGTCGTCACTCATTTGAGAAAGCTCTGCGGAGGTCAGCACAAGTTCATCACCGCCATGATACAGATTTGCCTCGCGCGCAATTGCCATTGCTGTCTCTCTGCGGTCACCTGTAATCATGACAACCTGAATACCTGCCTTTTGTACCTCCTCAATTGCCTCACGTGCTTCCGGACGTACATCATCACGGATACCAACAAGACCAATCAGCACCAAATCCTCATGGATTTCATCTCGTACCAATTCTTTCTTGCTGTATCCAAATGCCAGCACACGCATTGCGCGGTTTGCCAGCTCATCAATTTTGGCATTGAGTGCTACTTCATCAATCGGCACCTCATTACCGGCAGTATCCAAGCAAAGCTTTGCCTGTGCCAAGAGGCGCTCCGGCGCGCCCTTATAGAAGGTGCGATGCTGTGCCGGCAAATAAGCCTGACTAAATTTATTGGCGCTGTTAAAGTCCTGTTGTACGCCTACCTCACAGTCACTGCGCTCAGCCAGTGCACGGAAGGTATCCTCCCCAATGAACTTGAGCAGTGCCTGATCGGTCATATTGCCGCCGACAACATGATGCTGGTCGTCAAACAATGCACCGGTATT
Organism: Butyricicoccus pullicaecorum; assembly: GCA_018366035.1. Taxonomy (GTDB): domain Bacteria; phylum Bacillota; class Clostridia; order Oscillospirales; family Butyricicoccaceae; genus Butyricicoccus; species Butyricicoccus pullicaecorum_A. The sequence goes on along the minus strand of JAGZIW010000001.1, from coordinate 96,744 downwards.
TTTGCCAATGCTGAGATGCAGTGCATCTGCCATTTTGGGTGCCTCTGCAATGTTCGTGGTTTTGCCACAGCCATCAAAAAACTCAACAACCTCAAGCTGACCCTTGGTAATGGTACCAGTCTTATCACTAAACAGGATATTCAGTGAACCAGCCGTTTCAATACCAATCGACTTACGCACAAGTACATTCACCTTGAGGAGCTTTCCGGTATTCTGCATCAATACCAATGCAATAACAAGCGGTAAGCCCTCCGGCACTGCACAGACAATGATCGTAATTGCAATGGCAACCGCGTTCATGACATCGCCAAGGATCTCCCAGCCGCCTGTCTGCATATATGCACCAAATCCGCCGGCAAGCACAATAAAATGAATAAAATATGCAAGCGCGATAACGATTGCACCAATATAGCCAAAGACAGAAATCTGACCTGCAAGCTTATTGAGCTTGACCTTCAGCGGAGAATCCGGCTCCTTATCTTCCATATCCTTTGCCATCTTGCCCATCATGGTGGCAAGACCGACCTTCTGGACAATCATATAGCCGTCACCATCGAGCACAGTCGCACCGCGGAACAGGCTATGGGCATCTACAAAGGTATCACCTGTAATATTGTCTGGAATGGTAAAGCCCTCCGGCGCAGCCGTTTTGGGACACTCCTCAGCTTCACCATTGAGTGCACTGTTATCGACAGACAAAGTGCCATCTGCCAAAATACCATCTGCCAGAATCTTGTCACCGGACTGGAGTAAAATCACATCTCCAACAACCAGCTCATCTGCTTCGATTACCTTCACAACGCCGTCGCGCACGACCTTGACGGTGTCTTTTTTCTGGGAGTCCTTCAACTCTCGGTAGGCTTTGTCATTGGCAACGCCGGTTTTTGCCGAAACAAAATTGACAAGCAAAATGGCAATGATGGTACCAACTGGTTCATACCAGTCACTCTGCCCCAAAGCAAACATGCCAAGCATGATAACCGCAATGACACACAGAATCCGAATCATCGGGTCCTGAAAGCCCTCCATAAACTGCTGCCAAAAGGTTTCCGGCTCAGCTTCCGGAATACTGTTGGAGCCATATTTTTTTCGACTGTCCTCGACCTCTGTCGATGAAAGTCCCTTAAATTTTTTGTGCATAAGGGTTGTTCCTCTTCTCTAAAATACTCTACAAAATGGGGAGTGCTGATGCGCTCCCCATAAATGCTTAACGAAAACGTTCTACCAGCTCAGCAATGCCGCCGTCCTGCGTAGGCTGCCCCATTGCATTGAATTTCCATTCTCCATTGTGGCGGTATACTTCACCAAAAATAACTGCAGTTGCCTGATTATACTGTTCTGTCAGATTATAACGGCAAATTTCCTGATTGTTGCGTGCATCTACCAAACGGATAAAGCTGTTTTGGATCATACCAAAATGCTGATTGCGCTCACGCGCCTGATAGATGGTAACTGCCATAACCACGCGGTCATAATCCTCCGGCATACGATCCAAATCAATAATGATTTGCTCGTCATCACCCTCTCCAGCACCGGTCAGGTTATCTCCCATATGCTGCACCGCACCCGACGGGTGAGTCAGATTGTTGTAGAACACCACGTCCTTGGTGCTCTGAATCTTTCCATTCGCACAAACAAGTGCCGAAGCATCACAGTCAATATTTCTTGACTTTCCGCCAAAGCCGAACAAGCCCTTCTTTTCCTGCTTTGCTTCGTCCCAGCCCAAACCAACAATAATACGGCTCAGTCCCGGGGTTTCTTTGGTCAGACTAACCTTTTGCCCTTTTTGCAAGCTTACAGCCATATATTTTTCCTCCTTTGAAACGAATTATTCGGTTTCGATTCCATAATTTGCGCACAGCGCTGCAAGACCGCCGTAGAATCCAGAACCGATAGCATTGAACTTCCATTCGCCATTGTTGCGGTACAGCTCACCAAACACAGCCGCAGTTTCAATCGAAAAATCTTCTCCAAGGTCGTAGCGCATCATCTCTTCGCCGGTCTCCTCATTGTAGATTCGAACAAAGGCATTATTTACCTGACCGAAATTCTGATTGCGGGTTTCGGCGTCATAGATGGTAACCGTAAATGCAATTTTCTCGATATTTGCAGGAACCTTAGAAAGGTCAATGCGCATCTGCTCATCGTCACCCTCACCTGCACCGGTCAGGTTATCTCCCATGTGCTCCACTGCGCCGGAGGGGTGCTTGAGATTTCCGTAAAATACAAAATCCTCTGAACCGCTTACCTTTCCATCTGCTTTCAACAAAAACGCAGAGGAATCCAAATCAAAGCTTGCACCAGTATCATACTGGTTGATATCCCAGCCTACACCAACAACAACCTTTGTCAGTCCCGGATTGCCCTTTGTCAAGCTGACCTTCTGTCCTTTTTGCAAACATACTGGCATAATCTTACTCTCCTTATTCATTCACAAATATTTACTGAGTATTATTTACTCAGCAGGTTTCAATCCCATAATTTGCACATAGCGCTGCAAGACCGCCCTGAAATCCAGAGCCAACTGCGTTAAATTTCCACTCGCCATTGTGTCTGTAAATTTCACCGACAACAATTGCGGTTTCAATCGAAAAATCTTCACCCAAATCATAACGGATCAACTCCTGATTGGTATCGCTGTCCACAATACGGATATAGGCATTTGCAACCTGTCCAAAATTCTGACGGCGCTTTTCCGCCTCGTAGATGGTAACGGTAAAGGCAACCTTTTCTATATTCTGTGGAATGGCAGATAAATCCACTACAATCTGCTCGTCATCTCCGTCCCCCTCACCAGTCAGGTTATCTCCTAAATGTTCAACAGAACCTGACGAATGTTTGAGGTTTCCATAGAATACGAAAGCATCTGTATCCGGAGTCTGTCCATTTGCACCAAGCAGAAAGGCACTGGCATCGAGGTCAAAATCAAACCCGCCGTCATATTTATTGACATCCCAGCCCAAACCAACAAGTACATGACGAAGGCTTGGATTTCCCTTAGTTAAGTCTACTTTCTGTCCTTTTTGCAAGCTGATTGGCATAGTCGTCTCTCCTTTTCTATTGTATATTTGACAAGATTAACCTTGTCCACGCATCATTTGTTCAAATTCGCCCTGAATCACACGCAGACGCTCGGTGTCCTGTTCTCTCTGGTGCCGTGCATCGTCCTGAATCTTACGTGTGTCCGCAATTCCCTGCACAATGGTTTTCCATGTCTGCTCCAGTGTCTCAATCTTAACTGAGCTGCCTGATGCAAGCTGCGCTGTCATGCGGGACTGCTCCGCTGTATTCTGTGCATTGCGCAAAAGCATTTCGTTTGTCTTTTCATCTAATGCACTCATTGCTTCTGCCTGAATCCGTTGGCGCTTGAGCAAAATTGCCTGTGCCAATGCCTGCTTAAAGACAGGCAGTGTGATAATAAAGGCAGAATTGATTTTGCGCACCAAATTCATATTTGCAAACTGCATCGTTTTGAGCATTGGAATGGACTGCATCGCGACATTTTCCGCAATGCGCAGGTCGTGTGTACGCTGTTCCAGCATCATCTGTGCCTGCTCCAAGGTTTGCAACTCAAACTGAATGGATTGATCACCGGTTTGCTGCAAATCATTGCGCCGCTGTTCAATATAAGCGGCAATCTCCTGACAGCCCTGTTCGCCTGCCAAAATATATTTTACAAGCTCATGATAATAATTCACATTGGTCTCAAACATTTGCTCCAGCTTACGGTTGGATTCCTTGATTTCCGATTCATACTGCTTGAGCTGCACGAAAATTTTATCCACCTCATCGCCCATAGTACGATATTTATCCAGAATCTTGTCCAGCTGCTTGCGCATATTGGAAAACAATCGTCCAAAGAAGCCTGGGTCATCTCGAATCTCGTCGATATCGAATTTATCCATAATCTTGCTCAGCGCAGTCAGCATGGCGCCTGAGTCATCGATTTGACTCATATTCATGCCGCTCAGTACAGCATCTGAGCACTTTGCAATCTCTCCTGCGACCTCTCCGCCAAATCCGACAATCGTTTCCAGATTATACACCTCAATGGTGCTGGCAATGTCATCGACCTCCTTGGTGCCGGTGAGCTGCTTTGTCATCTGGTCGCGGTCATCTTGAATGTTGTATGGTACAACCTCTGTCGTAACCTCGGGCTGTACAGCAGACTCCGGCGGACGAGAACCAAAATTGATACTCATGTGTGACCCCTCCTAAAAAATCGACTAAAAATACCCTCACTCGCTGATGAGGACGCAGACAGATAAGGCGGCTGCAAATCATACAGATACTCACCTGCCTGATGCTCGGTAAAAAATGGCTCTGTATAATACTTTTCTATAATTTGATATCCGGTCGGTACAAACAATACCACATCAAAACAGATATTGTGCAGCAGTGCCAGAAGAATACTGTCCTCCAAGCTGCAGGACTGCTCTCCCGTTGCAACAACAGCGACCTTGGGTACAGCCTGTGTAAAGTCTGCTTTCTGTAAAGTGCGAACAATTTCTTTGGGCAAATTCATGGCGACCGATAAAATCTTATATTCCATGCCCTGTGAAAAGGTGCCGCGAATCAAACCGGAATCCAACAGCATTTGTACCTTATCCAGCAGAAAATCCTGTACCTCCAAGCGAAGCAGCCCATAAGGATAGGCAGGACTGTTTTTCAATGCCTCTCTCTGAAGCTTTCTATTTTTAATAAATGACACCGGATTCAATCGGGTATCTTCGACAGGCTGCATATAGGGCAGCCGTGTAATACAAATGGTGTCTGTATTCACCATACGCTTGACCTGCGACCAATAAGTACCGGTATCCCGATTTTTTACGCCGCTGACCTTGGCAGTCAAAACGGGTACCAGCACAGTATCGTCTACGACCTCAAAGCCCGGACGATACAGTGCCTCTTTGTCCCATAAAATATAAATCTCCTCGTACATGGTTTGCAGAGAAACTGCCGCAGCCTTTTGATATTGATGCGCACGATATAAACCCGAATCCTGATATAGGGTTTCCGTCAGTTCCTGCTCTGCATGATAGGCTGCTGTCTGATAGGATACAGCGTCAACAGACTCTGGAAAATGTGCTACGTGCATGGTGTTTGGATAAACACGCTCAAATAACAGCTTATCTGAAAGGCAGCACGGCTCTGGCTGCTCTGGATAGATTTCCAGCACATCAATGGGAAGCTTTGCCAAAAAGCGAAGGAATAAAGCTTCAAAGGCTGTACGGCAAAGACCAAAATAAAATAGTACCGGCAGCTTTCCCGCACTATATCCCTCAAAAAGCGATCGAAAATAGCGGTTAAACCAACATACAAGATACACACCTTTGTTTTTTATGCGCATGAGAGGCTCATTCTCCCTGTCCAATTCGGTCAAAATCTCTGCAAATGCACGACCGACTGCGGCATCTAATTGATGGTTTGCCGTTGGCTGGAGCATCGGCAGCAGACTGGCAATGACCTGTGCACCGTTTTGCGCATTGCTGCGTGCAACCCGTGCAGTTTCCTCTGGAGTTGGCATTGCAAATTCCTCCAAAACGGTCACATGCCGCCCCGTATCCTCAAGCTTTTTTCGCCACAAAAACAAATCCCGTTCATAGGACGATTTATCCTCCACGCCCAATATGCGAACAAACATCGTATAGATATATGCGGCGTTCTCTCCTCGACTGGCGGGATCTGTCAAGGAATCGGCTGGCAAATTGCCGGAAAGCCACGTATTCGGCGCAATTACAGGCGCATCTGGAAACAGTTCTGCGGGTGTACGCTGCCTTTGCGGCTGCGTTCTTTGCCGTGTGTCTGCCATCTGTGTATTCGTCACCTGTGAACGGAGCGGCACTGCCGAACGCTGGGGCTGCTGCACAGCCTGCGGACGGGCGGCCGATGCTGCCGGACGCGGACTTTGCGCAGGCGGCCGATAGGTCTTTACCATCTGTTCCAAAGAAAAATCAGATGGAAACGGTGCACTTCCCGCCCATGCACACAGCACAGACTGTTCATTTTTGGGGTCCAGCTTTTGATACTGCGCATCTCCTGCCGGTTCGATCAAAAGAATATCACAGCCCGCCCGTGCCAAAATGCAAAATAATTGGAACTCATGACTGCTTAATTCCCCATCATATAAGATACGCGGCAGCGGGTCTTTTCCTAACAGATGCAGAAGCTGTTCAAAGCGATAATACATCCAACACATAAACTTTGTATAAGCATTGCGCAGCATATTGTCGTTTTTTCCCTGTGCGCGCTGTGTTTCGAGCACCTTACCAATTGCCTCTGCAATCTGGGTACGCTGCACATGGTCCAGACGCGGCAGCCACTTTACAAGCTGCGCTTCAAAAAATGCTGTGTCACATTGGAACGTATCCCCCAACACGCTCTGTAAATAACTCAGCTGATTGCCATCTGGATTTTGCAGCTTTCCAGTAATACGCATTGGCATTTGTGTACGTTTCTGCATCGCCTGCTCTAAAAAGCGAACAAGGTCTGGACTATATCCGGCAATCCTGCAAAAATAAACCCCTGCTGTCTGCCGTGCACTCAAAGGTTTCCAAAAATCGTCAAATTTTGTTAACTGCAATCGTGTTTGCATAATCTAAGCCCCTGATCTTACCCTATGATTTTACTTTCATCAAGTAACGTGCCAAATGATACTATCACTTTATCATTTTTATCGTTGTTTTTCAATACATGTGGGCATTTCAAATGTTTACAGTTTGTAAATATTTGACAATATTTTTATACATCTCGCAGCTGCTGAATGATTCCGCAAGCTTTGTAATTTTGCAGCGGATACGGTTCCACCGAAATTCCCTTTTCTCGTGCAAGCTGATAGAGATGAGCCAAAGCAGGATCGTTCTGCATATCCTCACGCACGAGCATTTTCCATGGCATTCGGCGCAGCAGCACACGTGTCGCCTCACCGATTCCCGGCTTTACCAAATTGATATCATCTATTGCGAAGTGCTTTGCTATCTGCTGTGTTTCCTCCAGCCCGCTATGCACCAGCCGAATATCCGGCAGTTCGGGTGCACCCTCAAAACGTGCTGCAACGGCATCTAAAAATTCATAGGAGCGATCCTCTGCTGCCAGTTCTCCATAATAAGCAGCACCATGAAAATCAGGTGCCCCAATGATATCCCCGCGCAGGAAAGTGCGGCTAATCAAACCGGATACCGTACAATTGAGGCAGGAACTTGGAATGAGAAAATCCTCATGTGTTCCACATAAATCTGTGAGACCAGCCGGATCAGATAAAACGGCAAGCTTTGCACTGACGCCTGAATATACAGCAAGTTCGCGCTGCAACTCAGTCAAAATTGCGCCTTTTCCAATCCAGCCGTCTACAAACTGCAAGCTGTCCGCTGCATGATGCTCCAATAGATAGCGCATTGCATTATGATCTATGCCGCGTCCCCGAATGATGGAAATTCCATAATGCGGCACTTCTATCCCATATCTTCTGCGCAAATACCACTTGAGCAAAATGCCAATCGGCACACCCGCTCGTGCCAGCGATACCAAAACGACCTTGTCTCCCTTGTCCCGATAAATGCGCTCTGCGCAGATGCGTACTGCCGCAGCTGTACGATCGGTTTCATTGCACAGTGCCTGCTGATATGCCTGCAAATATTTCGTGCTGGGTACATATTCTCTGGGCAGCATTTCACAATAGGATACGCCCGCCTGAATGTGTATTTCCCGCTCTCGGGTGGACATCGGCTCTACCTGTCCCGTAATATCCTTCAAAAGTAAGGTCACATCTTCGGTGCGATAGCTGCTGTTCATATTGACCTCCAATATTCTGACTTCCAATGAAACACTGTCATTCTGGTATTTCCAGCCTGCTCCAATGCAGAAAGCAAGCTGGAAAGCCCATTTTCCTGTGGTTCTGGTGCATCAGTCACAATGCAAACATAGTCATACGCTGCAAGGTCATACACATAAGTAACACGATTGCTGTCATATAAGCTTTGTAGGGTGTAACGTCTGTGCAGCGGATACTCCGGCTCTGTACTCGGCTGGATCGGGCTGCGTGTGGTTGCATGGAACCTAACAGTATGCCCCTGCTCTTCCAGCTGATATCCTGCCCACAAACCGGAATACATACACTCCTCCGTTCCAAGCACCAAAATATTTTTGGCATCTGTCGGAACGATATTACAAATCGTCTGCGCCAACGCTTCACAGGCCTCCTGATACGCATCTGCTCGCCACGCACAGGAGCGAATATTTGGCATGCCCCAAACTTCCATCATGTCCAGAACCTGCGCACAGGTTGTACACACCGGATATTTGTCTCCCTGACAGTCATATTGCCCCAGTGTACGTTCCATCGCTGCATTGTCCGTATGCAAAAGATATCTTGTCCAAATCCCGCGTGCTGTATAGCGCGCCCTTGATTCCTCTGTCATGCCGTTCAGTATCGAGGCAACACCAAACGTCACCTGCTCTGTTTCATATTGTTCGTTCAGCACATTCATTAGGTGCAGAATGGTATTTCCCGTTGTGACCTCATCTTCTACAAATACCACATGCTCTGCCCATTTGAGCGCCGGTTCCAATCCGTCTCTTGTAATGTATTGTTCGGCTGCATGGCTGTGCGTTTCCGAAAAACATAAATATTGATTTGGGTCTGTGACCTCTCGTGTGGTCTGCATGAAAACAGTCGGGTTCTTGAGTTTTGCCGCAACCGCCGCGCCAATCGCTGTTGCTGTCTCTGCAAATGCAATTACAAGCACAGGCGCAGTTGTTCCCACCTGCTCCTGCACCTGTTCAGCAAGTGCTGAAAAAAGCTGCAAGGCAGTGTGCGGCGCCACCGGAACATGCTTTCCCTGCGAAGGATTCACCAATAAATACGGTCTTTTGGTATTATTTTCACGCACAGCCGTGCGCACAAGCTGTTTTCTCTCAAGCTTCATGCCGTACTCCATAAATTTCTGCAAGGGTACAAATTTTATGTGCCCATTTGGTATGTGTCTTGTATTCGTTCATTCTGCCGCCGCGAGCACTTTTAGAGACTAAAAAATCTGAGTTTTCCGCCATTCCCAAAATCACGCGTGCATCTGCATAATCCTCTGCGCTGACCTGAAGCACCTGATTGACAACCGCGATTTGATTGGGGTGAATCACAGTCTTTCCAATAAAGCCGTTGAGTGCTCCCATCTGTGTCTCTCGCAGCAGCCCCGTTCTCCACGCGCCCTCTGGATCATCAAAATATTCCCAGACAGGACCGGACACCACATAGTCCCGTGAAAAGTATGTAATGATATCACTCAAAATTCGGTCAACACAGCGAATATCGTGAATCGTTTCTGAAGTATGTCGACGCAAGCCAAAAATATGACAAAAATCGTTTCCTCCGACTCTCACATTTAAGATACATTCCTTATTTGCATCTAAAATTTCTTTGATTTTTCGCAGCTGTATTTGCCTCGTATCCGGCTCTGCAAGGTCAATGCTCTCCAAAATGGGCATTAGATATACGTTTCCATGAACTCGGAGTGCGTTCACCTGTGCCAGATATGCCGGAAGATTGTCTGCCGTACATTTCGGTGCAATAAATCCTGTCAGCACCTTGGTTCCTTCCCTCAGCTGTGCATAAAGCCGCCCAATTTGCTCCGGTGTACGTACCCGCACAAAGATCATCGGCTTGTAAAAATCGGCCTTTGCCTGTGCAATCTGCTCAAGTGTATGTATCACATTATATTCTGCGGCTGGAACTGCCTCATCACTGATACTGTCCTCCAAGCACAGCGCAAGGGAATAGGGTGTATCAAAACGTCCTGCTATCACACTCTGCGCAATATTTTCACGGTTTGCCGGTGTATATAACAACGCCCCGACTGCATAGGGGGAAACCGATTGTGACATATCTAACTTCTCCTTCTTTCTCGCATCTTTGGTACAGGTGCAGCCTGACAGCCCACACAAAGCTACGGAAGGATTGCATGGGGATACCCAATGAAATATAGATGCTTTGCATTTATCATATCACAGCTATCGTTTTCTTTGCAAATCTAAACTTCTAAATTTTACCGTTATTTTACTTTTGATTATTTTTGCTTTTCTTTTTTCACACCCTCCCTATTCTCTTTTCTCAATTTATGCTATAATAATGACAAATCTCAACACCGAGGACAAGCTTATGACATCATTTTCCATTCGCCTAAATCCCATGCAGATTTCGCAGCTGCCTGCATTTTTAAATATCCGCGGGCGCATACATGATGGCTGCAAGGACGTATACTTCTTAGAATGGCTTGGTTTGCCGGAATCACCCGATGCTCTTGTCAAAACACTTTCCAGTGCATGCGCCCGCACAGGTAATCACCGCATTGTCTGCATCGGTGCACACATGCTTCCGCCGTTACAGCAAGCGGCACAGTTTGTACCGCTGGCACAACGCCTGCTTGCAGGCGATACAGACCTTCCGCTTCCCAAGGTATCTGCACTCCTTTCCCCTGCACAGCTTCACACTGCACTGCACAAATCGCTGGACAAAGCAGAATTGCCGAATCGCCAAGAGCAAGCCGCACAACTGCTCTGTATACTGGATACCATTCTTCCCCTTTTGTTTCCTGTCTCGTCTGCCGTTTTTCCAAAATGTATTTGGATTGGGGAACCTGATGTATCCGTGCGCCTTGTATGCTCTGTACTGCTCGATTTGGGCTGTGATATTGCGGTTCTGCGCCCAGCCGGTGCACAGCCGCTCTTTCCGCAGGCAGCTGCAATAAAAGGTCTGCCCAGTTTTCCAGACTGCACTCAAACCTTGCTGCACCAGCTTTCCCCTGCTTCCCTCACACGACTGCCCGTACCGCAGGAACCCATTTCTTGTGAGCGGCAAATTTTACACATTCCACAGCACCCCCGCCGCCATTCTGTGTCCATACCCGAAAAAACGATTCCAACACTGTCTGTAAAGCCTCCTGCATCTCCTCCCCCTGCAAAATCCCCTGCCAGAACGACGCGTACCCCGCTGGATTATGAAACACTGGCAGGATTTGCGTCCTCTGTTGTTATGATCGAGGTATTAGATGCACATGGCAGCCCAAAATCCTCCGGCTCCGGAGTGCTGCTTGCCTCGGGCGGTATCATTCTAACAAATTTCCATGTCGTTGCAGGCGGTGATGCCTATGCCGTCCATCTGGAAAACAGCGATGCGGTTTTTACGACCAATGAACTGCTAAAATACCATCAAGACTTTGACCTTGCACTGCTGCGGCTGCCTGACTGCAACGGAAAACCGATCCCCCTCTATCAAGGTGCTGACCTTGCACGGGGACAGTCTGTCTTTGCCATTGGCAGTCCGCTCGGGCTTTTTAACTCTGTCTCTGACGGTATCATTTCTGGATTCCGACAGTTTCAGCACACGAAAATGATTCAGTTTACCGCACCTGCTGCCCCGGGCAGCTCTGGCGGCGCGCTTTTAGATCGTTATGGTTTCTTAATCGGGATTGTTACATCGGGATTTACCGAAGGACAAAACCTGAATCTCGCAGTATCCTACGAAATTATCCGGCAATTTGCACATGGTTTCTTACCACAATAATATAAAAGGAGAATATTTTTATGCGAAAAGCAATTGGTACCCGAGAAAATGTCCGTGTCTTAGAAGAATTTGAGAGCGGCGGTCTGCGTGTTGAAGTATTGGAATATGAAAAGCTATGTGGTCTTACCAATCCTTATATGGCGCAAGATGTCTATTTCATGGAGCAGCAGCATATTCGTCCACGCCAAATTGCCTTATATCTGAACAATGAAAAGGTTACCATTGAGCGTGGTGCTATGAGTTATTTCCAAGGAAATCTGCAAATGGTCAGCGGTGTTACCGCCGGCAATGCAATTGGGCGTATGTTCCGTGGTGCAGTCACGGGAGAACAGATAGCACAGCCCGAATACACCGGAACCGGTATGCTGGTCTTAGAACCTTCTTTTCAGCACTTCCTTGTACTGGAGCTTGCGCCCAATGAACGCATCATCGTAGACGATGGTATGTTCTACTGTGCACAGGGCAGCGTTGGCGTCCGTGCAGTTTCACAGCGCACAATTTCGTCGGCTGCACTTGGCGGTGAAAGCCTGTTTCAAACGGAACTGACGGGTCCCGGGATTATCATTTTGGAGTCCTCTGTTCCCATGAGTGAAATCGATATCATCGAACTGCAAAATGATACGCTGAAGGTAGACGGAAGCTTTGCAGTCCTCCGCTCTGCAAACCTTGACTTCACCGTTGAACGAAGTGCCAAGACACTCATTGGTTCCGCTGTAAGCGGCGAAGGACTTGTCAATGTATATCGTGGTACAGGCTCTGTATGGCTTGCACCAACCATTAAAATTTATGAATCCCTGCGTACGCCGTCCATCACTTCCGTGAACTCCAATTCCTAAATCTATTATAAAACAGACTGCATTCCAGCGGTCTGTTTTTCTGTATCCCAATACCTGTCGTGTGATTTCATGAAATTGCCGATTGCCTTGACATCTCTATAAAAAGAGATATATTCGTTTACAAACGAGCATGTCAGCAATCCGCTCTCTAAAGGCATTGGGTTTCCGCAATATAAAAAAATGAAACTGTCTGGAGTGTATCTCATATTCAAAATGATTGTGCCTCTGCTGTATTCTATTTTTCTCCCCAGCATCTGAAAACTCTTTGACATTTGGCTGTAACCTCTGTATAATAGGAAATGATATGTAAGCTTAGCTTACTGACAGCGAGACCACTTTTTATTTTTCATATTTTCGTTTCACTGAAAGGAGTCATCAAAACCCATGTCCATAGTGCTGTCCTACCGTGCCTTCCGCGCCGAGCCATTGTCTGAGGACGAGGCTGCGGCTATTGATATCGTGATTGCACGGTACCAGTCCGATTTTGAATACCGCGATGCAGCTGACGCATTCACTGTGTATTCCTATGACCCCAGCACACCAGAAATCATTTTTTCCGGCACGATCAGCTTGCCGGAGCATGATACCGAATCCTATACATACTGGACATGCTGCCTGACCGATATCTGTCGTATTTTGGAGGACGCGACATGGTATGTTTCTCTCGGAGATGTACTTCTCGGTTGGGACGAAGATGACGGCTGGATCTTGCCCGAAACATAAATAAAAAACCGTCTTTTCTTGACTGAAAAGACGGTTTTTTATCCCCATATGCGTTTGGCCTTTTGATACCATTCGAGCCTTTGCGGCCAATTTTTAGGCAGCGGCGCAGCCTTTCCATCTACTGTGACAGTTTTTCCGTCCTCACTGACGGTATAGTCTACTCCCTGCACAATTTTCCCAAGCGATTCATCTGTAATTGTCCAGCCATTGATGCCATACTGCGTTGCAAGAAACACCTCTGGCGTATTGCCGCGCGTCTTGGCATATTCATTGGGATTGGGTGCCGGAGAAGTTTTTCCCACGCTCCACACCCAGCAGGCAGATTCCCACGGATAATTTTCTGCAATATAGGCTGCCGTATCTGCACCCTGAAAGGGATCTTCTACCGCCTCCAGAAATTCTAGCTGCTTGGAGCGATGTGTGATTTGGAGATAACCGGCGCCGCGCTCCTCCGCTCGATAACCGTGTTTCGCATAATGTGCATCTCCCCCCTCCTCCAAAACCAATCTGCCGCAGTCGGTTTCACTCGCAACCGTTGCAAAAAACATGGTCAGGCTTGCCTTTGAAGTAATATGATATTTCTCCAAAAGCCGATTGAGTTCGTCCACTTCCTGTTGGGAAATTTTTGCTTTCCAGCCAAAGGAATGTAATTGATGTGCACTGACAATCTGTTCATCTATTTCCCTTGTTGTATAGATGCCAACAACACAAAGTGTAAAAACTGCGGCAATCCCAAGCGCAAGCTTCAATCTGCGGCGACGTAAAATCCGTCTTTTCTGGACTTTTGTCAGACGTTTTTTTTGCGCAGAATGTTTCTTTTTCAGCTTTTTGTCCTGCTTTTCTGCCACAGTTTCTCCCCCCTGTCCTTATCTCAGTATACGGACTGTCTGGCAAGCTTGTCAACTGTTTTCACCAAAATCTTCCATATTTCGGAGAATTTCATCATGTCCTACAAAATCGCTATCATCGGAGCGGGAGGAAAAACCACCCTGCTTCGTATACTTTCAGCGCACCACCATACAAAGCATATTCTTGTTACCACAACTACACATATCCTGCCGCTTTTTCCGCCTGATGTAGATCGTCTGTGTATCAATCCGCAAGCAGAGTCGCTTCGCGCTGCGCTCTCCTGTTCTGGCGTCACCTGTGCAGGTACACAAGATGGTAAAAAGCTGGGCGCGTTATCCCCAGATTTGCTCGCCCTTGCAGAACAATATACGGATTACATCTTCTATGAAGCAGATGGCGCAAGGCGTATGCCGCTCAAACTGCATTCTCAGAATGAGCCGGTCATTCTGCCTGATACGACACACTGTATCATCGTTGCAGGTTTATCTGCACTCGGCCGCCCGATATCGGAATGTGTGCATCGCTACACGCTGCACCCCGAGTGGAGCAAAACGCCAGACCGCCCCGTAGATACGCAAATTATTCGGATCTGTATCGAGGACGCTATCCGTGCCAGCAAAATGTCTGCCGAACGGCTGACCATCTTGCTCAATCAATGCGACACCTGCCCGCAGTCGTATGATTCACTCATCTCTGCGTTTCAGCATCTGCATTGTGTCCCTGTCAGTCTGCAAAGAGACGGACTGCCTGCCCAATTATTGTACTTGTAACAAGCTTCTTCAAGCCTTCTTACAAAACAAAGAAACCGAAAATTTTTCAAAGCACAAGAGCCTATCCCCTAGAAAGGCTCGGGTTCCATAGCCTCAAAAAAAGGACGCAAAAGCGTCCTTTTTTATTATTGATATGGAAGATAGTCTGACGGACAATCCAAATCTGCAAATAATTCTGCATTTTGCTGCGGAACAAAGCAGGTTTCGTCTAAGTGTTTCCGATATACCTGTCTGCCTCCCTGTTCTCCAGTCAATGCTGCCAGCGCCTGACGAAATCGAATCGGGAAAATACAGGGGCTGCTCGGTTTTTCCTTGACGCAGGGAACAATAATTTGATTCTTGTCTCTGAATAGACCATATAGCTCTTCTATAATTTCCCGGGAGATAAAAGGCTGGTCCGCATTCAAAAACATGATTCCCTGCGTATCTGCACGCACAGCACGTGCACCCGCTGCCACCGAAAATCCCATACCCAACGCAGCGTCCGGCGATGGAACCACACGAAATCCATGCTGCATCGCATACCGCGCGATTTGCTCCTGATTGGTCACAACCAATCGCTCTGCAAATGGGATATTACAGATACGGGACAGAACATGTACAAAAACGGGTTTCCCCGCCAAAGGCAAAGACAGCTTATCTGCCCCCATACGAGTTGACAGCCCTGCCGCCATCACAACTGCTGTAATCATCATTTTTTTCAAAATCCTTAAATCACAAGCTTATAGATATCCTGTACTGCAATCCCCTTTTGTATGAGCAGTCTCGGCAAATCGTTTCCGCTCTCCGGCGGTGCACTCCATGCCAGCCCACAGCCCGCCGTAATTTCACGCGGCACAGGAATGAGACGTCCGGACAGCTTCAGTTCACGCGCCAAAGCTTCGGTTTGCATGGCTGCGGTCGTTGTGCAAAACGTAATGACAATACGCGCTTCCTTCTTTCTCAGCATGACATAACAAGCTCCCGCACAGCGCGAATGGCGGTGTCAACTTCCTCTTCTGTATTGAAATAAGAGAACGAGAAGCGCACAAGACTATCGGTACCCAGTGCATCGTGCATCAGTGGTGCACAATGCGCGCCCGCCCGTGTGCAGATTCCGTACTTTTCCGCAAGCATATCTGACACAACACCAGCGTCCTCTCCATCGATATTCATGGCAACAATTGCGGTACGAAGTGCCGCACCCCAATCTCCATAAATCGTCACACCAGACAGTTCTGAAATTCCTGTATAAAACCGCCGTGCCAGCATGTCCTCCCGCTTATGAATCTCATGCAAGCCAACACGGTGAATAAACTCCAATCCCGCAGACAAGCCTGCAATCCCATGCACGTTGAGTGTGCCTGCCTCCAAGGCTTCCGGATATTCAAACGGCTGATATCTGCCAAAGCTATCAATCCCACTGCCTCCCACCTTGAGCGGGCGAACGAAAACTTCGGGCGCAACACAAAGTCCACCCGTTCCCTGTGGTCCAAACAATCCCTTGTGTCCGCTGAAGCACAGAACAGAAATCCCCTGCCATGCCATATCAATCTCCAATGTGCCTGCCGACTGCGCAGCATCTACCACAAACAGCAATCCATGGCCGCGGCAAAAGGCACCGATTTGTTCCAGATCCAGCACATTTCCAGTCACATTGGAAGCATGTGTACAGACAACCGCTTTGGTATTGGGTCGTAATGCGGTTTCAAAATCACTCAGACAAATACACCCTTGCGCATCTGTTGGCAAAATCGTGAGCTGTGCACCCATTTCCTCCAGATAGTAGAGTGGACGCAGCACCGAATTGTGCTCGAGTGCAGTTGTAATAATATGATCTTCCGGATCGAGCAAACCAAAAATCGCTGTATTGAGCGCTTCTGTCGCATTATGTGTAAAGCAAACCCGCGCAGGGTCAGACAACCCAAATAAATTTGCAATCTGCTCCCGACAGTGTAAGACTGTACGCGCTGCTGCAAGCGCCGGCGGATATGCCCCGCGTCCAACTGAACTCATGGTCTCAAAAGCTTCTTTCATAGCCAATGGTACGGTATCTGGTTTTAAAAAAGAAGTCGCTGCTGCATCAAAATAAATCACGATAGAGTGATCCCCCTTTGCTTTGCAAGCCATAGCATTGCTTCGACTACACCACCCGCAATGCTACGAGCCTTATCTGATATTGTGTTACAGTTTTCCTTTTGCTCTATTCTTGGATCAATATCTGCGATTTTTAACCCTGTCATCACAGGATATCCGGTACGAATGAGTCCGCGCAAAACACCATCTAAGGTTGCAGCTACTGGGGTATCCCCCACATAGGCAATGATTTGTCCACGCTGTACCACGCTGCCGATGCCAATTGACTTGCCATTTTTATCTTGCGCGCACCGAAGTGCTCCATCGGCCGGCGCATGAATCACGCGTTCTGCGCCATAGCCGCCAATCAGTGCTGGTACGCCTGTATTCCGCAGTGCCATTCCTGTATAGAGAACCCGTCCCAAATTGTGTCCGCGCATGGTTTCAATCACCGCGTCCACATCTTGCCCCGCTGTAAATCCCGGACCCAGAGCAATAGTAATCGGCGCCATATCACGATGGGTTCCCAAATTACGCTTTGCCAAAATTGCATCTACAACAACTGCTGGCGCAAGGTCTGTAATACAGACCGCCTGCGTATCCACGAGCAAGGGAACCTCTCCACTGCGCCAGACGGTCTCTGCTTGTGACATATGCGCAATCCGGCGGCAAGTGACGCCCTCCACCGTAGCCGTTCCATCATACACCGCTTCAGACAAAGCAACCTGACGGCGAATCGCAGAAGGGCTCTCACACTCCATTGCAAAAACGCGAAATCCGCAATTTGCCAAACGCACGATCGTACCCGTTGCCAGATCTCCTGCTCCACGCACTGCAATCCATGGGGTCATGGACGAATCACCTTCCCTGCCTCCATCAAAGTCTCAGCAATGATATACATATTGGTGACCGCTCCAACCCCCAACGCATCTGTCAGCCCATAATGACTGAGACAGGTTCCACAGGTTAAAATCTCTGCACCATTTGCCTGCAAAACCTTGAGGTCCTCAACGGTATCCGCTCCCTCGGCAGAAAGCTTCGCACCACCATTATATAGAAGAATGGTATCCGGCGCTGTGTCAAGCTGTGTGAGTGCATATACAAATCCCTTCATCAGAGCTGCGCCCAACGCATCGTCCCCTGTTCCCATACAATTGGAAGAAAGTACCACAACCGTCTTTCCTTTTGGACCCTGTGGAGAAAGTGCTGCTGGCTCTAATGCCGGTAAAGTCTGCTCCAATGCTTTTGCAGCGTCCCCCATCACAGCAGATAATACATCACTGCTGACAGACTGAATCAAAATACGAAATCCGCCTTCTATCTCACTGGATTCTGCATAGAATCCCATCTGCTGCGCCATTTTTTCTACATTCTGTCGCGCAATCTCATTATCTACCATGGTAATTACAGGGGTGCCCTGCTCCTGAATTGCTTTTTTGGTTTCGATTACAGGCTGCGGACACAGCTTTCCACGTGCATCTACGATTGTTGCCATTGTTTTCTCCTTCTCCTATTCTATCGGCAAGTGTACTCTATTTTTAAGCATCTGCAATGATTTCCACATCCATGCGGGGAACCAGCTCTCCAATTCTTGCGCAAGGCAGTCCGTCCTTCTCAAGTTCTCTTACAAATTCATCTGCACAGCCTGCATCTATGGCAAAGAGCAGTCCGCCAGAGGTCTGCGGATCAAACAAGAGTTCCTCCTCTGCAAAAGACAGCCCATGCATGCGAAGCCGCTGCTGTGCAAAATTTCGGTTTCGTTGTGCTGCCGCGGTCAAATAAAACTCTTCTGCATAGCAGAGCGCCTCCGGAATTTTTGGCAGTCTATGCACATAGATCCGTGCGGATAGATCTGGACGCAGCATTTCATGCAAATGTCCCACAAGTCCAAATCCGGTCACATCGGTACAGGCATGTACCGGATAACGATCTGCAAGTACCGCAGCCGCTCGATTGAGCGTTACCATGGAACGCACTGCAAGCTCCATTGCCTGCGCGGAAGCCGCACCCATGCGCGCCGCCGTACATACGAGCCCCACGCCCAAAGGTTTGGTCAAAACCAGTGCATCTCCGACCCTTCCCGTATGATTGGCGCGAATGTGTGTTGGGTGTACCGTGCCTGTGACAGACAGTCCATATTTGACCTCACGATCCGCAATCGAATGTCCGCCCACAAGCGATCCGCCCGCTTCGATCACCTTTTCATTTCCGCCCTTCAAAATCTCTCCTAAAATATTCAGATCCATCTGCTCAGGAAAACATACAATATTAAGCGCAGTTCGCACCTGTCCCCCCATTGCATAGACATCACTCAGGGCATTGGCTGCCGCAATCTGTCCAAAAATATAAGGATCTTCCACCATTGGTGGAAAAAAATCCAAGGTCTGTACAATTGCCAAATCCTCTGTCAGCTGATACACAGCAGCATCATCACTGGATTCTGTTCCAATCAAGAGAGCCGGATCTGTCGGGCGCGGCAAACGAGCCAGCACCCGTTCCAGTGCCGCTGGGCCAAGCTTTGCTGTACAGCCGCCTCCACGGCAAAACGGAATGGATTCCATTGTTTCACACCTCCTCAAAATACTCCTTCACTAAGGTGTTCAGCGCAATCTCTGCTTGCTGTTCAAATGCACGATACTTTTTCAAAATGGATTGACCAAATGCCGTCAACACTGCACCGCCGCCATGCACACCTCCAATTTTTCGCTCAATGAGGGTCTTTCCCCATTGTGCCTCGCTGCTTTTTACGATTTTCCAAGCTTTATTGTAACTCATATTCATTTCCGCAGCACTACGGCGCAGAGAACCATGTTCCATGATCCCCTCCAGCAATTGGGCAAGCCCGGGGCCAAATACCTTTTCCTCTCCGTAGGTTAGGCGCAATGTTGTATGCACCGCAATCGACTTCTCCATATTCATCGTCCTCTTTACCTCTGAAACATCGAGGTTTTAATCAATTTATTATACCTTTCCAAACGCAATATTCCAAAGATATCCTCATAAAGTTCAATATTTTTATTTCTCCTATACATTTTTTCATTGTATCATTCCCACAAAAGAAAAGCAACTATCCTTTATATTTTTGACGTTTAATCGCACAAAAACTACCTTTGTAAAAGAAAAAAATCCGCCTCTCCGGCGGATTTTTTCTCACTCTGCTTTGTCTGTTTGTTCTTTTAGCTTCTGATCTCGTTCTGCCTCCAGCTCTGCAATTCTCGAAAGCATAGCCTTAGCAGGCTGTGAGCCACCTTCAGCCGCCTGCATCATCCAGTTTTTTGCCTCTACCAGATTGCGTGCAACACCATCTCCATTCCAGTAGAGTGCACCCACATGATACTGTGCCGGTACATGCCCCGCCTCAGCAGATTTCAGTGCCCACTCAAATTCCTTTGTGAGATCCTTTTGAACACCCTGTCCTGTATGATACATCTGTGCCAAATGGAAACCGGCAGGCGCAAAACCAGACTTTGCAGCCTGTTCATACAGCTCTGCTGCCTTTCCGAGATCAATCTGCCCTCCAATTCCATTTACATACATATAGGCAAGATTCATCATAGATTCCGGATTATTATGTGCAACACCCTGCTCGAACCATTTACGCGCCTGTTCGTCGTCCTTCTGCACATGCTCACCCTTTGCATAGCAAAGTCCAAGTACACCCGCTGCTGCACCGTTTCCACCGTTTGCAGAAATCTCCAACATTCGCAGCGCAGCCTTTTCATCTTGTTCCACGCCATCACCATCAAGCAAGCGCATGCCGCTATACAAAAGTCCCTCTGGGGTTGCACCACGCACGGTATCTCTGCGTGTTTCCAAAGTTCTGAGCAGGGATTCTGCTCGCTTATCTCCTGCCTCTTTCGACTTTTCTGCCCACTGACATGCCTTTTCCAGACAAGCAACTACCTGTTCCGGCTCACGCATGCCTTGGGTCTTTCTCCACTCCAAGAGCGCCATTTCACGCATCGCATTGGCATTACCGCCATCTGCCAGCGGACGCAATAACTCGTCTGCCTTTTCTACGTCTCCCAGATTACCTTCTGCGTCTCGATAAGCCATGCCCAGATACATAGCGCCCTGATTTTCACCCTGCTCATACGCCTTGCGATACCAGTCCATTGCAGTTTCCATATTCTTTTCTACGGTTTTACCTTCCTCATAGGCAACACCCAAAAGAATCATGGCACGGGCATTGCCTGCCTCTGCCGCCTTTCTATAATAAGAAATTGCCTTTGGCAGATCCTTTTCTGTGCACATTCCTGTTTCATTTGCCATGCCCAAAAACAGCATTGCACGGGTACTGCCCTGCTCTGCTGCCTTTGTGTACCATTCAACAGCCTTTCGTGGGTCAACGGCTACGTCACCCTCGCCCTTTTCATAGTACTGTCCCAGCGCCGCAGTTGCCTCCGCGATGCCCTCCTCTGCACACTGCTCATAAAGTTCTCGTGCCTTCTGATGATCGCCCGCCTTTTCTGCCTCAACCGCTTCTACAAAGCGCTCTTTTCCTCCGCCCTGCATTCGAATGAGATCAGACAGCATTTTCCGCGCCGTTTCCACGCCCTGCTCTGCCGACTTTTCCAACCATGTTCGTGCACGGGTCAGCATCTCAGACTGCATTTCTGCATTGAGATCCCGCGCGCGCTCCAAGTACCACAGTCCCAACTCATACTGTGCCTGTGCATACCCTTGCTCTGCCGCTGCCGTATACCAATGTACTGCCGCAACCGGATCCTGCTCACAGCCAAGCCCGCGGCGATACGCAGATGCAAGCAGCAGCTGTGCACGTGCATTGCCCTGCTGTGCAGACTTTTGATACCAGTCAAATGCCTGCTCAGGACGTGGATCAAATTCACCTTCTCCACCATTTTCGCACAGGACACCCGCTGAACACTGTGCACGCGCATGTCCCAGTTCTGCACCCTTGGTATACCAGCGCAGCGCCTTCTGGTAGTCCTTCCGAACGCCTTCTCCATTTTCATAGCACAAACCCAGATTGAAAGCTGCTGCTGCCGAGCCAGCACCCGCTGCCTGACGAAACAGAAAGGCCGCATTCTGAAAATCACC
The DNA here is from genome assembly GCA_018366035.1 of Butyricicoccus pullicaecorum. GTDB lineage: Bacteria > Bacillota > Clostridia > Oscillospirales > Butyricicoccaceae > Butyricicoccus > Butyricicoccus pullicaecorum_A. Next base: position 74,896 of record JAGZIW010000001.1, on the reverse strand, counting down.
CTTTTTATAGGCTTCTACGCCCTGCATCATCCACTCATCTCGTTCGCTTTCCTGCAAATTATCAATGAGCTGCTGCGCCTTTTCATGTCCCTGCTCTGCGGCCGCCTTTGCAAGCGGCAGCGCCTTATCAAAATCACGGGCAATCAAGTCACCCTTACTATAAAGCAGTGCCAGATTGAACTGTGCGGAAGCATCTCCCAGATCTGCTGCCTTTTGCAGCCATTCTGCCGCCTTTTCCCCATTCGGCTCAAATCCCAAGCCCTTAATATATAGGGTCGCAATAAACAGCATTGCGCGGGGATATCCCAGCTTTGCCGCCGAAACAGCACAATCAAAGCTACGCTGTAAGGAGCGCTCTACCCCCTTGCCCGCAAAGAACAGCTGACCAAACTCAAAAATCGCTTCCGGCAGTCCGCCCTTTGCCGCATCACCCAATGCCTGCAAGGCGGTACTATAATCTCCTCGTTCACGTGCTGCAATGCCCTTTTCATAAAGAGCATTTGCTTCTTCTTCCGGAATGGTCAATGTATATTGTGGATAGTCTGCCTCCACAGCCGCCTCTTCCACAGGTTCAAACATTGCTCGGATCTCTGTAATTTTGGCCTCTGCCTCATCATGTCCCAGTTCTTTTGCCTGCTCCAGCAGGTCGATGGCTTTCTCGTACGCCTGCGCTTCTACCGCATCGAGCGCATCTTCAAAAAGCACCTTGGCTTGTTTTATGCGTTTTTTCTGTTTTCTTTCTTCCGAATTACCAAAGGGCCATATCATTTTTTCGTCCTCCTCATAGCGGAAACAAAAATCCGCTTCTGTTTATCATTTTACCACAAAGCCACCTTTTTCACAAGAAAAGCCAGTCGCTTTTTTCAAGGCTGCACATGATAATTTTACAATTTCCCTGCCATTTCATCGCAAAATATTCTTTTACGCTTTTAAGCGCACCGTGAGATCTTGCAGGCAAGCATCTGATATGTTCACGGTTTTTCTTGTAACTTCGTGCACTTTCTTGTATATTTAATATGTATCTGAATCGATGCAACAGATTTTACATCTAAAAGAATCACAATGAAGAGGTGGCTATCATGAGAAAAACCAACCCCGTTGACCCAGCTGTAGTCTTTCAATATGAAGGAATCCCCGCAGCAAACCAGATAATTCCTTTGGGATTACAGCATGTTGTTGCCGCAATTGTCGGCATTGTAACCCCATCTATTCTGGTTGCCAATACCTGTAATATCCAAGGCGATGATCGTACGCTGTTGATCCAAGTCTCCCTCTTGGTCACAGCACTTGCCACGCTTTTACAGTTATTTCCGATTTTTGGACGGATCGGTTCCCGCTTACCTGTAATTATGGGAATCAGCTTTGCCTACGTGCCAACCCTGCTGGCAATTGGCGGACAATTCGATCTTCCAACGATCCTTGGTGCAGAAATCGTTGGCGGCATCATTGCTATTTTATTTGGTATCTTTGTCAAGCAGATCCGTGTACTTTTCCCACCGCTTGTCACCGGCACCGTTATTTTTACCATTGGCTTATCGCTTTATCCAACCGCAATCAAGTATATGGCTGGCGGCGCCGGTTCGGACGGTTTTGGTTCTCCCCAAAACTGGCTGGTTGCAATCATCACACTCATTGTGGTTACCATTTTCAGTCATTTCTGCAAGGGCGTTTTCAAGTTGGGTGCCATTCTCTTTGGCATGATTGTTGGCTATATTGTCGCTTTTGCACTTGGCATGGTCGATTTCTCTGCTGTCAGTTCCTCTGGCTGGTTCAATCTGCCTGCTCCCATGCACTTTGGACTGAAATTTGAAATCAGCGCCTGCATTTCTCTGGCAATCGTCTATGTCGTAAACGCTGTACAGACAATCGGCGACCTCAGTTCCACGACAATGGGCAGCATGGACCGTATGCCCACAGATAAGGAGCTTTCCGGCGGTATTATCGGACAAGGCGTCATGAGTATTGTCGGCGCGCTCTTTGGCGGTCTGCCAACAGCATCTTATAGTCAGAATGTTGGTATCGTGACCATCAACCGCGTCATCAACCGTTCCGTCTTTGCCTTTGCCGCAGTTGTACTTGCCATTGCCGGATTTGTCCCGAAATTTTCTTCGATTCTAACCACTATTCCGCAAAGCGTCATTGGTGGGGCAACCATTTCCGTCTTTGCAACAATTACTATGACAGGAATCCGTATGATTACCTCAGATGGTTTTTCCATGCGTTCCAGCGCAGTTGTTGGTTTAGCGGTTGCAATTGGCACAGGCATTACGCAGGTGCAAGGCTGCCTCGATGGATTTCCTGCATGGGTCACGACTGTATTTGGCTCCTCCCCCGTTGTGCTTGCGACATTGGTTGCAATTGTGCTGAATCTGACCCTGCCGAAAAATCAATGATTTTAACCATTTGCGCATCGTACGCATCATTTTCCCGTGTCAAAAGTCATGTATACACCAAAACTTTGAATTAAATACATGCCTCGAGCAACCATTCCAAAATATAGAGCCAGTTTCCGTGGAAACTGGCTCTATATTTATAAAAACGATTGCATCTGAATCGCTACTTTAATGCTTCTGCGCGGCAAATGCTGCAATCAGCTTTGCGGTTTGTGCAACGTCCTCTGTGCTGCACATCTCACTCGGAGAATGAATATAGCGTGTCGGAATGGAAACTGCACCCGCCAGCGCACCCATTGCGGTTTTTTGCAGCATTGAGGTGTCTGTTCCGCCAAATTGCAGGATTTCATGCTGAATCTGCATATCCAGTTTTGCCGCGGTCTCATCTAAGGCACGCACGACTTCCGGACTGCAAATCACAGAGGAATCCATAATCTTAATTGCAGGGCCCTCTCCCATGTGACAAGCCATTGGATACTTGTGCTCCGGCAAATCACCTGTGTCCGTCACATCGACCGCAATCACAACGTCCGGTTCGATTGCAAAGGCTGCCGGACCCGCACCGCGCAGACCAACCTCCTCCTGTGCCGTAAATACGAAGTACAAATCATCTTCAACAGTTTCTGGCAGCTGTTCCATTGCCATAAGCATTGCCACACAGCCGATTCGGTTATCCAAATACGGGCCGCATACAACACCGTCCTGCTCAAAGGTTGGCGCCGAGAACACGCCAAAATCACCGACCCTTATCTTAACACTTTCACGATTGCACGCACCCACATCAATAAACAGATGAGAAAGGTTCATATCCTTCCACGGCGTCTTTTCCTCAAAGGAAATCACACCATGTGTGCCATTTGCAAATTTCACCTGAATGTTGATGAGGTCGGTCCATGACAAGCCACCTACCTGCGAAAAACGCACAAAGCCCTTTTCATCAATACAAGTCGCGACCACGCCAATGGTATCCATATGCGCCGCAAACAGGATTTTTTTACGATTCTCACCAGTACCCCTTTTGTGACAAATCAGATTGCCGAGTGTATCCGTCTGGATATCATCACAGTAATCTGCTGCAAGTGCACCAATCACCTCGCGCACATCATCTTCCCGTCCGGACGGGCCAAATGCACCGCCTACCTTGCTGTAATATTCAAAAACCTTAGACATTTGCGTCTCCTCCGATTTCCTCTAAAAATGCCTGTGCTGTACGATAGACCGCAATGATATCGCTCTCTGCTGCCACCGATGACGGGGAATGGATATAGCGCAGCGGTGCGGCAACGCCCACTGACCGTACACCGTCAATCGATTTATGGATTTGACCGGCATCTGTACCGCCCGCAACCATCTGCTTGGTTTGCCACGGAATCCCCCGTGCTTCGCAGGCATCGCGCAGCATTTCAAAAAGTCCTGCATCATATATGGTACGGTTGTCCATAAACGGCAGTACGGCACCCTTTCGGAGTGCACACACCTGCTTGTGTTCTGGTGCTTCTGCAAGATCTGCCGCTGTCGTCCCTTCCACAACCAGACAAAATGCCGGACGAATCAAAAAGGTCGTGCTTCCCGCACCTCGCAGGCCGGGCTCCTCCTGCACATGGAAACTAAACCATGTATCGACTTCCGGCTGCCTGCGCATCAGCATCAGCATCACTGCACAGCCCAAACGGTCATCGAGTGCCTTTGCCTTGATGAAACCATCTCCAAATGCTACAATTTCTGGTGCAAATGTGCCATAATCACCGAGTGACAATTTTTTCTCTGCCTGTTCCTTGCTGGTACAGCCAATATCAATATAAAGATCCTTGATTTTTGGCGCCTGACTGCGCTCGGCAGGTGTGGTCAGATGAACCGCCTTAAAACCAATCACGCCTTCCACAGTGTTTCCTTCTTCGGTTCGGAACTGTACCCGCTTTCCAATGACGACACGAGGGTCCACGCCGCCAATAAAGCCAAACTTGACCATACCATCTTCGGTAAAACGCTTGGCAATCACACCAACCTCGTCCATATGTGCACATACCATAACCGGACGTTCGGTCAGCTTCTTTCCCTTGCGGAATACCATAAGATTTCCCATCGCATCAGTTTCGATTCGGTCTGCATAGGGCATGGCTGCTTGTAAAATAAACTCCCTGACCTCATCTTCATAACCAGACGGGCCAAACATTGCACAGAGCGTGCGCGTCAGTGAGAGCAGTTCCCGATATTCTTCCTGATACATTAGAGACGCACCTCCCCGTCAAAATGTCTTACAAAATGGTAAATCAAATCACCGACCGATTGTGCATCAGACAGCTGAAGGGTTTCGATCGGTGTGTGCATATAACGCAGCGGAATAGACAAAAGCGCCTGCGCGGTACCACCTGCAACAATTTGCATTTCCCACGCATTGGTTCCGCTGTTGCCCTCCATGACCTCCAGCTGATAGGGCATACCCTCCGCCTTCGCTGTACGGATCAGTGCCCGTGTCAGCGCACGATTCATATTCGGCCCCATACCGATGATTACACCGCCTCCATACTCAAATTCATTCGGAGCATCTGGTGTCTTGGCATGGCTGACATCGACTGCAATGGCATAGTCAGGGCGAATCCGGAAGGTTCCAATAGTTGCCCCCAGTGAGGTAACCTCCTCCTGCACGGACAGCAGCACTGCAATATCTACACCCAAATCGACCTTACGCAGTTTTTCCAGTGCGTAAGCAATGGCAGCTGCACCTGCACGGTCGTCCAGACTTGGCCCTGTAATGGCATCTTTGGAAATCTGCGGCATATGTGCTGCATCTGCCGGAAACCAAACTGGTGTACCAATCGGTATCACGGGTTTTGCATCGAGTAAACCTGTATCAATACACATTTTGTGAATCGGCAATGCCTTGTCCGCTTCCCCTGCGCCCAGCAAATGCGGCGGCAGACAGCTGACAATACCATAAAGCGATCCATTTGGTGCGCCGATGGTCACCTCTGCGCCCAGCAGCATACGCGGATCTACGCCGCCTACCGACTGAAAGCGTAAAAATCCATTGTCCAGCACTTCTGTTACAACAAAACCAATCTGGTCAATGTGTGCATCGAGCAGCAGGGTCTTAGCCTGCGGCTTTCCAGATCGGAGCAAGCCTATCACATTACCAAAACGATCGACCTCAATTTCATCACAGAGTGGCGCAAACAAATCACGAACCTTCATAGACTGTGCCCGTTCAAATCCAGTGACCATTGGAATCGCCATCAATTGTTCAATTTTACTGCGCATAGATGCACCAAGCATCTGATTTTCTAATTCATGCACGGCAAATTCTCCTTTGATGATAAATTTCTACTCATTATTATATCTTGTTTTCGCTTGCGATACAATCTAAAATCCTGTAATATACTATCTATGGAAAGAATTGTAACTTATCACTGGGAAGCTTCCCAGTCCGGTACTACGGTCGAGCGTTTTTTGCGGCGGCAGGGCGTTTCTCATCGGGTACTTGTTGACCTCAAAAACACAAGCAACGGGATATCCATAGACGGTACTCCGGTTCGCACCATTGACCGTCTGCCCGCACACGGAACACTTCGCATCTGCCTGCCCGAAACCGATTGCAGCGATACCATTCCACAGGCAGATATCCCCCTGCAAATTCTGTATGAGGACGACGATCTCTTTGTCCTCAACAAACCCGCTGGCATTGCTGTTCACCCCTCTCCGCAAAATCGGGAAAATACAATTGCCAACGGGCTTGCCGCTCTTTATGCAAAGCGTGAACAGCCCTTTGTTTTCCGAGCCATTGGGCGGCTGGACAAGAACACCTCTGGTCTGATCGTGCTTGCCAAAAACGCACTCTCCGCCGGACTGCTCACAGCGCAGGCATCTCAAAAAGTCATGTACCATACCTATCTTGCAGTCTGTCTAGGTCAGCTCCCAGAAAGCGGCACCATTCATGCCCCGATTGGACGCGCAGAGGATTCTGCGATTCGGCGAATCGTGCGCGCAGATGGAGACCGCGCCGTAACACACTATATGCGTCTTGACACAGCGAACGGATATTCCCTTGCACGTGTTTGGCTGGAAACCGGACGTACCCATCAAATTCGTGTACATTTTTCACACATTGGGCACCCCCTGCTCGGGGATTTTCTATATTACCCTGATTTTTCCAAAATCGATCGTCATGCACTGCACGCACACACCTTGACCCTGCGGCAGCCTGTTACAGGACAGCCTCTATTCTTTACCGCACCGCTTCCCCCCGATATGCAGGTGTTCGGCTTATCCGACACAGCTGAGCACTCTGGACAAAGAATGCCCGAAATCGCGTATTGATGAGCGATTTCGGGCATTTTACTGTGTAAAAAAGCACGTACATGTCGCACCCCTTTACAGCTCTTTGATGTGCGGAAGTTCTTTCTTTGCAGACTGGAGCGCTTACCATACAACTCCGTAATCACTCTTTTTTATTTTGTGAGATCGCAGACAGCTGGAAGCCCGCACATTGCATGAGCGGTACATACTGCGCGATTCACCGCCTTTCCCATGACATAGGCCGCCAGTGTTCCCACAATGTCCGGACTGCCTTCGGCATCTCCCACCGATAGTGCATAAATGCTGTCCCCGTCCATAGAAGTATGCACTGGCCGGATCGTTCTGGCCAAGCCATTGTGTGCCATCGCTGCCACCTTTCCCATCTGCGCCTTATCCAGTCTCACATTGGTAACGATTGCGCCAATAGTAGTATTGGTCACGGCTTGCCCCTGTTCGAGCTGGCGATAGATTTCTGCTTCACTTGCGCGCAATCCCTTTCCGTCGGCTGTGCGCAATCCGGCAATCTGCTCCCCTGTGTCAACATCAAATACATCTCCCATTGCATTGACGCCCACGATTGCACCGACCCGAATATCTCCAACTGCCGCTGCATAACTGCCAACGCCACTCTTCATGGCGAACTCTGCACCACAGCACTTACCGACTGTACAGCCCGTACCAACACCGACACAGCCCTCCTGCATATACTCGCGAGATGCCGCCTCACATGCCGCATACGCCATCTGTGCATCTGGTCGAATATCTTTCCGCCCAATGGCAAGATCGAACACACAAGACTGACACACAAGCGGTACTTTTGTAACACCGACATCAAAGCCAATGTCCCTTTCTTCCAGATAACGCATGACACCGCCTGCCGCATCTAGTCCAAAGGCAGAGCCGCCCGAAAGCACCAGTGCATGGATTCCTGTGGAGGCTGCCCGCGGGTCCAGCAGCGGTGTCTCCCGTGAAGCCGGTCCGCCGCCCCGAATATCCACACCGCACGGCGAACATCTATCACACAAAATCACGGTCAATCCGGTTGCAGCTTCCAAGTCCTGTGCCTGCCCGACCTGAAATCCACCTACCTCTAAAATCCCAATTTCACGCATTGTAATCTTCCTCCCAAAGCAAAAAAGAAAGGGCTGCCCAAAAGGACAGCCCTATTGATTCAATCCATGGACTACGCCCGCGTCATACTTCTGCGTGTCACCGCAAGCAAAGCCTTGCAAACTGCCGCTGTCAAAACAGCCGCAATGACAGCCTCCGGCACACCATTCATGCCAACCACGCCTATAATGACACCCAAAAGCAGCTCTGGGCTTGTTCCGCCTGCTGCCGCATACTGTTCTCCGAACAACAGATAGATAAGCCCCATCACGCCAATGGTATTGACAAGAGAACCTACAAAGCCTGCAATTGCCAGCGAAATTGTTTCATTGCGCACAAACTTGCACAGTCCCTGAAACACCAATCCAGCGGCAATGCCAATCAGGATACGCGGCACAATTGCCACAATTAGGCTTGTCCAGCTTCCATGAAACTCCGGACTAAAGCTGTAAAACGGAGTAAAAACAAATGATGTCAGTTTTGGGGTTATGGTTGCTTTGAGCACACTGGTAACACCAAACAAGCCGCCTAAAATCCCACCCATTTTGGGTCCCAACAGACATGCGCCAATAATGACCGGAATGTGCATCGTGGTCGCATTCATAAATGGGAGCGGAATGTAGCCAAGCGGTGTAAACGCCATGACAAGCATAAGTGCCGTGAGCAGTGCCATCTGTGAAAGCAGACGCACGTCCATTTTCTTTTCCATAATTTACCTCCTGCTGCCGTCCCTAAGGGGTACAGCGCAATTTTATTTGACATTCCTGCCGTGATTGCGATGCCAGATGTCTGCAAGTCCGCGCAAAGCCAGTGTCGGCTCGTGAATGGTATGGGTTCGCAAATATGGACGAATGGCATCTGCCATACCGCCGGTCAGTACAACTGTCGGCGCTGTACCCAGTGCCTCCTCATATCTGCTGACCATGCCATCAATCATCGCTGCCGTGCCATAAACCGCTCCAATGCAAAGTGCCTCTGCGGTACTTTTTCCCAATACGCATTGCGGAACGTCAGAAAGCCCCACCGTTGGAAGCTGCGCCGTATGCTCATTGAGCGCAGACAGCGACAAGCGCACACCTGCGGCAATGGCAGAGCCAACCAGTGCACCTGTTTTGTCAAGCACTGTATACGTTGTCGCAGTTCCAAGATCCACAATTACACAGGGCATGGGATAAGTATGGCTGGCATAAACCGCGGTCACAACACGGTCGGTTCCCAGTGTACGCGGCTCTGCGATTTTAATGTTGAGCCCTGTTTTTACACCGGCGCCAACCTCTAAAATCGAACCATCGGTTAAGAAACTCGCTGCCTGATGCAGGATATACGCCATGCCCGGCACCACCGAACAGATTGCAGCACCTGTAATCGGTGTCTGGTCTGCATGGTAGAGTGCCAGTACATTTTGAATGAGACACGCATACTCCTCCCCTGTCTGTTTCGGGTTGGTTGCAATGGCGGCAACAAATCGGATACAATCGTCATCAAAGCCTCCAATTGTGATATGGTTATTTCCAATATCCAGCGCAATCAGCATTTTCTCACCTCCGGCAGGATATGCCATACATCATTATACCTGTATGTGTGCATCTTTACAAGAAAAATCTACCACTTATTGCTCCTTTATTTTCTCTGAATATGGCTTGACCTCGTTTTTCATCTCCGGCAAAAACGGCTCCTGATTTCGTTTATTCTCCGATTCCTGTGGCTGCTCTCCGTCCTTGAGACGTTCCAGCACCCACCCCTGTTCTGCAATCGTGCTGTATGGCAGATATAGAAGCTGAAACAAACCTCCCAGAAGCAGAACAAACAGATTTGTTCCGCACTGCTGTGTATACAGCCGAATCACAAAGATCACTAGAGCTAACGGGAGCACAAGAATCACTGTCATTCCCAATAAATCCCACTCTTTTCCACGCATCAGCTGGTAGGAAGTACAAAGTGCATCTAAGGCTGATTTTTTCCTTCCGCTTGCAAACAGCATCGTTGCCATTTGCAGCCGGAGGCAAAACCAAGCAAGCAAAACCAGCAACAGAAAAATACCCCATACCGGCATATTGCCCGACAAATAGAACAGTCCTTTGGGTACAATCACCGTAAACAGGAGGATCGTCGGGAACAGCTCCAGCAGCAGACAGTTTGCCAATCGATACAATGGTGCATAAAAGCAAAGCAGACTCTCAAGCGTGCGGCAATCCTTCAGCCACAATGACTCCATACAGGCAACTGCCCCCACCATGAGCGGTATACAGACAAGCGTAAGCAGCACCATTGCAATCCCACCCCAGTCCTTTGGGAACAAATAATCGGCAAAATTGCTGATTAGATTCAAGATTCCACCGCTGCAAAATCCAAGCAGCAATGTAAATCCAAAATGCTTTTTATACAGCATTCTCGCCTTTGCACGGATCTCCTGATTGTCCATTATTACGCCTCCCCTCAAACACGATGAAAAAAGCAGACAAGGGCGAAAAATCGCCCTGTCTGCACAAACACAACGCTTAAAGTCTTGCTTCCAAGGCTTCCTTTTCCTTTTCAAACCCGGGTTTGCCTAGTAACGCGAACATATTCTTCTTGTATGCCTCTACGCCCGGCTGATCGAACGGATTGATACCCAGCAGATATCCTGAAATACCACATGCCTTTTCAAAGAAGTACATGAGATAGCCCAGATGGTATTCATCATTGCGGTCGATTTCGAGCACGATGTTTGGGGTGCCACCGTCGCAGTGTGCGAGCAGTGTACCAGCGTATGCCTTAGAATTTACAAACTGTACACTCTTGCCGGACAGGTAGTTCAGTCCATCGAGATCCTCTCCATCTGCTTCAATAAACAGATCTTGCTTTTGCTCCCGTACCCAAACAACAGTTTCGAACAGATTGCGGGTGCCGTCCTGAATGAACTGCCCGATCGAATGCAGATCGGTTGAAAAGTTCGCAGATACTGGGAAGATTCCCTTATGGTCCTTGCCCTCGGACTCTGCAAACAGCTGCTTGAACCATTCACCCAGCATGACCAGAGAAGGCTCATAATTCACCAGAATCTCAGTCTGCTTGCCCTTGCGGTATAAGATATTACGCAGCGCCGCATACTGTGCGCAAATGTTGTCTTTTGCCTTAAAATCACGCAGCGCGTCCTGTGCGCCCTTCATGACCTGTCCAAGATCCAGACCAGCAACCGCCATTGGCAGCAAGCCTACCGCAGTCAGCACCGAGAAACGTCCGCCAACATCGTCGGGAACCACAAAGGTCTCATATCCCTCTGCATCTGCAAGTCCCTTGAGTGCGCCCTGTGCCTTATCCGTGGTTGCAAAGATACGCTCCTTTGCACCAGCCTTGCCATACTTCTCTTCTACCATCTTCTTGAATACACGGAAAGCAATCGCAGGCTCGGTTGTTTTACCAGACTTGGAAATGACATTGACCGAAAAATCACGGTCGCCAATGATACGAATAATGTCAGACAGATAGCCCGAGGAAATATTGTTGCCCACAAAGTAGATTTCAGGGATTCCCTCTGGACGAACCCCATTATAAAACTGACCCTTTACAAATTCAATCGCTGCACGGGCACCCAGATAAGAACCACCAATACCAATAACAATCAGAACCTCGCTGTTGTCCTGAATCTTCTTTGCAGCCTTTTCGATTCGTGCAAACTCGTCTTTATCATAGTCGTTGGGCAAATCTACCCAGCCCAGAAAATCGTTTCCAGCAGCTGTTTTATTCTCCAGCATCTGTGTGGAGGTTTCAACCAGCGGTGCCATACAGGACAGCTCCCACGGGCGAACAAAATCCTTAAGTCCTGTCAGCTTTAATTCCATAGACATATGAAATACACCTCATCTTGTTTTACTCTTTTTACTTCTTTTTACCCAGCATAATTACTCTGGCTTGCCTATAGTTCTAGTTTACTACCTTCCTGTTTTTGGTGCAAGTACCTTTCTCGAGTACATCAATAAATACTCATTTTTTACTATAAATATCACCATATTTTTTCTATCTTCAAAATCAGAGCTTTCCTGCCATGCTTTTTCCTGAAAATACTTTGATTCCTTGCTTTTCCTATTGCCTGCAAAAAACTGCACCCAACAGGGATATATCCCTGTTGGGTGCAGTTTCGCTTTTCATTGCCAAGTCAATGCTGTTTACTGAATTGAATCTAAAATTTTATTATACGCGATAAATTGGGAACTGTGCGACCATTTCCCGCACACTCTTACGAATCTCATCTGCCTTAGCGTCAAAATCAGTAGCTGCCTGCCAGATAAACTGTGCAATGCGTACCATTTCAGGCTCACCGAAACCGCGTGTTGTAACCGCCGGCGTTCCGACACGCATACCCGAAGTAATGAACGGACCTTGTGGGTCGTTTGGAATCGCATTCTTATTTGCAGTAATATACACTTCATCAAGACGGCGCTGCAGTTCCTTACCGGTCACACCAGCCTTACGCAAATCAATGAGTGCCAAATGATTGTCTGTACCGCCCGAAACCAAGTCAAAGCCTTCCTTTTGAAGTGCTTGTGCAAGCACACGTGCATTGTTGCGCACACGAATCTGATATGCCTTAAACTCCGGCTGCAATGCTTCGCCAAAACAAACCGCCTTTGCTGCAATCACATGCATCAGCGGACCGCCCTGTGTACCCGGGAAAATTGCTTTGTTTACCTTCTTTGCAATTTCTTCATCATTTGTCAAAATCACACCGCCGCGGGGACCGCGCAGTGTTTTATGTGTTGTCGTTGTAACAACATCTGCATAAGGAACCGGATTCTGATGCAGACCTGCTGCCACAAGGCCCGCAATATGTGCCATGTCTACAAAGAGATATGCGCCAACACTGTGCGCAATCTCAGCAAATTTTTCAAAATCGATTGCACGCGGATAAGCAGAAGCACCTGCGATGATCATACGCGGCTTTTCCTTTTCAGCCAAAATACGCAATGCCTCGTAGTCGATTCTGCCTTCCTCATCTACGCCATAAGGAATGATTCGATAGAGCAAACCGGACTGATTGACCGGAGAGCCATGGGTCAGATGACCGCCATTGTCAAGGCTCATGCCCAGCACTGTATCCCCCGTCTGGCACAGTGCCTGATAGACAGCCATATTTGCCTGTGCGCCTGAATGCGGCTGTACGTTTGCATATTGTGCACCAAACAACTTACAAATACGCGCAATTGCAAGGTTTTCCACTTCATCTACACATTCGCAGCCACCATAATAGCGCTTACCCGGATATCCCTCTGCATACTTGTTTGTTAGCACCGAGCCCATTGCTGCGAGTACCGCCTCGCTGACAATATTTTCTGATGCAATCAGCTCAATGTTGCATACCTGCCGATCATATTCCCGACGGATCATTGCTCCCACTTCAGGATCAAACTTGCTTACTAAATTCATCGCGTCATTCAGCAACATGCCTTCTTCCTCCTTGGCTTTTCACGTCCTGCACAGCTGTATTGTGCAGAGATGGTATCAGTTCTTCTACTATGATTATTGCATATTTAACCTGAAATGCAACTATGATTCATATACTTTTTACAATTTTGTCATTTTATACGTTTATCAAACTTACAAACGCTTTTTTTTTGGAGATTTCCCCAGCATTGTTTCTCCCTTTTTCTACATAATCGGGCGTTTTTCGCAAGAGTTGTCTACTATATATTGAATTTATTCCCGCACAGTGCCAATCTCTATCAAAATACCCTTCCTATTTCCGCATATCAAAATAACCTAAAATTCAAAAAAGAAAGCACAGTATAAAAATACCATGCTTTCCAAGCCTTATCGTTACCCTTCTTCTGTTGCTTCCACTACGCCGCAGCCTGCAAATCTGCGATCCTCAAAAAACTGCTTGTTCTTCTCATAGATCTGGCGCAAGCCTTCCAATGTCAAGTTGGGTTCCACTGCATCAATCAGTTCGCAGTGCTCTGCCATCATGCGCCCCATACCGCCTGTCGCAATTACCTGAACCTCACCAGCGAGTTCCTGCTTCATGTCCAAAATAATCCCTGTCAGCGCGCCAACATATCCACGCACCGCTCCAGACTGCATAGAATGTACAGTTGTACGTCCAATTGCGGTTTCTGTACGCACAATATCGACACGCGGCAGCTTGGAGGCCTTCATAAACAGAGCTTCCATTGCAATCTTGATGCCCGGGAAAATGGCACCGCCTACATAAGCCCCCTCCCTGTCGATACAATCAAATGTAATTGCTGTGCCAATATCCACAATGATGAGCGGCGCACCATATTTTTTCGTTGCAGCAACTGCATTGACCAGACGATCTATGCCAACCTCACGGGGATTGATGTAGTGATTCTCCATGCCTACATCAACGTCCTCCCCAACAATTACCGGATTTATCCCAAAGTATTTGCGGATTGCGTTCGTCAGTGAATACATGACCGGCGGCACAACCGAAGCAATGATGACTGCCTCCGTTTCCTTCGCATCATAGCCGCGAAAATGATAATACTGCATGATCATCATGCCGATTTCGTCCGAAGTCGAGGACGCATTGGTTGAAATGCGGAACGAACCACGCATTTCTGTTCCTTCATACAAGCCAAATACCGTGTTGGTATTCCCCACATCAATGGTCAAAAGCATCTTGTTAAAACCACCCTGTTCTTTTTTGTTTCCTTCTCTTTTCCGGATTCCACAGATTACCCTCTGTATCACGCAGCGCTATTTCCACAACATGTCCAGCTGCCAAAGATAACATGGCATAGGAAGCGTCTCCCTGCCGCGGCAGGCTGATCGAGCCCGGGTTCAGTATCATCATGCCTGCGTGCTTACCCTGATAAACAATATGGGTATGTCCGAATAAGCCAAGCTGACAGGCGTTTTCCTGTGTGCGCTGCACCATATGCCCACAAGAAGAAAATGATACGCCCTCATGGTGTCCATGCGTCAGATAGATTCGAACGCCCTCCAGCGTAATCACCTGATTCCACGGCGCATCACAGTCCCAGTCATTATTTCCAGCCACTGCATAAACCGGCAAGTCAGGATAGCTATACCGCAGCTCACACGCATCTCCATAATAATCACCTAAATGAATGACTGCCTCCGGAGTCTCCCGCTCGACTGCATCATATAAATCAAGCAGCCGCCCATGAGAGTCCGAGCACACCAGCACGCGCATCTGGCTTCCTCCTGTCTCCACAATCTACGCTACACTATACACGATTTTTAAGTGACTGTAAAGTCTTTCCGCACATTTTTGCAAGTGCCTGCATAGACTGGTATTGAAAGATTTTGCGCAGGGAGGAAAATACTATGACCGAACTTGAACGAATCCTAAATCAGCTGAATCTGCAAAACGATCCCCGTCTCAACGGGATCTTACAATTTTTACAGAGCAGTGAAGGAAAATCGCTGTCACAAGGCATCAGTTCTCAAACAGAATCACGTATTGCACAAGCTGCACAGGCAGCGGGCCGCGGGGATCAAGCTGCCGCGCGGCAGGCAATACAGGAAATTTTATGCACACCAGAAGGCGCAGCACTTGCCGCGCGTCTGCGCTCCATGTTGAGGCAATAGGTCTCGGAAGGGAGATATGAGACAATGGATACAAGCGGAATCTCTGCACTGCTCAACGACCCAAAAGCACTCGAACAGGCACTGGGAGCAGTCGGTGCCTTGCTGGGCAGTGACAACGCTCAAAATCAAGGAATATCACAAACCACTGATTATGATCCTTCTGCCGATCTCATGCAGCGTGCAATGCCTCTGCTAAGCCGCATTGCACAGGGTGGGCAAAATGCTGTTGATCCCCAAAAGCGTGCCCTTCTCAATGCCATAAAACCCTTTGTTGGTGAAACAGTTGCACAGCAAATCGACCATGGAATGCGTCTGGTATCGCTCGCACGCATGGCAACTGCTCTCATAAACACACCAAAGGAGGACAGTGAATATGTACAATGAGTATTTGGAGGATATGGATCAAACTGCGATTTCCCCGAATATTTCCACACCAGAAAAAACAACCGCCGCCATACATGGCGGCGGCTTAGGACAACTGCTGTCCGGCAAGCTTGGTAACCTCAAGCTTGATATGGATACCCTCATTGCCTTTGCTGTCATTTGGTTTTTGCTCTCTGACGGCAACATTGTGGATACCGATCTGCTAATCATCATTGGTATCCTTCTGCTGCTCGGTGTCTGATTCTTACTGATGCAGATATATATTGACCGCATCGGTAAGCTTTGCATAATCTGAAAGTGTCAGACGCTCTCCACGTATTCTCGCGTCCAATCCACAGTCTGTCACGAGCTTTGTAAGCTCCTCCTTATTCAGCTTGCTTCCAAATAAAGCGCCCATTGCATTCACCAGCGTCTTTCTGCGCTGATTAAATGCAGCGTGTACAATGTCAAAAAATAAATTTTCATTTGAAACTTGTACCGCAGGTTCTGGCAGCGGTGTGAGACGGATAACTGCGGAATCCACCTTAGGCTGAGGCACAAAGCAGTCACGCGGAACATCAAACAGGTATTCCGCTTGGGCATGGTACTGAATGTAGATGGAAAATGCAGAGGCATCTCCTGTTCCGGCCGGTGCACAGATACGCTCTGCCACCTCCTTCTGTACCATGATTGTAATACCTGCGAACGCTCCACTATCCAACAGGGCAGCAATTGCAGGTGTTGTAATATAATAGGGAAGATTGGCACAGGCATAAACAGTCCTTCCAGAGAATTTCTGCGCACACAAAGCCTTGAGATCTGTTTTGAGCACATCTCCCTCTACGACCTCTGTGTTGGGGCAATCCGCAAGTGTTTCAGAAAGCACAGGGAACAGGGTGCGGTCAATTTCAATGGAAACTACCTTTTCAGCGCGCTTAGAAAGCTCAACTGTCAAACAACCCATTCCCGGACCAACCTCCAACACACAGGAAGCTGCATCGACCCCGCATGACTCGGCAATCTGATCGGGCACCCACTGCTCTGTCAGGAAGTTTTGTCCAAGAGACTTAGAAAAATGAAATCCATGTCTGCCTAAAATCGCTTTGATCTCTTGTATATCACAAAGTCCCATAAATATCTCCTTAAAACCAAATCATTCAAATATGTATTTTTATAAATATATCGTATAACCTCTTTTCGAGCTGGGCATACTGCTCACAGAGGTGATCATTATGCAAATCGGATACGACGCGTTCGACAGCGATCTTGGACGATACTTCCGCACACTACCCAAAAATGTACAGGAAAGCATCATGCAATCCGGTGTTGTATTCCACACAGAACAGGATATGCGGCGCTGTGCAGAGCACTTTATGCAGACTCGAAATTAAATCGTATACAAAAGCGCGCTTATTCCAGCGCGCTTTTGCTATGAATCCTCTATTTTTCAGAAAAATCAGTGTTTTCCATAGGTACTGCTTGTAGTATAATTGACCTTTCCGCCAACTGAGCGCGTTAAGGTATACACGCCATTCTTTTCTGTAACCTTGATTTCGGGCTTGGTCATTTTCGCATCTGCCGGACCTAAAATGGACATCGTCAGCTTTCCGCCCTTATCATAGTATGTACCGATCATGACGGGAAACTTATGCGGATTCTTAAACTTGAACTCCGGACCACCCCACGAAACAGCGGCATCACGCCCCCTTGGCAGATAGCTTACCGGCAAGCTATGTGCGCGGCGTGCCGTAATCACCATATTGGATTCTAATGCTGCATTAAAGAGCGTAGAGGATACCTGACAGATTCCACCACCAACTCCGGTGTCGGTCTGCCCATTGACATAAACACCAGCCTCTTTATATCCGCGTTCTTTGGTTCGTTTTCCAACGACTGTATTGAAAGAAAAGGTTTCGCCGGGCTTCACGATATAGCCATTGCACGCTTTCGTTGCAAGCTCAATATTCTTGCTTCGGTTGCGGTTGCTGCTTGCAAAAGAAGTGGTCGAAGAACCCAGTGTCTGACCATAGGGATTTACCCACGGCTTTTGCGGAGGAACCGGCTTGCTCGGTACTTCCGGCTGCTCTGGCTTTGGCTGCTCCGGCTTGGGCGGCTCTATGTCTGGCTTCGGCTCCTCATATGGAGTCAACCCCTCTGTAATTTCATTGACTGTATCAACAAAAGCTGTCGGGCTATCCATTGGTGCAGTCGGTGCGGCGTTTGTCCCAACGCTCAGAGCCAACAGCAATGCTGCAGTTTCCAGCATAAGCATCTCTCCTTTTAGACTACAATAATCAGATTCATGCTATAAAAAACGGACGGGCGGAAAACCTCCCCGCTCGCCCGCTTATTATATCACGTTTTTGAACCACATACAAGTGTCAAGCAGATGACAAAAACTGTATCAATCGCCCTCAATCAGTCCATAACCGCCGCTCGCGCGTTTATAGAGTACCGCATAATTGTCGCCGGCGTCAGCATTCTTAAAGAAGAAGAAATGATGGTCGAGCAGATTCATTTGCAGGATCGCTTCTTCTACGCTCATTGCCTCAACTTCAAAATGCTTATGGCGAACCACTTCAAAGGGATCCTCCAGCTCCGCTGCATGCGCCGCAGATTTTTCAAAAGCACCCTGACGCAGACGCTTTTCAAGGCGTGTTTTATTCTTGCGGATTTGACGCTCAATGCGATTGATCGCGCCGTCCACCGATGCAAACATATCGGTCGTCGTTTCCTCCGCACGAACTACCAGCGCACCCTGTTTGACAGTGAGTTCGACTGTCTGACGCCCTTTCAGTTCAGAAAAAGTCAGAATCGACTCTGAATCTGTATTAAAATAACGATCCAGCTTTTCGACCTTTTTCATAGCATAGTCACGGAGGTCATCGGAAATTTTTGTTTTCCTTTCGACGATGGTGAACTTCATAACATCATCTCCTATCAGGGGTTTGGGAAACCCCAAAGTCTTATGCAATTATAATGGAATTGCTTGTACATATTATACTGCTTTCCCTCTAAAATTACAAGTGATTTATGAAAATTATATAAAACCCATCATTACAGCAAGCATCTTAAAATTCGCTGTATTAAAGAACGCCCTGTGCATGGCGCGTAATATGGCAGCCAATAGAAATTGCACAAGGCAAGCTTGCAATGTGTGTCGGATATGGCAAAATTGCGCAGGAAAGCGCAGTTACCGTACCGCCAAGCCCCTGCGGTCCGACTCCTGAGCGATTCACACGCGCTACGATTTCTGCTTCCATCTCCGCATAAAACGGGTCTGTATTTGGCTCGTCCACAGAGCGCAGCAGCGCTTCCTTTGCCAACGCACACGCCTTATCTGCCGTTCCGCCCAATCCCACTCCAATAATGACCGGAGGACAAGGATTCGAGCCTGCCTGTACCACAGTATCTGCAATATAAGCAATTATTTGTTCTCTGGTTGCCGCCGGAGTAAACATTTTCAGTGCGCTCATATTTTCACTGCCGCCGCCCTTCGGTGCAACAATGATTCGTATGTTCTGTCCCGACACCAGCCTTACATGCAGGATCGCTGGTGTGTTATCCTCTGTATTGACGCGGCGCAGTGGGTCTCGTACAATAGATTTTCTTAAATAACCATCTTGATAGCCCTGCCGTACCCCTTCATTCACAGCGTCCTCAAAGGCACCGCCTACCACATGCACGTCCTGACCAACCTCTGCAAAAATCACAGCAGTTCCTGTGTCCTGACAAATCGGTACCTGCTCGGTGCATGCCAGCTTGCAGTTTCGAATCATCTCATCGAAAATCATCTGCCCAAGCGGTGATTCCTCGTGTTCCTTCCCAGTTTCAAACGCCTGTTGGATATCCTTTGGCAGGGTATGATTTGCCTCTATACACAATTTACGTACCAAAGCCGTTATTTCATCTACATGGATTTCCCTCATGTATTCTCCTCCTTCTGCATATCCTGCGCAAACACAACCTGCCCATCACATACCGTCAGCAGCGGACGGGCACGAAACGCAAATGGATGTGCTGAAAATAAAACAAAATCCGCATCCATACCCTTCTCAAGACCTCCAATCCGATCGTCAAGCCCCAAAATTTCTGCCGGATAGCAGGTGACTGCACGCAAGGCCTCACGCTCGTCCATTCCATGCTCTGCCGCAACTTCCGCACAGTGCATAAGATATTTCACCGGAATCTCTGGGTGGTCTGTTGTAATTGCAACGCGCACCCCAGCCTTGGACAAAATTCCCGACGAACGCTCGGTTAAATCTCGCAGCTCCGGTTTGGAGCGATCGGTCAAAAACGGACCGCTCAAAACCGGAATATCAAGCTCTGCAAGTTCCTGTGCAATCTTATGGGCAGCGGTTCCGTGCACAATGACCGGACGCAGCCCAAACTCCTTACAAATACGCAGTCCGGTAAAAATATCGTCTGTTCGGTGCGCATGGATATGCGCCGGAATCTCCCGCTGTAAAAGAGGACGCAGCGCATCATATTTCATTTCAAAATCCGGCATATCTTCTTCCGGACTTTCTTCCGCTTTCTGACAGCGCGCGGTATACTCTGCTGCTTTCTTGAGCATCTCCCGAACAATCGCCGCCGTTGCCATACGTGTCACCGGAGATTCATCTTTATCATGATACACAGTCTTTGGATTCTCTCCAAACGCCCACTTCATTGCAGCAGGTGCCTTTACAATCATTCGGTCGATCCAATGTCCATAGGTCTTTATCACCGCAATTTGTCCGCCAATAGGATTTGCGGACCCCGGACTCACCGCACAGCAGGTGACACCTGCTGCACGTGCTTCTGCAAAAGCATGTTCTGTCGGATTGATTGCATCAAGGACTCGCAGATGTGGTGTTGTCGGATCGGTATCCTCGTTTCCGTCTGCGCCTTCAAAGCCCAAGCCGTCCTCATAAAGTCCCAAATGGGTATGTGCATCAATCAGCCCCGGGAGCACAAATCCTCCCTGTGCATCTACACAGAAATCAAATTCCTCCTGCACAGGACAATGTCTCATATCTCCGATCCCTGTAATCTTTCCCTCTGCTGCGGAAAGAAAGCCGCAAGCGATATCTGCTGATTTCATCGGCATCAGATAGGCATTGTAAATGAGTATTTTTTTCATATAGTAACCTTCCAAAAATCGACATTTTTTATTGTTGACAAAACTTTTATAAGATGATATTATTATGACGGTGATCAGAGTGATCACCGTGCACCGTTCATATCTTTATCCCCACAATCCTAACTTATGCGTCCTTGTGAAAGGGCGCAATTTTTTTATACATACAAAAACGCCAGAGCAAACGCCCTGGCGAAATGTGCGGAAGAACAGAGGCGCAGCGGTTATTTACGGCGGCGCGAACCGCTCTTGCGGTCTGTATTATGACGGATATCGGCCATACGGCTTTCGCTGTCAGCCATAAACATTTTAAGCTTATCTTCAAAAGTCATGGTAGCTGGGTCGCGTGGCTGCTTACTTTGTACGGTGCGTCCTCCGCCTTGGAACTGTCCTGTACGCGGACGCGGTGTACGGCGCTGTTCCGTACAACCTGTGCGTACAGCAGACTGCTGACTATTTTCCTGTGCACGCTTAATCGACAGGTTGATTCGTCCTGCATCGTCTACATTGATTACCTTCACACGGACAGTGTCGCCTTCTTTCAAGAATTCCTTAATGTCGCTGACAAAAGAATTCGCCACTTCCGAAATATGAACCATACCAGATTTTCCCTCTGGCAAAGATACGAACGCACCGAACTTGGTAATACCGGTGACTTTTCCTTCCAGAACTGCTCCTACGACCAAACCCATACCCTCTTGTTTTGTCCTCCGTATTGTGAGAAATTCGCATTATCCCGCGTTGGGGTTACACCATTATTTGCTGGAAGAATCCGCAAAAACACGCTCAGACGGCATGATATAGCCCTGTTCTCGGGCAATTGCCGCAATTTGTTCATCTGTTAGCCCTTTTTCCACCTGTTCTCTCAATGTGTCATTGTTTTCGGTCTGCTGTTGGATCCTTGTCTGCATCCGGCTGACTTCAGCTTCCTTTTGTGCAATTTGCTTTTGAAGCTGTACAATTGAAATGACACCATAAAATGCAAGGCAAATCAGTACGATTCGAAAAATAACACGATTGCGTTTTTTTACCTGCTTTTCGGAAGGTGGTTTCCGCTTGCTTTTTCTTTGCGGCACGGTATCCCCTCCTTCATGATTGCACACAAATAACGATATATGTAGTATATTATAACGTCTTTTTTCCAGAAATGGAAGTCTTTTTGGAAATCTTTTTCAAGTTTTTTTGCAATCGACCGCTCCCCATCTTTATAAAATGCAGCACTGTCCGAATGAAATGATGCAGTACAGAAATGATCCTCACAAGCAATTTTAATAGCTTACAGCTTGCTGCGCATATCAGCCAGCCAGCCGCGAAATGACAAAATACAGCTCCGCCTGCCATTCCAACGACAAGAAATCCACGCACCTGTCCCGCTGCTAAGGTGACTGTAAAGATAAAATATACAATGAGTGCCGCGACCCCAAAAACGCTGTCCAAAACATATCCTGTCCAGCGATGCCCGTGATACACCATACGGATACCAGACAGCACATCATAAAGGACTCCAAGACACAGACCCCAAAGCACTGCCTGCAAAAAATAGTGCATTGTGACAGCGAGCGGCTGATACAGCGCAATCATCGAAACAGGCGGCTTAAAAATCCACCCTGTGCCGCCATATCGTCATCATACTCCAATGCCTGAATTTCTCCGGTCAGCGTAAGCTCCCCCTGATCAAGGGTCAGCTTTTCCACGTGTAAGTTTTCTCCCCGAACGGTAAGCGTACCCATATTGGTCTCCATTGCAATTGTGTTTTCATCAAAAGCCGATACATCAGTGACACCAGAAACTGCCAGTGCATGTCGGCTTGTCAGCGTGAGCGTGTGCGGTAAAGCGCGTTCATCATGGGACATTCAAAATTCCTCCTTTTGTTTTCACTTTATGTGTAAGAAGGCACACTTATGCAAAGAAATTCCCGACAGAAAACCTCATCTGTCGGGAACCAAATCATTGTTTCAGCTTGCCGAAGTGTTTCGACACAGCCCCTTTTATAGGATTTCGCGATACAGCCCAGCTGCATCGTCCTTTTTTACATGCTCCGCCACATTGAGCACCTCTACCTTCATGACACGCTGGCCAAATGCAATCTCAATCACATCGCCAACTTTCACTTGATAAGATGCCTTTGCCTGTCTGCCGTTGACTGATATGCGTTCTCCGTCACAGGCATCGTTCGCAACAGTTCTGCGCTTAATCAGGCGCGAAACCTTCAAAAATTTATCTAGACGCATTTTCTACTCGCTCCTTGAGTGATTTTGCCGGCTTAAATACAGGTGTCCTTGCCGCATCGACCGAAATCGGCTCTCCGGTATGTATATTACGGCAGGTACGCGCCGCACGCATTCTTGTCTCAAATGCACCAAAACCCGAAAGATTGACCTTATCCCCTTCTGCAAGCAGTTCGGACAAAATATCAAGCATGACATTGATCGTTTTCTCGGTATCCTTTTTGGTAATGCCTGTTCGCTCTGCCACACAGGTAATCAGCTCTGCTTTATTCATGACGCTCTGCCTCATTTTCTTCTGCCTTCGCCGCATTCCATAAAGCGTCCATCTCTGCAAGGCTCATATCCGTAAGCGATTTTCCGGCCTTCTGTGCCGCCTGCTCCACTTTGGAAAAACGGCGAACGAACTTGTCCGTTGCAGCTTGGATCGCCTGTTCTGGGTCGGTATGGGCAAAGCGTGCGACGTTTACAGCTGCAAACAGCAAATCTCCCAATTCTTCTGACAAATTCCCATCTCCATCTGCTGCACGTGCCACTTCCTCTGTTTCTTCACGCACCTTTTCCAGCGCGCCACTCAGATCGTCCCAATCAAATCCAACCTTTGCAGCCTTGTGCTGCACTTTCTCTGCCCGAATCAGTCCCGGCAAGCTGCGTGCAACACTCTCCAGTGTGTCCGTCACTGTATTTTGATGCTTTTCCTTTTGCTTGAGTGCGTCCCAGTTTTGCAGCACATCATCAGAGGTTCTCACCTCTGTTGTCCCAAATACATGGGGGTGGCGATAGATCATTTTCTTACAAATCCCGTCTGCAACATCACACATCGTAAAGCGTCCTGCCTCTGTCTCAATTTGGGCATGGAATACCACTTGCAGAAGGACGTCCCCCAATTCCTCTTGCAGCAGAACTGGATCGTCATTATCAATTGCTTCTACCGCCTCATACGTTTCCTCAATAAAGCTGCGGCGAATAGACTTATGATCCTGCTCTCTATCCCATACGCAGCCCTCCGGACTGCGCAGGATACGCATGATTTCCAGCAAATCTTCGTAGGTGTATCGTTCTTTGAATGTAAAATCAACCATGATTTTTCCTTTTCCGTAATGTTTCTCTTATCTCAGATGCAGAAGGCGAACCAGCTTTTCCCCTTTCGGCATCATCATGACATCATCTTTTTCCAACGCACCAAGCGCCAAAAGCAGCGCAAGATAAATCGCACCTGCTGCGCAGATTGCAGCGATCACTCCAACAGTATTGCCAAGCAGTCCGGCAATCAGACGATAGGTGATATACGCCCCTGCCCCCATGCCAAGACAAGCAGCCATGGGACGGAAGAATAGCTTATCCAGTTTGGGCAGCTTCACATACTTGCGCAGGATTATAAGATTTACTGTTGTAATAAAAGCATAGCAAACCACTGTACCAAACGGCGCGCCATAAATGTTAATTTCCGGCATGCCCACAAGTGTATAATTGACAATAACCTTGATAACACCGCCCACCAACATAGAAATCACGGGTACCCGAACATGCCCCGCTGCCTGCAATACGGCATTTGTCAAGCTGACCAGTGCAACAAATGGGATTGCAAACGCCAACACGCGCAGGCAGGCTGCACCGACACGCGAATCTCCTGCAAAGAGCATATCAATAATCGGCTCGGATAAAATAAAATATCCGGTTCCGGCAGGCAGCGCGATCAGCATCGCAATACGCATTGCTGACCCCAGATTTTTCGCAGTCAACTCGCTGTTTTTCTGCGCCATCGCCCCTGCAATTGCAGGCACAATGGAAATCGCAAGCGCAGCAATAAGTGTCTGCGGCAGGTTGTACATGGTAAATGCCTTGCCATTATACATACCAAACAGTTCATTAGCCTCCTTCAGGGAGTATCCAATGGACTGTAAGCGCGAAACTACCATTGTTGTGTCAACAAGGGTCGTCAGACTGGTTACAGAATTGGTGAGCGTGATGGGAATGACTAGCCACAGCAGATTATGCACTAACTGCTTGCTGCCGCGGTATTCACGGCTTGTGCCACGCGCATGACGTGCCGGATCACGCAGATAGTAAATCCAGATGCCAATTGCTGCAACACCCTCGCCAATCGTAATGCCTAAAATCGCGAGTGCTGTACAAACCTCAAGTGCAAAGCCCTTGTACATACCAAAGGCTGCGAAACCAAGTCCCAAAAACAGCTTTCCCAGCGCCTCGACAAGCTGACTGAGTGCTGTTGGCATCATATTGGATCTGCCCTGATAATAGCCGCGCACAACCGAAATACATGCGACAAAAAATACAGAAGGTGCAACCGCCTTCATTGCCAAAACTGCTGTGGGATTTTGAATGATTTCTCCCAGCCACTCCGCACCGAAATACAAAAATCCGGAACACAGCGCACCCAGCGTGATAAACACCAGTCCTGCAATACGGATCGTTGAACGAATTTCCCGATTGCGTCCCAAGATATAGGACTCGGAAACCATCTTGGACAGTGCGACCGGAACACCGGCAGTCGAAATCACAAACATGGCAGTATAGAACTGATACGCCACATTGAACACGCCCATACCCTCATCAAGCAGTAAATGCTGGAGCGGTATCTTAAACAGTGCACCAATTACCTTGACCATTAAATTGGCAATCAGCAGGATAATTGCACCATGTAAAAATGTCTGTTTTTTATTGTATTGCTGTGGCAAATTTGCACGACCTTTCCAGTAAAATTTCGCCTATCACAGCGGCTTGCCGCAGCCTGCGCAGTAAGCATCTTCGCGGCTGCACTGTCTGCCGCAATACGGACAAGTGCACACCGTTTTGAGAGACGCAAGCTCGGTGCGCAGCGCATCAAGCTCTGTATGCAGCGCATCGAGCGCAAGCAGCTTATCTTCAATGATGTCTTCCTGTGTCTCTGCTCCCTGATGAATGTCGTAGATAACCTTTCCGATTTCCTTATACAGCACTTCACATTCTGTGTTGCGGTCAAAAATCTGCAGGTTCAGGCGTGTTGCCTGTGCCATCTCATTCGCCTTGCGTCCCGCCTGATCGACTGCACGAACGGTTGCCGTCCGCGTCTGCTCTGCAACCACCTTGATTTTTTCCAAAATCATCGAAACATTGTGATCCATTTTAGACATCTCCTTATTTTTGCACATATCTCATTTCATTATATTCCCAACGCTCTGCAATTACCCTATAAACTCATGCAACACTGATGCGTCTGGAATATAGTTCTCGTACGCAATAGGCTCAAATAGATCTGCTGCTTTGCGGGCATCTAGCAAATCTGCTTTTGTAAGTTCCTGTGCATGTGTATCCAATGACTCACGCAAAGCAGGATACAGGATATTGCTCTCATAGGGTAAATACGTGTCAATGGTAAATTCCGCATGATGACGATATGGCGCAATATACAGCCGCTCTCCGCGACGAATCGACAGCCACTGGCGAATGGTGTCACCAACCGATGCACTGCGGAATTTAGAATCACGCATCGCACGACGGGCAAAACGTAAAACTTCTGGTGTAAACCGTCCGCCCTCATACGTAACCTGTGCCTCCAAAGACAGATATACACAGCTTGCAAGTTCTTCCAATCCGCCTGTAATCACATCATTGAGCGAATGAATTCCCTCAATGATTACGATTTCATCTTGATGCAAGCGCATCGGTGTGACATCTCGCGTCTGTTTCCCGCTCGCAAAATCAAAATGAGGAACCAGAATTTCCTCGCCCTTAGACAGCTTATGCAAATGCGCACTCAAGAGCTCCAAATCCATGCAGAGCGGCGACTCAAGATCCACAACATCATTTTCCTCATCATAGGGCATAGAATAGGTATCGCGGCTCAAATAATAATCGTCCATGGAAATGCGGCGGCTTCGGATTCCCTGCCGTTCAATTGCACGGCACAAGCGATCAGCCGTTGTCGTTTTTCCAGCGGAGGACGGTCCATTGAGCAAAAGGATCGGTCGATCTACGAGCCGTTCTGCCAGTAACTCTGCGGTATCCTCAATCTGCCCTAGATATGCAGCCTCACATTCTGCAATATATCCTGCCGGATCCAGCCTTGCGCGCCTGTTCATAGTTGCCAGATCATACGTTTTCAGCATAAAGATTCCTCCTTTTCTCGGAGCAAATGACGCTTTCCAGTATCAATTCTTACAGCAGCATTCAGATATTCCTGTGGATATTTGGGCGCATTGAACCGTGTGATCCTGCCACTTTCCGGCTCTACCCGTTTGGATACGCCTCCTGCACCACAGGATAGAATCGTCTGGATTTCCTCCATCATTGCAATGTTATAAAAGCTCTCGGTTTCCGGCTTGCACCACCCAACATTCTCAAAGCCTCCCGCAGAAAATTTCTGCCGATAGAGATAGTATGGCCCATAACCAACCCTTGGCAGCTGCTGCTGTACACAGTCGAGCATCTTTGCCACGCAGTCATGCTGTGCAGCATTGGCGGCACGGTCTGACAGATCAGAACCGCGCTTAATCGCCAGCGTATGCACGGTGATATTCTCCGGAGCAAGCTCCAAAATCTGCGCAATAGTTCTTTCAAAAGATTCCGGTGTATCCCCAGAAAGCCCTGCAATGATGTCCATGTTGATAACCGGAAATCCTGCCGCCCTTGCCTGCTCATATGCGCGGATTACCTGCTCTGCGCTGTGTTTGCGTCCGATTCGCGCCAACACAGCATCATTCATCGTCTGCGGATTGATGGAAACACGGTCAGCACCACCGGCACGAATGGCATGCAGCTTTTCCGGAGTAATGGTGTCAGGGCGTCCTGCCTCTACAGTATATTCACGCAGAGCTGAAAAATCCATCGCTTTTGCTGTCTGCTCCATCAGACGTGACAGCTGGTCGGCAGACAGTGTGGTCGGCGTTCCTCCTCCAATATAAACAGAAGTCACCTTTTTTCCAAGCTCCCGCAGAAGGGTACCTGTGGCTGCAATTTCCGCATGCAGTGCATCTAAATAAGGTGCAATCAAATCTGCTGACCGCTCAATAGAACTTGATACAAATGAACAATATGCACAGCGCGATGGACAAAACGGGATACCGATATAGAGCGATACCTCCTCCTCCCGCAGGCTGTTCACAGCCTCTTGCGCATAAGCTGCACAGCGCACAGCAAGCGCCGTGCGCTCTGGAGAAACAAAGTACCGCGTCCGAAACTGCTCTGCGACCTGCCCGCGTGTCATACCACGCTCCAGCAGAGAACGCACAAGCTTCGCCGGACGCACGCCTGTCAGTGCCCCCCACGCCGGAGGTGTATCTAAGGCAGGAGCAACCGTGTCATAGATTCCTAGCTTAACAAGCTCTGAAAATGTGCGCTTACGCGCCATTTCGTCCTGTCCAGCGATATTCCCTGTGCGTGTACTTGTTCTCATGACACCATAAAGTCTTGTCTGTGTTGTAATCGTTACGGTATTCCCATCTTCCTCCAGCACAGAACGGCAGAAATCTGTCTGGCCATCATCGTCCTGCCTGTGAAGCAGTGCACTTGGCAAAAGTTGCAGCAGCATTTCTTCTGCCGCATGCTTCAAATCATGTCCTGTCAGTACATAATTCATTTTCCAACCGCCTGACGGATATAGGGATTCATACGGCGTTCCTCGTCGAGAGTAGAGGCGCCCTCATGTCCCGGCAAAACATGCAGGTTTTCATGAATCTCGCTCAGGCGCTTGAGTGATTGCAGCATCTTTCCAAAGTCCCCGCCCTCAAGATCACACCGTCCACATTCATGACGGAACAGTGTATCGCCGGTAAACAATACATCTCCAACCCGAATACAGCTGGAGCCGGGAGTGTGTCCCGGGGTATGCAGATAGGTCGCTGTCAAATTGCCAATTGCAATCTCTGTGCCTTCCTCCGCCAGAAGATCGGGCTTGAGTTCCTCATAATCATCACTACGTGACAATCCAAAGGTCTGTCTCGAGCCTTCCAGCATTTCCTTCTTCAGCAGCCAAAGTTCATCTTTGTGAATGGCAAGCTTTGCGCCCGTTGCCTTTTGTATATCGTTCACAGCAAGGATATGATCAAAATGTCCATGGGTCAAAAGCACCCATGCAAGCTTCACCTGCGCTTGTTCAGCCGCCTGCAAAATAGTCTGTGCATTGGCGCCCGGGTCAATCACTGCACCTTCCTTTGTGTCCTCGTCGAATACAATATAACAATTTGTTCCAAACATTCCGACACACATTTGTAAAATTTTCATATTTATTCTCCTATTATTGGTTTATCCGCGCATTTCCGCAGTATCCAGCCAAATCGTAACCGGTCCATCATTTACCAGAGAAACCTGCATATCTGCACCAAACACGCCGGTTTGAACCGGCAGACCGCTTGCTCTGCACTGTAAAATGAATCGTTCGTAGAGCGGAATCGCAGCCTCTGGGCGTGCCGCCCGCATAAAATTTGGGCGCTTTCCTTTTTTGCAGTCCCCATATAACGTAAACTGCGAGACGATCAAAAACTGGCCGCCGACATCTGCACAGGATAAATTCATTTTATCATTTTCATCTGTAAAGATGCGCAGTCCTGTGCATTTATCTGCCAAATAGTCGGTATCCTGTACCGTATCTCCCTCACATATACCAAGCAAAATCAAAGTGCCTTGTTCGATTTGCCCCTGCACCACACCATCAATTGTGACTGCCGCATGCTTTACGCGCTGAATCAAAGCTCGCACAATCTATGCCTCCTCTTAATGGCTGCTGTCGTTTGCAAGGCGTGTTACGTCCATAACACCCTTTGTATTTTTCAGCCGTGTCATAATATGCTTGAGCTGACGCACACCGGTTACATCAATGACTGCATTGATGACACCATAGCCGTCCTCCAAATCTCTTGCTGTAAGGTCACGTATATTGACCTTGGACTGTGCCAACAGCACCATAATCTCTGCCAAAATCCCTGTGCGGCTGTGCGTAGAAATTTGCAGCGCTGTCGAGAATTTATTATTACGCTCCAGCAGTTCCTCGTCCCACCAGCAGTTGACCCAGCGGCTGCGGTCCTTATCTTCCTCATTGACACGCACGTTCACACAATCGCGTCGGTGAATCGAAACGCCATAGCCACGTGTAATAAATCCTATAATATCATCTCCGGGGATTGGCGTACAGCAGCGGGCAAACTTTACAAGACAGTTATCAATGCCCTCTACAATTACACCAGACTGGCTGTGCTTGCTCTTTTTCTCGGGCTGTGGCTGCTGCGCCACCATCTGCTCTGCCTTTTCCGCTCGCTCTGCGGCACGGCGTAAGCGTCCTACCTCGTCCTTGACCTTGTTGATGACCTTGGTCAAGGTAATGCCGCCATATCCAATAGCTGCATACATTTCATCTATATTCTGATAGCTGAATTTATTGAGTGTATTTTGAATCACTTCTTCACTGTCATAGAAACCATTATACAGCAGATTTGCGCGCAGCTCTCTGTCAAGATCCTCCTTGCCCTTGATGATATTCTCCTCGCGACATTCCTTCTTAAACCACTGCTTGATTTTATTGCGCGCCTCTGTCGTGCGCACAATTTTGATCCAGTCACGGCTCGGTCCATGTGCTTCCTTGCTGGTCAGGATTTCAACAATATCACCATTTTTAAGATGGCTGTCAATTTGCACAATACGCCCATTGACCTTTGCGCCCACCATGCGGTTTCCGACTGCGGAATGAATTGCATATGCCATGTCAATTGGAGTCGCACCGGCTGGCATATTGATAACATCACCCTTCGGCGTAAAGACAAATACCTCGTCTGCAAAGAGGTCTACCTTGATTGCCTTAATGAAATCCTCCGCCTCGGTATCCTGCTGTGCTTCCAAAAGCTGACGAATCCAAGAGAATGCCTCCTCATTGCCCACACGGTCAAGCCCCTGCTTATATTTCCAATGGGCTGCGACGCCATATTCCGCCATCTTGTGCATTTCTCCAGTACGAATCTGGATTTCAAATGGGATACCCTCCCGTCCGATGACCGTCGTGTGCAGAGACTGATATCCATTGGGCTTTGGCGTTGAAATATAGTCCTTAAAGCGCCCGGGAATCGGCTTATAGAGGTCGTGCACGTAGCCCAGCACATTGTAGCAGTCTGCCACATTCTCTACAATCACACGCACTGCACAGATATCATAAATTTCGTTCATTGTCTTATGCTGTGCATACATTTTGCGATAAATGGAATAGATATGCTTAACCCGTGCAGAGATATCATGCACAATTTGTGCTTCGTCCAACTTAGATGCAATACGTTCCTTGATATGATCTAAAAATTCGTCATATCGCTCAGATTCTTTTTCCAGTCCGTCTACAATTTCCTGATACCCAATGGGGTCAAGCACCTGTAAACAGAGATCTTCCAATTCACACTTGATCCGGCTCATACCCAAGCGGTGTGCAATTGGCGCATAGATTTCCATGGTCTCCAACGCCTTATCGCGCTGCTTTCTTTCCGGAAGATACTGGAAGGTGCGTGCATTGTGCAGGCGGTCTGCAAGCTTAATGAGAATGACGCGGATATCCTTCGCCATTGCCATAAACATCTTACGCAGATCTTCAAACTGTTCCTGCTCCTTTGAGTAGCGGAGCATACCCAATCTTGTGACGCCATCTACCAGTTCTGCGACCGAAGTACCAAATTTATTTTCAATTTCGCGATATCCAAATTCTGTATCCTCAATGCAGTCATGCAGAAGCCCTGCACAAATCGAGTCGGTATCCAGTCCCATTTCTGCAATGATCTTTGCAACTGCAACGGGGTGAATGATATATGGTTCTCCATTGCGTCGTTTCTGCCCCTCATGCGCCGCCGCAGCACACTCGTACGCTGCGCGAATTTTTTTTAAGTTGGCAGATGCATTTTGCTTTTTTATGCGTTCAAGCAGAAAATCTATATTATTTTTCATCGGAGCGCTCATAACCTTGACACTTCCTTTGCCTCAAATCACGCCTTACAGTCAATTCTATTTGCTCATGGACTGCAAGGTTTTGAGAACAACTGATTTTGAAATATCAGCCTTGCCCTCAATATGTTTTAATCGAATATTGAGCTGTCCTTCCCGAAAATGATAGCTCAGCAGTTGACTTTCACTAAATACATCTAAGCAGACAAACAGCTTACCAATATTGATTTCGCGGCGGCTCTCCCACGAAACTCTGCGGGATAATGCGCCATCTGGCACCGTCAGTCTGCCGTCCTCACTGCGGCTGATAATATGTCTCCACACAGCAACCAGATCCTTTCGGTCAGGCAGCAAAACACGCGCCTCTCGCGCAGTCAGCGCACCATCTGACATAAAATGGTTGTATAAGTTCAGCAGCTTCTGATCTGCCAGCACCTCACAGGTGCTCAACTTGATATCACGAATGACAAGCTGTATATTTTTTCTTCCACGATACTCATTGACTTCCAGACAGAATGCAGCATCTACATAATTTCCTTGTGCAAATCCGCAGCCGCCCTGTCCGATGCCAAACAACATCGCTGTATATAATGCGCCGTCCTTAGAGAGCGTCAAGCGTACATGTCGGTCAGAAGAAATCGGAGTGATTTCCTCCACAAGCAAATCATTCATGGAGAAAATTGGCTGTGGATTCCCCATTCCAAACGGCTCCAAAATATCCAGTCCAAAAATTGCATCTGTTGTAATCAGTTCGGGTATAATTGGACAGTCTATGTGCAAAACAGGAATCAAATCGACAGGATCAACATGCTCCTTTGCCCATGCTGCCATTTCCTCCTTAAATTTTGGAATATTTTCTTCCCGAATGGTCAGCCCTGCTGCAAGCTCATGCCCGCCGAAACGTTCCAAAATAGGCGCACTATTGCAAAGCGCATCATAAAGGTGAAAGCCTTTCACAGAGCGTCCTGAACCCTTTCCGACACCATCTTCCAGTGCAATGAGCACCGTTGGGCAGGCATAGCGGTCACACAGGCGTGAGCATACAATTCCAATCACGCCATGATGCCAGTGTTCCCCTGCCAGTATAATCATTTGATCTTCCAGCGGGTCATATTCATGCCGCAGCTTTTGCAGCGCCTGATGCAGGATATCATTTTCTGCTTCCTGTCTCTGCTTGTTCTGTTCGCACAGCGCAGCCGCAAGCATCTGCGCACGTCTTGGGTCATCGGTCAGAAAAAGCTCTGCCGCCATACCCACATGTCCCAGCCGCCCCGCAGCATTGATGCGCGGCGCAAGGATAAAGCTGATAACCGAAGCGGTCAGCTTTTTGCCATATTGTCCGGATTCCCGCAGCAGCATAGAAAGCCCCACATTGCTGGTCTCTGCCATTCGGCGCAAGCCTGCCGCTACAATGATACGGTTTTCTCCGCGCAATGGCATTACATCTGCCACCGTCCCAAGCGCTACCAGATCGGCATACTGCTCCAAAACGGCATGGTGCTGCCCTTCCCCTGCAAGTGCACAGGCAAGCTTAAATGCAACACCTACACCGGCAAGCTCAGGAAATGGATAGTTGCTGTCCATTCGCTTGGGATTGACCACCGCATTGGCATCTGGCAGTTCCTCCCGACATTCATGATGGTCGGTTACAACCACATCTATGCCAAGCATGCGGGCATGTGCGATTTCTTCAAATGCTGATACGCCGGAATCCACCGTAATAATGAGCTGTGCGCCCTCTGCTGCAAGATGATCCATTGCCGGAACGCTCAGTCCATAGCCTTCACGCAGGCGATCGGGAATATAATGCCGCACATTTGCACCCAACGCGCGCAGCATACGGGTCAGTACACAAGTTGATGTCACGCCATCTACATCATAGTCTCCAAAAACTACAATTTGTTTCCCCTTTTCTACTGCATCACGAACGACCTGCACTGCCTTATCCATATCCGGCAGCAAAAACGGATCGTACAGGTAAGCCGGATCGGTTTCCAGAAAAGCTCTTGCCTGCTCCGGCGTATCAATTCCACGTGCACACAATGCAGCAGCAGCGAGCGGGGTCAGCCCGCAGGCATGTGCCAGCGACCGCACTTTGTCCAAATCGGGTGCTGCGGTCACCCATCGTTTCATTTTCATGATAACTCCCTCGAAGTATTCTTATTCAAATTTATCATAGCAGAAAACACACAAAATCTCAACATTTCTTTTGTCTCCATAAAAACAAGGACAGGTGCCGTACAAACGACTACCTGTCCTGAATTTACTTCCTATATATTTATTCAATCGAAGATACTGGGAGAAGCACAAACTGTAACATCATAGCTTGTGCTCGGCTCATCAACATTTACTTGATAGTGCCCATGCAATGTTCTTGCAGTAAAATTTGGGTAAACTGTGAAAGAGTATGGATTTCTCGTTGATTTAGAACTATCAAGACGATTATGCGATTTTCCCCACGCAATTTTTCCACTATAACATTCACCTTCACTCATAGTTACCTCGCCAGTGATAGAATCAATTGTATTATCATCACCCTTTCCATCAGTCCATTCCATTTGAACAAAAACAGAACATGATACATTATTTTTATTATAATCCTCTGAGTTAGACTCAGACTTATAAGTCTGTGGATTATTTGTGTTAATATGGTCTGCTCTTACCCGTATTGCATATTTTTTCTCTCCCGCTGCTACTTTTTTCATAGGGAGTTCGAAAAGTTCAACACCACACTCCCAATCCTGCGAAATTCCCTCTATATCGCGCACTTCAACAAAAACATTATCTTGAATACGACTGAGCAATGTATCCTCAGCATAATTTGAAGACAGCCTTGTCGATACTTTTATATTTTGAGGACGAATCAATTGATACTCATGTGCCAAAGCATTACCAGACACGACCACCGCTAACAGCATACTGCAAGATAATACAATACTTTTTTTCATAATTAAGCCTCCTTAACTTTGTGTACTATAACGGTACTCTTTTTTACTTTTCTGAATCACATAAGTCAGGTAACCAAAAAGCCAAGCTGTAACAGACTCAAATGAAATCACCTGATAAATGATAAACTGCTTCCATACCGGTGCATCATAAGCAGTATCTGGATAAATCCAAAAAGAAATATCCCAATTTATTTCTGGATTCAAGAGATAAATCGCCCATAATACCACAGCAACCACAAGCGGGAATCCATAATGAATCCAAATGAATTGACCCAACGATATCCCTGACAATCCTTTGTCCAAAACTCCTCCTGTGCAAGGCTGCTTTTTTGCAATCCAGCTGCCCGTCACAATCGCACCCGCAAATAAAATCATTGCATTGAGCGGAATCGTGAGATTCGTGTATTTTACCATTTCAAAGGAAAGAAATGGTTTTGTCAGAAAAGCAAAACTAATCATCGCGAGCAAAACATATCCCAGAATACCGTAACCAAACAGCTTCCAACGTGTCTCCAAAACAATCTTCCTTCCTGCTTCATTTTCTCCATGAATCCGATGCCCAACACCCCTCCTCTGCACACATGTGATACATCAGAATGTTCTTCATAAATGTCAAATGATGCTTGCTTTTGTTCTTTCGAAAGAATCTATATGTATAATAGCATGTAGATGTGCAGTGTACAATACCGCAGCAGAGAACAACCATATATAGAAGAGAATAGCAAAAATGATAGTACGGCCATACTCTGTAAAAAGATATGTATCCATGTAATGGTTCCACTCCAATTGCATCACCCCACTCAATCTCCTCTTGCTTTTTTCTCCATTTTAACACCATTTTGAAACTGTGAAAATATCTTCTTCAAAGTTCCGCAAAAGACCCTTTCTCCAAATAGAAAGGGTCTTTCACGTACTTTATTCTTCTTGCAGCTTTTGCGTCCGCTCCAGTGCCTTTTTGAGGTATTTTCCGGTATATGAATCCTCACAGTCAGCAACCTCCTCCGGTGTGCCGGCAACGACGACTGTTCCGCCTCCATCTCCGCCTTCCGGACCCAAATCAATGATATAGTCCGCAGTCTTGATTACATCTAGATTGTGTTCAATAACAACGACTGTATTTCCGGTATCCACCAGCTTTTGCAGTACATCGACCAAACGATGTACGTCCGCAACATG
Organism: Butyricicoccus pullicaecorum; assembly: GCA_018366035.1. GTDB lineage: Bacteria > Bacillota > Clostridia > Oscillospirales > Butyricicoccaceae > Butyricicoccus > Butyricicoccus pullicaecorum_A. Next base: position 38,805 of record JAGZIW010000001.1, on the reverse strand, counting down.
CAATCCAGTTGTCGGCTCGTCCAAAATATAGATCGTCTTACCAGTTCCACGCTTGGAAAGTTCGGCTGCAAGCTTGGCACGCTGCGCCTCACCGCCCGACAACGTGGTGGAGGACTGCCCCAGCTTAATATATCCCAGTCCGACCTCTTGCAATGTTTGCAGCCGACGCGCAATTTTGGGCACATTTTCAAAGAACAAAAGTGCCTCCTCTACGGTCATATCAAGTACTTCATAGATATTTTTGCCCTTATAGCGCACTTCCAGCGTCTCTTTGTTATATCGCTTGCCCTTACACACATCGCAGGGCACATAAATATCCGGCAAAAAATGCATTTCGATTTTGAGCAGTCCATCTCCTGCACAAGCCTCGCAGCGTCCTCCCTTCACATTGAAGGAAAAGCGTCCCGCACTATAACCGCGCAGCTTTGCGTCCTGTGTGGAAGCAAACAACTCTCGGATATCATGAAATACACCTGTATATGTCGCGGGATTGGAGCGCGGAGTACGCCCAATGGGAGACTGATCGATATCGATTACCTTATCAAGATATTCCATTCCCTCAATGCTGTCAAACGCACCAGCACGCGTTTTGGCACCATTGAGTTCTGACGCCAGCTTTTTATACAAAATCTCATTGACAAACGAAGATTTTCCCGATCCGGAAACCCCTGTCACACAGGTGAATGTTCCAAGCGGAATGGAAAAATCAGCATGCTTGAGGTTATGCACTGCTGCGCCATATACAGAGAGCCATTTTCCATTCCCCTTACGCCTAATCTCTGGAACCGGAATAAAACGCCGTCCCGATAAATAGGCACCCGTAATCGACCTTTCATCATTGCACATATCTGCAACAGTGCCCTGAAAAATAATTTCTCCGCCGTGTACGCCCGCCGCGGGTCCAATATCCACAATATGATCCGCAGCATACATGGTGTCCTCATCATGCTCGACTACAATCAATGTATTTCCAATATCGCGCAGATGCTTGAGCGTATCGAGCAGCTTATCATTATCCCGCTGATGCAGACCAATGGACGGCTCGTCCAAAATATACAATACCCCCATGAGGGAAGAACCAATCTGTGTGGCAAGACGGATTCGCTGGCTTTCTCCGCCCGACAGCGTTCCAGAAGCGCGTGAAAGGGTAAGATATTCCAAACCGACTGCCTGCAAAAAGCCCAATCGGTCAAGGATTTCTTTAATCACGCGGTCACCAATTTTATGCTGCATTTCCGTCAGTTCCAAATTCTGCATAAAATCCAGTGCCTTCGTGACCGAAAGCTCACAATATTCTGCAATGTTCATGCCACCCACGGTAACAGCCAAAATTTCTTTTTTAAGGCGGTGTCCCCCGCAATCCTGACAGCGAATTGCACTCATACAATCCTCAATCTCAGCCCGCATATACTCGCTGTTGGTCTCATGATAACGACGCTCGAGATTGTTGATAATCCCCTCAAAAGGCTGGCTCATCGTACCGCCCGAAAAACGTTTCACCTGAATGTCCAGCGGTTCTCCCTTGGTTCCATAGAGCAGTGCTTCCCGTGCTTCTTCGGAAAAATCGCAAATGGGGGTATCGAGCGTAAAGCCGTACCGCAGTCCCAATGCATCATAGTACATTCGCGAAATACTTCCCTGCTCTGCGTTTGACCAGCCAGACGCATGAATGGCTCCTCCTGCAATAGACAAGCTCGGGTTTGGGATAATCCGGTCGGGATCGATCTTCATCTGTACCCCAAGCCCTGTACAGGTCGGGCACGCACCGTAAGGGTTATTAAACGAAAACATTCGTGGGGTCAGTTCTTCAATCGAGATATTGCAATCCTCGCAGGCATAATTCTGGGAAAATGTGAGAACCTCTCCCCCAATCACATCTGCAAGTACCAAGCCGCCGGAAAGTGCAGATGCAGCTTCCACCGAATCTGTTAAACGGGAACGTGCGTCTGCACGGACAACAACACGGTCAACCACGATCTCTATCGAATGTTTTTTATTCTTTTCGAGCTTGATTTCTTCCGAAAGGTCATGCAGATTTCCGTCCACGCGCACGCGCACATATCCGGACTTTTGAGCATCTTTGAGCACCTTTACATGCTCGCCCTTGCGCTGCCGCACAACAGGTGCCAACACCTGTAACTTGGTCCCCTCCGGCAATCCCATCAGCTGGTCAATGATTTGGTCAATTGTCTGCTGATGGATTTCCTTTCCGCATTTTGGACAGTGCGGTGTTCCGATTCTTGCCCATAATAAGCGTAAATAATCGTAAATCTCGGTCACCGTTCCCACCGTAGAGCGTGGATTTTTAGAGGTCGTTTTCTGGTCAATCGAAATTGCCGGAGAAAGCCCCTCAATATAATCGACATCGGGCTTTTCCATCTGCCCCAAAAACTGACGTGCATAGGAAGACAGCGACTCGACATAACGTCTCTGTCCCTCTGCATAGATGGTATCGAATGCCAGAGAAGACTTTCCCGATCCAGACAATCCTGTGAACACCACCAGCTTATCCCGCGGAATGGTCAGGTCAACGTTTTTGAGATTATGCTCTCTGGCTCCCTTAATATGAATTTGATCTTGCATTTATAATCCTTTCAATAAATTCAAGGGCTCACACAAAGGTCGCGTTCAATGCACGGCGCTCATACGCAAGCTCCAATTCTTCCTTATGATACAAATATCCTTGATCGTCGTAATATTTTGCCCCAGTCGGGCATTTTTTAACGCAGGCACAGCATTTAATACAAATTCCCGGGACCAAAGATGGATTTTCGGCGTCAATCGAACCCATCGGACAAACATGCACACAGACTCCGCAGCCATCACAAAGCGCCTCATACGTTTTTGGCTTTACCTTGAGGATATTGATGGGGTTGCCCGCACGATCTCTTGGCGTATAGTATGGACGAATCGGCTCATTGCCTGCCACCTGTACCGGTGTATGATACACGCCCTGCTGTATTGCCCTCCAGATTGCATCTGCAAATTCGCGTGCTTCTTGCAAATCCACCGCGTCCGGTCTGCCCGCACCAAGCGTTTTGGAAAAGGCATGTTCTCCCACAAAGGCTGCCCCCGCTATCGTATGGAACCCATCTGCTTCAAGCAGATTGCGCAGTTCTATAAGACCATCATCAAAATTGCGATTGCCAAACAAAACCACAGGTACTGCACATGCACCACCACCCTGTATGGTCTGCAAATACTTGAGCAGTACATTCGGTACGCGACCTGCATATACAGGCGTGCCAAAAATCACAATATCCTGCTCCTCAAAACAAGGAGCCGACTCCCGTGCGGCCGGTTGGGTAAAATCTATGACTTCACAGGATACCTCTGCAAGTCCTGCCAAGGTTTCCGCGATCGCAGACACCACTTTTTTGGTCGTTCCGGTTGCGCTCCAATACATTGCATAAACTTTCTTCATTTCTCTTATCCTCCGGTCAACATAGTCTCTCTATTCCATGCCGCTTTGGAGTGCCTGAATCTGATCACGCAATTGTGCCGCCAATTCAAACTCAAGCAGCTTTGCAGCCTCCTTCATCTGTCGGGTCAGCCGTGCAATCTCGGCATTCCGTTCGCTCTTGCTCATGCGCTTTTTGTCGGGTGTCCGGCTCTCGCTCGAGATCTCAATGATTTCATGCACATTTTTTTGTATCGTCTTGGGCACGATGCCATGCGCCGCATTGAACGCCATTTGCTTTTTGCGGCGGCGTGCCGTTTCGTCTATTGCGCGCTGCATAGACCTTGTAATGGTATCTGCATACATCACCACGCGACCGTCTGCATTGCGCGCTGCTCTGCCAATCGTCTGAATGAGTGAGGTTTCAGAGCGCAAAAAGCCTTCCTTATCTGCATCTAAAATGGCAACCAGCGATACCTCCGGCAAATCAAGCCCCTCCCGCAGCAGATTGATGCCTACCAGAACATCATATAATCCAAGGCGCAGATCCCGAATCAGCTCCATTCGCTCAATGGTCTTGACATCATGGTGCAGATAGCGCACCCGCACCCCCGCATTTTCCAGATAACTTGTCAAGTCCTCTGCCATTTTCTTCGTCAGGGTTGTGACAAGCACACGTTCTCCACGCGCTGTTACCGTATGAATCTCACCTAACAGATCGTCAATTTGCCCATCTACCGGACGCACATCAATCAGCGGATCCAACAATCCGGTTGGACGGATAACCTGCTCTATAATCTGCCCAGAACGTTCCTTTTCATAATCGCCCGGCGTCGCAGAAACATAGATGACCTGATTGATACGTGCATTGAACTCCTCAAAATTCAACGGGCGATTGTCCAGTGCAGAGGGCAAGCGAAAACCATTTTCGATAAGGCTTGTCTTGCGCGCAAAATCGCCGTGATACATGGCACGTACCTGCGGTAAGGTTACATGACTTTCGTCTACAATCAGCAGAAAATCCTTCGGAAAGTAATCCAGCAGCGTGTATGGTGCCGATCCGGACGCGCGCCCAGAAATGACACGGGAATAATTTTCAATGCCGCTGCAAAAGCCGATTTCCTGCATCATTTCAATATCATATCGTGTACGCTGCGCAATGCGCTGCGCCTCCACCAGCTTGCCGTGATCCTCAAACCATTTGACGCGCTCGTTAAGCTCCTCCTCCAATACATGGATCGCGCGTTCCAGCTTTTCTTTTGTCGTGACATAATGACTCGCAGGATAAATCGCAACATGCTGCACATCACGTATCGGGGCTCCGGTCAGCGGGTTGATTTCACATAGCCTGTCAATTTCATCTCCAAAAAATTCCACACGGAATGCCATACTCTCTGCATAAGCGGGCCAAATTTCCACAACATCACCGCGTACCCGAAACCGGTTGCGCTCAAATGCAACATCGTTGCGCTCATATTGGATTTCAATGAGCTTACGCAGTAAATCATCACGGTTCTTCTCCATAGACGGGCGCAAAGAAATCACCATGTTTTTATAATCGATTGGGTCACCCAGAGAGTAAATACAGGAAACAGACGCTACAATAATCACATCTTCCCGCTCAAAGAGCGCACTCGTTGCCGAGTGACGCAGACGATCGATTTCATCATTGATTGCTGAGTCTTTCTCAATATAGGTATCCGTCGATGCAATATAGGCTTCCGGCTGATAATAGTCATAATAACTGACAAAAAATTCAACCGCATTATTGGGAAAAAATTCGCGCAGCTCTGAACAAAGCTGTGCCGCCAAGGTTTTATTATGTGCCAGCACCAAAGTTGGGCGCTGAGTCCTTTCAATAATGTTCGCCATGGTAAAGGTCTTTCCAGAACCTGTGACTCCCAGCAGAGTCTGTTCTGTCAGTCCATTTTCCACACCCGCAGACAGTACCTCTACCGCAGCGGGCTGATCCCCCGCCATCTGATACGCACTGACTACCTGAAATTTTGGCATAAATCGCGCCTCCTTATCTCTGTCTGCTATCCAAAGAATCCGCTTTCTGCAAGCGATACAAAATCGTGCTCTCCAAAAATCAAATGCTCAATGAGCTCTACCCCAACACCAGAAAGCAGGACGCGCAGCTGTAATGTTGTCTCAATGTCCTCCTGCGATGGGATTGCAGCGCCACGTGGGTGGTTGTGCGCCAGAACCGTGACAGCCGCATGATGCCGGACTGCGAGCGCATTGATTTTCTGAATACTTACCTCGCTCGCATTGACTGAACCCACACCTAAGACATCACAGCTGATGGGACGTCTTGACGCATCTAGACAAAGCAAGACCGATGCTTCCTCCCGAAGTCCCTTAAACTGCGGCCGCAAATAATCTGCCATGCGGGCGATGGTATTGAGCTGTAAAGTTTTTCCATTTTGCACAGCTCTGCTATGGTCACACCGTCTCTCATGAGCACCCAATGTATATAAATAGAGTGCCACCTTATCTCCTACACCATCTACCTTTTTCAGTTCTTCTATGGTCGCTTCAAAAACGCGATGATATCCGCCAAAGGTACGCAGCAGCCGATGTGCCAGTGGATTGACATCTCGCCGCGGCACGACATAGTATAAGAGCACTTCCAGTGCTTCATGCGGCTCCAAGCTATCAAAACCCTGCCGCACCATACGGGCGCGCATGCGAGAACGATGGTCCTCATGCTCTGCTGCATCTAATCGTGCCTGCTCATCTTGTTTTCTTTTCATCTTCACACGCCTCTCCCACAGTAAATGGTTTTACAGTCTGCGCTTGCGCCAACAGCACAGATTCTGTCTGTGCTTCCCGCGCAATCTCAGGAAAGGAAACCGTAGGTACAGGTGCCACCTCATGCGGGCGCAGGCTTTTTGCCATCCAGATAACATCTCTCCATTTTCCAAATTTATACATACTATTTTGGTATGCACCTGAAATCACAAATCCCATTGCAGTATGAAATTTAATACTTTTCTCATTTGGAGAGGTAATGCCCACAAAAATATTATAATATCCCTGCCGTACAAGGAGAGAAAACAGAGAACGATACAATGCCCCCGCAATGCCGTGACGCTGGAATTCCGGTGCAACATAAATTGATGTTTCAACCGACCACTGGTATCCTGCACGCGAACGATGCGGAGAGGCATAACCATATCCCACTGCTTTGCCATCGATCCGGCAAATCAGCCATGGAAGCTTTTCGGTATAGGTTCGTACCCGCTCTTGAAACATTTCCAGTGAGGGCGGCTCGTACTCGCTGGAAACCGTTGTATCTGTAACATAATAGCGATAAATTGCAAGCATTTCATTTGCATCTGACGGACTTGCAGGCCGTATCGTAACCATATTGCTGCTCTCCCTACTCTGTCTGTTTGATATCTATTATTCATCATAGCACAAACGAACGTCTGTTTGCAACCGTTTTTTCTATTCCTATTTTTTGTGAGCGTGCCCGTTCCCCTACTCAGAAAAACGTGCTATACTATAAACGTATATCATTCCCAAAAACTAGGAGGGAACTCTATGTCACGCTATGGATTTATCAAAACCAAAGAAGATATCAAATTTCTCATTTTATATGCATTATGTTATCTGCCTGAGCCTGCAACCTTTGAAATCCTGCTCGATGTATGTACTTGGTGTGATGATGGATTTGGTTGGTTTGAATTCAAGGAGGCCTTTGATGAACTGGTAGAAACCGGTCATCTTTCTATTGCAGATCCTTGTCTGGATACTACCTATACCATCAGCGACAAGGGTCATGAGGCACTTGCTGCCTTCAACAACCGGCTTCCGTACACCGTCCGAGAATCTGCGCAGCGCTCCGCACTTCGTGTTGTGCGGCAAGCACATCGCGATGCTGTCATTCTCACCCATACAGAGCAGCAGCAGGCACATGATTTTTTGGTCAAGGTTGGCATTGATGAAGTCTTTTCTCTTGAACTGCATGCCGCAAGCGCGGAACAGGCTTCTTTACTGGAAAAGACATTTCGTGCACATGCGGAAGAAATTTATCAAACGATTCTACATGCCATGACCAGCGACTACGATACGAAAGGAAACTGAATTCTATGGGAGAGCAACAGGAACGCGCCATATTTCTTTCTCGATTTTCGCAGGAATCCAAAGAGGTTCTTGTACTGACACAAGAATATGGAGGCTGCGGCAGATCCGGCAGCAGCACATTGTGGGAAATGACCTTTCCCACGCTTGGTGTGATCGACCTGACCAGCGGGCAATTTTGCACAGATGTCTGCCAGCTTTGCTGGCAGCTCACCGACGCAGAACGTCAAACCAAAGAACAAATCTTTGATTTACAAAGCCTTTCGATTTATCGTCTGCGTGTGCAGGAATCTCTGCCCACACCACAGCTTCCAAAAGGCAGATATCTATGGGTAACCGCAGTTTTGGAACGTGATTGTCAGGACACACGGCTCACGCAACTGCTTACAGCGTATCAAACACCGGTTATACTGGAAATACACGGGTGTTCCCCACTGGTGCTGGATAAATCACTCAACCTATTCTGTGGAGAAGGACAATGGGCGGGCAAAAACTGTCTCATACATCTCGAAGCAGACGCATCGCAAACAGCAGATGCTGCCCGAAGAACCTTGCAAATCTTACTTGCGGATTGTGCAAACTGGGATCAAAAAGCACGTCAATTTGCTGCCTCTGTGTTGACAGAAAATGCAAACGACTGGCAAGACGAGGAGGACACTCCTGAAATTACAGAGGACGGATTTGCAGCCCGTATCTCGATCAGTGAAATTTCTATTTCCGCACAAGATGGTGCATTTGAACTTTATTATGACGACGATGACCTCTTTTGGGGTCACGTAATCATTGTCTCCGGCAATCTGACAGATGGATTCTCCGATGCAGCCATTGCTGGATAATATAAAAGGCGGCTGACCTGTATTCATACAGAGCAGCCGCCTTTATCCTATCTTTTTACTTTACTGCGATGCACTCTACCTCAAGCTTTGCGCCCATCGGCAGACCTGCAACCGCAAAACAAGAACGCGCCGGTGCGGATTCTGGGAAATATTTTCCATATACTTCATTGAATGCCGCAAAATCGGCAAGATCTGCCAGATAACAGGTTGTCTTTACCACACGGTCCATACCAACACCGCCTTCTGCCAGCACATGCTTGAGGTTTTGCATGACCTGTTCAGCCTGCTCCTCAATGGTAGTACCTTCAATCTTGCCTGTCTTATAGTCAATCGGGATTTGACCAGAGGTGAAAATGAAACCATCTGTTTCAATTGCCTGAGAATAGGGCCCGATTGCAGCCGGTGCAAATGCAGAGTTCAAAACCTTCTTTTTCATTGTTTATACTTCCTTTCTCTGATGTATGATTTTACATCAAATCCGTGCTGTAAATTGGAATGTATCCAATTATCCGTGATTCTTCTTCATGCGCAGCTGATTGGACAGAATTTTCTTGCGGATACGCAGATTATTTGGGGTCACCTCAAGCAGCTCATCATCTGCAAGGAACTCCAATGCCGCCTCAATGGACATCTGACGCGGCGGAACGAGACGCAGTGCATCATCTGAGCCCGATGCACGGGTATTGGTAAGCTGCTTCTTCTTGCAGACATTGACCGAGATATCCTCACTTTTCGGGGTGGAGCCGACAACCATACCCTCATATACCGGTGTACCCGCACCAATAAACAACGTACCACGCTCCTGTGCATTGTACAGACCGTAGGTAATTGCCTCGCCGGTCTCAAATGCAATCAGGCTGCCTTGGCTGCGCTTCTGGATCTCGCCCTTATAGGGCTGATAGGAATGGAACACAGAGGACAGGACACCCTCACCCTTGGTATCGGTGAGGAACTCATTGCGATAGCCAAAAAGTCCGCGCGCCGGAATCAGGAATTCTACACGCATACGATCCCCCTTTGGGTTCATCGTAACCAGCTCGCCCTTTCGGGAGCCCATTTTTTCCATCACAGAGCCAAGTGCATCTTGCGGAACATCTGCAATCATGCGCTCGATCGGCTCACACTTGACACCATCAATTTCTTTCATAAGTGCCTTTGGTGCACCAACTTGGAATTCATAGCCCTCGCGGCGCAGATTCTCAATCAAAATAGACAGATGCATTTCACCACGACCGGAAACACAGAATGCATCTGTGGTATCGGTCTCGCTGACGCGCAGAGAAACATCTTTCAACAGCTCACGGAACAGGCGCTCACGCAGATGACGAGAGGTAACAAATTTACCGTCTTTGCCTGCAAACGGGCTGTCATTGACCATAAAGTACATTTCAACGGTCGGCTCAGAAATCTTAACAAATGGAAGCGGCTCTACATTGCTCTGTGCACACAAAGTCTCACCAATGGTAATATTTTCAATGCCAGAGAAACACACGATATCGCCGGCACTGCAAGTATCTACTGGTGTGCGCGCCAGTCCCTCAATGGTATACAGCGTAACAATCTTACCATTATATGGCTTTACGCGGTCGTGATAGTCCGCAACCGTTACAGGCTGTCCCACCTTCATGCTGCCGCGCTCAATACGACCAATACCGATACGGCCTACATACTCATTATAGTCAATTGAGGATACGAGCATCTGCATATCGCCGTCCATATCCACTTCCGGCGCTGGAATATGCTCCAAAATCTGATCGAACAGCGGAATCAAATCGGTGCCCTGTGCATTTGGAGACATGGACGCCGTACCATCACGACCAGAGCAGTAAATAATCGGGCTATCCAGCTGTTCGTCATTTGCATCAAGGTTCAAAAGCAGCTCCAGCACTTCATCGCCGACCTCATTCAAACGTGCGTCTGGGCGGTCTATCTTATTGATTACAATAATAATCTTGTGACCGAACTCGAGCGCTTTCTGCAAAACAAAACGAGTCTGAGGCATTGGACCCTCTGCGGAATCGACCAACAGAATAACGCCATCAACCATCTTCAGGATACGCTCTACCTCACCCGAGAAATCCGCATGCCCGGGCGTATCTACAATATTGATCTTTGTATCTCGATAACGTACAGACGTATTTTTCGCAAGGATCGTGATACCGCGCTCGCGCTCAATGGCATTTGAATCCATAACCCGTTCCTCAACCACCTGATTCTCGCGGAACGTGCCTGCCTGCTTGAGCATCTGGTCAACCAGCGTTGTTTTACCGTGGTCAACGTGCGCAATAATTGCAATATTTCTTAAATCGTTTCTAACCATAGTGCCTCCTCAATATGGGACAAATCAAACTTTCTGCCATTTTCTATTATATCGGCTTATGCATGATATTTCCAGCCGTGAAATGGTCAAAATTTACATAACTTCACCAGAAATTTTGTTGAAAAGAGAAAGACCACCGAGCGTAAACTCAGTGGTCCTAGTGGCAGCCGGACGAGGATTCGAACCCAGACAAACAGAGTCAGAGTCTGTCGTGCTACCATTACACAATCCGGCTATATCTTTTTTGTCCGCCGTAGCTGACGATAATTATTATACTGTAATTTTTTATGGAAGTCAAGCATTTTTTTCTATCTGTTTTCTCATATCCCATACGCTGGCTTTCATTCGCTGTTTTGACTGTATGGATCCTGTTCCATTATTTTCTTTTCTATTTTTGTAAAGTATGCTTGACAAAAATGTAAAGCGTGCTATACTATAAGTAAAGTATACTTTACCTTCAATTCCGAAAGGAGTGCGGTATTTTTGAAAAATCGTATCCAACAACTGCGCAATGAACGAAATCTGACGCAGCAGGAGCTTGCTGATGCTGTGGCTGTCACGCGGCAAACGATCATTTCTCTCGAAAACGGTCGTTATAATGCATCTCTCCTGCTCGCACACAAACTCGCTGTATTTTTTGAAACAACAATTGAAGATATCTTTTTCTTTGAGGAGGCATAACCCATGAAAACTTTATCCTATGCTCAGCGCAAACGCGTCGCGATGTACATCGGACTTGCAGAAGGACTTCTTGCAATCTGCATTTTGCTTACCGTCCTGCTCTTTCGACAGACACTCATTCCCAATACACATACCTTCAGTACCTTTGCAGGATTGTCGGGTGGTATGATTGGCGCAGGCTTTGGTACTTTCCTAAACACACGCAAACTGCTGCGCGATCCAAAGCTCCTGCGCCAATCAGAAATCCGAAGTATGGACGAACGCAATCAGTATATTTCCGCACAATCTGCGCGTCTCTCCTTCTGGATCAGCATTGTTTTGATTTATATCACTGCTTTTTTCTCACTCTTTTTCAGTACAAAACTATACTTCCTCCTCTGCGGACAGATTGTTGTCATGACTGTGCTTTATCTGCTGTTCAATTATATTTTTCGCAAAATATTTTGCTAAAAGAACCTTTCCCTTCGCTTTTCAGATATAAAAAGACCGCCCTTGCCTACAATGCCATTATTTAATGGCATTGCCGCAATGGGCGGTTTCTTTTAATTTACATCTATACCAATCTCACGCACACCTGCGGACTTATGATGATATACGCCATGGTCTAACAGCCCCTCTGTCTGTGCAACCAAAACAGCCGCTGTCGCTGCGCCTACCACATTGGTTGCTGTTCTCGCCATATCTACAAGACTGGAAATCGGTGATAATAATACAATCAGTTCAATAGGCAATCCCGCTGCAGAAAACAGGGCAGTTGCAGCAATTGTAGCCGTTCCCGGTACGCCGACTGTGCCAACGGATACCACCAATGCCAGAACAATTAAGAAAATATACTGTGATACGCTGTATTCCAATCCCAGTACATTGATGCTGAATACAGCCAGCAAAATGGGCCAAACGCCTGCACAGCCCGGCATACCCAAGTTAGCACCAATTCCTGCAGTAAACCCTGCAACATCACCATCAACGCCAAGCTCATGTGTGAGCTGTCTCACCGTGACCGGAATGGTTCCAACACTGCTCTGTGATGTAAATGCCACGATGGCAGCTGGCGCAATTCCTTTCAAAAACCGAACAGGGCTTAGCCGCCCAATCAGGCGAATGAGCAGGCTTTCCACACCAAATAGCTGAATTGCGCACAGAACATAAGCTAAGAACAGAACACCAAATAACGGCAGTAATTCAGAAACCGGTGCTTTTCCAACTGCTCTTGCAATCAGAGATAAAACTGCGTATGGTGTAAATTCCATGACCCAGCCAACGACCTGTCCCAGAACGCGGTTTCCTGCATCGATAAATACCTTAAACGGCTTGACATCTTCCTGCGTTTTGGCAAGCTGATTGTATCCAACTGCAACGAGAATGGCAAAAATCACAATGGGTACAACCTGCCCCTCCCCCCATTGCGTGACCAAATTTTGCGGGAACAGGGATACGATCGTATCAACAAATGTAGGCACCTCCACCGCAGTATAATCTGTGACTGTTTCATACGGAAAGCCTCGCCCAACCCCGAGTAAAACAGCAGCAATCAGGGTAATCACACTTGCAGTCAGCGTATTTAACAGCAGAAATCCAACCGATTTCATTCCAATTTTCCTTAAATGAATGGATTCTCCAAGGTTTGTAATACTGGAAATGATACTAAACAGCAGGAGCGGCACCACCAGTGCGGAAATCACATGGGTATAGATTGTTCCAAATACAGCAACATATTGATAGTGTTCCTGAAACAGCAATCCTACTACGATTCCAAATCCGGTTGCCAGCAAGGTCAAAATCCCAAAATCCACGTTTTTCCTTTTCCCCAAATAATAAATGATTCCAAAAAACAGGATTGTCATTGCAAAAGCGCTCAGTTCCAATACATTTATCTGCATCTCTATACTCCTTATCTCAATCAAAACAGTAGGATTTTTGCATAAAAAAACGAGATTGTATTTCTACAATCCCGCAGCAATCTATCTGGATATTCTTCTCATAAGAATATGCTGTCATATTTTTGCACGACAACAATACCCACACAGAAGTGCACGGGACGTGTACATTTACAACAGCACATGATTTGTTTTGTATTCATCTTGGCACCTCCTTTTAATTACCTACTAATTTCATATGTTTTATGTGACTTATTATACACATCTTCCGTTTGCTTGTCAACCCTTTTCTCATCTTCACTTTATTTGTGCACAATCTGGATAAACAATCCGAATCGCCTCACATCACCCCTTGCTGCAAAGAAGCGGCGCTCTTGACACCTTTGATTGCCTTGAATCAATCATAGCCAAAATTCATAGTATCATTGTGAAACCATTTTTTACGCGGAATCACACATATTCTAAGCACAAAAAAAGTCAGGACGAACAATCCTGACCTTTTTTGTAAATCTCACTTTAGAATACGCAATACTGCTCCATATAGGCTTCCATACGCGGCAGGATCTCATCATAGCTACCCTGTTCCTTGAGATACGCATAAATATCCTGTACAGTGATAAGCGCATGCACCTTGATACCAAACTCCTCGCCAACTTCCATAACTGCCGTCTTGCCCGATGTCTGACCCACCTCACAGCGGTTCACCGAGATGAACATGTCAGTTACCTTTACATCTGCGCAGCCTGTAAGTACCGGCATGGTTTCACGAATCGCCGTACCTGCTGTAATAACGTCCTCAATGATAATAATACGGTCACCATTCTTGGGCTTGTAACCCACAATGCTGCCGCCCTCACCATGATCCTTTGCCTCCTTGCGGTTAAAGAAAAATGGCTTATCAATTCCAAAATTACGTGCCAGCGCACCAGAAACCGAAGTTGCAAGCGGAATCCCTTTATAGGCAGGTCCAAACATCGCATCAAATTCCTCACCTACGGTTTCCTTCACAAGAGCCGCATAGAACTCTCCCAGCTTGGAATTTTGCAAACCAGTCTTATAATTCCCTGTATTCACAAAATACGGCGTATTCCGACCGCTTTTCGTCACAAAATCACCAAACCGCAGCACATCTGCTGCCATCATAAATTCAATAAATTCCTTTTTTGCCGGCGTTAACATAAGTTTTCTTCCTCTCCAATCGATATGTTATTATTTTATCACATTGCCCCCCATTCCGGCAAGAGGGCAATCTATATATCTATAATGTCCAGATAACACAAAAAGAGACAGGGTGAGCCTGTCTCTTTTATATCCATATTCCAGATTACTTCAGAGTAACCTTTGCGCCAGCCTCTTCCAGCTGAGCCTTGATGGACTCTGCGTCCTCCTTGGAAGCGCCTTCCTTGATGATTGCCGGAGCGCCGTCAACCTTCTCCTTTGCTTCCTTCAGACCCAGACCAGTGATGCCGCGAACAACCTTGATTACGTTGATCTTAGAAGCACCAGCGTCGGTCAGCTCTACATCAAACTCAGTCTTTTCTTCAGCAGCCGGAGCACCTGCACCAGCGCCAGCACCTGCAACAGCAACAGGCATAGCGGATACGCCAAATTCTTCCTCCAGAGCCTTAACCAGCTCAGCCAGCTCCAGGACCTTCAGGCCCTTTACAGCTTCCATAATCTCTGCAACAGTCATGGTATAAACCTCCAATTACAAATTTAAGTTAAAAATTAAAAATATACGAGTAACGCTTGATTACTCAGCAGCAGCTTCTTCCTTAGGTGCAACCAAAGTAGAAACCAAGGCTTCGCCGTCCTCAGACTTCTTTGCGATATTGTCAAGCGCAATAACGAGCTGAGTGATCGGGAAATTGAAGCCATACAAAACCTGAGCGATAAGGCCTTCCTTGGACGGCATTTCAGCCAGCTTCAGAACCTCAGAAGCTGGAATTGCCTCACCCTCGAGATAACCAGCCTTGATCTTAAAATTATCATGCTTCTTCGCATACTCATTCAGGATCTTTGCAGGTGCTACGACATCATCATTGGTGCTGATTGCCAGAGCAGTTGTACCATTCAGGTGCTCCTCGAACGAGTCAAAGCCCAGCTCCTTCGCAGCGAAGCGCAGCATAGTGTTCTTTACAACAGCATACTCAACACCAGCTTCGCGCAGCTCACGGCGCAGCTTGGTATCATCCTCAACGTTGATACCCTTGTAATCGACCAGAACGCCAGCAGGGCTGTTCTTGATCTTCTCGACGAGAGAAGCGACCAGAGCCTTCTTTTCTTCCAGAACCTTTGCGTTAGGCATCTTGTTTCACCTCCATCAAAAATAAAGTACCCTCTTGTGCAAAGACACAAGAGGGTACACAAAACATACAACGTTCGTGCTGACCTCGGCGGGCGGCTCATAGCCATTTAAGCCTTGCGGCATACCTGCTGTCTTTGACCAAGCTATTAAATTATAGCACAGGACAAATATCCTGTCAACACTTTTTATGGTTTTGAGAAAATTACTCAGTAACCTTTGCAGCGTTCACCTTAACGCCGGGGCCCATAGTGGAAGCAACCACACAGGACTTCACATACTGACCCTTTGCAGCAGCCGGCTTTGCCTTGATGATTGCGCCCATCAGTGCATTGAAGTTGTCCTGCAGCTTTTCAGCGCCGAAAGAAGCCTTGCCAATTGGGCAGTGAATAATGTTGGTCTTGTCCAGACGGTACTCAATCTTACCAGCCTTAGACTCCTTGACTGCCTTTGCAACGTCCATAGATACGGTGCCTGCCTTCGGGTTTGGCATAAGACCCTTCGGGCCCAGAACCTTACCCAGACGACCTACAACGCCCATCATATCAGGGGTTGCAATGACAACATCATAGTCAAAGAAGTTCTCATTCTGAATCTTTGCTACCATGTCCTCAGCGCCAACATACTCTGCACCAGCGGCAACAGCCTCGTCAGCCTTTGGTCCCTTTGCAAATACCAGAACACGAACCTGCTTGCCGGTACCATGCGGCAGAACGATTGCGCCACGTACCTGCTGGTCAGCGTGACGAGAGTCAACACCCAGCTTTACATGCAGCTCAACGGTCTCGTCGAACTTTGCCTTTGCAGTGGAAATAACGGTTGCAAGCGCGTCAGCGGGATCGTACAGCTTGGTACGGTCTACCAGCTTTGCGCTCTCTACATACTTTTTACCTTTGCGCACAATAATATCCTCCTTTAGTGGTACTGCGGGAATTTCCCTCCCACTTAGACGGCCGTGTCCGCCGTCAAAAAACGATTAAACTTCAGCTAAAATTACTCTTCTACGGTAATGCCCATAGAACGGCAGGTGCCGGCAATCATGCTCATAGCAGCCTCTACGGAAGCAGCGTTGAGGTCAGGCATCTTCATCTCTGCAATCTTCTGCAAATCAGCCTTAGAGATCTTAGCAACCTTATTCTTGTTCGGAACTGCGGAACCAGACTCGATCTTGCAAGCCTTCTTGATCAGAACTGCTGCCGGCGGAGTCTTTGTAACGAAGCTGAAGGAACGGTCTGCATAAACAGTGATAACAACCGGAATGATAAGACCCGCGTCGTTCTTGGTGCGCTCGTTAAATTCCTTGGTGAAAGCCATGATGTTTACACCATGCTGACCCAGAGCAGGGCCAACTGGGGGCGCAGGGGTTGCCTTGCCCGCAGGAATCTGGAGCTTGATATAACCTACTACTTTCTGTGCCATGTTGAGGTATCCTCCTTAAAAAATGTGGTGGCTGGCGAGTAAAACGCACATGCGTTCCCTCTCCCACTTGCCATGAAGGCGCGTATATACGCCCTTCCTGTGATCGTTTGTCCCAAAAGACAGATACGATAAATTTAGTCTCCCAGTGTTTCGACCTCATCGAGTTCGAGCTCCACTGGGGTTTCTCTTCCGAACATAGATACGACTACGCGCACCTTGTTCTTATCGGGCTCCAGCTCATCGACAATGCCGATAAAGCCGGCCAGCGGTCCATCAATTACACGAACGCTGTCCCCGACCTGATAATTGATTTCGATTTCTCGCTTCTCCACGCCCATCTTCAGCACTTCCTCATCAGAAAGTGGAAGAGGCTTGTTTGAGTTTGGGCCGACAAAGCCTGTGCAGCCACGCGTATTGCGTACCAAATACCAGCTTTCATCGGTCAAGATCATCTTGACCAGCACATAGCCCGGAAAAAGCTTACGCTCAACTTCACGGGTCTTGCCGTCCTTAACCTCGGTTACACGCTCAACCGGAATGTTGACCGCTGTAATCAAGTCGTGGAGCTTACGGTTTTCCACCGCTTTCTCGATAGATGAGGCTACTTTATTTTCATAGCCTGAGTATGTGTGTACTACATACCACTTTGCTGCGTCTGACATCGTATTCGGCCCCTCTCATTCATCAAGCGGCGAAGAAGCTGACGAGCGTCTGGAAGCCCCAGCCAAAGCCGGCATCAATAATCCAGATGAATGCGCCGAGTAGCAGACAGCAAGCCAAAACAACCAATGTATTGTTGACTGTCTGCTGACGGGTCGGCCAAACGATCTTCTTGATCTCACCCTTCAGCTCGCGGAACCAATTCTTGATGCGCGCAAAAATGGAGGGCTTCTTGGCCTTTGCCGGCTTGTCAGCCTGCTTCTTTACAGCGGGAGTAGCTTTTTCCTGCTCTGCCATGAAGCGTACTTCCTTTCTTGTCGATTACTTGGTCTCGCGATGCAAAGTATGCTTCTTGCAGAAGCGGCAGTACTTATTCATCTCAAGACGGTCGGGATCGTTCTTCTTGTTCTTCATTGTGTCATAGTTTCTTTGCTTGCACTCTGTGCAGGCCAGCGTTACCTTAACGCGCATAACGGCACCTCCTTGAATTGTGTTTGTTCCTCTGCATAACTGCAGAAGAATTGATTGCCTCCCTTTGCAGGTTCGGCCTTTCAGAAAAATCAGGCATAAAAAAAGACCCTACATAGGTGTAATTATTGTACCATGCCTGCCACATACAAGTCAAGCACTGTTTCGCATTTTTCTATAGCAATACCGTACAATTTATTCTCTTTATTTGCCAAACCTTTTTACTTATGGCGTTTTGATGCGCTTGCAGTAAGCGGCTTCTGCTTGCTCTGTGCAAATTTATCATGCTATACTATAATCAGACAACACAGAAAATCTTCTTAATATCTGAAATCATTCAAGGAGGGCAATCTTTTGAAAATTTTAGGCGTTGACTACGGTGATGCACGCACTGGATTATCCGTATCTGATCCAACCGGAATGCTGGCAGGCTCCCCATCTGTCATATCTGAATGGAATCGAGACAAGCTGCTCGAAAAACTCACAGCTTTTATCCATGAAAACCAAATTGAACGCGTTGTACTTGGTTATCCCAAAAATATGGACGGCTCGGTTGGAGAGCGCGCCGAAAAGTGCGCACAGCTTGCCGAGGATATTACAGCACGAACCGATGTGCCAGTCATTTTATGGGACGAACGCCGCACCACCATCGAGGCTCACCAAATCCTGCATCAGGCTGGAAAAAAAGCCAAACAGCATCGTAAAAATGTAGATGCAGTTGCTGCAACCCTGATTTTACAAGGCTATTTAGATTCTCAGCGTCTGCGCTAAGCTTCTCAAAATAAAAGCTTGTGCATATGACCAGTCTCTTTCTCATATTTAAGTGGTTCCTATGCGCCTCATAGGAACCGTTTTTTTATCTCAATAACGTCCTCATACATTCCCACGCAGACAACATAGTAAAATAAAACAGAATAAAAGTAAATTATACTTGACATAAAGAAATTTATAGATTACTATATAAGCATACAGAGGAGGAAACTGCATGGCTAAAAATATAGCGTTAAAGCTCTCACGAACAAAAAAAGATATGACGCAAAAAGACCTTGCCGAAAAAATTGGCGTCTCCAGACAAACCATCAATGCAATTGAAAAAGGCGAATATAATCCAACAATCAAATTGTGCTTAAAAATATGCTGGGCACTAGATGCGCGGCTTGATGAACTATTTTGGGAGGATGAACATGATGAAGAAAACTAATCTGGACGAAATGCAGGAACAAAAGCTCTTAAAAATCGAACATATCGGATTCTGGCTTGGATTCTGGGGACTTGCTGTCATAATTTATATACAAATTGCTATGGGGAACAATAGCTTTGCATATATTGGCGGAGAGGTCGTTATCTTGAGCATAATGTCCCTTTATGTCGTAGCAGACTGTATCCGGAATGGAATTTGGGACAGAAAGCGAAATCCAACTCTAAAAAACAATCTTATTGCCAGCCTCATTGCTGGTCTTGCAGCTGGCGGCTTTTGGTTTGTTGTAAGCTATTCCAACTACCATATGCTTGCAAACTCTTTTTTAACCTTTACAATCGTGTTTCTTTCTGTGAGTGTTCTGGCATTGGCAGCTCTGATGATTACATCTGCAATCTATCAGCACAAAAAACATCAATTGGACAGACAGAGCGATCAAGAAGAAAATGAAGAATAAAAACGCAATACACATCTCTAAAATAACTCCCCAAAACGAGTCACACTTGGGAAATATATTTTAGCAGCCGAAAGGGCTTGTTATCTGCAAATTGCAGACAACAAGCCCTTTGTTTTCCCTTAGCTGCACGGTTAGCAATCCACGCTGTCTAACAAAACGGAGCAGCTCTCTTTTTCCCTGCTGTCGATTTTAGTCCTCTATAATAAAATCGTCCTTTTCTTCCTCCAAGGTCTCCACTTTAATTTTTTTTACCATTTTATAGTGTATGCCTTCAGGCTTTTCGATTTCTCCCTGATTTTCAAACCCATATTTCTGATAAAAACCCTGCGCACGCACATTGTTTTTCGCAACATGCGCACACAAATAAGATTTTCCTAAAGAGCGATATACAGAAATTGCCTGCCCTAAAATCTGCCTGCTCATACCTGTACCACGGTATGCATCGCGAAGGACAAAGGAACCAACCATTCCAACCGCAGGATCGCTCTCGTCACAGACATTCATTCGAACGAGTGCCATAGGCTCTTCCTTTACCATACCAATCGTAACCGCACGAGGACATTTCTCAGCCATTCGGTCAGTGTCTGCCAGCCATGTATCCTCGTCAAGCAGTTCTGTGGAGCCATACGCATTTTGATATAAATCACGCGCAAAGGTCAGCAGCAGTGCACGGTCATCTTGAGAATCCGGCTCATAGGGTCGATACCACGCCTGCACACTTGTTGGAATCCCATAATGATTTGTCCAGCCAATCTTTGCAAATGTAGAAAGCTCTTCTGGAAGATGAGAGGCATCATTCCAATAAATGGGGTCAATTTTTCCATCTGTGATTTCAAACTTGGCAACACAGGTGTTGTCCCCCCAGCCGATTTCTCCAATCTGCTCCGGCTGATAGCCCAACACGCGGCACAAAATGGCACGAATCGCAGACCCATGACTGACCACAGCCACAGATTTCCCGTCCCATTCTCGTGCAATCTGAAGCATGCCAGCCATCACGCGATCTCCGCACTCCATCACGGTCTCCCCATTGGGAACACGGCATTCCCACGAACGGGTCTGCCAAAGCGCAAAGCGCTCCGGATATTGCTGTGCAAGGATTGCCCAAGAAAGATCTTCCCAGTCTCCCATATCGATTTCACGCAATACCTTGCGCACGCGAACCTTCATACCTTTTGTATCTGCGATTACCTTTGCTGTATGACGTGCGCGATATAAATCGGACGCATAGATTGCATCAAGCGGCACCTCTGCAAAGCGCTTTGCCAAACATGCAAGCTGTGCCCCCGCCCGCTCGGTGAGCAAACTGTCATATTGTCCGTGACATCTGCGGCATACATTGCCCTCTGCCTCTGCATGGCGAATCAAGTATACGGTGGTCATAACTGCACAGCTCCTGTCAATTCTGTTACCTTATGGATATTATGCTGTTCCATATATCCCTTAAGCTCCTCAAGTGCTTTTATAGGCGCCATCGGGTCTGCAAACATTGCCGTTCCGATTGCAATCGCATCTGCACCTGCCAGCATCATTTCCACAATATCACGCCCCGTGCGAATACCGCCCATACCAATAATTGGCACATCGACTGCCTGCCGCACCTGATAAACCATTCTGACTGCAACCGGAAATACCGCAGGGCCCGACATGCCGCCCATGATATTTGACAAAACAGGCTTTCTGCTGTCCACATCAATGCGCATACCCAAAAGCGTATTGATAAGGCTCAGTGCATCTGCACCAGCTGCCACTGCCACACGTGCAATCTCTGCAATATCAGTTACATTTGGACTAAGTTTTACAATCAGCGGCTTTTTTGCATACCGCTTCGCAGCAGATACCACCTCCTGTACCATCTCCGGCTGTGTGCCGAATGCCATGCCCCCGCACTTTACATTTGGGCAGGAAATATTCATTTCGATGAGATCCACATCAGCGTCAGAAATTTTTTCAATCATGCCGCAATATTCTTCTACGGTATTGCCCGATACATTGGCAATAATTTTGGTATCATACTGACGCAAAAACGGAATCTGCTCCTCAATAAAGCGGTCAATGCCCGGGTTCTGCAGCCCAACACAATTTAAAATTCCCATTGGAGTCTCTGCAATACGCGGCGCCGGATTTCCCAGACGCTCGGTCGGTGTCAATCCCTTTACTCCAATACCGCCAAGCTCGGACAGGTCGAAAAAATTGCCATACTCATGCCCAAAGCCAAATGTGCCAGAGGCTGTTGTAATGGGGTTCTTCAGCTCTACCCCACAGATATTTACACGCAAATCCATTACCAAACAACCTCCTTACTGTCAAATACCGGTCCATCTTTACAAACATGTCCATATCTCACGCCTTCTTCTCCATCTCGAAGCTTCAGTTCACAGGCGCAAACCAAACATGCTCCGATGCCGCAGCCCATGCGTTCTTCCATCGAAACCTGACACAGGATTCCCTGCTCCTCTGCAATCTGTGCAACTGCCTTGAGCATGGGCTTCGGACCGCACGCACAAACTGAAGTAAAATCATGGGCGTGCATTTTGAGGATATCCGTGACAAATCCCGGGAGCCCATAGCTTCCGTCATCTGTGCAAATATGAGTTTCCCCCAGTGCACGGAATGCATCTTCCAGAATCACCACATTCCGATTGCGAAACCCCAAAATTGCCTCCGGCTGTGCACCATTTTCCTTAGCAGCCTGCATTGTCATCAGCATAGGCGGAACGCCAATCCCGCCACCAATAAATACCGGTCGACTGCCCAGCTGATCCATTTGGAAGCCATGCCCCAATGTTCCCAGCACGTCCAGTGTATCCCCCTCACGGCGCCTCGAAAGCCACAGCGTCCCATCTCCCTTGACCTGAAACACAACTGTCATGTAGTCCTGCTCCACATTGCAAATAGAAATCGGACGGCGGAGCAGATTGCCCTCTCCGCAAGTAATATGAACAAACTGTCCTGCTTGTGCCTGCATACACAAAACCGGTGCTTCCATTGTCAGTGCAAAAAGACCTGTTCCAATCTCTTCATTGCTGACAACACGACAAATTTCCTGAGTCGCCATGCTGTATCCTCCTTAAAAAATACAAAATCCTTTGTTTTTATTGTATCTGAAAATATCAAAAAACGCAAGCCAAAGGCAAGACATGCAGCCTTTGCAGACACAGCCGCATGCTCGTCTCCGCACGGATATCGTCCAAAAAAACTGCACCCCGTCTTTTGTGACAGAATGCAGCTTATAATAATGAATTTTCAATTACTTGCTGAGCACAGTCTGAATATACTGCTTTGCAACATTCAACGTATAGGACTGACACTGTGGTCCGGTTGCCGGATCAAAATCCTCCCCATAGATTCCTGTATTGGACAGGATACGAATCGCCAGATAAGGGATTTCATATGTCTTACAAATCTGCGCAACTGCATTGGACTCCATTTCCTCACAGGAAGAACCATTGACCTCATGCAGGTACAGCATACGATCAATTTGATTGTTCCATTCGTCCGAAGAAGAAATCGTACCCTTTACGACTTTGCCCTCCTGATAGGTATCTGCAATGGCCTCAGCAGCGTCCAAGAGCGCCGGATCACACGGATACTTCACGGATTTGACAAAGGTCTTTTGCTCCTTGTCATAAGCCGCAACACCAATCATCTCAAACGCCTTATAGTCTACGCCTGCGCCCTTTGCAGAAGCCGCAGTGCGCCACGCGGAGGACGGAATGGTATACTCGCCCAGCACAATATCAGAAGTGTGCAGATCAGGATCATGTCCGCCAGAGGTGCCCTGATTGATGATGGCAATCGGGTTAAAATACTTTACAGCCAGTATGGTTGCAGCACCTGCATTTGCAATACCCTGCTCAGTACGAGACACAACAACCGGATAGCCTTCCAGCATACCTGCAACAAAGTGCCACTGGCCAATGGTGTATTCCTTGGCATCGGTCAGTGCTTTTGCCATATCCTGCATTTCGATATCCATAGCACCCTGCAAAAGCAGCGGACGCTTTTGTGTTTGATAATCGACCGTAATTGGGGCATCAGCCTTCTGCGGCTCCTTGGTCTTGAGAATCGTATCAATGTACTTATTCGCAACGGTCAGCGTGTATTCCTGACAAGCAGGCCCTGTTTTCGGGTCAAAGTCCTCATTGTGGATCCCTGTATTGGACAAGATACGAATTCCAAGGAAAGGAACTCCATAGGTCTTACAAACCTGTGCAACCGCATTGGTCTCCATTTCCTCACAGGAGGAACCCAGAGTCTCGTGCATTTCCAGCATCTTGTCTACCTGATTGTTCCAAGAATCCGCAGTAGAAATAACGCCTGTAACGATTTTTCCGCTCTTATAGGTATCTGCCACACTCTGCGCGGTCTTGAGAAGCGTGTTGTCTGCCGGATATTCAAACTGCTTTACAAAGCTTTTCTGTGCTGCGTCATACGCATAAACACCATTTTTTTCATATGCCTTGTAATCTACTCCTGCATTCTTTGCAGAGGCTTTGGTACGGATCGCAGCATAATCAATACTGTTTTCACCCAATACAATGTCAAAGGTATGCAGTTCAGGGTCATGTCCGCCAGAAGTGCCCTGATTGATAACCGCAATTGGGTCAAAGTTCTGCATAGCAAGCACAGTGGTAGCTGCTGCATTTGCAAGTCCCTGCTCGGTACGGGATACGACAACCGGATAGCCATGTAAGGTACCGCGTACAAAATGATACTTGTCAATATCTACCGTCTGCGGGTTCTCCAACGCCTTGATCATGTCCTCTGTCTCAATATCCATTGCGCCCTGCAGCAGCAGCGGCCGTGCATCTGCATAGCTCGACTCTGCCGGAGCGGCTGGCTCTTTGTCCATGGAAAGTGTTACAGTCTGACTGTCATTGTCCCAAGCAACCAGATACCCCAAGGTCTCTGCAAGGAAACGAACTGGTGTATAAATTCGGTTATCCTTTTGTACTGCCGCTGTATCCATCTCCTTCTCTACGGAAACAGCTTCCTTGCCCTGCTCTGTTACAACAAAGGTAAACTTGTTGGAATCCACAGTGAAAATAACCTGCTCAGTCTTGGTTTCGCTTTTGCGGGTAAATGTAGCCTGTTGGGACGCTTCATTCCAGTCTACGGTTACCCCCATTGCATCTGCGGTTGTGCGCAGCGGAACCATCGTGCGATTGTTTGCGTCCTCATACGGCTGTCCCAGTTCACTGCTGAACTCGACTATTTGAAACGCTTGTCCCGCTTCGTTCTGTACACAAACCGAGATACTTTCGTCCGCCGCAAATGCGCTCATACCACACATGGATACAAGCATTACAGCGGTCAGCAAAAGAGAGAGAATCTTCTTTGCTTTCATTTTCATCCTCCTTTTCTAAAAAGCAGACTAAAAACCTAGCTGCTTTCCCCCTTATTTGAGAGTACGACTACCATTATATCTGCCTTTTCCATTTTATACAAGTATTTTATCCAGAATTCTACATTTTTTCTACCATTTTTATTGGTCAAACAATAAAAAATAGGTATATTTTCATCATTTTTTGCATTTTCTCGATTTACGCCAATTCTGCTTGCCATTTTTACAAGAGGGCAGACAGCAAGACCAGAACCGCGATATGTACCGGATAAAACGCATAACAGAAATACTGAAATTCCTTGCTGTGTGCCCCCTGTCTCCCCTGATACAGCCAAATCAGCCCAAGGGCAAAGAGCGCAAATCCCTGCTGTACAATCTCCAGTTCCATTCCAAACAGCTTGACCGGATAATACAGGCTCCCAAGCAAATAAACATTGATCCAGAAAAGTGCTAGGAACTGCCCCAGCAGACACCACCATTTTCTCCCTCGAAAAAAGTAAAATGTAAGCACCATCAGAACCCCTGCTCCATAGTAGTCCGTCATCATAATCGTACCCGTCAGACTGACCAGCCCTGAAATCAGTAGAACTGTCAGCACAATGCTCCAGCCTTTCATGCGTCGTTTTGCCCGCTCGATCAGCCAAACCCCAGATAATGCAATTAAAAACGTCCATAAAACATTTTGGTGATATGGGTAAAATATGCTCCCTCCACACATCAGGTTAAACGGAACTTCTGAAATGATTGCAAACAGCAACAATCGCTGCATATATCTCTTAAAATCATGTGTGTGAAAATATCCTTCCACAGCTAAAAAAGCAAAGATAGGAAATGCCAGCCGTCCTACACAGGTGAGCCAATTCTGTCCGTGAATGACGGTTGCCCAAAGGTGATCGAGCAGCATAAACAGCATCGCAAGGATATGCAGCGTCCTTGCGCTTACGTCTGGAAGTCCGTTCTGCTTTTTGAATACTTGCATCTCTATTTCCTCCACAGTCTATTTTTATCCTTATAAAAGCAAAAAGGGCAGGCAATATCTGGTTTTCAGATATCGCCTGCCCCATGATTTCTCATATCAGCACATCTTATGAAAGCGGCTCTTTCATAGATGCCAGTTAGATTTCGTTAATATCCACCATACTGCAATTGGAAATTTCCATTCCACTTTCCATACATTCAAGCAGTGCATTTGCAGTATCAATCGCAGTCAAGCACGGAATGGCATGCTCTGTCGCACTTCTTCTGATTTTTACGCTTGCAAGCTCTGGGTGGCGTCCCTTAACAGAAGTAGAAATGACATAATCCACTTCACCATTTTCAATCATATCCAAAATATTTGGGTGCTTTTCGGTCTCAAAAGCATTATATACCATATTGGCTGCAACCATTGCGCGGTTAAGTGTGTTTGCCGTTCCGCTTGTTGCATAAATATCGTATCCGAGCTTTTCAAACTTTTCTGCAATCGGAATGATTTCCTGCTTATCTGCCGGACGTACCGAAAGCACGACCTTCCCCGTCTTTTTCTGCATCGAGAAGCCTGCACCGAGAAGTCCTTTATAGAGCGCTTCCTTAAAGTCCTTGGATACGCCCAGTACCTCACCCGTAGACTTCATTTCAGGTCCCAGCTGTGTATCCAAATTGCGCAGCTTCTGGAAGGAGAATACCGGAACCTTGATTGCATAGTGATCGCGCTCCGGATACAGACCAGTACCATAGGGCATATCACGCAGCTTTTCCCCAAACATACAGCGCATTGCCAGATCGATCATCGGCACGCCTGTAATCTTGGAAATATATGGAACCGTACGAGAGGAACGCGGATTGACCTCGATAATATAGATTTCATCATTATAGAGGACAAACTGAATGTTCACAAGCCCCAATACCTTGAGACTCTTTGCCAATGCACGTGTATACTGAATAATCGTATCCTTATGCTTGGGCTGGATATGCAGACTTGGATACATCGAAATGGAGTCACCGGAGTGTACACCTGCACGTTCAAAGTGCTCCATAATGCCCGGAATCAGGATATCCTCGCCATCACAGATGGCATCAACCTCAATTTCACGGCCCATCATATACTTATCAACCAGTACAGGGTTTTCTACCTTGTTGCGAGTGATGACCTGCATATACTCCCGAATATCCTGTTCGCTGTATGCAATCTCCATTCCCTGACCGCCGAGCACATAGGAGGGACGCACCAAAACCGGATATCCCAAACGATCTGCAGCAGTAACTGCTTCTTCCTCTGTAAATACGGTTTCTCCCTTTGGACGCGGAATTCCACATTCTTCCAAAATCTCATCGAATTTCTCACGGTCCTCCGCTGCATCAATCGACCATGCTTGTGTACCCAAAATCGGTACGCCCAGCTTTTCCAAATGTGCCGCCAGATTGATTGCTGTCTGTCCACCGAACTGTACAATGGCTGCATCTGGCTTTTCGGCTGATACAACGCCCTCCACATCTTCTGGAGTCAGCGGTTCAAAGTACAGGCGATCTGCTGTATCAAAGTCTGTGGAAACAGTTTCAGGATTGTTATTGATGATAATCGTCTCGCAGCCCAGTTCCTTCAGCGCCCAAACAGAATGTACTGAGCAGTAGTCAAACTCAATACCCTGTCCAATACGAATCGGACCGGAGCCCAATACCAGAATCTTTTTCTTTCCGGTAGACGGCTTCACCTCGTTCTCATCGTCAAAGGTTGAGTAATAATACGGAGTTTCTGCATCAAACTCAGCCGCACAGGTGTCAACCGTCTTATAGACCGGCAGCCGCTTGCATGCACCCACCTTGCAGCCAGACAATTCCTCAATCGTCTGATCAAGGAATCCCATCTTCTTTGCACGCAGATAAAGCTCCTCGTCCAAAGCAGACGCCTGTGCCAGTTCACGCTCCATATGGACGATATTCTGATATCCATGCAGGAACCAAACATCGATCATTGTGATTTCATGAATCTCATCAATGGTCATGATGCCGCGGCGCAGTGCCTCACAGATGACGAACAAGCGCTCATCATTGACCACATGCACACCAGACTTAATTTCTTCGTCCGACCATGTCTTGAGCTTTGGCATGATAAAACTTGTGAGTTTCATCTCAATGCCACGAACCGACTTCATCATCGCCTGCTCAAAGGTTGGCGCAATTGCCATGACCTCACCAGTTGCCTTCATCTGGGTTCCCAGAGAGTTGTCTGCATATACAAACTTATCAAACGGCCAGCGCGGGAACTTTGCAACAATATAGTCGATGGTCGGCTCAAAACAAGCATATGTTTTTCCAGTGACCGCATTCATGATTTCGTCCAAGCCATAACCAATTGCAATTTTTGCAGTCACCTTTGCGATTGGGAAACCGGTTGCCTTAGATGCCAAGGCAGAGGAGCGGGAAACACGCGGATTGACCTCGATAACAGCATATTCAAACGAATTGGGATCGAGTGCATACTGTACATTACAACCGCCTTCAATACCAAGCTCTGTAATGATATTGAGTGCTGAGGTACGCAGCATCTGGTATTCCTTATCCGACAGTGTCTGGCAGGGTGCAACGACCACCGAATCGCCCGTATGCACGCCAACCGGATCCACATTT
Source organism: Butyricicoccus pullicaecorum (assembly GCA_018366035.1). Taxonomy (GTDB): domain Bacteria; phylum Bacillota; class Clostridia; order Oscillospirales; family Butyricicoccaceae; genus Butyricicoccus; species Butyricicoccus pullicaecorum_A. Next base: position 10,139 of record JAGZIW010000001.1, on the reverse strand, counting down.
TCCATGCTGCAAATAGCGATTGCATTGCCCTTGCTGTCACGCATGACCTCAAACTCAATTTCTTTCCAGCCCGAGATGCACTTCTCGACCAGAATTTCATCTACACGAGAATGCATAATACCACTGGCAGCAATCTCACGCAGCTGCTCCCATGTATATGCAATACCGCCGCCTGTACCACCCAATGTATACGCCGGACGAATGATTACTGGCAGACCAATTTCTTCGGTAAATGCAACTGCATCTTCTACATTGTGCACCACCTTGGACGCAATGCAAGGCTCCCCGATTTTTTCCATCGTGTCCTTGAACATCTGACGATCCTCTGCCTTTGCAATAGTGGTCGGATTCGCACCCAGCAGCTTGACCTGATATTCCTCCAAAAAACCGTCTGCGGACAGATCCATTGCAAGGTTCAAGCCTGTCTGACCACCAAGGTTTGGAATCAGGGAATCCGGACGTTCCTTCTTAATAATTTCCTTGACAGCGTCCAGCGTCATTGGCTCAATGTAGACCTTATCTGCCATCGCCTTATCTGTCATAATGGTTGCAGGATTGGAGTTTACCAGCACAACCTCCAAGCCTTCCTCGCGCAGTGCGCGGCAGGCCTGTGTGCCCGCATAGTCAAATTCGGCTGCCTGACCAATTACGATTGGTCCAGAGCCAAGTACCATTACTTTATGAATATCTTTTCTCAGCGGCATTATAGCTGTCCTCCCTTGTGCTTGTCAATATTTTCGAGGAATCGGTCAAACAGGTATGAGGTATCCTGCGGGCCGGGGCAAACCTCTGGATGATACTGTACAGTAAAAATCGGACGATTGACATGTGCCAGTCCCTCTACGGTACCATCATTCAAATTTACAAAGCAAATACGTGCAACATTCGGGTCTACGGTCTCACCGACAACTGCATAGCCATGATTCTGGCTTGTGATATAGGTACGTCCGGTATCCAGATCCTTGACAGGGTGATTCACACCGCGATGACCGAAACGCATCTTTTCGGTCTTTGCACCGATTGCCAGCGCCATGAGCTGATGCCCCAAACAAATGCCGAAAATCGGCATATCCGATGCAATCAAGACCTTGAGGTTATCTACGATTTGGACATTCTCAGCCGGATCGCCCGGTCCATTGGACAGCATCAGTCCATCATAGCCGCCCTTGAGGATTTCTTCCGGTGCCACCTCTCCCGGCAATACTGTGACCTCACAGCCGCGGGAACACAGTTCTCGTACAATGTTATATTTCACACCAAAGTCCATGAGTGCAATGCGGTATTTTTGCGTACCCTCTGCTGGATATACCTTTGCCTGATGCAGCGTCACCGTCTTTACAGCGTCCTTTACCACATAGTCCTTCATCTGTGCAATCACCGTCTCGTCAGGCTCGTGACCTTCTGTATAGATGACGCCGTTCATAACACCGCTGTTGCGCAGAATTCGGGTCAGGCGGCGCGTATCGATACCCGTGATTGCAACGATCTTCTGTTCCTTCAGATACGCGTCCAATGTCATTTTACAGCGGAAATTTGATGGATATTCGCACATTTCGCGCATAATATAACCAGATACCCAACTCTTATGGGATTCATCATCTTCCAGATTGATGCCATAGTTGCCAACCAGCGGATAGGTCATGCACACAGTCTGTCCATAGTAGGACGGATCGGTCAAAACCTCCTGATATCCAACCATTCCCGTATTAAATACAACCTCACCAATGCTGTATCCTTCATATCCCGCAGCCTTACCCTCAAACAGGGTACCGTCTGCCAGCAGCAAATATGCCTTTTTCAAATCTATTGTCACTCCTTAATTCCTTACTGTGAGAACCCGTTTATCGAATTGCAGAAACGATATCATCACGCATGCGAATCGCTTCTGCACGGGCAGCGTCCATAAAATCTGCGCCATCTTTGCCAGTCTTTTTCCATGCACACATAATACCGCGTGAGGAGTTTACAACGGCTCCCAAACCATCATCATTAAACGCATTTGCAATATCCTTTGCAGTTGCACCCTGTGCACCGTAGCCCGGCACAAGGAAATATGCCTTTGGAATGATAGAGCGAATGATCTTCTGCTCCTCCGGATAAGTCGCACCCACAACGGCACCCACCTGATTATAACCGGATTCGGTATCAAGATCCTGCCCCCATGCTGCAAACTTTTCTGCAACGCGAACGAAAAGAGGCTTGCCCTCCATATCACGGTTCTGGAACTCACCCGACGATGGATTTGAGGTTTTTACCAGCACATAGATCGCCTTTTCGCGTGCACGGCATTCTTTCAGGAACGGCTCGATTCCGTCCGTACCCAAATAGGCATTTACGGTACAGGAATCTGCATTGTAAACAGGCAATTCCTGATTTCCAACTTTTGTGCACCCAAGATACGCTTCTGCATAAGCAGAAGCCGTTGCACCAATATCATTGCGCTTGATATCCGCAATGACATACATATCCTTCTGATGGGCATAGTCAATGGTACTTTTTAGTACCTCAGCCCCTTTCGGCCCCAGCAGCTCATAGTATGCTGCCTGCGGCTTGATCGCCGGAACGATATCATGCAGTGCATCAATCAAACTGATATTAAACTGAAGCATGGCAGCAGCGGCGGCTTCGAGCGTTTCTCCATAGCGTTCTATACACTGAGAAACAATAAAAGGCGGAATATATTCCAAACGGGCGTCCAAACCAGCAACCGTTGGGTTATTTTTCGCCTTAATACATGAGACGAGTTTTTGTACAGACATAATTTCGTTCTCCTTTCACGCAAGCCCGAAAAGTTCCGAGCCGCAACCATAATAATTTATTTATACACTTTGCTGTCGTTTTACAATGGTAACGCGATCCTCGCCATCAGTTTCCCGCAGGCTGACGTGTACATGTTCATTTTGTGCAGTCGGCAGATTTTTTCCCACATAATCAGGGCGAATCGGCAGTTCCCGATGTCCCCGATCTACAAGGACTGCAAGCTGTATCCGCGCTGCGCGTCCCATGCAGGACACCGCTTCAATAGCAGCGCGCGCCGAACGTCCTGTATACAGCACATCGTCCACAATAATGACTGTACAGCCAGAAAGCCCGGGAATATCCGGCAAATCCGGCGGCTCTGTATGCGGCACATCATCACGAAATGGGCTGATATCCAAAGACAGTACGGGCGGTCGAAAACCTTCTACTTCTCCCAGCTTGTCGGCAAGGCGTTCAGCAAGCGGTACGCCTCTTGTTTGTATACCAGCCAGCAGCAGGCTGCGGCAGCCATGGTTTTTTTCAATCATTTCAAAAGCAATTCGGGTCAGCGCACGCCGAACCTTGTGCTCGTCCATAATCTCTGCAATCTGTTGGGACATGATAAAAGCACTCTCCCTCACTCAATGAAAACAAAAAAGCCTCCGCCCAAAGGTCGGAAGCCGCACGAAGCCAGCCCTCAGGCGGAATGATACCTGAGAACGATTACTCACACTTGATTTCTGACGCACTTTGGGAACTCACAGATTCCAATTAAAGAGCTTTTGTTTTTATTATTATATCGCAAGTGACCTGCCTCTGTAAAGCAGTATTCGCACAAAAGCAAAAGAAATTCTTTTAAATTTTTGTTTATTTTCGGCAACTAAAGAATTTCTGTCAGCTTCTTACAAATTTTTTCTAGATTTTGTTTGTGTAAAATGGTCAATGCGCGCCATACTAGAAAACAGAAGGAGCGTGAAAAACATGAAACTTACCCCCATCATTTCTGGTCTCGCCGCAGGCGTTGCGGTTGGCGCTGTTGCTTCTGCCATGGCATCTAGTGCAATGTCCACACCATCTGTCAAGCGTTCGGTCAAACGTGCCGCACATCAGGTTGGCAACACAGTAAGCAACACTGCAAAGCACGTCGGCAACATGTTCTAAGTTTCCATTTGCAAAAGGAGGGCGCCTTGGTACAATCCCAAGCGCCCTCTTTTTGTTACGCCTTCCGCTCTCCCCATGGGATCAGCCATGCGCCAACAGAATTTCCAAGTGAACAAATAATCAAAAACAAAACTGCCTGTCCTATCTGCTCAGCGGACAGCCCCAGCGCAAAATAGAACATATCTGCAACTACGTGCTCAAATCCGGCCACAATAAATGCAGGGATACAAAACAGCATACCTAAAAACCTGCCGAAATCTCCCTGCCATGTGCGGAAATGATCGACTGCAATAAACATGAGCATGCCACATAGTACCGCAAGCAGGAAGGTCTGCCCCAATGTCTGGGAAAGCTTTGTGCTGCTCACCTGCGCTGCCATCTCGACATATGCAGGCTTTGCATAGCGAATCATTGCACCCAAGACAATACAGCCCGTTAAATTTCCAACCCAAATCGTCCCCAACTCTGCAATATAGGATAGCTTGCTGGACTGCGTCCACAGATATCCGACACGTCCGGTAAATAATCCCATGCCTCGTGTACAGATGGTGAACAATGCAACTGTAAAAAGCACCGCACCGAAAAAGGATTTCCCGCTCGCAATATAGAGCGTTCCGGCAATTCCAATAAGCATTCCAGCCAAGACTGATGATATATACAGTTCTAATTTTTTCATAAGACTTCCCCTCACATTCTCAGTCACCTTGATTGTTCTATCCTATCCGCTTTCACCCTACTTTGTCAATAGGCAAATATGCCAATACCCGCAATCCAATACTTAGATATTCCCCGATATGCCTAACAGGTGTACACCCTTGTCTGACTGCATACTTGGTTGACGCGTTTGTATTTACTTTATATAATAGATTGTGACAAAATATCTGCATAGGAGGACACTCTGTTTATGGAACTCACCTCTGCTGCGTGTGCACTGATTGACCGTGTGCGCACACAGATGCCCATTATACATTGTATGACCAATTTGGTTACAATCAACGACTGCGCCAATGCCGTCCTTGCGGTTGGGGGATCTCCCATTATGGCAGATGCCCCTGAAGAATCAGGCTCTATTACTGCACATGCCAAAGCGCTTGTCCTGAATATTGGACAGTTATCGCCGCAGAAGCTAGATGCCATGCTGCGCTCCGGTGAACAGGCCAGCCATATTGGAATTCCGATCATACTTGACCCCGTAGGAGTCGGCGCTTCCCCATTCCGCGCAAATGCTGTTCGGCAAATTTTAGAATGTCTGCCAATCTCTATTTTACGATGCAACCGCGCAGAAGCTGCCTGCATTTATGGGCTTCCGATTGCCGCAAGTGGAATCGACAACAATACTGCGCTCTCTATCACAGATAGTGAAGCGCTTGCTTTTGCTCTTGCCAACCGTTTTTCCTGTACAATTGCGATCACCGGTACCATCGATATCCTCGCAGATACACAGCACGTCTACCGTTTATCAGGCGGACACGAAATGCTCTCGCGTGTTACAGGCATGGGCTGTGTATCCTCAGTCCTATGTGGTACCTATGCAGCGGTTTCTGAAAATGCTCTGACAGCGGCCCTTGCTGCACTTGGCATGATTTCAGCCGCTGGTGAATGTGCTTATCAAACTGACGGACAAAAAGGGACTGGCAGCTTTCATATTGCTGTAATAGATGCACTCAGTCACTTCAATGCACAAACTTTACAACCTTATCTAAAAATCGCGGAGGTATCCCATGCAAAATCTATTTGACTTCTCAGGATTTATCTTTGACCTTGACGGAACACTTCTAGATTCTTTATGGGTATGGCGTCAGGTAGACATCATCTCTCTCAAACGCCGCGGCATAGATGTACCAGATGACTATGCGCAGGCAATTGCACATCTGAGCTTTGCAGAAGCTGCGCAATACACCATCGACCGTTTTCATCTTACAGAATCCCCTAAGGTGCTGATGGAAGAATGGTATGCAATGGCAGTCACAGAATACCGTGATCACGTCATGCTAAAGCCTGATGTGCGCGCATTTCTGGAAAAAGCACATACATATCAGATTCCCATGGCAGCTGCCACTGCCTCTGACTATACTCTGATTACACCAACACTCAAACGTCTGGGTGTATTTGATTTGTTTCAAAGTGTCACAACCATTCAAGAGGTTACACGCGATAAATCGTTCCCAGATATCTATCTGCTCGCTGCTGAACGTCTTGGTGTTCCACCTGAAAAATGTGTTGTGTATGAAGATATCTTACTGGGTATCCAGAGCGCAAAATCTGCCGGATTTTACACTGTTGGTGTGGAAGAACCCTTCTCTTTGCCAAATCGCGAAAAAATCAAGCAAACTGCTCATAGATACATTGAATCTTTTGCAGACTTGCTATAAGAAATGCTGGGCAATATCGCCCAGCATTTCTTATTATTATCATATTGTATGATTTGATTCTCCGCTTCGCAAACACCCAATCTATGTTTTCTAATGTAAACAGTACAGTATAACGATAATGACAAGATAAAATCAATGCACACATTTTTTCAACATAAAAAGCAGCTTACAATACAAATCATTGGTCAATTCATGCCGCAAAATAGATTCTTGGAAACAAATAATTGATCAAGTTCGTACAAGCAGCCTATTCCATCATATAAATTATCAACAGTCTCCCCCAAATTCTAAAGACTGTTCGGTGCTTCTGACAAGCCATGCAGGAAGTTTTTTACAATTTATTGCTTTTATCACAGTATCCTGTTAAAATGAAGATATCCGGTGGGACTGCCCATTTATGGCCACTGCCGATTCCCGATATTGGAGGTTTTCTTATGTACACACCAGTTCGTCTTCCAAAACTTCTCATGCCCAATGATACCATAGATTTGTCTAAGTGGTCTGTCACTGCATGTGACCAATATACCTCTCAGCCTGATTACTGGCAAAAAGCAGATGAAATTGTCCGAGATGCGCCCTCTACTCTGCGTTTGACACTTCCTGAAATCTTTCTGGAACAGCCTGATATCGCAGAGCGTACCAAAGCCATTCAGCAGACCATGCTGCAGTATCAACAGGACGGTACTTTGACTGAATATGCAGACGGTATCATGCTCGTAGAGCGCACCACCCAATCCGGTATTCGCCATGGTATCCTGCTGGCATTTGATTTGGAAGCCTATAACTATGCAGAGAATTCCCAGTCTTATATACGTCCCACTGAAAAAACAGTTGTAGAACGGATTCCGCCCCGTCTTTCCATACGTCAAGATGCGTCTTTGGAGCTTCCACATATCATGCTGTTGATCGACGATCCTTCGCGCAGCATCATAGAACCTCTATTCACTTTGAAGTCACAGCTAAAACAGGTATACAATACCGATTTGATGCTGGACGGCGGACATAGCAGCGGTTGGTTCTTGCCCCAAGGCAATGAAACAACAGCACTGATAGAACGTCTCAATACACTGTCAGATCCTGAGGTTTTCCGCAAAAAATATGGACTCACCAAAGAATACCCTGTTCTCCCGTATGCTGTAGGAGATGGAAACCACTCTATGGCAACCGCAAAAGCAAACTGGGAACGTATCAAGACCACTCTCACACCTGAAGATCAGGAAAACCACCCTGCGCGCTTTGTTCTGGCTGAGCTTGTGAACATTCATGATGAAAGCATACAAATCGAAGGGATTCACCGCGTCCTGTTCCACATTCACCCGCGCGAGGTTTTTCAGGCTGCTGATGAATTTTTCCGGCTGCATGGCGGCATGGCTTATTGCGGAAGTCCAGACAATGCGCCCAGCAATAATGTACAGACTTTCCCCTGCTCATTTGACGGAGAAACGGTAACGCTCTGCATTGTAGATTCTCCTTGGGCACTTCCGGTTGCAACACTGCAAAACTTCCTTGATGATTTCCTAGAAAAAAATCCCAAATCCTCTATTGATTATATTCATGGTGCAGATGTTGTCGCATCTCTCTCCCAAAATCCACGCAACATGGGTTTTCTGCTTCCAGATTTGAAAAAGGAGGATTTGTTCCGCGGTATCATTTTAGACGGTGTTCTTCCACGCAAAACATTCTCTATGGGCGAAGCGCAAGAAAAGCGTTATTATATGGAAGCACGTCGTATTATACCTTAATAAATAACAAAGGGATTGTACACATCTGTGTACAATCCCTTTGTTTGATGTGGACAATGATGTCACTTAGAGATAAAAGAAAACCACTGATTCTAAAATCAGTGGTTTTAGTGGCAGCCGGACAAGGATTCGAACCCAGACAAACAGAGTCAGAGTCTGTCGTGCTACCATTACACAATCCGGCTATTCAAGCATCACCTTTCGGCGACTATTATAGTATATCCAATCAGCTCATAAATGTCAAGCATTTTTTCAGATTTTTTCCTTTTTTTCTGTCTCCATCTGGCATACGGTAATCCTTCTATTTCGCACCAAAAGGCTTGCATTTTCTCAAAAAACATGATATTGTATCAGCAGAACGGAAATAAACCATATTTATTGGAAAGGAATTCTTATAATGTACGAAGAAATAATAGAAGTTACGAATCCAGACAACGTAACGGAATCTGCATCTGCTGTATCAGAAGCTGAATCCCCTGTCATTCCAGAGACCATTGAAAACGCAGTAAAGACTGAAAATACATCTGAGAGCTGCTATCTGCCACCCGAAGCACAGGAAAAGCGCCAGAAATGGTCTGCTTTCGTAGAAGGCCCCGCTGTCGATTTTTTTACAGGCTATAAGCTGGAAAAAATGACAATTGATGATGGAAGCGGCAATAAGGCGAAATTCAGCCGCACAAAAGATGATGGAATCAAGGTAGAGTATACTTCCTCTGTACTGTTATAAAAATTCTCCCTTGCTTATAAAAAGAAGGCTTCTTTAGGAGCCTTCTTTTCTCTTAAAAATGTTCTCCCTCAATAAAGCCTTCTCCATAAACCTCACTAGCTTCTGTAATCATCACAAAAGCATCTTCGTCCACTTCATGGGCAGCAGCACGTACCTTAAATGCCTGTGATTTATTACATGCACACAAAAGCACATGACGCTCCTGCTCTGTATACGTTCCAATTGCCCGAATCAGTGTAGAACCTCGCCCACACGCCCTAGAAATCTGCTGTGCGGTCAGCTGGCCCTTGCTTGTGATAATAATGACCAGCTTACCAGCCCCCACACCATACATAACCTTATCGATCACAATCGAGGTCACCGCAGTTGCAATAATGCCATATAACACAGAATCAATATTTCCAAACACTGGCCAGCCCATCAATATAATAACCAAATCAATAAGCATCGTTGCCGCACCAAGAGATAAATGCGGGTGAATTGCCTTGACAGAAACCGTCAAAAAGTCTGTTCCCCCTGAAGAAGATCCACGCATATAAAGAACGCCCAATCCAGCACCCAAAAATACGCCGGAATATAGTGCAGCGAGTAATGGACTACCCGAATAAGCAGGCGTTAAGGGTAAAATAAAGTCAACCCATACCGTGCAAAAAACCATAGAGCGCAGACTCTTTAGTAAGAAAGTTTTTCCAAGCAAATGATAACTTAACAAAATCACGGGTACATTGAGCACCAACGTCATGATACCAATTGGCAGTCCCCATAGATGATACATAATCAATGCCAGACCAGATAAGCCGCCCGGAGCAAAATTTGCTGTTTTAGCAAAGGTATAAATTCCCAGCGCATATAAGAGCCCACCCACAATATCAGCGAGTAAATCCAATATCCATTCTTTTGTTCTGTTATGCATAAACAAGCCTTCTTCTTTCTGTTTACTTCCTTTATCCTAACTGAAATTACATACAATGTCAATCACCCTGCTATAAAACCATTCTTCAAAAGTCTTTACAAATGTATGTAGATTTGTTATAATAATTAAAGAAATGCGTCCGTAGTTCAATTGGATAGAGCGTCAGATTCCGGTTCTGAATGTTGGGGGTTCGAGTCCCTTCGGGCGTGCCAAAATACGAGGCTTAAATCATTAGGAATAATGATTTAAGCCTTTTTTATATCTAAATCTTACTGACATCAAATTACAGATAAATAGAGACCAATCCTTAACCCTCTAAAACAGCATTTGACACGTCTCAAGATTCTATTCATTCTGCCTGTAAAAAGGAAAAAGCAGACCCATTCGGGTCTGCTTTATGTGCGCGCCGTGTTATTTTCCCGGGCCGTCTCCAGCCAAGTATTTTCACCGTTAATGAGCTTAACTACTGTGTTCGGAATGGGAAC